>CAJXSH010000010.1 GCA_913061005.1 uncultured Ectothiorhodospiraceae bacterium | reverse complement strand
CGCCGCCGTACCTTTGCCATCATCTCCCACCCCGATGCGGGTAAGACAACGGTTACCGAAAAACTGCTGCTCTTTGGCGGCGCCATCCAGCTGGCCGGCACCGTCAAGGGGCGTAAATCCAACCGCCACGCCACCTCGGACTGGATGGAGCTGGAAAAAGAGCGCGGCATATCGGTGACCTCGTCGGTCATGCAGTTCCCCTACCGCGACCGGATGGTCAACCTGCTCGATACACCGGGGCATGAGGATTTCTCGGAAGATACCTACCGGACACTGACGGCGGTGGACTCGGCCTTGATGGTCATCGATGCGGCCAAGGGCGTCGAAGAGCGCACCATCAAGCTCATGGAAGTCTGCCGGCTGCGGTCGACGCCGATCATGACCTTTATGAACAAGCTCGACCGCGAGGGCCGCGACCCCATGGATCTGATGGACGAGGTCGAGCGCATCCTCCAGATCCGGTGTGCGCCAGTGACCTGGCCCATCGGCATGGGGAAACGCTTTCGTGGGGTATTCAATCTGCTCGATGACCAGGTCCATCTCTACGACGCCAACCACCAGGGGGCCATTGCGCAGGGCGAGATCATCCAGGGACTGGACAACCCCCGGCTGGATGAGGTGCTGGGTGATCAGGCCGACGAGCTGCGCGGCGAAATCGAGCTCCTGCAGGAGGCGGGCAACGCCTTCGATGTCGCGGCTTACCGCCGCGGGGCGCTCACACCGGTGTTTTTTGGCTCGGCGATCAACAACTTCGGCCTGCAGGAGCTGCTCGATCGGTTTGTCGAGCACGCGCCACCGCCCCAGCCACGGGAGACGGCGACTCGCACGGTCGAGGCGTCAGAGGGCAAATTCACCGGTTTCGTTTTCAAGATCCAGGCCAATATGGATCCCAACCATCGCGACCGGATCGCGTTCATGCGGGTGTGCTCGGGTGCGTTCGAAAAGGGCATGAAAATCCGGCATGTACGGATTGGCAAGGATGTCAAAATCGCCAACGCCATCACCTTTCTGGCCTCGGATCGGGATCATGTCGAGACCGCCTATCCGGGCGACATCATCGGGCTCCATAACCACGGCACCATTCAGATCGGTGACACCTTCAGCCAGGGCGAGGCGCTGAAATTCGCCGGCATCCCCAATTTTGCCCCGGAGCTTTTCCGTCGCGCGGTGCTCAAGGACCCGATGCGCATGAAAGCGCTGCAAAAAGGCCTGGTGGAGCTATGCGAGGAGGGCGCTTCTCAGCTTTTCCGGCCACTGACCGGTAACGATCTGATTGTCGGTGCCGTCGGGGCACTGCAGTTTGATGTCGTCGCCTTTCGGCTTAAGCACGAATACGGCGTCGAGTGCCTGTTCGAGCCGGTGGGGGTCTCGACGGCGCGTTGGGTGTATTGCCCGGATGAGAAGATGCTGGCTCGATTCCGGGACCGGCAGGCGGAGAATCTGGCCGAGGATGTCTCTGGCGCGCTTACCTACATCGCCCCATCGCGGGTCAATCTGCAGCTCACCGAAGAGCGCTGGCCGGATATCGAGTTCAGCGCCACCCGCGAGCATTAAACACCGCGGGTGGCGGTCGTCGCTCAGGACGGCTGGCTCCGCCCATCGCCACGGATAACGCCAACGCCGGCCTGATCCAGCGCGGTGCGCACATCGGTATCGGCGTTACTGTCCACCGGTCGGGTCAGATCCCAGAGAAACCGGGTTTCAAAGCCCATCGCAACCGCGTCTTCGGCGGTCCATTTGACGCAGTAATCCCGCGCCAGCCCGCAGCAGTCCACCGCGGTGATGCCGCGCTCGCGCAGCCATCCGGCAAGCCCGGTGGGGGGGCGTTCGCCGGCGGCGTCCCAGTTGTTGGCAAAGCCACTGTAGCTATCGACCCAGGGGTCCTCGCCTTTGCGAATGATCACGCTTGCCATCTCCCAGGGCAGATCGGCGTGGAGTTGGGCGCCCGGTGTGGTCTGGACGCAATGATCGGGCCAGAGCACCTGGTCATGGCCATAGAGCTGGGTGACCGTGAAGGGCTCGGCGTCGTGGCTGTTGGCAAACGAGACATGGCCGGCCGGGTGCCAGTCCTGTGTCGCGACAATGTCGGTATATTGCCCGCTCAACATCAGTGCCCGGATATCGGGGATGATCGCGCTGCCATCCTCGGTGGCGAGCGGACCGCCCTCCATGAAATCCGGCTGCATGTCGACAACGATCAAGGCGGTTCGGCGATTGCCCTCTGCCATTGAGATCTCCCGTCGGGAATTGATCCTTGCAGCCTGCGGGCATGCGGCGGGGTTTGTAAATGGGCGCAAGGGCTGGGTCCGGGCTTGAAAAAAAACCGCCCGACCACCATCTGCGTGATAAATGAATCGAGGAGGCTTGTATGGATCGAGAGGGTTCGTCCGGCATATCACAACGGCTCGCCGCCTGGATGCTCGTTGTCCTCGCCGTCATGGCACCGGCGTTGGCTGGCGCACAGATCATCGACCCCGATGATGGCAGCGTCCCGAGCCTGGCGCCGCTGATCGAGGAGGTCTCACCGGCGGTGGTCAATATCGCGACATCCGGGATGGTCGAGGCAGAGTCCAATCCGCTTTTCAACGACCCGTTCTTCCGTCGCTTTTTCGATGTCCCGGAACAGCCCAGGCAGCGGGCGGTGCAGTCCCTGGGCTCGGGGGTGGTGGTGGATGCCAGCGCCGGCACCATCCTGACCAATCACCATGTCATCGCCAATGCCGATCGGGTGAAAGTCGCGTTCAACGACGGCCGCGAACTCGATGCCCAGGTGGTGGGCTCGGATCCGGCGACGGATATTGCCGTGTTACGGGTTCAGGCCGATGACCTGACCGCTTTGCCCATGGCGGACTCGGGTGAGCTGCGTGTTGGCGACTACACCATCGCCATCGGCAATCCGTTCGGGCTGGATCATACGGTCACCACGGGCGTGGTCAGCGGGCTCGATCGCACCCTGCCGGGTAACCGGGACATCCGTCTGCAAAGCTTCATCCAGACCGATGCCTCGATCAATCCCGGCAACTCCGGCGGTGCGCTGATCAATCTTCGCGGTGAACTGGTGGGCATCAACACCGCCATCCTCTCGCGGGGTGGGGGTAACATCGGGATCGGCTTCGCCGTCCCGGCCAATATGGCGCGGTCGGTCATGGAGCAGATTGTTGAATACGGTGAGGTGCGCCGCGGGATACTGGGGGTTCGGGTGCAGGACCTGACCGCAGAGATTGCCGAGGCCTTTGATATCGATCGCACCGCCGGCGCCCTGATCGCTCAGATCACCCCGAACTCACCGGCGGCTTCGGCGGGGCTGCAGGCCGGTGATGTGATCGTCCGCATCAATGGCGAGCCGGTGGCCGATGCCAACGCCATGGCCAATATCATCGGGCTTCGGCAGATCGGCGAGGAGATCTCGATCACCTATTTCCGCGACGGCGAAACCACCCGGGTCCGTGCCACCATTGCCGACCCGCAGACGGGCAACATCGATAACGCCGCCACGGTTCATCCGCGGTTGGCCGGTGCCACGTTCAGCGAGCTCAACGAGCGCTCACCGCTGTTCGGCAAGGTCCGCGGGGTTCTGGTGGCAAGCGTCGAGCCCGGCAGTCCGGCAGCGGAGTTTCTCCAGCCCGGGGATGTCATCACTTCGGTCAACCGAAAGGCCGTGGAAAGCCTGGATGACCTGCGTGCCCGTGCCGCGGCGCAGGATCAACTGCTTTTGAATATCCGCCGGGGCAATGGCGCGTTCTTTGTGCTGGTGCGCTGACGCCGGATAGGGCGGCGTCGCGCTGTGACGGCCCGACGCCCGAGGTCGATCGGGCGTCGGGCCAGGCCCTGGATCGTCAGGCCGATTCCTGCTCCATGGCCGATTCGTACTGGCCGTTGCGCGCCAGCGAGTTCAGCCGGGCACGTTTGAGGAACGCCTTCTGGGCGGCCCCCTGGTTGGCTGGGTCGCCCTGCCACGCGGCCTGGACCGGATTCTGCAGCGCCCGGCTGTAGGAAAAGCTCAGCACCCAGGGCCGGGGGCCGTCCGCGCGGTTCATGGCGTTGAGATGCGCGGTGGCTTCCTCGCTGGTCTGACCGCCGGAGAGGAAGTTGATGCTTGGCACCGCCGCCGGGACCGTCCGTCGCAGGACCTTGAGGGTAGCTTCGGCGCAGGCTTCGACACTGGGGCGTGACTGCGACTTGCCCGGCAAGACCATGTTGGGCTTGAGAATCATGCACTCGAGGATGACCCGATGGCGACGCAGCGCCTCGAAGACCGCGCTCTGCGCTGCCTCGGTCACCTCGGCACAGCGCGCCATGTCGTGGTCACCGTCCATGAGCACCTCGGGCTCGACGATGGGCACCATGCCCCGGGACTGGGCGATCGCGGCATAGCGCGCCAGCACCTCGGCGTTGGTCTCGAGTGACTGGCGGCTGGGTGTGCTCGGGGTGATCGCGTAGACATTGCGCCATTTGGTAAAGAGCGCGCCCTGTTCCAGATAGCCGTCGAGCCGGTCGCCGAGGTTATCCAGCCCCTGGGTGATCTTCTCGCCGTCGGTGCCCGGCAGCTCGGTCAGGCCCTTGTCGACCTTGATGCCCGGGACGATGCCCTGGCGGTCGCATGCCTCCGGAATCCGGACTCCCTCATCGGTTTTCTGCCCGAGGGTCTCTTCGAAGAAGATGATCCCGCTGACGTACGCCTCGACGCCCGGAGTGGTGGCCAGCAGGCTGCGGTAGAAGCGCCGGTTCTCCTCGGTGGATTCGATGCCATGGTCGGACAAGCGTTTGGTGATGGTGGGGTAGCTCTCGTCGGCGGCGAGAATGCCCCGGCCGGGGCTGGTAAGACGCGCGATAGTGCGCTCCATTTGTCCGATTCTGTCCATGGTCTCCGGAACCTCCCGTGTTGATTGGATTTTGGCTGCGAATTCTAATGGCCTTTGCTGCCCGAGACCAGTCAATCCTCACCGGTGTAGCGACCCAGCCAGCGTCTGAGCCCGTAGAACACCGCCAGACTCAATCCAGCCAGCGCGGCGAGCACGAGCAGTCCGGCGATATTCGGGTCGACCAGAAACCGTTTGGCCTGATTGCCCACTGCGGCAATCGCGGCAATGCCCGGGACGGTCCCGGCCAATGTCCCGGTGATATAGGCGCCGGGCCGGATGCGTGAGGCCCCCGCCAACACGCTGACCGCATGGAAATGGGCCACCGGCATGATCCGCAGCGCCGTGATGATCATCACCCCGTGCCGCTCGGCCTGGGCGTTGAGCCGATGCAGGGTCGGGCCGCCGAGGCGACGCAGAGGCTCTGCGCCCAGGGCCCGGCCCAGGATGAATCCGCTGACCGCGGTTGCCAGGGTGCCCGCCGTGGCCAGCGTGAATCCGCCGAGCGGCCCATAGACGAGGATGGTGGCGACAACGACCACGGTCAGGGGCAAGAAGGCCAGCCCGGCTGCGATGTAGCCAAGCAGGATGGTAGGGATCGCCCAGGGTTGCTGACGCAGGCCGGCCCCCAGCTCGAGCAGCCGCGAGAGCTCGGCGTACGCCCCCAGGTTGTAGACCTCCCAGGCAACGCTCAGGCCGATTACCACGGCCACGGCAACGGCGCCCCGCCAGAGCAGGGGCCAGCGCCGGCGCAGTGAGGCCCGCCATTCAGCCGGCGTCAGCATCGTCACGGATGACACGTCGCCTGACAAAACGCACACCCAGTGCGACCACCGTCACGACCACCGGAATGCTCAGTGCCGTGGCCACGTCCGGGTTGGGGATGCGGCCGGCGGCGCCGAGGCCTTTGAAGGCAAAGCTAATGAGCGAGACCGTGTAGTAGCTCAGGATGACCACCGACAGCCCTTCAACGGTCTCCTGGAGCCGCAGCTGCAGTCTCGCGCGTCGGTTCATCGACTCGAGCAGGTCCCGGTTCTGTGCCTCCAGTGCCACATCCACCCGGGTCCGCAGCAGATTGGCCGCCCGGCTGAGGCGCTTTGAAACCCGCTCCAGGCGCTCGCCCATGTGTACGCAGGTATCGAGGGCCGGCGCCAGCCGCCGCTCCATGAACTCATCCAGCGTACTGACCCCTTCGATGCGTTGTTCACGTAGCGCGTTGAGGCGGCGCCGGACCAGCGTGCCGTAGGCGGCGGTGGCGCTGAAGCGAAAATTGGTCCGGGCCATGAGCCGCTCGACCCGGGCCGAGAGCTCTGACAACGCGGTGAGCAACTCTCGCTCGTCGGCCAGATCAGACACCGTCGAGAGACGGTCCATCAGCGTGCCGAGCCGGGTTTCCATATCAGAAATATCCGGCGAGAGCTCCCGCGCGAGCGGAAAGCCCAGCAATGCCATGATCCGATAGGTCTCGAGCTCGAGGAGTCGTTGCACCAACCGGCCCGCCTGCATCGGGTTGAGCCGGTCGTTGACCACCAGAAAGCGCACAAAACCCTGTTCGTCGGCAAGAAAGTCGGTCCAGACGCTGGCCGCACCGCCGGCACAGCTGCTGCCGGCAAGGCTCTCCTGATGAAACTGCTGGCCCAGCGTGTCGCTGTCGAGCGGCGTCTCACCGCCGTCGGTGACCGCAACGTGCATGGCCGCAAGCAGGTCGCCGGGGAGGGCGCCCAGCCAATCATCGGGCAACGCTCCAACGGCGGGTTGATCGAAAGGATCCGCGCCCATGCCGTCGGCGAACACCGTGTAGGTCGAAAACTCAGTGTGGCGCTCCCAGCGCAGACGAAACCCGCGTCCCTGCACGACAAAATTCCCGGCATCCGCCGGCGGTGGGGCGTGATCAAGCCGTTCGCACAGCGCCTGCATGTGGCTGACCTCGGCGCTTCGGCCGCGGGTGCCGGTGTGCAGCACCAGTTGCGAGACGCGGAGCGGGGTTTCCAGGCTCTGGAATGGCCGCGCATGCGCCTCTTTGATCAGCGCTTCGCGCAGTGGATGGGTGGTGATGCCGGTTGGGTCGGCCATGTTGGGTGATCCTTCGTTGAGCTCATCGGCACGCTACCCCCGGCGGTGCGGACGGACAAGTGGCGTCCGCCCACAGGCTGCCCGTATGATGGCGGGCATGCGCCCAATGACACCCCTAAACGCCAGCGACACGCCTGTGGTCATGAGCCTGCTGGTGGTCAACGGCCTGGCCTTTCTGGCCTACATGCTCCTGGGCCCGGCGGTCATCATGGGGTTCGGGCTATGGCCGCTTGGCACCGAGGGCATGACCGATCGCTTCGGCGGCATCCCCGGATTCGCGTTCTGGCAGCTGCTTACCTACGGGTTTTTGCACGGCGGGCTGTTTCATCTATTCGTCAATATGTTCGCGCTCTGGATGTTCGGCACCGCGCTGGAGCAATTCTGGGGGTCCCGCCCATTTGCGCGTTTCTATTTTATCTGCCTGATTGGCGCGGGGGTGATTCAGCTCGTGGTGGCGACCATGGCGGCGGATAGCGGCAGCATCTATCCGACCGTTGGCGCATCGGGCGCGGTTTTCGGGATCCTGCTCGGGTTTGCGATGATGTTTCCGGAACAGCGCCTGATGCTGCTGTTCCCGCCCATTCCCATCAAGGCAAAGTACTTTGTTGTGCTCTACGGCGCGTTCGAGCTGTATGCCGGTGTCACCGGCTCGATGTCGGGGGTCGCGCACTTTGCCCATCTGGGCGGCATGGCGTTCGGGTTTCTGGTGATCACTTACTGGCGCGGCCAGCTCCCCATCAAACCCCAGCGACGCCTGCTGCGTTAATGGACCGGTGGTGACTTGTCCACAAAAGCTGTGGATAAGTTTGTGGACAGCTCCACCGATGGGTGGTCCAAACCCTTGCCCGATGGGCATTTACGTTAAAATGATGGAACTTTCACCAGTTCGTTTATTTTTCTTATTAATCAGTTCTTTACGCAGTTTTTCGCATACTTTGCATTGTCAAATTCGCCCAACCCGTTCATCCTTGCTCTCGCGCTGGGGGACGGAGCGCCACTTGCACGATGACTGTGCATAACCCGACGCCGGGCGACTTGATCAGTCAAGGGGGAAGAGATGGGCATGACACGGGCGGTATTACTCGATCGAGAGACCCTGGATATCGGCGATCTGGATTTCACCGGGCTTGAGTCGTCGGTCGACGAACTCGTGACCTATGATCAAACCAGCGCCCATGATGCCGCCGCGCGCATCGGTGATGCCCGGGTGGCGATCGTCAACAAGGTGGTGCTGAGCGCCGATGTCATCGAGGCCTGTCCCGCGCTCGAACTCATCTGTGTGCTCGCGACCGGGGTCAACAACATCGACCTCGAGGCCGCCCAGCGTTGCGGGGTCACGGTGGTGAACTGCCGGGGCTACGGGACCGAGGCGGTCAGCCAGCATGCCATTGCCATGATGCTGGCGCTCCATACCCGTCTGGTGGACTATCACCAGGCCGTCAGGGCAGGGCGCTGGGAGCAGGCCCCGCATTTTTGCTTTCTCGACTATCCCATCCGTGAGCTTGCCGGCCGGACGCTGCTGGTGGTTGGCCATGGCGAGTTGGGGGCCGCTGTGGCCCGCAAGGCCGAATGCCTGGGCATGCGCGTTCAGATCGCCGAACGGCCAGGGGCAGAAACCGTCCGGCCCGGGCGGGTGGCGTTTGAAAAGGCCATCGCCGAGACCGATGTGGCAACCATCCACTGCCCACTGACCCAGGCCACCCATGACCTTTTCAATGCGCGGGTGTTTGGGCGCATGAAACCCGATGCATTTGTCATCAATACCGCCCGGGGCGGGATCGTCAACGAAGCCGATCTGGCCGACGCGCTGCGTCGTGGCACCATTGCCGGCGCGGGGATGGACGTGCTCACCGAAGAACCACCCAAAAACGGCAACCCGTTGCTGGCCGCGGATATCCCCAACCTCATCATGACCCCGCACAGCGCCTGGGGCAGTCGCACCGCCCGCCAGCGCATTGTCAGCCAGACCTGCGAGAACATCACCGCCTGGAAGGACCAGGCGCCGGTCCGGGTCGTGACCTGATGCGCGAGGCAGAACCGGTTGTCGTTCTAACCGGCGCGAGCAGCGGCATCGGTCACGCGCTTGCCATGCGACTGGCCGCCTCGCACACGGTGATCGCCGTGGCACGACGGCAGGCCGCCCTCCAGCAATTGGCCACGGGTCAGCCGGGCATTGAGCCTTGCATTGCCGATGTGGCGGACCCGGCCGATCGCGCACGGATTGCTGCGGCCGTGGGCGACCGTCGCGTGGGCTATTTGATTCATAACGCCGGCACCCTCGAGCCGGTGGGCCCGCTGCTCGAGCAATCGACTGATGCCATCCGCCAGAGCCTTGCCGTCAACGTCGAAGCGCCGATTGCCCTCAGCCAGGCGCTCTTTGATCACATGGCGACGGGCGCTCGCATTTTGCATATCTCATCCGGCGCCGCCCACCGGGCGCTTGCAGGGTGGGGCGCCTACTGCACCAGCAAGGCGGCGCTTTATATGGTCTACGAGGTGTTAAAAGCCGAGCTTGGCAATCGCGGTGTGGCTATCGGCAGCCTGCGACCGGGTGTGGTGGATACCCCCATGCAGGCGCTGATCCGCGAACAAACCCCTGAGGATTTTCCTGCCGTGGATCAATTCCGGGCGATGAAAGCCAATCAGCAGCTCACCACGCCGGACGATTGTGCGCGGTTCATCGCTGCCGTTTTGCTCGAGACCGATGCCGCACGCTTTACCAAGCGGGAGTGGGATATCCGCGAGGATTGGCATTCGGTGTGTGAGTGACGGGGCGATGGTGAAAGACCGCCTGATCCCTGCGCGGACATTATTTAACATAATATATATTATGCGACGTATTGGATCGGTCGCTGGCTCTTGTCACCGCGCTCAGGGATAATCCCCGCCCATGTCAACGCACCAGCCAAGCCACCTGACACGCGAGGTCCAGGTGGGCGCCACCCGCTTCGTGCTCCTCGGCACGGCCCATGTCTCGCCAGAAAGCGTCGCGGATGTCCGTCGCGCGATCGATAGCGAGGCCTACGACGCCGTGGCCGTCGAACTCTGCGCGACTCGCTACCAGAGCATGACCGACCCCCATGCCCTCGAGCGGATGGACTTATTCGAGATTCTGCGCAATGGCAAGGCCGGTATGGTCATGGCGAGTCTGGCACTGGGTGCCTATCAGCAAAGGCTGGCCGAGCAATTCGATATCCGCCCGGGCGCCGAACTCGAAGCCGGTATCGCGGGCGCCCGCCGGCTGGGACTGCCGCTTTGGTGCATCGACCGCGAGATCGGCACCACGCTCAAGCGCGTCTATCGCAACATTCCCTGGTGGCAACGCCCGGGTTTGTTCACCGGGCTCATTGGCAGCCTCCTGTCGCGGCAGGATATTGGCGCCGAGGACATCGAACGGCTCAAGCAAGGGGATATGCTCGAGGCCACCTTCAGCGAGTTCGCCAGCGGTTCATCGGCGCTCTATGCGCCGCTCATCGCCGAGCGGGACCGTTACATGGCCGCTCGATTGCGCGAATCCGTTGACGCGGCCGACACACCGCCGGCCCGGGTGCTGGTCGTTATCGGCGCCGGGCATTTGAGCGGCCTGGCCGATGCGCTGGCCGACCCGTCGCTGGCCCCGGCCGACGAACGCGAACAGCTCGATGCGGTGCCACCGCCGGCGCGCTGGCCCCGGTTGCTGCCCTGGGCCGTCGCGGCGGTCATTCTGATTGGCTTTGCCATGGGTTTTTCGCGCAGCACGGCCCTGGGGCTGCAACTGGTGATGGACTGGGTGGTGATCAATGGCAGTCTCTGCGCCGTCGGCGCACTGCTCGCCCGTGGGCATCCGTTGACCGTGGGGGGCTCGTTTCTGGCGGCGCCGCTGACATCGCTCAATCCCACCATTGGCGCGGGATTCGTGGCCGCGGCGATCGAGCTTTTCGCGCGACGTCCCCGCGTAGAGGACTTTCGTGCCCTGCGCGATGCGGTCACCCACTGGCGGGGCTGGTGGCATAACCGCGTCGCCCGGACACTGCTTGTGTTTTTGTTTGCCTCGCTGGGCTCGGCGGTGGGGACTTATCTTGCCGGGTTTCGGATCTTCGAGCGGCTCATCTAGCACCGAGCGCGTTGGCCGCGGCCGGAAAACAGTCAAAGAAGTTCTTTGCTGTCTGCTCGCTAATGGCCTCGAACGAGGTTGATTTGGTATCGGCAAGGCACTGAATAACCTCGCAAACCCAGCCCGGTCGGTTTTCTGATCCGCGGTGCGGTACCGGCGCGAGATACGGGCAGTCGGTCTCGACAAGCAAACGATCCAGCGGCAATTCACGGGCGGTCTCGCGCAGGGCGCGGGCATTGCCGAAGGTCAATATCCCCGATAACGAGAGGTAGAAGCCAAGATCCAGCATGGCCGCGGCGGTGCGCTGATCCTCGACAAAACAGTGGATCACACCACCCACCTCCTCTGCCCGCTCTTCTTTGAGGATACGCACCGTATCCTCGGGCGCCAGACGGCTGTGGACGATGATCGGCCGCTGCGCCCGTCGAGCCGCTTCGATATGGCGTCGAAAACGCGCCTGCTGCCAGCTGTAATCCCCGGGCCCGGCGCCGTAGTCCAGACCGGTCTCACCGATGGCCACCACCGCCGGATGATCGGCGAGTTCGGCCAGTACCTCCGGCGCGGGGTCTGTCCCCTTACCGCAGGGATGCACCCCGACCGAGGTCAGCACCCTGGGGTGGGCCTCACTGAAGGCCACCAGCCGGTCGCGGGATTCGACATCGACGGCCACATTGAGAAAGTAATCCACGCCGGCGGCCCGGGCCTCGGCGAGCGCACTCTCGGCACTGGGGGTCGATTCGAGCAGATGGAAGTGGCAGTGCGAGTCAACAATCATTCGATATCGGCCTCCGGGATCAACCAGGCAAGAAATAGCGCTTCCATGGCGAGCTCCCTGGCAAGGGGCTGACGATCGGCCGAGCGCAGCTGTTGCAGCTGTCGGTCGATGGCATGCAGCCGGCGCGGTGGCAACCCGCCCACCGCCTTGGCAAACCCCGGCGCCAGGGTCATGGCAAGCCCATCGCGGGCATTGCACTGCAGCCGCCGAGCGGTGGTGAGCAACCGCTGCATCCAGGTGAGCACCATCAGGCTGCCACTCGACTGCCAGGTGCTGGCGAGCTCCACCGGGTTGCGCCCCCCCTCGAGCAACTCGCCGACATCCCCCGCCAGGGACTCGAGCATCTCGATGTGCCCGGCTTCGGCCATCTCCCGGGCCGCCAGGGGCGCGCCGCCGGCCGCCGCCAGGGCGCGCCCGGCATCGGTAATGCCCTGCTCGCCGAGCCAGTCCGCCGCTTGCGCCGAATCGGGCAGCGGGCATCGCTCGATACGACAGCGGCTGCGGATGGTCACTGGCAGCCCGGCCATGTCGTGGCTGACCAGAATCAGCACTACGCCGGGCGGCGGCTCTTCGAGGGTTTTCAAAAGCGCATTGGCCGAGGCCCGGTTCATTGCCTCGGCGGGATGGAGAATGACAACCCGATGATCGCCATACTGGCTGGTCAGATGGCTGTAGTCGATCAGATCACGGATGGCGTCGATTTTAAGGACACCGCCCTGCGCTTCGGGTTCGACGAGCCGCCAATCCGGATGACTGCCTGCGATACGCAGCCGACAGCTCCGGCAACGGCCGCAGGCCAGGCCCGCCTCGGGTGACTGGCACAGCAACCCGGCGGCCATCGTCAACGCCAGCTGCCGTTTGCCCACCCCCGACGGGCCGGCGAGCAGATAGGCATGCGCAATCCGGCCATCGCGGCGGTTGGCGATAAATCGCGACCAGATGGGCGCCTGCCAGGGCAGCGGCGTCGCTTGATCAATCGACATGAGCGAACCTCGAAAGCGCGTCGATGATCGCCGCACTGACCTCAGCCGGGGACTGTGCGGCATCGATCCGTCGGACACGATCCGGTGCCCGCTCGGCGATGGTCTGATACCCCGCCCTCACCCGCTCGAAGAATGCGGTTTTCTCGCGCTCGAACCGATCCGGCGCGCTGCGTTCGGCCGCCCGGGCCAGCCCGGTCTCGACGGGCAGATCCAGCCAGAGCGTCAGGTCGGGTTGTAGATCGGGATGCAGCCACGCGGCGAGGGCCTGGACGTGGTCCACGCCCAGGCCCCGGCCACTGCCCTGGTAGGCGATACTGGCGTCGCTGAATCGATCGCAGATCACCCAGTCACCGGCATCAAGGGCCGGCCGGATCACCCGCTCGATATGCTCGGCGCGGGCGGCGAACATCAACAACACCTCGGCCGCAGGCGTCATCCCGTCGTCGCGGTGCGACAGCAGCACCTCGCGCAGCTCCTCACCCAGGCCGGTGCCACCGGGCTCGCGGGTGCACACCACCCGGTGACCGGCGGCTTGCAACCACCCACGGGCGGTCTCCACCGCCGAGCTCTTCCCCGCCCCCTCGGTCCCTTCAATGGTGATAAAAGCCCCGCGCATCACTCGCTCCCGGATTGGAGTTGATAACGCCGAACCGCCGCATTGTGCGCTTCTAGCGTTTTGGAGAAGACGTGGCTGCCATCCCCCCGGGAGACAAAATACAGGCTCTCGCCGGGCAGTGGTTGCGTGGCCGCGGCAATGGCCGCCGCCCCCGGCAGCGCGATGGGGGTGGGGGGCAGCCCGTGACGGGTATAGGTGTTATAGGGGGTATCGGTGCGCAGATGCTCGCGGGTGAGATTGCCATCGAATGACCGGCCGATGCCGTAGATCACGGTCGGGTCGGTCTGCAGGCGCATGCCCTTTCGCAGACGCCGGGTAAAAACCCCGGCAATCCGTCGACGCTCGGCCGCAAGCCCCGTCTCTTTTTCGATGATCGAGGCAAGCACCAGCGCCTCGTCCGGATCGTTCAGCGGCAGAGGCTCGTGACGATCCTGCCAGGCCGCCGCCAGCGCGTCCTCCAGCGCCCGATTGGCCCGCCGCAGCAGTGCGACATCCGTGGTCCCGCGGGTGTAGTGATAGGTCTCGGGCAAAAACCGCCCCT
This sequence comes from uncultured Ectothiorhodospiraceae bacterium, assembly GCA_913061005.1. GTDB lineage: Bacteria > Pseudomonadota > Gammaproteobacteria > Nitrococcales > Nitrococcaceae > Spiribacter > Spiribacter pallidus. The sequence goes on along the minus strand of CAJXSH010000010.1, from coordinate 44,271 downwards.
CCGGATGGACACCGGGTCGGTCAATGGCCTCCATGACCTCAGCGCCGGAGGCATCGGCGCCCAGCGTGTGGTCGATGGCCGCTTCGCGCTCGAGTGCTGCCATCATCTCGGTAAACCGCCAACCCTCGATGATGGTGAACCGATATTCGATCACATCGCCCTCGGCCATGCGCTGCAGCAGATCGGCGGCGGATTCCGCGGCGCGGATACGGTACTCCCCCACCTGGATTCGTCCGGCGATGCCGCTGAGCCGTCCATAGACCCGCAGTAGCGTGGCATTGACCCCGCGCCGCCGGTCAGCGAGCGCGGTTGCCACCTCGGCAAAACTACTGCCCGACTCGACCTGGATCACGGTCTGCGGCCCGTCGCCCAGTGGACGCTCGACAACGTTTTGCCAGGCCAACAAAACCGCCGCCAGGCCAAAGAGCCCCAGCAGGATCAGGCCGGCGAATACTTGGCGTCGCGTTGTCCTTGTCCTCACCCAAGCACCTTCGGAGTCAATGCCACCCGGTGATCATCAATGCGTTGTTGCAGCCACCCCAGCCATTGCCCCGGAGGTAGCCACCGGTCTTCGAGTTGTCTCACCGCGACGATACCCAAGAGGCTGTTACAGAGCATCACCGATGTATCCGGGCCAAGGGCATCGGCGGTCACGGGGCGCTGCTCACAGGGGATGCCATGCGCTTTCATCTGATCGACCAAAAAGCCCTGCATCACACCCTCCACCCCCGCCTGGATGGCGGTGGGCACGATCACCACCCCGCCCTGCTCGATCATGAGGTTGGCGGCCGTGGCTTCGGCCAGATAACCCTCGGTATCGAGCATCAACCCCTCGTGGATGGCCGGATCATCCCACTCGGCGCGGGCGAGCACCTGCTCGAGACGGTTGAGATGCTTGATCCCGGCCAGGCGGGGCTGACGGGCCAGCCGGGTCTGGCACCAACGACACCGGATGCCATCGCGCCACCACGAAGACGGTCGGTCGGGCGCCGGGGCACGCTGCACGATCCGCGTGGGTCGGGGGTTGGCCGGTGGCGCGTAGCCCTGTCCACCCTCGCCCCGGGTGACCGTCAAACGCAGCACCCCGAAGGCCGGCAACGCAAGCCGGCCCAGGTCGTCGGACAGCTGGTCGGCGACGGCTGGATCAATACCCAGTTGCCGGCAACCACGCCGCAGTCGCGCGAGGTGATGAGAATAGAGCGCGGGTTGATGGTCGACGACCGCAATGGTCTCGAACACCCCATCGCCATAGCGCAGCCCCCGGTCCGAGGCGCCCAAGGCACCGGTCGGCTGCCCGTTGACAAGGCAGTCGACCGTCATCCGCTCACCCCTCGACGGCGCGGAAGATCACCGTCCCGTTGGTGCCGCCAAAGCCAAAGGAATTGGACAACGCCGCGCGGATCGGACGCTCCTGGGCCGTTTTGGCCACGAATTCCATCTGCAGGTCATCATCCGGCGCGTCGAGGTTGATCGTCGGCGGCACCACGCCATCCCGCAGCGCCAGCACGGTAAAAAGGGCCTCGATCCCCCCGGCGGCGCCAAGCAGATGGCCGGTCATCGACTTTGTCGAGCTCATGGGCAGTTGATGGGCCCGTTCGCCAAAACTCCCGACCACCGCCTGGACCTCGGCGCGATCGCCGGCCTTTGTCGAGGTCCCGTGGGCATTGATGTAGTCGATCTCATCGGGGTTCATGGCCGCATCATTGAGCGCGGCATCCATGCAGCGTCGGGCGCCCTCACCGTCATCGGCGGGCAGGGTCATGTGGTTGGCGTCACCACTCATGCCAAACCCCGCCAACTCGGCATAGATCGTCGCACCGCGCCGTCGGGCGTGTTCCAGTTCTTCGAGAATCAACACCCCGGCCCCGTCGCCCAGCACAAATCCGTCCCGGTCCTGATCCCACGGCCGGCTCGCCGCCGCTGGATCATCGTTGCGGGTGGAAAGCGCCCGGGCCGCGGCAAAGCCGCCCAGCCCGGTGGGGGTGGTGCCGAACTCGGCCCCCCCGGCGAACATGACATCCGCATCGCCATAGGCGATCAGCCGCGCACTGAGCCCCAGATTGTGAGTCGCCGATGTACAGGCGGTCACCGTCGCCAAATTGGGGCCCTTGGCACCGAGCAGGATGGAGAGATTGCCCGACACCATATTGATGATCGCGCTGGGGATGAAAAACGGTGAAATCTTGCGCGGGCCGGACTGCAGATAGCTCTTGTGGCCTTCCTCGATCGAATGGATGCCACCAATCCCCGAGCCCACCGATACCCCGACCCGCTCGGCATTCTCTGCGGTGATCTCCAGCCCGGCATCGGCCTTGGCATCCATGGCCGCGGCAATGCCGTAGTGGATGAACGGATCCATTTTTCGGGCATCCTTGCGGGGCAGATACGCCTCGACGTCAAAGCCGCGGATCTCGCCCCCGAAACGCACCGGAAAGCCCTCGGTGTCAAAGCGCTCGATGGGGCCGATGCCGCTTTCGCCGTTACAGATCGCCTGCCATGCCGTATCGACTCGGTTGCCGACCGGCGAGACAATGCCAAGCCCTGTCACGACCACCCGTCTTCCGTTCACGCGTGCTACCTCGTCCGCTTGTTCTGCCCACAACAACAGGGCCGGTCGAGGCCGGCCCTGTTGCGACTCACGTCGGTTCGATGCCTGCCCCCGCAGGGCGCAAGGCGATCAGGACTCGAGGTGAGTATTAATGTAGTCCATGGCTTGTTGAACGGTGGTGATCTTCTCGGCTTCCTCGTCCGGAATCTCACACTCGAACTCTTCCTCGAGTGCCATCACCAACTCGACGGTGTCCAGAGAGTCTGCCCCCAGATCGTCGACAAACGAAGCCTCGGCGGTCACCTCTTCTTCTTTGACCCCCAACTGTTCAACGACGATCTTCTTGACTCGTTCCTCGATGCTGCTCATCTCGCTCCTACCTCTCGGATTGCGGTATAAAGGCCAGCGCCCGGCCAATGCGGGCGTATTCTAGGGAATCCTGTCACGATCCGCCAGCGTCCTGTCAGGACATGTACAGCCCGCCGTTCACGCTAATGGTCTCGCCGGTAATGTAACCGGCCGCCGGCGAGGCCAGAAACACCACGGTCCCGGCCACATCGGCGGGTTGGCCCAGGCGCTGCAACGGAATCTGCCCGGTCAGTGCATCCCGCTGTGTCGGCTCCAGCGCGGCGGTCATGTCGGTCTCGATAAAACCCGGTGCCACGGCATTGACGGTAATCCCCCGCGGGGCGACTTCGCGCGCCAGCGAACGGGTCAGCCCGCCGAGTCCGGCCTTGGCCGCGGCGTAGTTGACCTGCCCGGCATTGCCCATGAGCCCGACCACCGAGCTGATGTGGATGATCCGGCCCCGTCTTGCTTTCATCATGCCGCGCAGCACCGCCCGCGAGACGCGAAAGACCGCGCTGAGGTTGGTATCGATGACCGAGTCGAACTCCTCGTCGGACATGCGCATGGCAAGGTTATCCCGGGTCACACCGGCGTTGTTGACGAGTATCCCGGGGTTGCCCTCGGTCTTGCCGATTTCGGCGACCACGTTGTTAACGGCCTCGGCGTCGCGCACATCAAGGACCATGCCCCGGCCGCTGACCCCCGCCTCGGCCAGGGTCGCGCTGATCGCCTCGGCGCCCTGGGCACTGGTGGCCGTCCCGATGACCGTCGCGCCGGCCGAGCCCAGGGCCGTTGCGATCGCGGCACCGATGCCGCGGCTCGCGCCGGTCACCAATGCGACTTCATTATCCAGTTGCCCGTTCATCGCTCCTCCATTGCATTGAGCCCTTCGGCCAGTGAATCCGGGTCGTCGATTGCCCTTATCGCCAATTGCCGGTCGATACGCCGATTCAGACCGGCGAGGACCTTGCCGGGTCCGCATTCAATACACTCGGTGATCCCTTCGGCCTGGAGACGTTGCACACAGCCCACCCACCGGACCGGTGAGCGGACCTGCGCGACCAGCCGCTCGCGGATGGTGGCTGGATCGGCACTGCGCGAGACGTCCACGTTATGGACGATGGGGATCTCCGGCGGGTTGATCGCCACCCCGGCGAGTCGTTCGGCGAGACGGTCCGCTGCCGGCGCCATGAGCGAACAATGCGCCGGCACACTCATTGGCAGCGGGACCGCGCGCTTCGCGCCGGCCTCCTTGGCGGCCACCAACGCCCGTTCCACCGCCTCGCGGTGGCCGGCAATCACCACCTGGCTGGGCGCGTTGTAATTGACTGGCTCGACACACTGGCCCTCGGCGGCCTGTTCGCAGACCGCCTCGACGGCGCTGTCATCCAGGCCTAACACTGCAGCGATGGCGCCCTCGCCCTCGGCAACCGCCTCCTGCATATAGCGGCCGCGATCCCGAACCAGTGCGACCGCCTCGGCAAAATCCAGCGCCCCGGCCGCCACCAGCGCGGTGTATTCGCCCAGGCTGTGGCCGGCCATCCAACCCGGCATCGGGCCGCCGCCCTCACGCCATGCCCGCCACACCGCAACACCGGCGGTCAGCATCGCGGGTTGGGTATGATCGGTGCGGTTGAGCTGCGATTCGGGCCCGGCCTGGATGAGCTGCCACAGATCGGTTCCCATGGCCGCCGAGGCCTCGATGAAGGTCTTCTGAACCAGTGCATGCCGGTCGGCCAGTGCCGCCAGCATGCCGATCGACTGGGAGCCTTGCCCGGGGAAGAGAAATGCCAGATTGGGTTGCTGTGTCATCATCCTGTCCGATTAGTAACGAATCAATGCCGATCCCCAGGTAAACCCGGCACCAAACGCCTCGAGCAACAGCAACTCGCCGCGCTGGATCCGGCCATCGCGAACCGCTTCGTCAAGCGCCAGCGGGATGGATGCCGCCGAGGTGTTGCCGTGCCGGGCCACTGTGCTGACCATTCGTTCGGCGGGCAGCCCAAGCTTGCGGGCCGTCGCATCCATGATCCGGATGTTCGCCTGGTGGGGAACGAGCCAGTCGACATCCCCGCGCTCCAGGCCATTGGCCTTGAGCGTTTCATCCACCAACCCCCCGAGCGTGCGGACGGCGACCCGGAAAACCTCGTTGCCCCGCATGCTCACCGTCCCCCGCTCGGCCTCGAGCGCCTCGTACCCCTGCCCCACGCCCCAGGGGACGTTCAACAGGCCGGTCTGACGGCCATCGGCGTGCAGGTGGGTCGAGAGAATGCCGGCCTGATCACTGGCTTCGAGGACAACCGCGCCGCTGCCGTCACCAAAGAGCACACAGGTGCTGCGGTCGCTCCAGTCAAGGATGCGCGAGAAGACCTCGGCGCCGATGACCAGTGCCCGGTGGGCGCCGCCGGTGCCAATAAACCGGTTGGCGATATCCAGCGCATAGACAAAGCCTGAGCAGGCCGCCGCGACATCGAAGGCGATGACACCCCCCGGCAGTCCGAGCCGCTCCACCAGCCGGCAGGCGGTACTCGGGAAGACATGTTCCGGCGTCGAAGTGGCGACGATGACAAGGTCGATCGATCCGTTATCCAGCCCGGCGGCGGCCATGGCGGCCCGTGCAGCCTGCTCGGCAAGATCCGCACAGGTCTCGCCATCGGCGGCAATGTGCCGTTGCGCGATCCCTGTGCGCTCGAGGATCCACTCATCGCTGGTATCGACAAGACACTCGAGCTCGGCATTGGTCATGACCCGCCGGGGCAGGTAGCTGCCGGTTCCGGCTATGCGCGCCTGGCTCAACGTGCCATCTCCTCGCCAAAAATCTGCCCCAGCCGGGCATCGATGCGGTTGGGGATCGCCTGCAGCGCTTCGACCCGGCCAGTCCGGATCGCCTGGGCAAAGGCCACCTCATCGGCGCCGCCATGGCTTTTGACCACCACACCACGCAGCCCCAGAAGGCTCGCGCCGTTGTAGCGCCGGGGATCGAGTCGACGGCGCAGCGAACGCAACACCGGCAGCGCCACCAGGCCCGCCAGTCGCGAGAACAGATTGCGCTGAAACTCTTCGCGCAGGTATTGCGAGATCATGGCGGCGACACCTTCGCTGCTCTTTAGCGCCACATTACCGGTAAACCCGTCACAGACAACCACATCGGCCACATTGGCGAACATCCGATCACCCTCGACATAGCCGACGTAATCCATGTCGCTCGCCTGCAGCAGCTGCGCCGCCTGTTTGACCTGGTCATTGCCCTTGATCTCTTCCTCGCCCAGGTTGAGCAGCCCGATACGCGGACGCTGCCCCGCGCTCACCGCTTCGGCCAGCTCGGCCCCCATTACGGCAAACTGAAAGAGATGCTCGGCAGAACAGTCGATGTTGGCCCCAAGATCGAGCATGCGGAACTCGCCCCCGCGACAGGGGATGGTGGTACAGATCGCCGGCCGATCGATGCCGGGCAGGGTCTTTAAGACATAGCGCGCGGTGGCCATCAGCGCACCGGTATTGCCGGCACTGACACAGGCATCCGCCTCGCCCTGGCGCACCTGATCGATGGCCCGTCGCATTGACGAGTCTTTTTTATAGCGCAAGGCCTGGGAGGGCAATTCGTCCATCTCGACCACCTCGCTGGCGGCCTGGACGCGCACTCGCGGGTGGTCGGACAGACCGGCCCGCTGTAGCGCCGGGTGCAGCACATCGGGCTGGCCGACGAGAATGAGCTCAAGATCCGGATCCGAGGCCATCACCGATGCGGCCGCCGGGACAGTGGCGGTCACACCGGCATCGCCGCTCATGGCATCGATTGCCAAGCGACAGCGTCTAGACATCCTGTGCCATACCTAGCCCCATGCAGAAAAGGCCGCGTCCCGGCATCGCCTGGACGCAGCCGGTCAGCGCGGCTGATCGGATCAGTCGTCCTTGCCTTCGGTGACCTTGCGGCCGCGATAGAAGCCATCGGCAGAGATGTGGTGCCGGCGATGGGTCTCACCGGTGGTGGACTCGACGCTGAGCGCCGGCCCCTTGAGCGCGTCGTGGCTACGCCGCATGCCGCGGCGGGAAGGGGTCTTTTTCGATTTCTGTACGGCCATTTCCAATCCTGCTTGATTTCAATGTGATCTATTCATCGGACGGGCTGCCCTTCTCGCGCAGCGCCTTCAATGCCGCGAACGGGTTGTCGCGCTCCGGCTGTGGTTCACCCGGCGGGCCGAAATGGCGCTGACCACCATCACAGTCCGCGTTTTCATGGCGCGCGACAACCGGCAACGCCAGCAACATTTCTTCTTCGGCGAGTCTTGCCAGATCCAGGATCCCCCTCGGGGCCTCAACCCATGTCTGACCCTCATCCAGGCCGTCGGCGTCACTCGCCCGGTCGACCACGACCAGTTCGAATTCGCTCTCAAGCGCCACGTCCACCGGCTCGAGACAGCGCTGGCATTGCAGCTGTATGCTGCCCTCGCATCGCCCGGTCAGCCTCGGCGTCGAACCGGTCAGGTCCAGTACGATGGACGCCTGGACCGGGCCGGGTCGCTCGCCGGCACCCGCGAGCTCGGCCAGTGCCTCGACCGGCACCTGGCCCTCGTAAGCATGCCGGCCCGATCCCAGGCGCTTGAGTTCGACCTGCCGGGGTAACAGCGGCGCTTGCATAACCCGCGGATCATATTCGGCGGGGGCAAAAGCTGTCAAAACAAAGTTGCAGCGCGATCGCCGGTCGGCGAGCCTGCCCGGAGATGACAATGGAGAGACCATGACCCCAGTGATCCTTGCATCCAGCTCGCGTTACCGCGCAATGCTCCTTGACCGGCTCGGCCTCGACTACGAGCAGCACTCGCCTGCCATCGACGAGTCACATCAACCCGGCGAGGACCCCGAAGCCTATGTCTGCCGGCTCGCCCGCGAAAAAGCCCAGGCGATCGCTGCCCGGGTGCCCGGACGGGTGATCATCGGGTCGGACCAGTGCAGCAGCCGCGATGGCGACATCCTGGGTAAACCCCACACCCGGGAGCGCGCCATCGAACAGCTGCTCGGGTTTGGCGGCCGACGGGTTCGCATCGCAACCGCTGTGGCTGTCTACGACCCGGATTCCGCCCGCACCCGATCGGCCTACGTACCCACGGATGTCTACTTTCGCCGGCTCGAGCGAAGCGCCGTCGAGCGCTATGTGGATGCCGAATCCCCACTGGACTGTGCCGGCGCTTTCAAGGCCGAGGGCCTGGGCATCACGCTTTTCGAAAAAGTTCGAGGAGACGACCCCAACGCATTGATTGGGCTGCCTTTAATCGCGCTAACTGATTTGCTTGGCCAGCTCGGTATCAAGCGCCCGTAATCCAATCAGTGCTGCAGCGCCGGCCACCGCACCGCGTCCATGAGGCTGTTCGCGATTCGGCTGCCCAGGCGATTCAGCGCCTGGTCGATGACACGACGGCGCGGGGTGTAGTCGACCCGGTTGGCCGCCCCGATCACCTCGCGGGCGACGTGGCGCGGCGTGCCGATGCCATCGGTCAGCCCCAGCTCGATACTCGCCTGACCGCTCCAGATCCGCCCACTGAATAGTGCATCCGGCTCGCCACGCAGCCGCTCGCCCCGGCCGGCCCGAACCGCCTCGATGAATTGCTGATGGACCGAATCGAGAATGGCCTCGATCCGGGCCTCGGCCTCGGGGCTTGCCGGGGCGAACGGGTCGAGATCGGCCTTGTCCTCGCCGGCGGTATAGACGCGCCGGTCGATGCCAAGCGCATCGATGGCGTCGGTAAAGCCAAAGCCACGGCTGACCACACCAATCGACCCGACAACGGACGCCCCGTCGACATAGATTTCATCGGCGGCCGCCGCCACGTAATAGGCCCCCGAAGCCATGGTATCGCCGGCAACCGCATAGACCGATTTCGCCGGATGCTGCGCGCGGAGTCGCTCAATGGCCTGATAAATGCGGCTGGCCGCTACCGGCGTGCCCCCGGGGCTGTTGATCTCGAGCATGACCGCACGAGCAGCGGGCGCCGAAAACGCGGCCTCGAGCCCGCGGATGACACGCTCGGGGTCGGCATCCCGGCCAGCGGCGATGGGCCCGTCGATTCGCACGACCGCCGTGTGCGGTCCGTCCACCAGACCGCCACCGCCTATCCCCGGGATGACGAGGACCGCCACCGCGGTGACAAGCAGCGCGATCGTCAGCAACCGGAAGAAGATGTTCCAACGTCTCGCTCGCCGTTGTTCGCGGATGCCGGCAAGGGCAATGTCCCGAAGGCTCTCCCGCGCCCAGTGCTCGTCCTCGGTCATGGTGTAATCATCCTTTCTGATCATTGACTGTCGGTTGAGACCGATCCTGACTGCAGCCGTTCCAGAACCGTGGTCAGTGACTCGGGCAGCGGCGCCGATACACAGACACGCCCCTGGGGCGTATCAAAGGCAAGGCTTGTGGCGTGGAGAAAAAGACGGCGCAGGCCCAATGCCCGCAGCCGCCGATCCGCCGCCGGATCGCCGTAGCGATCGTCCATGGCAACCGGATGGCCGATCGAAGCGGCGTGGACACGAATCTGGTGGGTGCGCCCGGTGTAGAGATCGGCCTCGACCAAGGCACAGTCCGGATACTGCGTAAGGCGCTTGAACGCCGTCTCGGCCCGCTGCCCGTTCGGGTCAACCCGCATCATGCGCTCGCCGCCCTTGCCGGTCGCCGCCGCCAATGGCCGGGTCACCCGCCGCCGCTGCCCGCCGGGGTCACCATGCAGCAAAGCGGTGTAGCGCTTATCAACGCCGCCATCGCGAAAAGCCTCGTGGACCGCGCGAAGCGTCGAGCGCCGTTTGGCAAGCACCAGACAGCCGCTGGTATCCCGATCGAGGCGATGGGCGAGGTCAAGGAACTGGCACTGCGGCCGCAGCGTGCGCAGCGCCTCGACGATCCCGTAGGCAATCCCCGACCCGCCATGGACGGCAAGGCCTGAGGGCTTGTCGATGATCAAAAGGCGCTCGTCCTCATGCAGGATCGCCGCCTCGAGCCGCCTGGCGACCGATGCCGAGGGCGTTGTCGGGCGATTGTCGCTGGCGCGCACCGGTGGAATGCGGACCCGGTCGCCGGCGGCAAGGCGTCGGGTGGGTTTGACGCGCCCCCCATTGACGCGGACCTCGCCGCGACGCAAGAGCCGGTAGACACGGGTCCGCGGGACGCCTTTCAAGTAGCGCAGCAAGAAATTATCCACCCGCTGGCCGGCCAGCGCCTCGGGCACGGTCTCGGTGCGTACCGCCGAGTTCATGGGCGAGAGGGCATGATCGGTTGAGCCATGGCCAAATCCTACCGGATTTTTGGACGAAACCGGCGCTGGTTGCTATTCTTGCTCTGCTACATCGATGCGATGCCGCGGTACCCGCGCTCGCCGATGGCAGTGGAAGAATGCTTCGCAGGGGTGGCAATGGCCATCCCATTGAGACAAACCAATTCAAACCAACAATGCGCCTCCCCGGCGTCTGGAACGAACACACCATGATGGGTCTTGTTGCCCTTCCAATCCATCGCCTGACAGACCCGCTGATTATCGGAATGATCTGGCCGTTGTCGCTCAGCCCCGTGCGGGATGCGAGCGCCGGCTCAAAGCGATGCTATTCGGACGGCACGGGGATGCGCCGGAGAATCATTCGGCATGAAAAGAATGCTCGTCAATGCAACCCAGCCCGAAGAGCTGCGCGTTGCGCTGGTCGATGGCCAGTCGCTCTACGATCTCGATATCGAAACCCCGGCCCGCGAGCGGAAAAAGGCCAACATCTACAAAGGCCGCATCACCCGGGTTGAACCCAGCCTCGAGGCGGCTTTCGTCAACTACGGCGCCGAGCGCCACGGGTTTCTGCCGTTCAAGGAAATCGCCCGCGAGTTCTTCCAGGGCAACAAGGATGTGGATCCGGCCAAGGCCTCGATCGCCGATGTGATCAAGGAAGGCCAGGAAGTCCTCGTCCAGGTGGAAAAGGAAGAGCGTGGCAACAAGGGTGCCGCGTTGACCACGTTCATCAGCCTCGCCGGCCGCTATCTGGTGTTGATGCCCAACAACCCGCGGGCCGGCGGCGTCTCGCGTCGCATCGAGGGGACCGAACGCAACGAAATCCGCGATGCGCTTCGCGAGCTCGAAGTCCCCGATGGCATGGGGTTGATCGTGCGCACCGCCGGGGTGGGCCGCAATACCGAGGAACTGCAGTGGGACCTCGATTACCTGCGCAACCTCTGGAGTGCGGTGGGCAAAGCCGGCGAAGAAAAACCCGCGCCGTTTCTCGTCTACCAGGAGAGCAACGTCATCATCCGGGCACTGCGCGATTATCTGCGCTCGGACATTGGCGAGATTCTCATCGACGACCGGGATGTCTACGAACGCGCCCGCGAGTTCATCCAGCAGGTCATGCCCCATAACCTGCAAAAGCTCAAGTACTACGACGATGCGGTGCCACTTTTCAGCCGCTACCAGATCGAAAGCCAGATCGAATCGGCTTTCCAGCGCGAAGTGCGGCTGCCCAGCGGCGGGGTCATCGTGATCGACCATACCGAGGCGTTGATCTCGATCGATATCAACTCGGCACGGGCCACCAAAGGCGCCGATATCGAAGAGACGGCGCTGAAGACCAATGTCGAGGCGGCCGAGGAGATCGCCCGCCAGCTTCGCCTGCGGGATCTGGGTGGGCTGATCGTCATTGACTTCATCGACATGGGCCCGAACCGCAATCAGCGTGAGGTCGAAAATCGACTGCGCGATGCGGTCAAACAGGACCGGGCGCGGGTGCAGGTGGGTCGCATCTCGCGTTTCGGGCTGCTGGAGATGTCGCGTCAGCGGCTGCGATCCTCGCTTGGCGAATCCTCGCTGGAGCTCTGCAGCCGCTGCAGCGGCCAGGGCAGTATTCGCAGCGTCGAATCCCTGGCGCTTTCCATCCTTCGCATCCTCGAAGAAGAGGCGATGAAGGAGAAAACCGGCAAGGTGCTCGCGCAGCTGCCAGTGGATGTGGCCACCTTTTTGCTCAATGAAAAGCGCGAGATCATCGCCACCATCGAACAGCGCAACGGCATCGAGATCCTGCTGATTCCCAACCGGCATCTGGAAACGCCCCACTACGAGTTGCAGCGACTGCGCAGTGACGAGACCCCGGAAGAGTCACTCAGCTATCGGATGGCCGACGAACGCCCCGGACCCGACAAGGGCGAAGAATTGCTCACCGCCGAACGGCCCAAGGCCGAGAAACCTGCGGTCAGTGGCGTGAGCCCCAGTACCCCGGCGCCCACCCCGAGCCGGCAACCCACCGGGCCACAGAGCGCCCCTGCCGAGCCCCAGACCGCCGAGGCTGGCGAAACCGGGCCTGGATTGATGGGCTGGTTGAAACGGCTGGTCACTGGGAGCGAGACCGAAACCGGCGAGAATGCCTCGGAATCGCCGGCTCAGCAGAGCGAAGAAAAAGACCGTGGCGCCGGTCAGTCCGGCGGCCGCAATCAGGGCGAGCGACGGCGGCGGAGTCAGTCCGGCAACCGCAGTAGCGGCGGCAACAGCGCCCGCGGGGGCCGTCGAAGCGGCCAGCAGCGCCGCAATCAGGCCGCGGCCGCCGACGAATCCGGCGACAGTGCAACCGACGACGCGAAAACGGAATCGTCCCCGCAGACAGGCGACGCCAACCGGGCGGAAGCTCAGGACGCCAACACCTCGGGCAGCGGCAGTGGTGGCCGCAGTCGGCGGGGTCGCCGTGGTGGTCGGCGCCGGCGTCGGGGCGGCTCGGGCGAGGACAACACGACAACCGATGCCGCAAAGCAGTCGGACGCCGCGGGCGAAACCGCGGACGGCGCCGCCGAGGTGGAAGGCGCGTCGGACGAGGCCGCCAAGCCAGCCGCCAAGCCAGCCACCAAGTCCGGTGGCTCGCGTCCATCGCGCAAACGCAGCGACAAGAGCGGCGGCGAGGATGACGAGAAAGCGGCGCCGGCACGGCGTAAAGCCCAAAAGGCCGATACCGATGACGAGGCGAAGAAAGCCCCGAAACCGGCGGCCAGATCCAGGGCCAAAACCGATGACCCGCGGCGTTGGTCCGGTCGGCCTCGCCTGCCGGCCAATGCTGCCAACACCGACGACGGACAGGCCGAGGGCCCGGCCCTGGATCAGGAAGCCGGGACCGGTAGCGAGTAGCGCGAGCGAATCGACTCGAGCAGCCCCTCGGCGGCCGGGTCGATGAGGTCGTAGACCTGTCGAAACCCGTGCCGGCCCCCGAAATAGGGGTCCGGCACCCATTGGGTGCCGAGCTGCGGGGCATAGCCGAGAAAAGGGGCCAGGCGCTCTCGGTGGGCGGCGGGTGCCATGGCGGTCAGGTACTCAAGGTTCGCTGCATCCATGGCGAGGATGTGGTCGAAGAACTCGAAATCAAACCGATCGACCTGCCGTGCCCTGAGATCCGAGATATCGATCCCCCGCGAGCGGGCCTCTTCAACCGAGCGGGCATCCGGCGGCCGGCCGATGTGGTAGTCGTGGGTGCCGGCCGAGTCGGTGTGGATATACCTATCGAGCCCGGCCTGCATCAGTTTGTGGCGAAACACTCCCTCGGCCGTCGGCGAGCGGCAGATGTTGCCCATGCAAACAAATAACACCTTCACCTGATCCGTCATGCCCCTTCCTCCGAGAGTCGTGCTTCTGCCGCCAGCAGGTCTTCCGCGGTATCAATGCCTGGCCCGGGCACCTCGATGGCGTCGGCAACCTGGATGGTCACCCCCGCCTCAAGGGCACGCAACTGCTCGAGCTGTTCAAGTTGCTCGAGCCGGCTGACGGGCAATTGCGGATAGTCGCGCAGAAAACCGGCGCGATAGGCGTAAAGCCCGATGTGGCGTCGCGCCAGGGCCACCGCCTCGCCGCCGGCGCCCGCGCGGTCCCAGGGGATGGGGGCACGCGAGAAATAAAGCGCGCGGCCCTGATGATCGGTGACGACTTTCACCACATGGGGGTCATGCCATTCATCCGCATCCCGCAAGGGCGTGCTCAGCGTGGCCATCGCCGCCCGGGGTGAGGCCGCCAGCAAGCCGGCCACCTGTGCCACCAGCGCCGGGGGCATGAGCGGTTCGTCGCCCTGGAGATTGACGATGACCGCATCGGCCGGCAGATCAAGGCCATCCACCACTTCGACCAGACGATCGGTGCCGCTGGCATGGTCGCTGCGGGTCATGCTGACCGTCGCCCCGAAGCCTTCGGCCACCTCCGCGATGCGCGGGTCATCGGTTGCCACAATGACCTGCTCGGCACCGGCCAGGACCGCGCGGTCATAGACATGCTCGATGACCGGCCGGCCGGCAAGGGCCAACAGGGGCTTACCCGGCAAACGGCTCGCCCCGTAGCGGGCCGGGATGATGATACGAAAGGCGGTCATGGCGCGCTCCCTGGCCTGGATCGTTGTTCGAACCGCCGGACCGCCTCATGCAGCAGGGCATCGCAGTGGGCCATGGTGGCTGCATCCGGCTCGGCGGCGACCGGCAGATACCACGCATTGGCCGGCGCCAGGTCCTGGCATTTCACGGCATCTTTTTCGGTCATGATGACCGGATCGCCCCCCATCGACTGAAAATCGGCGGCCGAGAAGTCATGGTGGTCAGGCAATGGATGACGCCGTACGACAAACCCCAGGGCCTCGAGCTGGGCGAAAAACCGTGCCGGATCGCCGATGCCGGCCAGTGCGTCGACCGTTTGACCGGGGCATGGCACGGGTCGGTCATCATCGCCGTCCAACGGCAAAAGCCGGGCCGGCTTGAGGTCAAATCCGCCCGTTGCGCCATCCAACCGACCGCCGTTGGCCAATACCAGATCCACCGTTGCCAGCCGCTCGACCGGCTCGCGCAATGGACCGGCAGGCAGGCAGCGTTGGTTGCCATACCCGCGTCGAGCATCCACGACCGCCAGCTCCACGTCCCGGCCAAGGCGGTAATGCTGCAGCCCATCATCGCTGAAGATCATGTTGACGCGTCCATCACCAAGCAATCCCGCCGCAGCCGCGGGCCGGTCCTTGCCCACCCATACCGGGGCTCGGGTACGACGGGCAATTAGCACCGCCTCGTCACCCACCTGCCCCGGGCGGCTGTCCGCAGTCACCGCCGTTGGCCCGCTGTCGCGCCCGCCATAGCCACGCAGCACCACCCCCGGGTGATAACCCAGCGCCCTCGCCCGCTCGACCAGCCAGATGGTGAGTGGCGTTTTGCCCGTCCCCCCGACACTGATGTTACCCACAACAATCACCGGGGCGGCGGGCCAGACAACCGGCATTCGTCCCGCAATCGCCCGCTGGTAACGCCACCGGGCCAGCATCGCCACGCCATGACCCAACGGCGAGAGCAGCTTTGAGGCCAAACGGTTGTCCTGCCACACACGGGGGTATCGCCTAGCTGCCATGTCCAGCCACATCACCCTGGAACTGAAGCCGGTGCAAGGCGGCGTAGGCCCCGTCCCGGGCCAGCAGATCGGCGTGCCGGCCGGTTTCGATGATCCGTCCGCCATCCAGGACCACGATGCGATCGGCCCGCTCGATGGTCGAGAGCCGGTGGGCGATGACCAGTGTGGTCCGGCCGGCCATGAGATGCTCCAACGCGCCCTGGATGTGGCGTTCGGATTCCGAATCCAGTGCCGAGGTTGCCTCGTCGAGGATGAGCACCGGTGCGTCCTTTAAAATCGCCCGGGCAATCGCCAGGCGTTGACGCTGACCGCCGGATAGCAGCACGCCATTCTCGCCAATGGGCGTGTCAAACCCCTGCGGAAGGGCGTTGATGAAATCTTTTGCGTTGGCCGCCTCGGCAGCGGCTTCGATGGTCTCGCGCGCCGGCATGGGATCCTGGCCGTAGGCGATGTTCTCGGCCACCGAGGCGTTGAAAAGCACCACTTGCTGTCCCACCAGCGCAAGCTGCCGGCGAAGCGCATCCAGTCGATACTCGGGCAACGGCCGGTCATCGAGGCGGACCTCGCCGGCGACGGGCTCATAAAAGCGCGGCAGAAGACTGACCAGGGTGCTCTTGCCGCTGCCCGAACGCCCGACAATGGCGACGGTCTCGCCGGCGGCAATCTCCAGGTCAATGCCATCCAGCACCCGCTCGCTGGCATCCCCGTAGTGAAAGCCCACGCCACGAAAGCTCAGCGCCCCCGCCACCCGTTCGGGCGCGTACCGACCGCGATCGGGCTCGCCCGGCTCGTCGAGGATCTCGAAGATGCTCTCGCCGGCGGCAATCCCGCGCTGTATCTCGGCGTGCACCTTGGTCAGTCGTTTGAGCGGCTGGAGTAACAACAGCATCGCGGTGATGAACGACACGAAGGTCCCGACGCTGACGGTGGTCATGCTCCCCTGCAGGGTCGCCAGCCAGACCACGATCGACAGCGCCAGCGCCGCACAGAACTGGACAATGGGTGTGCTGAGCGCCTGTGTGGCGGCGAATTTCATGAACTGCCGGGTGTTGCGCTGGTTGGCCTCGTCAAACCGCGCACGCTCCTGGGCCTGGGCGCCGAATATGCGGACCTCGTCGCTGCCCTCGATGGCCTCTTCTGCGACATAGGCGATACTGCCAACCGAATGCTGGATGCGATGACTGAGCCGACGAAAGCGCTTGCTGACATACAACACCACGCCGATCACCACCGGCCCGAGCACCACGAAGATCAGCGTCAGCTGCCAGCTCAGCCAGGCCATGTAACCGAGCAGAAAGACCACCGTGGCGGTATCGCGAATGACGATGACCATGGCATTGGTGCCGGCCTGCGCCACCTGCTCGACATTGTAGGTAAGCCGCGAGAGCAACATGCCCGAGGAAGCATCATCAAAATAACGCCGCGGCAGGGTGAGCAGCTGGTCAAAGACCTGTGCCCGCAGACGGGCAATGACCCGTCGGCTGATCCAGGCGGTCCCGTACTGCGCGGCAAAGCTGCTGACGCCACGGACAATGAAAATGCCCAGCACGCCCAGCGGGATGAGCCGCAAGACCGTGGGGTCACGCTCGACAAAGCCGGAATCGAGCATGGGCCGGACCAGCCAGGCGAAACCCGCCTCGGTCGCCCCGGTCACGAGCATGCCCGCCACAGCGACGATCGCGATTCGCCAGTGCTCGAGGACATAACCAAGCAGTCGACGGTAAATCAGCCACCCATGGCCATGGGCGGCCCCTTGATGGGTTAGTTGCTGCACAGCGCCTGATATGCCTCCGTGGGCGAAATCTCTGCGATGCCGCGATAATACGGGATCGGCGTGTTCTCCCGAAACCGAGGCCGTCCGGGGCGGGCGTTGAGGATACGCCGTTCGGCGACCCGATGCCGCGAGAGCTGCAACTGACCCGATGGGTCAACGCCCACCGTGACCGCACCCACCCGACCGATGTCATGCCATTGCACGTTCTCGCACCCAAGCCGCTTGAGCACAGCCGGGTGAGGCATGCCGTGGCTGTTGCGAAAACCCGCCGAGATGATCGCATGATCCGGCTGCAGGGCATCGATCCAGGCGGCGGATGTGCTGGTGCGACTGCCGTGGTGGGCCGCTTCGATCACATCAACCGGGCCAATCCCTTCATCGAGCAACTCCAGTTCGATGGTGCGATCAATATCGCCGACAAAGAGCAGTCGTCGCCCCGCCGCCTCGACCAGCAGCACACAGGAGGCTTTGTTACCCGACAAAGAGAACCCGGCCGGCGGCCAGAGATAGCGATACGACACGCCATCCTGCCGCCATTGGCGGCCGGCCCGACAGCGCCGCGCGCCGGGCAGATCGCCAAGCGGATCACCCGCCTCGACCCGATCGATGTCAAAACGCCCCTGCAGGGCCCTCACGCCCCCGCGGTGGTCCCGATCGCCATGGGTGACGATCAGATGATCGATCCGCTCGATGCCCTTCGATTCGAGAAAAGGCACCAGGGTGAAGTCGGCCGCCGCAGCGCCCGGCCCCCACGCCGGCCCGGTATCCACCACCGTGACGCGACTGCGCGTCTCGATCACCGCCGCATTGCCCTGCCCCACTTCAAGCCAGGTCACCCGCAGCGCCCCGCGCGATGGTGGCTCGGGCTGTGCGATGACAAGCATCGCCAAAAGCGCAAAGGCCAGGCCGCGCCCAGGGGTCCCGGCCGGCGCGACGAGCAGAAGGATGGCAACGATCGCCGCGACACCACCGATCAAACCGGGGGATGCAAGCGGCAATACATTCATGCCATGGGCCTGCAGCCAGGCACCGCCCTCGATCGTGGCCCCGAGTATCCCGGCGAGTTGTTGCAACACCGGCGTCGATAGCGATGGCATGACGGGCAACAGCGCGGTTGCCGCGAGGATCAGCGGCACCAGCACCAGTGTAAACACCGGCAGGACCAGTAGGTTGACCACCCACCCCGCCGGCGACCAGTGCCCGAAAAAGACCCCGGTCAACGGCATCAACCCCAGGGTCAGGACCCACTGCAGGCGTACCGCCGCGACCACCCCGCGCTGGTATCCCCTGACTGCGGCGCTGATCAGCACAACGGCACCAAACGACAGCCAGAAGCCGGCGCCGAGCAGCACCGCCGGGTCGAGTGCCACCACCACGGCGGCCACCAGTGCCAGAAGGCTTGCGGCACGCAGTCGAATGCCGAGTAGCGCCACCCCGCCGGCCAGCACAACCATCATCAGCGCCCGCTGGGTGGGAAGCGCAAAACCCGATAATGCGGCATAGCCGGCCGCCGCGGCCATGGCCATGACCAGTGCGGCTGCCCGTCGGTCGACCCGCGTGGGGGCAAGGCCTGCAATGCCCCGGCCAAGGGCATATCCCAGGGTGGCAAGCAGGCCGATGTGCAGCCCCGATATGGCGACCAGATGGCTGGTCCCCGAGGCACGTAACACCGCCCAGGTCCGGTCACTGAAATCTCGCCGGTCGCCGGCCACAAGCCCCTTGATCAATGCCCCGCCCTGGCCGGCGCCATCAAGCACCGCATCGAGCCGTGCGACAAGCGCTGCGCGCCAGGCCGGCAAACCGCCGGCGGCGCGCAAACGCTGACACCGGCGGCCATCCGCGACCACCCCCAGGGCATCGACCCGCTGGCCGGCCAACCAGTGCTCATAGTCAAAGCCGGTCGGGTTGGAAAAGCCCCGAGGCCGACGCAGCCGCAGCGGCAGCCGCCAGACCTCGCCGGCGGCAAGCTGAGGCTGTTCATCGTAGTGGGAGACGCGTATCCGGCGCGGCAGGCGTTGCTGCCAGCCATCAATGGCGACGGGCGCGACGATCACCCGCTGCATCCCATCGCCGGTCTCGGGCAGTGAGACCACCCGGGCGGTGACCGTCCAGACCGCTCGGGGTGAAACCTCGGGGCGATGATCGATGGCCTGACCCTGCAGCACCAGCGCCACCCAAACCCCGAGGGCGAAGGCCCCGAGCCTGCGCGCCGAGGTTGCCAGCAGCGGCAACCCGGCAATGGTCGGCAGCAACCAGCCCGCATGGACCACCGGGATCAGCACGGCAGTCGCCATCCCGGCGAGGGCCGGCCCGAGCGGTTGCGTCGAATTGGTCGCTACCCACCAACGGGTTGTCATCGCCGCCATGGCGGCAACCTAGCAGCACCCGCTAGAGCGGCTGGAGCCTTCCGTCGGCGAGGTTGTAACGACGGTCCATCCGTCCGGCGATATCCAGATCGTGGGTGACAAGCACCACGCTGGTGCCGTTGTCGCGATTCAATGACTGGAAAAGCGCCATCACCGACTCGGCGGTCTGATTGTCGAGGTTGCCGGTCGGCTCGTCGGCCAAAAGACAAGCCGGTCGGGTGACCAGCGCCCGGGCGATCGCGACCCGTTGGCGCTCACCACCCGAGAGCTCGCCGGGTTTGTGCGCAGCCCGGCGTTGCAGACCAACCGCCTCGAGCATGGCCATGGCCTGCTGGCGTGCCGCCGCCGGCGCCGTCCCGGCAATGAGCAATGGCATGGCGATGTTCTCGAGCGCGGTGAACTCGCCGAGCAGGTGATGGAATTGATAGACAAACCCCAGCGATCGATTGCGCAATCGCCCACGCGCGGCCGGCCCCAGCCCGGCAAGCGACTGGCCGTCCACCCGGACGTCGCCCGTGTCGGGATCCTCGAGCCCACCGAGCAGATGCATCAATGTGCTTTTGCCGCTGCCCGAGCGCCCCAGGATGGCGATCTGCTCGCCGGCGCGCACCTGCAGGTCAACGCCCTGGAGCACATCCACCGCCAGCCCTCCCTCGTGGAAGGCCTTGCTCACCGACTCACACTGCAGCACTGCCGGGCGCTCATTCATGACGCAGGGCCTCCGCCGGTGCGACCCGCGCTGCTTTCCAGGCCGGATAGATCGTGGCCAACAGACTCAAGGCAATGGCCGCCACCACGATGCGGATCACATCGCTGCCGCGCAGATCCGACGGGAGCTGGCTGATGAAATAGACCTCGCCCGAGATGAACTGGGTGTCGAACAACCGCTCGATGGCCGGGACGATGCTCTCGACATTGAGCGAGAGCGCAACCCCCGCACCGGTGCCGAGCAATGTCCCCACAACCCCCAGGAGGCTGCCCTGGATGATGAACACTGCCATGACGGTGGCCGGCCGCGCGCCCAGGGTCCGCAGAATGGCGATATCCGATTGCTTGTCCTGCACCGCCATGACCAGCGTGGAGACAATGTTAAAGGCCGCCACACCCACGATGAGCATCAGGATGATGAACATCACCGTTTTCTCCATGGCCACCGCCCGAAAGAAGTTCTGATGCTGCATGGTCCAGTCGCTCACCCGGTAGCGGCCTGGCAGTGCACGAGCGATTTCACGCACCCGCCCGGGTGCCTGCATCAGATCGTCAAAGGCCAGCCGAATACCGGTGACCGCCTCATCCATACGGAACAAGCGCTGCGCGTCGGCCAGATGGATCAAGGCAAGCGATCCGTCGTACTGCGCCATATCGACGTCGAAAACCCCGACCACCTCAAAGCGCCGCAGCCGCGGCAGTATGCCCACCGCCGAGGCGCGCACCTGCGGGGTGATCAGATTGACCGTATCCCCGGTGGCGACGCCCAGTTCGGCGGCCAGTCGGCTGCCAAGCACAACGCCATATCCGCCATCGGCAAGGTTGTCCATGGCGCCGCTGATCAGGTTGGCGGCAACGCGCGAGACCCGCGCCTCGCGCTGCGGGTCGACGCCCCGCACCAGTGCACCGGTGACCGCACCACCGCGGGTGAGCATGACCTCGCCGTTGATAAAAGGCGCCGCTGCGGCGACGTCATCCCGGTCATCGAGGGCGGGCAGCAACGCCTGCCAGTCCTCGAGCCCCGCCTCGGCCCCCTGCACCGTGCCATGCGCGACCATCCCAAGGATGCGCTCGCGCAGCTCCTTTTCGAAACCATTCATGACCGACAACACGGTAATCAACGCCATCACGCCAATGGCGATGCCGAGCATGGAACTCGCCGAGATGAACGATACAAACCCGTTGCGCCGCCGGGCGCGGGTATAGCGCAGGCCGATGAAAAGCGGCAGCGGCCGGATCACGTCACCACCGGCACACGGCGGTCCACTTCGATGCCGCGTTCGTGGACCCGGGCGCCCAGGCCGATGACCTCGACGCCAGCGTCCATGACCCGGCGCAGGGTGCGCCCATAAGTCGGGTCGATATCATCCGCGGGGCGGATGGCTTCGACATCCGCGCGCTGGGCGCAGAACACCAGCACCCCCGGCGTCCCCGATCGCACCAGCTGCTCGAGGACATCGAGATGCCTCACACCTCGTTCGCTGGGCGCATCCGGGAACACCGCGACGCCATCGCTGACCGCCGCGGTGACGTTTTTGACCTCGACATAAGCCCCACTGGCAGGCAGCCAGAAATCCGCCCGCATCGGGGCATTCGGGACATTGACCTCGGCCTGGATGCCGTCACTGCCATCGGCCTCGGGGATCAGCTCGCCGGCGGCGATCGCCTCAAAGACCAGGGCATTGGTCCGGCCGGTATGGATGCCCACCCGCACGCCCGAAGCCATCGCGACCTGCTCCCAGGTATGGGCGTATTTACGACGCGGGTTGTCGCTGCGCGACAACCACACCCGTTGCCCCGGCTCGGCACAGCCGAGCATCGAGCCGGTGTTGGGACAGTGGGCGGTGATGCGTTGGCCATCATCGAGGGCCACATCGGCGAGAAACCGCTTGTAGCGGCGCTCGAGAACACCCGGCTGGAGCGCGACGTCGTAGTGCATGCGCGCAGTCTACCCCGGCGGCGGCGGGCCTTCATCCCGTTTCCCCGGGGTGGTGCATTGGGTAGACTCTCCTGCCCCTTCGACCAACGCGATACGCAGGCACTGCCCGAAGATGAGTTTTCCACGCCCCGAACTGCCGCAACGACCCGGTGAACGACAGGACTGGCTTGGGCTGCATGGCGACAGCGCCGCGCTGATGATCAGCCAGGCCAGCCAGCAGCATGACGGCCCGATGCTGATCGTCACCCCCGGCACCGTCGAGGCCGAGCAGCTCCGCCGCTCGTTGCAGTTTTTTGGTGCATCGCCGGTGGATGTGTTGCCCGACTGGGAAGTCCTGCCCTACGACGTCTTCTCGCCGCACCAGACGATCATCTCGGAGCGTCTGCGTGCCCTCCACCGGCTCCGTGAGCAGCCGACCGGCGTGCTCATTGTGCCGGTGGCGACACTCATGCAACGCATCGCCCCGCCATCGTTTCTGGCCGGCTCGGTGATCCGCCTCGCCCAGGGCGAAGCACTGGACCGCCAGGCGATGCAGCGACAACTCGAATCGGCCGGCTACCGCTGTGTCTCTCAGGTCCTGGAGCATGGCGAATTCGCCGTGCGAGGCGGCATTCTGGATCTTTTCCCGATGGGCTCGGCCGTGCCTTACCGGCTCGATCTGTTTGATGAGGAAATCGACAGCATCCGTACCTTCGATCCGGAGACGCAGCGAGGCATCGACCGACTCGAAGCAGTGGAATTGCTACCCGCCCATGAATTTCCCACTGATGAGACCGGGATTGCCCGTTTTCGGCAGCAGTACCGCGCCCGCTTCGAGGGGGATCCGACCGCCAGCGCCATATACCGCGGCATCAGCGACGGCCAGATCCCCAATGGCATCGAGGCCTACTTGCCATTGTTCTTCGAGCACACGGCCACGCTGTTCGACTACCTGGCACCGGATTGTCTGGTCGTGCGGCTAGAGCAGAGCGACCCGGCCCTCGAGCGGGAGTGGGAGCAGATCCAGAGCCGCTACGAGCAACGCCGGCACGACCGGGAGCGCCCGATCCTCCGGCCCGATGAGCTTTATCTCGACCCGGATGGACTACGCCAGCACCTGAACACGCTGCCGGCTGTCACCATTGCCGCCGATCCGCGTCAGCTGGCGGCGCGCAACCGCGACCGCGAATTCCCGGTCAAACCGCTACCACCGCTGGCGGTTGACGATCCCGGCAGCGAGGGACTCGCCCCGTTGGCGGCCATGCTCGATGGATTTACCGGCCGGGTGTTGATCACCGCCGAGACCGCCGGCCGCCGCGAGGCCCTTCGCGAGCGCCTGCAGGCCGCGGGTATCCGTCCGGTGGAAGTCTCGGGCTGGGCGGCGTTTGTCGATGGCGATACACCGCTTGCCATCACCGCCGCCCCGGTGGAGACGGGGTTCCGACTCGGTGACGACACACTCGCCCTGGTCCCGGAGAATGCCCTTTTTGTCGAGCGTGTCGAGCAGCGTCGGCGCCGGCAGTCATCGGCCGAGCGCGATCCCGAGGCGATCATCCGCGACCTCACCGATCTGCGCGAGGGCGCGCCCGTGGTCCACGAACACCATGGCATTGGCCGCTACTGCGGGCTGCAGACACTGCATGTGGATGGGGTCGCCACAGAGTTTCTCACCCTGGAGTACGCCGGCGGCGACAAGCTCTACGTCCCGGTGTCATCCCTGCATTTGATCAGCCGCTACACCGGCGCCGAAGAGGACACCGCGCCATTGCACCGGCTCGGCAGCGGTCAGTGGGAAAAAGCCCGGCGCCGGGCGGCCGAAAAGGCCCGGGATGTCGCCGCCGAACTGCTCGACATCTACGCCCGCCGCGAGGCCCAGCAGGGCCAGCCCCATGAGGTCGAGGCGGCCGACTATGCCCGGTTCGCCAGCCAGTTTCCGTTCGAAGAAACCCCCGATCAGGAAGCGGCGATCCACGCGGTCATCCAGGATCTCAAACAGACCCGCCCCATGGACCGGGTGGTCTGTGGCGATGTCGGATTCGGCAAAACCGAGGTCGCCATGCGAGCGGCCTTTGCCGGGATCCAGTCCGGCCGCCAGGTGGCGGTCCTGGTGCCCACCACGTTGCTCTGCCAGCAGCACTACCAGAACTTCAAGGATCGGTTTGCCGATTGGCCGGTCCGCATCGAACAGCTGTCGCGTTTCGAAAGCGCCAGCGAGCAGGCCAGAACCATTGCCGATCTTGAAGCCGGCAAGGTGGATATCGTCATCGGCACCCACAAGCTGCTGCAGCGCTCGGTGAAGTTTCGCAATCTGGGGCTGATGATCATCGACGAGGAGCATCGGTTCGGGGTGCGGCAAAAGGAAGCGCTCAAGAAGATGCGCGCCAATGTCGATGTGCTCACGCTGACCGCCACGCCGATTCCGCGGACCCTCAACATGTCACTGGCGGGCATGCGCGATCTGTCCATCATCGCGACACCGCCCGCTCGCCGGCTGGCGGTCAAGACCTTTGTCAGCGAATGGGACGATCCCATGATCCGTGAGGCCTGCCTGCGCGAGCTGCACCGCGGCGGTCAGGTCTATTTTCTGCACAACGACGTCGAGACCATCGATCGCACCGCCGAGGCATTGGCCGAGCTCATCCCCGAGGCACGGATCCGCACCGCCCACGGCCAGATGCCCGAGCGTGAACTCGAGCGGGTGATGCTGGATTTCTATCACCAGCGCTTCAACATCCTGGTGTGTACCACGATCATCGAAAGCGGCATCGACGTGCCCACGGCGAACACCATCGTGATCAATCGCGCCGATCGGCTGGGCCTCGCGCAGCTGCACCAGCTCCGCGGTCGCGTGGGTCGCTCGCACCACCGCGCCTACGCCTATCTGCTCGCGCCGCCGCCCCGCAGCCGAACGGCTGACGCGGCCAAGCGGCTCGATGCCATCGCTTCACTCGAGGACCTTGGCATTGGCTTTGCCCTGGCAAGCCACGATCTGGAGATTCGCGGCGCCGGTGAGCTGCTGGGTGAGGGGCAAAGCGGGCAGATCCACGAGGTCGGGTTCAGCCTCTACAACGAGTTGCTCGACCGCGCTGTCCAGGCCCTCAAATCGGGGCGAGAGCCGGCCCTTGATCAACCACTCGAGCAGAGCACGGATATCGACCTGCACATCCCGGCGCTTTTGCCCGAGGACTACCTGCCGGATGTCCATACCCGCCTTGTGATGTACAAGCGCATCGCCGGCGCCCGGGGCGATGAGGCACTGCGTGAACTGCAAGTGGAGATGGTCGACCGGTTCGGTCTGCTGCCCACCCCGGCACAGAACCTCTTTGCCGTGGCACGGCTGCGCCAGCGGGCCGAGGCAATGGGCATCGAGCGCATCGATATCGGCCCCGGCGGAGGGGTGGTGCAATTCTCGGAGACGCCACGAGTCGACCCGGCCGCGCTGGTGCGCATGGTCCAGGAGCAGCCGGCGGTGTATCGTCTGGAAGGTCAGGAGCGGTTGCGCTTTCGTTACGAGACCGAGACCGCCGAGGCGCGGTTGGCATTAATCGATCAACTGCTGGATGCCATGCGGATGCGAGAAGCGGCTTGAGACATTACCCGTGACCATATGCCGGCGCCTTATCATCCCCTGGATGCTCGCCGTCTGGGCAGGCCTTGGGGTCGCTCACGCCCAGCCGGACGGGCAACCCGGTGCCACACCCCGGTATTCGGTGGAAGTGGTGGTGTTTCGGCAACCGCCCCTGGGCACCACGGTCGAGGAGTCACCCAGCGATCGGCCCGCCGATTTTCGCCCGCGCATGGCCTGGCCGCTGCGGCCGGCCGGCACCGACGGGCTGGGTTATGAGCGCCTACCGGCCGCCGAGCGGCGGTTGAACCGAACCGCAGCGCGCATCGATGCCCGGCCGGATTTCGAGGTGCTCTGGCATGTCGCCTGGATTCAGCCGGGGCTCGACGCGGACCGTGCCCAGGCGGTCGCCCTGCCCCCGGCCTTGACCGCCGTGGGGCTCCGCGGCGATCTGCGGGTCTACCGCGAGCGCTTTCTCCATGCCGAAACCCGGCTGCAATGGCAGCAGGCGCCATCTGCCTACTGGATCATGGATCAGAGCCGTCGCATGCGAAGCGGCGAGTCGCACTACCTCGACCACCCGGCCCTTGGCGTTATCGTCCGGGTCGACGAGCGCCCTCAATCAGCCGATCCGGGCGACGCCCCTGCGGATTAGTCCTCGTCGAGCGGATCGGCGGCATAGATGGCATCGGCGTTGCGCAGATACCCCTTGTAATCCATGCCAACTCCGAAGACGTAACGCTCGGGTACTGTCAGTCCGACAAAGTCCGCTGCCAGGCCCGGTACCCGGCCGGCATTGGGTTTGTCCGCGAGCACCGCGGTGCGCACCGACATCGCCCCCTCCTCGCGACAGTGCTCGAGCAACCCCCGGAAGGTATGCCCTTCATCGAGGATATCGTCCACCAAAAGGACATGGCGGCCACGAAGCGGGGTCTGCGGCCTGGCCAGCCAGACCAGATCACGACCGGTGGTGGTCTTGTGATAGCGGGTCGCGTGGATGTAGTCGACCTCAAGCGGGAAGTCGAGGCGCGGTAGCAAACGCCCCAACGGGACGATGGCGCCGGTCATGACCCCCAGGATCAACGGCCGCAGGTCTGCCATCTGCCCGGTGATATCGCGCGCCAGACGATCGAGCGCGTCGTTGACTGCGGCCGCGTCATGCAGACACACCGCCCGATCCATCACCCCCGCCAGCTCATCGGCGGTCAACTCCACGCCCTGGGTCATTCTGCCCCCTTGCCCATTCATCGATTGACCGGCGCAGTATAGCGGCGGCGCTAGATTTCTCCCAGCATCGCCCGGGCGGTCTGATACTCGGGCCGGGCGTGCAGCGCTGACAGTGTCTCGCCGCCCCGTCCGTGCATGCGCGCCAGGCGCAGTGCTGCCCGCGGATCCGGCGCGGGCAGATGCTCGAGCACCGGGTCGATCGCCCGGCCGGCGTTGCCGACGATGGCCATGTCACAGCCTGCCCGGAGGGCGGCCAGGATGCGCGCTTGCAGATCACCCGCCACGGCAGCCGCTGCCATCTCGAGGTCGTCACTGAAAATCGCCCCGCCAAAGCCGACTGCGCCGCGCAGATACCTCACCCATGGCGCCGAGAACCCAACCGGTTGCGAATCCACCGCCGGAAAAACCAGATGTGCCAGCATGACCGCTGCAAGACCATTGTTGATCAGCCGTCGAAAGGGCAGCAGATCGGCATGCTCGAGATCGGCAATGGCCCGGGGGTCTTCGGCGGCGCTCAGGTGCGAGTCGGGAGCGACCCCGCCGTGGCCCGGGAAGTGCTTGCCCACACAGGCCATCCCGGCGGTGGCGCAGCCGCGCTGCCACTCAAGCGCCAGTGCCGCCACATCATCGGGCCGCTCCGAGAAGGCCCGATCGCCGATCACCTGGCTGACCCCGTAGTCGATATCCAGGACCGGCGCAAAGCTGAAGTCGACACCGAGGCTGCGGAGTTCGCTGGCCATCAGCCAGCCCGCCTGACGCGCGGTTTCGCGGGCAAGTGCCGGGGTCAGGCGCGCTGCCTGTCCCAGCCGCCCGGCAGGCGGCAGGGTCGCCACGCCGTCACGGATGCGCTGGACGCGGCCGCCCTCCTGATCTGTGGCGATCAGCAACGGCGGCGATCGCAGCCCGCGAATCGATCGGGTCAGCGCCAGTAATTGCTCGGGGTCCTGATAGTTACGGGCAAAAAGGATCACCCCGCCCACCGAAGGATGACAAAGCCGCTCTTTTTCTTCGCCAAGCAGCTCGATGCCTTCGATACCGATCATCAATGGCCCGAGCAAGGGAACCTCTCCTTGTCGGTGTCATCGTCGATGACAACCGCCATGCCCGGCCAGCACTGATCGGCCAGCTCGATAACGGCCTCGTTGCGCATCCGGATACAGCCATGCGACCGGGGCACGCCCATGGGCTCGGTATCCGGCGTGCCATGGATGTAAATCAACCGCCGGAGCGTGTCCACCGCACCCCCCCGGTTGAACCCGGGCTCCATTCCGGTCAGCCAGAGGATGCGCGAGAGGATCCAGTCCCGCGCCGGGGCCTGAGCGCCGAGGCCTGGGGTGTAGATCTCGCCGGTGGGGCGCCGGCCGACAAAGACGGCGCCGGCCGGCGCGTTACGGCCGATGACCATGCGAATCCGATGGGCGCCGCGGGGGGTGCCGCCCTGGCCGTTTTGCTCGCCCGGGCCCGCGGCGGCGGTGGAACAGGCCCACTGCCCGACCACCCAGCCATCGATTGCCAGCGTAACCCGCTGCATCGACAGGGACACCCGGATTCCGTTTTGCACTGCGTTGCTGCCTCCGCGGCGGTGAGCGCCGATGGTATCCTACCGGCCAATCAACCAAAGCTTATCAGGGGGCACCGGTTTCGATGAAAAAACTCATCCTGCTGCGCCATGGCCAGAGCATCTGGAATCTGGAAAACCGTTTCACAGGCTGGCATGACGTCGATCTCAGCGATCAGGGCCGGACCGAGGCCGTGGCCGCCGGGCAACTGATGGCCGATGCCGGATTAAAGCCCGATATCGCCTACACATCGGTGTTGACCCGCGCCATTCGCACCGCGTTCATGGCTCTGGATGGCCTTGGTCGGCTCTGGATTCCGCTGATCAAGGACTGGCGACTCAATGAGCGTCACTACGGCGCGCTCACCGGACTCAACAAGGCCGAGACGGCCGAGCAGTATGGTGACGAGCAGGTGCACATCTGGCGGCGGAGCTTCGCGACGCCACCGCCCCCGCTTGACCGCGATGACGCCCGCCACCCCTGCAATGACCCGCGCTACGCGGGACTCGACCCGGCCAGCCTCCCGGCCACGGAGTCGCTCGAAGACACACTCGATCGCGTGCTGCCCTACTGGCAGAGCCAGCTTGCCCCGGCGCTCACCGGCTGCAGCACCATGCTGATCGCCGCCCATGGCAACAGCCTGCGGGCGCTGGTCAAACACCTTGAAGGGCTGTCCGATGAGGCCATCACCGGCGTGGAGATCGCCACCGGCGATCCGCTGGTCTACGAGCTCGACGACGGGCTGTCGGTGGAGCGCAAGTATTCGCTGCGGGAGCGCTCATGAGTGACCTCACCCATCTGAACACCCGCGGCGAGGCCCACATGGTGGATATTGGCGAGAAAAAGGCCACCCACCGCGTGGCCATCGCCGAGGGCCGGATCGTCATGGAAGCCTCCACCCGCGAGGCCTTGCTGGCCGGCAACCTGGCCAAAGGGGATGCGCTTGCCACCGCCCGGATCGCCGGCATCATGGCGGCAAAGCGCACCGCCGAGGTAATTCCCCTCTGCCATCCCCTGCCACTGAGTCACCTGGATGTCGAATTGACGGCGCTCGACGAACCGATGGCCATGCACTGTCAGGTCCGGGCAGAGACCCGGGGGGCCACCGGGGTCGAGATGGAGGCGCTCAATGGCGTGCAGGCGGCCTTGTTGACGGTCTATGACATGTGCAAGGCCCTCGACCGCGGGATGCGGATCGAGGGCGTGCAGCTTTTGCATAAATCCGGTGGCCGATCCGGCGAGTGGAACCGTTAGCCGTCCACCGCGGCGTTGACGTGGGCGGCATAGATGAAGTCATTTTCATGCAGCCCGTTGATGGCATGGGTGTAGATTTCGACCTCGCAGTACCCATACCCGAACCGAATCTCGGGGTGGTGGTCCTGATCTTCGGCCACATCCCCGGCTTGATTGGCAATGGCCTGGGCCTCGGCGAAGTTGGGCGTCTTGAACCGCCGGGTCAGCACCCGGGCATCGTCGCTTAACGACCAACCGGGAATCTCGGACATCCTGGCTTCGGCATCCTCGCGGCTGAGCGGCGGGATGCCCCCCTGGCATGGCGTGCAGCGCTTGTCGGTCAGGCTCATCGCATTCTCCCTTTCGTTGTCCCGGCAATGGCGCCGGGGTTAAAGTGCGGTCAGACCAATACGGGCAGCTAATCATCTAACAAAGGGGTGCTGCAATGACCGACGCGGCCAGTCCAACGCCTCGGGTGGGGCTTTTTGTCACCTGCCTGGTTGATTTCTTCCGGCCTCGCGTTGGCTTTGCCAGCGTCCGACTGCTCGAGTCGGCGGGCTGTGATGTCGAGGTGCCGGCCGGACAGACCTGTTGCGGCCAACCCGCCTACAACACCGGCGATCTGAGTGACACCCGCGATATCGCCCGCCGCGTCATCGAGGCCTTTGCCGGCTATGACTATCTGGTCGCGCCGTCGGGCTCGTGCGTGGGTCAGATCCGGCAGTACCCGACGCTTTTCGATGAGGGCAGCGAATGGCGGCGCCGCGCCGACGAGCTGGCCGGACGGAGTTACGAGATCATGGCGTTCATCAACGATGTACTCGGCATCACACCACCCGAGCAGGGCTTTACCGGGCGGGTGACCTACCACGACAGCTGTTCCGGGCTCCGGCAACTGGGCATTCGCGAACAGCCCCGGCGGCTGCTTGGCGGCAATGCCGGGCTGGAGATGGTCGAGATGGACGAACGGGATACCTGCTGCGGGTTTGGCGGCACGTTCTGCGTCAAATACCCGGATATCTCGACCCGCATGGTTGATCAAAAGGCCGAGAGCATTGAGCGCACCGGCGCGGAGACGCTGCTGGGCGGCGATCTGGGGTGCCTCATGAATATCGCCGGGCGGATGCACCGGCGCGGACAACCTGTCAAGGTACGCCATGCCGTTGAAGTGCTTGCCGGCATGGCCGACGAGCCGGCCATCGGCGAGGAGGAACAGTAATGGCGGTAAGCGAAGCTGACTTTCGGGCAAGGGCCCGGAAAGCCCTCGATGACGACAACCTCCAGGCGGCGCTCGCGCAGGCCAAGGGCGGGTTTGTCGACAAACGCGCCGATGCCATTCTTGATCTGCCCGCCTTCGAACAGCTCCGTGAGCGCGGCCGTCAGATCAAGGATCATACCCTCGAATATCTCGATACTTACCTGGATGAGTTCGAGCAAAACCTCAATAGCGCCGGCGGCCAGCTCCACTACGCCGCCGATGCCGAATCGGCCCGCGAGGCGGTGCTTCGAATCTGTCGCGAGGCCCACGCCCGGCAGATCATCAAGGCCAAAACCATGGCCGGCGAGGAAGTGGGCCTCAACGAAGCCCTCGAGGCCGAATTCGAAACGGTCGAAAGTGACCTTGGCGAGTACATCATCCAGCTGG
Source organism: uncultured Ectothiorhodospiraceae bacterium (assembly GCA_913061005.1). Classification (GTDB taxonomy): domain Bacteria; phylum Pseudomonadota; class Gammaproteobacteria; order Nitrococcales; family Nitrococcaceae; genus Spiribacter; species Spiribacter pallidus. Next base: position 13,018 of record CAJXSH010000010.1, on the reverse strand, counting down.
CCAAAGAACCCCCCAGTCACATCATCGCCCCGGCGGTCCATAAAACCCGCGGCGAGATCACCGAGCTTTTTGATACCCATCACCACGGCCGAAGCGGCGGGCCGCTTCGCGAAACCCCCGATCTGGTCAACGAGGCCCGGGGCGTGCTGCGGGAGAAGTTCCTTGGCGCCGATATCGGCATCAGCGGCGCCAACTTTCTGGTGGCCGACACCGGGACCATCACCCTGGTGACCAACGAGGGCAATGCCGATCTCTCGACCAGTCTGCCCCGGGTGCACATTGCCATCGCCGGGGTCGAGAAGCTTGTCCCGTCAATGCAGGAGGCCTCGTCCATGCTGCGGCTGCTCGCTCGCAGCGCCACGGGCCAGCAGATCACCGCGTATACCACGTTCATCACCGGCGCGCGCCGCGAGGATGAGCTCGACGGCCCCGAGGAGCTTCATGTCGTTCTCATCGACAACGGCCGCAGCCGCATGCTCGGCAATGACTACCGCGAGATGCTGCGCTGCATTCGCTGTGGGGCCTGCATGAACCACTGCCCGGTCTACAGCGCCATCGGCGGGCATGCCTACGGCTGGGTCTACCCGGGGCCAATGGGGGCGGTGCTCACGCCAATGTTCCGGGGCCTGGACAAATCCAGCGACCTGCCCCAGGCCTGCACGCTCAATGGCCGCTGCCAGACCGTCTGCCCGGTCAAGATCCGCCTGCCCCACCTGATCCGCCAGCTCCGTGATGATGCCTTTGAACAGCAGATCACCCCGGCGACCACCCGCTGGGGGATCCGTGGCTGGGCCTGGTTGGCTCGACGCCCGCGCCTCTACACCGCGGTAACCGGACTGGCACAACGGCTCATGAGCCGGCTGGGACGTGGCTCGGTCCGGCGCGCGCCGCTGGCCGGTGCCTGGACCGCCGGCCGTGACCTGCCATTGCCCGGCCGGGGCGGCACCTTTCAGCAGCAATGGCAGGCGCGGCAGAGGAGCGGCCAGGATGGATGATCGCGATCGGGTATTGACGCGGATCCGTGGGTCCTTGGGCCGGACCGAGGCACCCAGCCGAGAAGCCGCCCGGGCCGACCTGTCGGCACGGATCGACGATACCCCCCCTCGGCCGCAGTGGGAGGCCACCCGGGTTGAGCGCTTTACCGAGCGGCTGGAGGCCGCCGCCGGCAGCTGGGCCGGTGTCGCCGACCGTGAGGCGGTCCCATCGATGATCGCCGCGTGGCTGGGCGAAGCCGGTGAGCAGCCGCTTGGCATGGCCCCCCACCCATTGCTCACCGGGCTGGACTGGTCGCCGCTGACCACGCCACAGACCGATCTGGACAACGCCCGCCACTGGCATACCGCCATCACCGTGGGCTACGCGGGGATCGCCGAGACGGGCTCGATTGTCCTGCCCTCGGGGCCGAGTCGGCCGACCACCCCCAACTTTCTGCCCGACCGGCATATCGTGGTGCTTTCAATCGGCGACATCGTCGATTACATGGAATCGGTCTGGGATCGGCTGCTTGCCGACGGCCCGCTGCCGCGGACCGTTAACGTGATCACCGGCCCATCCCGCACGGCGGATGTGGAACAGACCCTGCAGCTTGGCGCCCACGGCCCACGACAGCTGCACGTATTGCTTTTGCAGGACTAGCCGTTGTCGGTCGGCTCGGCCCCCTCGTCGCCGGCCTCGGCGGCTTTGGCACGCTGATAGGCGGCCTCCAGCGTGTCGAAGTCCACATCCTCCGGCCGTAGGCCGGTCTCCCGCAGAATCGCCTCGAGGCCGCGAAACCGGCGCTCGAACTTGGCGTTGCCGGCACGAAGGGCCTGCTCCGGGTCGACGCCGCGACGACGAGCCAGATTGACACAGGCAAGCAGCAGATCCCCGATCTCTTCGGCAACCGCCGCGTCGTCCGCCGGGGTCATCGCCATGGCCGCTTCGACCTCGGCCAACTCCTCGCGGATTTTCTCGACCACCGGCGCGTCATCCGGCCAGTCGAACCCCACTCGCGCCGCCCGGGACTGGAGCTTTCGCGAGCGGGTCAGCGCCGGGAGTGCCAGGGGGATGTCATCGAGCGCGCTGTCAGGTTGATCGCCGCTCCGGGCATTACGTCGCTCTTCGGCCTTGATGGCCTCCCAGGTGGCACGCTGTCCCGCCGCGGTGGTCTCTTGATGGGCACCGAAGACGTGGGGATGACGACGGATCAGTTTGTCGGTGACGCCTCGGGCGATGGACTCGAAATCAAAGGCGCCCTCCTCGCGGCCCAACTGGGCGTAGAACACCACCTGAAAGAGCAGATCGCCGAGTTCATCGCGCATCGCGGCGCGATCCCCACGCTCGATGGCATCCGCGACCTCATAGGCTTCCTCAAGGGTGTGCGGCACGATACTGCGAAAATCCTGCTGACCGTCCCAGGGACAGCCCCGCTCGGGGTCCCGCAGCCGGGCCATGACGCCAAGCAGCTCATCCAGCGCCGTCATCGTTTCTGGTACTGACTGGCACCGAAGAGCTGCTCTTTGGCCTTGTCATCGAGCTTCGGCGGCCGGGCATCGGCGAGCACCGCCACCCCGCGCTCGACCGCCGGCCGCTCGGCAATGGCATCGAACCAGCGTTTGAGGTGCGGGTAGTCACCCAGGGACTGGCCCTGGTTTTCGTAGGGGCGGATCCAGGGGAAGCAGGCGATATCGGCGATGGTGTACATCTCACCGGCCAGCCACTCGCGAGCCGCCAGGCGACGGTCCAGTACGCCGTACAAACGCGAGGCCTCGTTGGTGTAGCGGTCGATGGCATAGTCAATCGACTCGGGCGCGTACTGACGGAAGTGATGCGCCTGGCCGAGCATTGGCCCGAGCCCGCCCATCTGAAACATCAACCACTCCAGGGTCTCGAGGCGTGCGCGGGGGTCGGCCGGCATCAGCTCGCCGGTCTTCTCGGCGAGATACAGGAGAATGGCACCGGATTCGAAAAGCGACACCGGTTCGCCACCCGGGCCGTCGTGGTCGATGATCGCCGGGATCTTGTTGTTGGGGCTGATCTTAAGGAATGCTTCGCCAAACTGATCGCCCTGGCCGATGTTAATGGGCTGGACCCGATAGTCGAGGCCGAGCTCTTCGAGTGCGATATGCACCTTATGTCCGTTGGGGGTGGGCCAGGTGTAGAGATCGATCATGCTGCCTCCATCCTTTATGATTGGGGGTATGGAAGATATTCCCGGTTATCAGCGGCGCTACAGTGTGCCCGTTCGGATAGGCCACGTCACGGTCGGCGGCGACGCGCCGGTGGTGGTGCAGTCGATGACCAACACCGACACCGTCGATGAGGTGCGAACGGCCATCCAGGTGGCCGACCTGGCCCGGGCGGGGTCCGAGCTGGTGCGGATTACCGTCAACAGCGAGGAAGCGGCCCGCGCGGTGCCCGGTATCCGGCAGCGGCTCGACGACATGGGGGTGGATGTCCCGCTGGTCGGCGATTTTCATTTCAACGGACACAAGCTGCTTCGTGCGGTGCCCGCCTGTGGCGAGGCGCTGGGCAAACTGCGCATCAACCCGGGCAACGTCGGCAAGGGCTCGCGTCGTGACCCGCAGTTTGCCGAAGTCATCGAGATCGCGCGCGACCTCGACCGTCCCATTCGCATCGGCGTTAACTGGGGCAGCCTCGATCAGGACTTGCTGGCGCGGATGATGGATGAAAATGCCCGTCGTCCCGAGCCCCGGAGTCCGGATGCCGTGATGCGCGATGCGGTGGTGACCTCGTCGCTTGACAGTGCCGAGCGGGCCGAGTCGCTTGGCCTGCCCCATGACCGGATCATCATCTCGTGCAAGATGTCGCGGGTGCAGGATCTCATCAGCGTCTACCAGGATCTCGCCGGGCGCTGCGAATACCCCCTGCACCTGGGCCTGACCGAGGCCGGCATGGGCTCGAAGGGGATTGTCTCGTCCACCGCCGCGCTGGCCGTACTGTTGCAGCAGGGCATCGGCGATACCATTCGCATCTCGCTGACACCGGAGCCGGGTGGTGATCGCACACAAGAGGTGATCGTCGCCCAGGAGATCCTCCAGTCCATGGGGCTTCGCAGCTTTACCCCCATGGTGGCGGCCTGCCCCGGGTGCGGGCGGACCACCAGTACCTTTTTCCAGGAACTGGCCGACGAGATCCAGACCCATGTCCGTGACCGCATGCCGGTGTGGCGGGAGCAGTATCCCGGGGTCGAATCCATGACCCTGGCGGTGATGGGCTGCGTGGTCAACGGCCCGGGTGAGAGCCGTCAGGCGGATATCGGGATCAGCCTGCCGGGGACGGGAGAGAAACCCGTGGCGCCGGTCTATGAGGACGGCGAGAAAACCGTCACCTTGAAGGGTGAGACGATCGCCGATGACTTCAAAGACATCGTCGAGGCCTATGTAGCGCGACGATACGGCAGGGCCGATCCGGCGGCCGGCGAGGCCTGACCCGCCCTACTCCTCGAGCAGGTCCCGTTTGTCGGGAACGGCCATCCACTCATCGGCATCCGCCGGCGGTGGCTCGCGACGTTTGATGACCGGCCATTGCGCTGCCAGCTGTGCGTTGAGCTCGATGAACCCTTGCTGATCGGCCGGGACCTCGTCATCCGGGTAGATGGCCTCCACCGGGCATTCCGGCACGCAAACGGCACAGTCGATACAGGTCTGCGGGTCGATCACCAGAAAATTGGGCCCACCGTGGAAACAATCCACCGGACAGACTTCGACGCAGTCGGTATACCGACAGCGTATACAGGGTTCGGTGACGACATAGGTCATGGCGCCCCTGCCAGGGATTGGCCACGGCGGCTCGACAGCGCGCCACAGACATCGCATCGCCACTGTCGGCCGCTGTACTGCCGATCCAGCGCCTCCCGGATATCGGGCCTGGCAGCAAAGTCAGCCAGCGTAATGCCATCCAGAAATGCCTCGATGCGCTGCGACAGGGTGGTCCAGACTGCCTCGTCAAGATCCGAGCCAAGCCGCCGGGGCAAGCCTTCGCCATCCATCAGGGTGATGACCTCGCCGATGGAGATGGCCTCGGGCGGCCGCCCCAGGCGATAGCCCCCACCCGGCCCGGGCGTGCCCTTGACAAGCCCTGCCCGGCGAAGCCGCCAGAAAATCTGATCGACATAGGACATGGAAATGCCCTGACAGTCCGACACCTCCGCCAGCGGTACGGCGCCGACCGGATTGTGGATGGCCAGATGCAGCAACGCGCTGACGGCATAACGGCTTTTGGCAGACAAGCGGATCATGGATGCATTATGACAGTTCACCGCCGGTGGAAGGGAGGGCAAATGGCGTCACCGTGTGGCCATGATTGACCGGGCCGTGGCCACTGCCCAATGGCACCGCGGTCTCGAGCGCACGGCGCAGATAGCGGCGTCCGCGGTCCACGGCCGTCGATCGGGTCAGGCCCCGGCCAATGCCCTCAGCAACCGCCGAGGCCAGTGTACAACCGGTGCCGTGATCGGCCCGGGTGTCGATACGCTTGTGTTCAAAGCGCAACACGCCCTCCGGGCCGGCGAGGATATCCACCAGTGACTCGCCCCCCAGGTGGCCGCCTTTTAAAAGCACCGCCTCGCAGCCCAGGGCCCGCAATGCCTCGGCCGCCTCGGCCATCGTCTCCTCGCTATCGACCGTACGGCCCAACAGGGCCTCGGCCTCGGGCAGATTGGGGGTGATCAGTTGGGCCCGCGGGATGAGCACCTCCCGGAGCATGGCCATGGCCTCGTCGCTGACCAGCCGATCACCGCTTTGGGCCACCATCACCGGATCGACAATCAGCGGCACGTCCGCAGCCTCACGAGCCAGCGTCTCGGCCACCACCTCGATGACCGCCGGCGAGTGCAGCATGCCGGTCTTGAGCGCATCGGCGCCGATATCGCGTAACACTGATTCCATTTGCGCGCGGATGAAATCCGGTGCCACCCCCTCAACGCCCTGGACGCCAAGGGTATTCTGCGCGGTCAGTGCGGTGACCGCGGTCATCGCATAGCCACCCAGCGCGGTGACCGTTTTGATATCCGCCTGGATCCCGGCTCCGCCGCCCGAGTCCGACCCGGCGATGATGCAAATACGTGCTGGTTTCATGAACGCTCCCTGACCGCGTTTTGATAATCCGCCCGGGCTTGCTGCCGATCCGGCTTGCCGCTGCCGGTCAATGGCAGCGACGCCACCTGCATGAGATCGGCCGGTTGTTTGTACGACGCCAGCCTTGGTCTCAGCCAGTCCCGGAGCGCATCCTTGGTGATGGGTGCATCGCTGGTGAAAACCGCCACCGGCCGTTGCCCCCAGCGTGGATCCGCCATGGCAAACACAAGCGCCGCGTTGACCGCCGGATGCGCGGCCAGCGCTGCCTCGATCTCTTCGGCGGCGACCTTCTCGCCACCGCTGATGATGACATTATCCAGCCGGCCGACGATGCGCACCCGGCCATCGGCCGCCTCGCGCGCCAGATCGCCACTGCGAAGCCAGCCCGCCTCGGCCCAGCGCGCCGCGCTGGCCGACGGATCATCCCAATAGCCGTCAAACGAATGCGGGCTTCGCAACTGCAGCTCACCGACATCTCCGGTGCCAACCCGTTGGCCGGTGTCGGGGTCGATGATGCGATAGTCGCAGTGATAGAAGCTGGTGCCGACACTGCCTGCCCGGGCCCGTTGCTCGTCGAGGCCGACATCGTCGGCGGCATCCACCAGGTTGGAGGGGCCCGCCTCAGTCAGACCGTAGGCCTGGTTGACCGCCACGCCGCGGTCAAAGAAAGCCTCCATGGTTTTTTGACTGCATGGCCCGCCGGCCACGGTAATCCCCTCGAGTGACCGCAGAGAGACACGCTCGAAGTTGGGCGCCGCGCGCATCGCCTGCAGCATGGCCTCCACCGCACCCAAATGGTTGACGTCGTACTGCTCGATGTTGGCGAGCACGGTCTCGGCGTCAAAAGCCGGCTGCAGGATCACCGTGCCACCGGCGTAGAGCACGGGGATGGCGGTATTCCAGCCCCCAATGTGGAAGAGCGGAAACAACAAAAGCTCGCGACGCCGGGCCATGGACTCGGGCGCTGAGACCAGCAATTCGATGGCATTCCAGATCATCTGTCGATGGCTGACACGACAGATCTTGGGCAATCCGGTGCTCCCACCGGTGTGGATGAGCATGGCAAGCGCCCCCGGCGACAGTGGCCGGTTGACCGGCGCGGCGCCATCTGCCGGCTCGGTGAGCGGAATATCCAGATCGTAGACCGGCGTTGTCGGCGGCAAAACATCGCCAAGGCTATCCATCACCGGCGGGTCGATGGCCACCCCCGCCGGCGCCAGTCGCTGTAAAAGCGCTCCGATTTCGGCGGGCGCCAGCCGATGACTGACCGGTGCGAGTACCACGCCGATCTTGCCACAGGCGAGAAACAGCACCAGCGCTTCGAGCCGGTTGCGAGCAACAAGCGCCAGACGATCGCCGGGGCCGAGCCCGTAGTCGTCAGCCAAGCGGCCTGCCAGCGCACAGGCCCGATCATCCAGCGCGCGATACGTAAGCGTGGTCTGAGTGTGCGGTTCGATCACCGCCGTGCGATCGGGGGTCAGCGCCCGTCGCCGGCCACTCCAGTCCCCCACCCAGTCCATGGGCGGCTCATACGCGTTCGAGAATTCATCGCCCCTGTTTTTCATGGCAATGATTGCAGCAGAATACGCCCATGGGGTACAGCAATCTCACGGATATCGGCGTCAACCTCACGCATCGACGCTTTGATGGTGATCGCGCAGCGGTCATCGAGCGGGCCCGGGCCGCCGGCGTGACCCGCATGGTGCTCACCGGCACGAGCGCCGCCGAGTCGCAGGCGGCCGCCCGGCTGGCCGCCGCCCATCCCCGTTGCATGACCTCAACCGCCGGCGTCCATCCCCACGAGGCATCCACCTGGTCCCAGGCGACGCGCGAGGTCATCGTCGATCTGGCCAGTCGCGAGCCCACCGTGGCCATCGGCGAGACCGGCCTGGATTACTGCCGCGATTTCTCGCCGCGACCTGACCAACAGGCCTGCTTTGCCGCCCAGCTCGACATCGCCGCCACCCAGGGCCTGCCGGCATTTTTGCATCAACGCGATGCCGAGGCGGATTTTCTGGCGATCCTCCGCCAGCACCGCGACGCATTGCCTGGCGCGGTGCTTCACTGTTTTACCGGGCCGCGGTCGCTGTTACATGCCTGTCTCGATCTGGATCTGCATATCGGGGTGACCGGGTGGATCTGTGACGAGCGTCGCGGCGGTGCGCTGCGCGACTGCGTGGCCGACATCCCCGCCGAGCGGCTGATGATCGAAACCGATGCCCCTTTTCTGTTGCCCCGGGACATCGCCCAAAAGCCGGCCAATCGGCGCAATGAGCCGGCCTATCTGAGCCATGTGCTAGAGACCGTCGCGGCCCTGCGGGGCGAGTCGCCAGCCGATCTGGCGGCCAGCACGACCCGGGTGGCGGCACGGTTTTTCTCGCTCGAGGGCGAGTGATCAGGCCGATTCTGCCGTCGAGGCCGCGTGGCGTTCGATGGCCGCGCGGCGGGCGGCAAGGGCCTGATCGATGACCTCGGCACCGGCGCTTTTATCCGCCGCGCCTTCGCTGAGCGCCCGTCGCCAGACCCGGGCGCCGGGCTGGCCCTGAAAAAGTCCGGTCAAATGCCGGGTATACCGCGACACCGGGACATCCGGCCGAAGCCGGGCGGCCACATAATCCCGATAGGCCAGCGCCACCGACGCCCGCGAATGCCCTTTGGCCGGTGCATCGCCAAAGACCCGCTCATCGGCCTGTGCGAACAGCCAGGGGTCGTGGTACGCCGCCCGTCCGATCATCACCCCGTCAAGCCGGTCGATCCACGGCATGCCTTGATCGAGCGTCTCGATGCCCCCGTTGAGCACGATCGGAAGCGCCGGGAAGGCGTCTTTCAGCGCTTCGACCCGATCGTATCGAAGCGGCGGTATCTCACGGTTTTGCTTGGGCGAAAGCCCCTTTAGCCAGGCCTTTCGGGCATGAACAATCAATGCCTGCGCCCCAGCGGCAACCACCGCCTCGGTGAACCGGCACAACGAGGCAAAGTCGTCGAGCTCATCAACGCCAATACGGCATTTAACGGTCACCGGCCGATCGCTTGCCTCTGCCATTGCGGTGACGAGTGTCCGGACCAGTTCAGGCTCACGCATCAGACAGGCGCCAAAGCGGCCCGACTGAACCCGATCACTGGGGCAGCCGACGTTGAGATTGATCTCGTCATACCCCCAGCGCGCCCCCAGCTTCGCCCCATGGGCGAGTTGCGCGGGGTCGCTGCCACCGAGCTGCAGCGCCACCGGGTGTTCGACATCCGAGCGGGCCAGAAAACGCTCGGCGCGGCCGTGCCAGAGGGCCTGCGCCGGGACCATCTCGGTATAAAGACGGGTTCGGGTGGTGATCTGGCGCAGCAGCCAACGAAAGGCCGGGTCTGTCCAGTCCATCATGGGGGCGACGCTCAGTCGAAGGTCCATGGCACTACGCATTGGGGTTGAGCCCGGGGTATGATCCAGTCATGGACGCAAAGGCTAGCACGACGCCCTCGCGGTCACCGAGGATACGGTTCTACACAACCGCAGGCTGCCATCTTTGTGATGAGGCACTGGCCATGCTGACGCCGGTTGCCCGGCGGCGCGGCCTTGCCATCGAGACGATTGACGTCATGGATGACCCCTGGGCGGAAGACCAGTACGCCGAATCCATCCCGGTCGTCGCCCGGGATGATCGCGATGAGGCGCTTTGCTGGCCCTTCGACAGCGGCCGACTCTATCGGTATCTGCCATGACGTCGAGGCGCTGTCAGCGGGCAATCGCCGGCGCCATTGCGGCCCTGATGCTGCTTGCCGCGCTGACCGGCGCCGCCGCTGCGATGCCCTACCCGGGGACCTGGATACGCGTCGATACCGAGGCGTCGGTGGCTGAGATCCGTCATGGCGAGCGGCTCGTCACGGTCCTCGAACATGTCGCCTTTGGTCGCGGCGGCATATCGGATCTTCACATCCGGGGCGATAACACCACCCCCACCGGGCGCTTTCGGATCAACCGCATCAACCGCGACAGCCGTTTTCACTTGTTTTTTGCCATTAATTACCCGACCGTCGAGCATCTCGACGCCGCCCGGCGGGACGGAATCGTGGGCCATAAAGAATACACCCGAGCCCTTGACCATGCCGGTGAGCGCGGCTATCTGCCTCAGGATGGCCCGCTCGGCGGCCACATCGGGTTTCACGGCATCGGTGATGGGGACCCGGCGATCCACGAGGATTTTCACTGGACCGAGGGTTGTATCGCGATGACCAATGAACAGATCGAACAATTCGATGAATTCGTCGAAATTGGCACCCCTGTTGTCATTGAGTAGTCCCAAAAGGGGGTTGCAAGTGGCATCATCCCGCGCAATCATTCCCGCGACGTCCGCGGGGTTGTAGCCGCCGCAAAGTCAAACGATTGCAATCGCGAACGCAATACAGGAGTTAAACGAATGTCCCAGTCGCTCAAAACGCTGCTCAAGCTGAGCGCCGCCACCGCCTCGATGGGGCTTTTGGTTGGGTGTGCCACGCAGGCCTCCACCCAGGAGCTGCAGGCGGAGCTGGAAGACGTGCGGGCCATGGCCGAGGCCGCCATGGACGAGGCAAGCACCGCAATGGTCACCGCCGAAGGTGCCGATGCGCTGGCCAAGGGCGCTCAGCGCACCGCCGATGACAACAGCGAGAAGATCGATCGCATGTTCGAGCGCTCGATGTACAAGTAAGCCAACCCCCGGTTGGCACGCAAACCCCGCCCCGGCGGGGTTTTTTTATGGCCCCGATCGGGCGGTCATCGCCTCGAGCGCGAGTGGCCGGGTCTGATCCCGGGACACCAGCGCCGGCATGCCGCTTGCCTGATCCACCACATCAACCAGCCGCTCGTTGTCCACCCGCCCGGTGCCACGGTCAAGGACTCCCGCGATGGCCAGCACCGCCGCTTCGAGGGGCGGCGGGCTTAACGGGTCATAGGCATTCTCAGCGTCCGCCGGCAGCACCGGATGCGCCTCGATGGCCAGATTACCGCCCAGCCACCCGGCCTTGACCGGCTGATTGACGATCCGCACCTGGGTGCCCTCTGGCAGCCGCTCGAAAAGCGATTCCACGTCTTCAGGAAACATCCGGATGCAGCCATGGGTGACCCGCATCCCAATCCCCCGTGGCTCATTGGTGCCATGAATGAGATAGGCCCCGCCCGGGATGGAAAGGCGCATCTTGTGCCGGCCCAGGGGGTTGTCCGGCCCCGGCGGCACGGCCTCGGGCAGCGGGCGCCCCTGAGCGGCCCGCTCTTCGAGGATCGAGTCGGGCGGAAACCAGTAAGGATTGCGGGTTTTCTCGGTAATCCGCGATACGCCAAGGGGTGTCGACCAGTCCATCCGACCGACACTGATGGGATAGGTTTCGACGACAGGCCTTTGATTTTCTTTGGGTTCGGGGTAGTAATAAAGCCGCATTTCGGGGATGTTGATCACTACCCCTTCGCGGGGTGCATTGGGCAGGACAAAACGCGAGGGAATGGTGATTGACGTCCCCTCGCCCGGCAGCCAGACATCCACACCGGGATTGGCGCGGCGCATCTCCTCGTAGCCAATCCCGTATTCTCGTCCCAGCGCGAGCAGCGTGTCGGACTCACGGGCCTCGATACGCTGGACCGCCCCCACCACATCGCTCCCCGGTGGTGGCAGCGGATAGGTCAGCGCCTGAGCGGCCCCCGCGGTGAGGCATCCAAGCGCTATCCAGACCGCCAGGAGCAGCGCCCTGGGCGCGACTCGCGCATCGGCCCTCAAAGCCCCGCTTCGCCGGGACGGACAGTGCTGTTGGGGTTTGGAACACCGCATCACGTCTCGTAATGTACCTTAATCAACACCCAATCGATGCGCAGGAGAATACGCGATGGATGATCAGACCCGGGAATCCCTCGAGGCAGCGGCCTTTCGCACCCTTGTCACCCACCTACGTCAACGCACCGATGTCCAGAATATCGACCTCATGGAGCTTGCCGGGTTCTGCCGCAACTGCCTGTCGCGCTGGTACATGGAGGCCGCCCAGGCCCGGGGCATCGACATGGACAAGGAAACCGCCCGCGAGATTGTCTATGGCATGCCTTACGAAGAATGGAAAGATCGCTACCAGCAATAACAATGGCTTAAATCCGGCTGCGCCCCTTCGCTTTTGCCCGTGGATGCGCAATAATAACCCTATGGTTACAGGACGCCACACGCTTTTTCGCTCATCCCTGCTGGCGGCGACATTGATCGCCAGCCCGGCGGCCTTTGCCCAGGACGGGGCGTGGAGCGAGGCGCTGCAACCAGAGCTCGAGCTTACCTCGCACTTGAGTGAGCGACTCGATATCCGGTTTGGCGTCAATCGCCAGGATCCCGTAGCAATCCGCCCACAGCGCGAGGGGTTTGCCCTGGACGATGGGTCACTACAGTTCTCCACGCTCATCGACTATTCGCTGCATGAAAGCGGCCTGCGCATGACCGGGGGCGCGGTGGTCGGCGAAGACTGGCTTTCCACCGACAGCATCGGGACACCCCGTCTCGACAACCCGGATATGCAGACCTACCTGGGCGTGGGCTGGGATAACGATTTCGGCACCCAGGGCCGCTTTGGCCTGTCGCTGGACATGGGCCTGGCCTTCGAGGGGCTCAACGACACGTCCATGTCAGATGACCCGGCAGTCAGCGAGGCGGCCCCCTCGGATGACGCCTCACTGGGCACCGCATTCGAGAGCTTTCGCTACACGCCCAGTTTTTCGGCCGGGATCGAGTACCGCTTCTAACTCAACCGCGGCAGCGGTGTGTTCGCCACCCTTCTCCTTCCGTGATTCCTGAAAGCTCCCCGCTTTTTGAGAGGGTTTGAGAGAAACGGCTACGGTTGAACTGTTCTATTCCGAACTAATTGGCATGTCAGTCCCCCGGGGCTTCGGCCCTCTGAGCCTGGCAACGCCCCATCGCGGAATAGGAGAAGTCACAGTGACCCGGCAGCAC
>CAJXSH010000009.1 GCA_913061005.1 uncultured Ectothiorhodospiraceae bacterium | reverse complement strand
TTTTACGAGGTTGAGTGACGTCCTCGGCATGCACCTGGAGTTTCGCGACCTCCGTCGAAGCCATGTCGTCCCCAAGTAATCCGTTAGAGAGGATACACCCGCCAGAGTTCCGCGGGTAGGGCCGGTGCGCGGGCGCTCAGACGCTGTGCTTGAGCAGCCGGGCTTTCTCGCGCTGCCAGTCCCGTTCTTTTTTGTCGGCGCGCTTGTCGTGCTGCTTTTTGCCCTTGGCAAGGCCGATGCGCAGCTTGGCGTTGCCCCGCGACCAGTGCAGATCCAGCGGCACCACCGTGTAGCCGCGCTGCTCGATGGCGCCGACCAGCTTGGCGAGCTCGTGCTGGTGGAGCAAAAGCTTGCGGGTGCGCGTCGGGTCGGGGTTGACGTGGGTCGAGGCCGTCGCCAGTGGCGGGATATTGCAGCCGATGAGATACGCCTCGCCATTGCGCAGAATGACATAGGCCTCGGTCAGGTTGATCCGACCGGCGCGAAGGCTTTTGACCTCCCAGCCGCGCAACACCAGCCCGGCCTCGAAGGTATCTTCAATGAAGTACTCGAAGCGGGCTTTTTTGTTGACCGCGATGGTGGCGCTATCGCCTGTGGGTTTCTTTTTGCCGGCTTTCTTGCTCACATCGACAGTCTACCATCGGTGAGCGATCAGGCCCGACTCTGATAAGCTTCGCCATCTGTCATCGACTCGTCATACAACCCAACAGGCCTGCCAACCGCAATGACCACGGTCTCTCGCTCTGCAATCGTCCGCCACAGCGCTCAGGAGATGTTCGAGCTGGTGGACGATGTCCGCCGCTATCAGGAGTTTCTGCCCTGGGTCAAAGACAGCCGAGAGCTCGAGCGGCGCGACGATCTGGTGGTCGGCCAGCTGCTGTTTGCCAAGGCCGGGTTCGAGAAGTCCTTTACCACCCGCAATTACCGCCAGCCCGGCAAGATGATCGAAATCCGCCTGGTCCGCGGGCCGTTCCACCAGCTCGAGGGGTTCTGGCGGTTCGAGCCCATGGGCGAGGGCGCCTGCAAGGTCTCGCTGGATCTGGAGTTCGAGTTTGCCAATCGCCTGCTTGCCATGGCCTTTGGCAAGGTCTTCACCCAGGTCGCCGGGACGCTGGTGGATTCGTTCGTCAAGCGGGCCGATCAGTGCTATGGCCGATAGCCTGATCACCATCGAGGTGGTCTATGCCCTGCCCGACGAGCAGGCGCTGGTGACACTGACCGTGCCCTCGGGGACCACCGCCGCGCAGGCGGTGGCGCAATCCGGCCTGGCCGAGCGGTATCCGGATATGGACCCGGCAACCCACGGCGTGGGGATCTTTGGCCGGCGGGTCGAGCCGGCAACGCCGCTGTCCGATGGTGACCGGGTCGAGATCTATCGGCCGTTGCAAATCGACCCCAAGGCCCAGCGCCGCGAGCGGGCGCGGCAACAGCGCCGGGGCGGCTGAGCGCTACTGCGCCCGGGCCTGATCGGCCCCGTCAAAGAGCGGGTGGCCGGCGTCGATGAACGCCCCCGAGGCGCCTGCAACCTGGCCGTTTTCGAAAAACACCGTCAACCGGCGTGAGACCGCCTCGAGGTCGGTGCTGCGGGGCTCGACTTCGTAGACATAATCCCAGCGCCCCTCGGTGAAGGGATCCTCGATGGTGGGCGGGCCCAGCAAAAAGCGCACCTGGCGCGGGGTCATCCCCGGCTCGAGCTGGTCGACGGCCGATTCGGTAAACAGCGTGCCCTGGCGGATTTCCGGCTTGTAGAGGATGGGCAGCCGCTCGACGGTCTGCGCGCAGCCGGCGAGCAGCAGCGCGACGGCAGCAACTGTGAGCAGCGGTTTGCGGGTGTATACTGGAATCATTCTAAAAAGGCCGTTGGCAACTGATGAAAGTGACGGAATGGTAACCCAGCCCCAGCGTAACGCCCATATCCCCTGGGAGATCAGCCAGGAGAGCGATGAACTGCGCCGTGCCGGACTCAAGGTCACGCTCCCCAGGCTTAAGATCCTGCGCATCCTCGCCGGCCGCGAGCGCGAGCACCTCGCCGCCGAAGAGGTCTACCAGCGGCTGCATGAAAACGGCGATGACATTGGCCTGGCCACGGTCTACCGGGTGCTCACCCAGTTTGCCGAGGCGGGCATCGTCATCCGGCATAACTTTGACAGCGACCGGGCGGTGTTCGAGCTCAACTCCGGCATCCAGCACGATCATCTGGTCTGCGTGGATTGCGGCCGGGTCGAGGAGTTCAAGGACCGGGTCATCGAGCGGCGCCAGGCGGATGTGGCGGCGGTGTCCGGCTACACGCTGTTGAGCCACTCCCACATCCTCTACGGCCGGTGCCCGGACTGCGCCAGAACCCCCCGGGTCCAGGGCGGGCAGATCAGCTGATCAGCCGGCGCGCTCGAGCATCTCGCGGGCGTGGCTCAATGTATTGTCGGTAATCTCGACGCCGCCCAGCATCCGGGCAAGCTCGCGGGTCCGGGCCTCGGTATCCAGGGGCTGGACATCGGTGACGGTGCGCCCGTCGGGGTTTTGCTGTTTTTCGATCTGCAGCTGGTGATGGGCCTGGGCGGCGACCTGGGGCAGGTGAGTGATGCAAAGCACCTGGTGGTGGCCGGCGAGTTCACGCAGCTTGCGTCCCACCACCTCGGCCACGGCGCCGCCGATGCCGGTATCCGCCTCGTCAAAGATCAGTGTGGGCAGCTCGGCGGTATCGGCGGTCGCCACCTCAAGCGCCAGGCCGATCCGCGATAGCTCACCGCCCGAGGCGATCTTCGAGAGCGGCGCCGCTGGCTGATCCGGGTTGGTGCGCACATCAAACCCAACGCGATCCAGCCCGTTGGGGCCGGGCTCGCCATCGGCGTTGTACTCGATCCGGATTAAAAGGGCCGCCCCACCCATGCCAAGTTCTGCCAAAAGGGCGTTGACGCGCTCCTCAAGCGTCTCGGCGGCGGTCTGCCGGGTCGCGCTAAGGGCCGCCGCTGCCTGGTGGTAGTCCTCTACCAGGGCCTGGCGTTGCTGTTGCAGATCCGCCAGGCGGGTATCGGCATTCTCCAGGGCTTCGAGCTCGTCACGGAGTGCGGTGGCCAGGCCGGTCAGGGCTTCCGGCTCGGTGTGATGTTTGCGCGCCAGATCGTTGATCTTGCTTAGTTTTTTGTCGATTTCTTCAAGCCTTTGGGGGTCCATCTCGAGCCGGTCGGCAAAATGACGCAGCGACTGGCAGGCCTCTTCGATCTGCACCTGGCCGTTGGCCAGCAGGTCCCGGGCCTCGGCAAGGGCCTGGTCGGCGTCGGTATGGGGCTCGAGCGAGCGCTCCGCCTGGGCGATGATCGACTGCGCGGTGGTCTCGCCCTCGTAGAGCATCGCCAGGCTGGTGTGGCAGGCGTTTAGGATGTCTTCGGCGCCGGCAAGCCGGCGGTGTTCCTGCTCAAGCGCGTGGAGGGCGTCGGCCTCGAGCGCTTCGGCCTCGAGCTCTTCGAGCTGGTAGCGCAGCAGTTCCATGCGGTCCTGGTGGTCTTCGTGCCCACCGCTCAGGCGCTCGATCTCGTCATCGACCGCCCGAAGCCCGGCATAGGCGCTTGCCAGGTGCTCGCGCTCGGCCGCGTTGCCGGCAAACCCATCCAGACTGCGGCGCTGGTTGTCGGCGCGCATCAGCGCCTGATGGGCATGTTGGCCATGAACGCCGACCAGATACTCGCCCAGGGCCTCGAGCTGCGCGCGGGTCGCGGGCCGGCCGTTGATCCACGCCTGCGAGCGGCCGTTGCGGTGGATGACCCGGCGCAGGAGGCATTCATCGTCCTCATCCAGGCCCTCTTCGCCGAGCCAGTGCCGAGCGGCCGGCGTGTCGCTGACATCGAACCGGACATGGACTTCGCTTCGCTCGGCGTCGTTGGCGACCATGGCGGTATCCGCCCGATCGCCCAGGCACAGCCCCAGGGCGTCGAGCAGGATGGATTTACCGGCGCCGGTCTCGCCGGTGAGCGCGGTCAGTCCCGTTTCAAGATCGATCTCGAGCCGATCGATGATGGCAAAGTCACGGACCTGGATGTGGTTTAGCATGGCGCGGCTCCATCCCCCCAGCGAAGCTTGGCGCGCAGGATATCGAAGTAGCGGTGGCCGGGAGGGTGCACAAGTCGCAGTCGGTGGGGCGAGGCGACGATCTCGGCCCGGGCCCCGTCCTCGAGGGTCAGGTCGGTCTGACCATCGCAGCTGACATGGACCTGGTGGATGTGCTCGGGGGCGACCCGGACCTCGACCCGGCTGTCGGCGCTGATGACAAGCGGCCGGTTGCTCAGGGTGTGGGGGCAGACCGGCACCAGGGCCATGGCGTGGATGCCCGGGTGCATGATGGGGCCACCGCCGGAGAGGGCATAAGCGGTCGAGCCGGTGGGCGTCGAGATGATCAGCCCGTCCGATCGGTGGCGGTTGCAGGGCTCGCCATCAATCCAGGTCTCGAACTCGATCATCCGCGAGGTGTTCCATTTCTGCAGCACCACGTCGTTGAGCGCCGGGGCCTCGGCGACCACCCGGTCGCCCACCCGCACGCGGGCTTCGAGCATCAAACGCTCTTCGATGGTCATCGCCCCGTCGATCACCGCTTCGATCTCGTCGAACCGCTCGGGTGAGACATCCACCAGAAACCCCAGCCGCCCGCGGTTGACCCCCAGCACCGGGACATCGTGCTCGGCAACGGTCTTCGCGGCATGCAACAGGGTGCCGTCGCCGCCGACGACGATGAGCAGATCAATGACCGGGGAGAGCGCGGCCAGGGTGTCGTCGGCCGTCGAGCCCTCAAGCGCCAGGGCGCTGTCGACATGGACGGTGCGGCCGAGGGATTCAAGCCGCTCGACAAGCCGGCCGATGGTATCGGTGACGGCACTGTCGTTGGGTTTGCCGGTAATGGCGATGCGCTGGAACGATTCCATGAAACCCCCGATCGTCGGTGGCGACAACTTAGCACGCTACCTGCAAATTGACAGCCTGATGAGCCGTTGTTAGCGTCAGTTAGCACTCTTGGGTCGGGAGTGCCAATCAACGGAGGTTGCATGGTTCAGCGACAGGTCGAGGAGCCGCTCACAGAGCGCGCGCAGCATCTGCTCAAGATGCTCGTCCATCGCTATATCCGTGACGGCCAGCCGGTGGGTTCGCGGGCGCTGACCCGGGACTCGGGGCTCGACCTGAGTGCCGCGTCCATTCGCAATGTCATGGCCGATCTCGAAGAGGCCGGCTACGTCCAATCGCCCCATACCTCCTCCGGGCGTATCCCCACCGACCGGGGCTATCGGTTTTTTGTCGACTCGCTGCTCAAGGTCCGCAGCGACGGCGGGCTGGATGCGGATAATCTGCAAATCCGCCTCGACGGTGGCCAGGATCGCGAATCGCTGGTGGATTCCGCCTCCAATCTGCTCTCCGGGCTCACGCATCTGGCCGGCGTGGTGACCCTGCCGCGGCGCGACTACGGTGCGATTCGGCATATCGAATTCCTGCCGCTGACCGAGCGGCGCATCCTGGCGATCACGGTGCTCAACGACCACGAGGTGCAGAACCGGGTCATCGAAACCGACCGCGCCTACGACCCGGCCGAGCTCCAGCAGGTGGCCAACTACCTGTCCGCGGAGTTCGCCGGCAAGAGCGTCGCGGAGGTCCGCCGCGGGCTGCTCGAGGCCATGCAGGCCGATCAACAGCACATGAACAGCCTCATGACATCGGCCATTGCCGTGGCGCAGGAGCTTTTCAATGACGGCGATGGCGAGGAAGACGACTTTGTCATGGCCGGCGAGACCAATCTGATGACCTTTGCCGAGCTCTCCAGCGTCGAGAAGCTCAAAGAACTGTTCGAAGCCTTCGGTCGCAAGCGCGATATCCTGCATCTGCTCGACCGGTGCCTGGCGGCCGATGGCGTGCAGATCTTCATCGGCCAGGAGTCCGGGTATCAGGCCTTTGACGGGGTGAGCCTGGTGACCTCGACCTATCAGAGTGACGACGAGGTCCTTGGGGTTTTGGGCGTGATCGGGCCAACACGCATGGCCTACGACCGGGTCATCCCGATTGTCGATGTCACCGCCCGATTGCTCGGGCATGCCTTGAAACCCGGCCATTAATCCCCAATTCCACCGACAAGGTGTCAGGACAATAACGGAGTAGACCATGAGCGAAGAGGATAAGCGCGCTCAGCCGGAATCCGACCCGGCGGCCGGCGCTGAGGGCCAGTCGAACGGCCAACCGGCCGGCGCCGGCGGCCAGCCCAACGACGAATCCCCAAGCGACGCCGCCCGGGCCGCCGGGATCGACCCTGCCGCCGATGAGGCCGGTGAGGCCCCCGAGGCCGAAGCCGCCGCCGACGTCGGCGAGATCGAGACCCTGCGCAATGCGCTGTCCGAGGCCGAGGCGCGGGCCGAGGAGAACTGGAATCAGTTCCTGCGCGCCCGGGCCGAGATGGAAAACCAGCGCCGGCGCGCCGAAAAGGATGTCGCCTCGGCGCGGCAGCAGTCGCTCGAGAAGCTCGCCGGCGAGCTGCTCGCGGTCAAGGACAGCCTCGAGATGGGGGTGCAGGCCGCCCGCAGCGAGAGTGCCGATGTCGAGAAGCTGGCCGAGGGCTCGGAGCTGACGCTTCGGATGTTCGAGCAGGCGCTCGATAAGTTCAACATCGAGGCGGTCTCGCCGCAGGGCGAGCGCTTTGACCCGGCGGTCCACGAGGCGATGGCCGCCCAGGAGTCCAGCGAGGCCGAACCCAACACCGTTTTGAGTGTGGTGCAAAAGGGGTATCGGCTTGGCGAGCGGTTGCTGCGGCCGGCGATGGTCATCGTGGCCAAGGCCCCGGCCCAGTCCGGCGGCGATCCCGCCGATGCCGACAAGGGCGAGGGCGACGAGGGGGGTTGAAAACCACCCGGCCCGCCTAAATATCGGCCAATGAATTGATTTGAGTTTTTAAGGAGCACGAGCAAATGGGCAAGATCATCGGAATCGACCTGGGAACCACCAATTCCTGCGTCGCGATCATGGAGGGGGGATCGGCACGGGTCATCGAAAACGCCGAGGGTGACCGCACCACCCCCTCGACGGTGGCCTTCAGCGAGGACGGCGAGGTCCTCGTGGGCGCGGCAGCCAAGCGGCAGGCGGTGACCAACCCCGAAAATACCCTGCACGCCATCAAGCGCCTGGTGGGCCGCAAGTTCGAAGAGGACGTGGTCCAGCGCGACGTCAAGGAAATGCCCTACAGCATCGTCAAGGCGGACAACGGTGACGCCTGGGTAGAGGTGCGCGACAAAAAGATGGCGCCGCCGGAGATCTCCGCCCGGGTCCTGCAGAAGATGAAAAAGACTGCCGAGGACTATCTGGGCGAGGAGGTCACCGAGGCGGTGATCACCGTGCCGGCGTATTTCAACGACTCGCAGCGTCAGGCGACCAAGGACGCCGGCCGCATCGCCGGGCTTGAGGTCAAGCGCATCATCAACGAGCCCACCGCCGCGGCACTCGCCTATGGCCTGGACAAGCAGGGCGGTGATCGCAAGGTGGCGGTCTATGACCTGGGCGGCGGCACCTTCGACGTCTCGATCATCGAGATCGCCGAGGTCGAGGGCGAGCATCAGTTCGAGGTGCTCTCCACCAACGGCGATACCTTCCTGGGCGGTGAGGACTTTGACCGGGCGGTCATCGACTATCTGATCGCCGAGTTCAAAAAGGATCAGGGCATCGACCTGGGCGGCGACCGGCTGGCGCTGCAGCGGCTCAAGGAAGCCGCCGAGAAGGCCAAGATCGAGCTTTCCTCGGCGCAGCAGACCGAGGTCAATCTGCCCTACATCACCGCCGATCAGAGCGGGCCCAAGCATCTCAACCTCAAGCTCACCCGGGCCAAGCTCGAGAGCCTGGTGGATGATCTGGTCAAGCGCACCATCAAGCCCTGCGAGGTGGCGCTCAAGGACGCCGGACTGAAGGCGAGCGATATCGACGAGGTCATCCTGGTGGGCGGCCAGACCCGCACGCCCAAGGTGCAGGAGGCGGTGACCGAGTACTTTGGCAAGGATCCGCGGCGCGACGTCAACCCGGACGAGGCGGTGGCCATTGGTGCGGCCATCCAGGGCGGCGTACTGGGTGGTGACGTCAAGGATGTGCTGTTGCTCGACGTCACACCGCTTTCGCTGGGCATCGAGACCCTGGGCGGGGTGATGACCAAGCTCATCGAGAAAAACACCACCATCCCGACCAAGGCCAATCAGGTGTTCTCGACCGCCGATGACAACCAGAGCGCGGTGACCGTCCACGTCCTGCAGGGCGAGCGCGAGATGGCCAGCGATAACAAGTCGCTTGGCAAGTTCGATCTCTCCGACATCCCGCCGGCGCCCCGCGGGGTCCCGCAGATCGAGGTGACCTTCGACATCGATGCCAACGGCATTCTGCATGTCACCGCCAAGGACAAGGGCACCGGCAAGGAGCAGTCCATCCAGATCCGTGCCTCGAGCGGTCTGTCCGAGGACGAGATCAACCGCATGGTGGATGATGCCGAGGCCCACGCCGAAGAGGACCGCAAGGCCCGGGAGCTCGTTGAGAGCCGCAACCAGGCCGACAACCTCATCCACGCGGCGCGCAAGAGCCTGGACGAGGTCGGTGACAAGGCCAGCGACGAGGAGAAAAAGGCCGTCGAGGATGCCATCACCGAGGTCGAAGAGGCGCTCAAGGGTGATGACAAGGACACCATCGACAGCAAGACCCAGGCGCTGGCCGAGGCTTCCGGCAAACTCGCCGAGAAGCTCTACCAGGACGCCGACGGTCAGGCCGATGCGGGATCCGCGGACGGGCAGGGCGCCTCTGATCAGGAGGATGTCGTCGACGCCGAGTTCGAGGAAGTCAAGGACGACGAAAAGAAGTAACCTCTGCGGATGTCAAAACGTGATTACTACGACGTACTGGGTGTCTCGCAGAATGCCTCCGAAGGGGACCTGAAAAAGGCCTACCGCCGGCTGGCGATGAAATATCACCCGGATCGCAATCCGGGTGATACCGACGCCGAGGTTCGCTTCAAGGAAGCCAAGGAGGCCTACGAGGTCTTAAGCGACCCGCAAAAGCGGGCCGCTTACGACCAGTTCGGCCATGCCGGTGTCGAGGCCGGCGCCGGTGGCGGCGGCGGCACCGGTGGGCCGGGCGGCTTTGGCGGGGCCGACTTCTCGGATGTCTTTGGCGATATCTTTGGCGATATCTTCGGCGGCGGCCGGGGCGGGTCCCGGGCCTTTCGGGGGGCGGATCTGCGCTACCGCATGGAGGTCTCGCTCGAAGAGGCCGTCCAGGGGGTGGAGCGGGAAATCCGCATCCCCACCCAGGTGCGCTGTGATGCCTGCGAGGGCAGCGGTGCGGCCCCCGGCAGCCAGCCCCAGACCTGCCCGACCTGCAAGGGGCACGGCGAAGTGCGCATGCAGCAGGGGTTTTTCTCGGTCCAGCAAAGCTGTCCGCGCTGCAGCGGCAGCGGCCAGATCATCAGCGATCCGTGCCGCAAATGCGGTGGCAAGGGCACGGTGGCCGATCAGAAAACCCTCAATGTGCGGGTCCCGCCCGGCGTCGACACCGGGGATCGCATTCGCCTCTCGGGCGAGGGTGAGCCGGGCGAGCAGGGCGGCCCACCCGGCGATCTTTATGTCGAGATGGTGGTCAAGCCCCATCCCATCTTCACCCGCGATGGGGCCGATCTGCGCTGTGACATCCCGGTGAGCATGACCACCGCCGCGCTGGGCGGCGAGCTCGAAGTCCCCACCCTCGAGGGCCGGGTCAGCCTGCGGGTGCCGGCGGGCACCCAGTCCGGCAAGGTCTTTCGGGTGCGTGGCAAGGGCGTCAAGCCAGTCCGGGGAGGCACGCCGGGGGATCTGCTCTGCCGGGTCGCGGTGGAGACACCGGTCAACCTCACCGGCCGGCAGAAAAAGCTGCTCGAGGAGCTGGCCGAGACCCTGGAGCATGGGGGCGAGCACCACAGCCCCCGGGGCAGCTCGTGGCTGGATTCGGTGAAATCGTTCTTCGAAGGGATGAAGTTCTAGTGGACGTTCGTGTGGGCATTCTCGGCGCCGGCGGGCGCATGGGCCGGACACTGGTGCAGCTGGTGGCAGAGTCAACGGACCTGGCGCTGGGCGCGGCCACGGTCGAGCCGGGTAGCCCCTGGGTGGGCCGTGACGCCGGCGAGCTGGCCGGTGCCGGGCAGGCCGGGGTTGCTGTGGTGGACGACCCCATGGCGGCGGCGCAGGCGGCGGACGTCCTCGTGGATTTCACGCTGCCGGCGGCCCTGTCAGGCAATCTGGCGGCGGCCGAGGCCACCACCACGCCCATTGTCATCGGAACCACGGGGCTCGACAGCGACGACGTGGCCCGACTCGATGCCGTGGCCGCCCGGGTGCCGCTGGTCCAGGCAGCCAACTACAGCAGTGGCGTGACCCTGATGCGGCATCTCGCCCGTGTTGCCGCCGGGGCGCTGGGGGATGACTACGATATCGAGATCGTCGAGGCGCATCACCGGCACAAACAGGACGCGCCTTCGGGGACCGCCAGGGCGTTGGGCGAGTCGGTGGCCGCCGGCCGTGGGGTGGCGCTCGAGGATCGGGCCGTCTACGCGCGCCACGGCATTACCGGGGCCCGGCCGAGGGGCGAAATCGGCTTTCAGACGCTGCGCGGCGGAGACATCGTCGGTGAACATACGGTGCTCTTCGCCGGTGAGGGGGAGCGGCTCGAGCTCACCCACCGCGCCTCCTCCCGGGCCGTCTTTGCCCGGGGGGCGCTGCGCGCCGCGCACTGGGTGAAGGATCAGCCGCCGGGGCGTTACGATATGGAGGACGTGCTCGGGCTGCGAGGCTGAGTGAAACCAACCGGCGGGAGTTGCCAATGCGCATAGCCATCATCGGGGCGGGAATCGCCGGTCTGACCGCCGCCGGTGTGCTCAAGGCGGCGGGCCATCAGCCGGTGATCTTCGACAAAGGCCGTGGGCCGGGTGGCCGCAGCGTGAGCAAGCGCACCGACCATGGCGGCATTGACCTGGGGCTGCCTTATTTCACCGCCCGGGATCCGGCATTCCGGCAAACCGTTGATCAGTGGATCGAGGCGGGGGTGGTCGCACCCTGGTCCGTCGAGCCACGGGTGCTTCCCGAACAGCAGCCGGCCCGGCCGCAGGCCCGACTGGTCGCCGTCCCGCGGATGTCGGCGCTGGCCCGGCACCTGGCCGAAGGGCTCGATTTGCATTGCTCGGTGCAGGTCAGCGAGATCACCCGCGAGCTCACCGGCTGGGTGCTGCGTGAGCGCCAGGGCGAGTCGCTGGGCGAATTCGACGGGCTGATTCTCACCGCGCCGGCGCCCCAGAGCCAGTCCCTTTTGGCCGAGCCGTGTCCGCGTCTGGCCGCCAGGGCGGCCACGGCCCGGATGCAGCCCTGCTGGGCGGTGGGGCTGGTGCTCGAGGCACCGCTCGAGCTTGGTTTTGATGCCGGTTTCCCCAGTAGTGGGCCTTTGGGCTGGATCGCGCGTTCCGGCTCACGGCCCGAGCGGCCGCACCTGCCCGAGATCTGGTTGCTGCATGCCACCGCCGCCTGGTCCGAGGCCAACATCGAATGGTCCCAGGATGCGGTGGGCGAGTGGTTGACCCAGGCCTTTGCCGATCTCATCAACCGCCACCCGGTGGTCACTGAACGATTCGTCCACCGCTGGCGTTTTGCCCGGGCACGCGATGCATTGAAAGCCGAGGGCGGCTATCTCGAGTCCGAGGATATCCTGTGTGCCGGTGACTGGGTCAGCGATGGCACCCTCGAAGGCGCCTGGCAGAGCGGGCGCGCCGCCGCGCACCGGTTGCTCAGCCGCGTGGGTGCAGCGAGCCCAGTCGACGGATGATCGCCTCGTAGAGGTCGCTGAGCGCCGGGATATCGGCCAGTGCGACGTTCTCATCGGGCTGATGGATGGTCGCGTTCACCGGCCCCAGCTCCACCACCTCGGCCCCCAGCGGGGCGATGAACCGGCCATCGCTGGTGCCCCCGGCGGTGTTGGCAACGGGGGTGATTGCAAGCTGCTCGTGAATCACCGCCTCGACTGCGGCGCGCAGCTCACCGGCATCGCCACCGAACGGATCGGCCGAGTGCTTCCAGACAAAAGCCGCATCCGGTGCATGCGCGGCGGCGATCGCCTCGATGCGCCGCTGCAGGCCGGCGGCGGTGGACGCCGGCGAGAAGCGCAGATTGAACCGCGCCTGTGCCCTGCCGGGGATGATATTCACCGCATCGGTATCGGTATCGACCCCGGTGATCTGAAACCCGGTGGGCGGGAAGGCCGCCGTGCCCTCATCCCAGCGCTCGGCGACAAGGGCATTGAGCAGCGCCGCAAGCCGGTGGAGCGGGTTGTCGGCATGGGCGGGATAGGCAACATGCCCTTGCCGGCCGTCAATCGTGACCTCGGCGCTCAACGAGCCGCGCCGGCCGATGCGGATGGTATCGCCAAGCCGCGCCTCGCTGCTGGGCTCGCCGACCAGACACCAGTCGATATCGCCCAGGTAGTCATGCAGTCTCGGGGCCACGGCCCGGACCCCGTCCATGGCCGGGCCTTCCTCATCGCTTGTCAGCAACAGCGCCACGCGCAGGTGGTCGGGTGGGCCGGCGGCGGTCAGTCGCTCGCAGGCGGTGATAAACGCGGCGATGCTGCTTTTCATATCCGCGGCGCCGCGGCCGTAGAGGCGGCCGTCCCGTCGGGTGGGGGCAAAAGGCGGGCTCTGCCAGCGTTCTGCCGGCCCCGGCGGGACCACATCGGTATGGCCGACGAACAGCAGGCAGGGGCCGGCATCACCCCGCACGGCCAGCAGATTGCTGACCTCGCCCTGCGAGAGGTCGTGACAGTCGAACCCCATCGCCTCAAGCCGCGACTGCAGCAGGGCCTGGCACCCGGCATCCGCCGGAGTGACCGAGGCGCGCTGGATCAGCGCCTCGGCAAGCTGCAAACTGGTGTCGTCGGCAAGCCGCATGGATCGGTCGCTCAGGGCCGCAGGAGTTCGTTGATGCCCACTTTGGCGCGGGTCTTGGCATCGACCTGTTTGATGATGACCGCACAGTAGAGGCTGTGGCTGCCGTCCTCGGCCGGCAGGCTGCCGGGCACGACCACCGCGCCGGGCGGCACCTGGCCGTAGACCACCTCGCCGGTCTCGCGATTGTAGATCTTGGTGCTCTGGCCGATATAAACGCCCATCGAGATGACCGCGCCCTCGCCGACGATCACCCCTTCGACGATCTCCGAGCGGGCGCCGATAAAGCAATTGTCCTCGACAATGGTGGGGTTGGCCTGCAATGGCTCGAGCACACCGCCAATGCCGACACCCCCCGAGAGGTGGACCTGCTTGCCGATCTGCGCGCATGAGCCCACCGTCGCCCAGGTATCCACCATGGTGCCCTCATCGACATAGGCGCCGATGTTGACGTACGAGGGCATCAGCACGACCCCCGAGGCGATGAACGACCCGCGCCGGGCGGTGGCCGGCGGCACCACCCGGACGCCATCGGCGGCGAAGTCCTTGCTGTTGTAGTCGGCGTATTTCGGCGCCACCTTGTCAAAGTAGTCGGTCTCGCCGCCGCGGATCGGGGCGTTGGGCGAGAGGCGGAAGGAGAGCAGCACCGCCTTTTTCAGCCACTGATTGACCTGCCAGCCGTCGGCGGTTTTCTCGGCCACCCGGGCACGGCCCTGATCGAGGTCGGCGAGGGCGGTTTCGACGGCCTCGCGCACCTCGGCCGGCGCACTGTCAGGCCGGATCGAATCGCGGTTGTCAAAGGCCGTCTCGATGGTCTGCTGAAGGGTTGCCATGCAGGGTCTCCGTTAAGCGTAGGTCTGGATGAAATTGCGGATGCGCTCGAGCGCATCCTCGCAGATGGCCTCTTCGGCCACCAGTGCCAGGCGGACGTAACCGGCGCCCGGGTCACCCTCGCGGCTGGGGCGCGAGAGGTAACGCCCCGGCAGGACTGTCACGCCGCTTGCCTGATAAAGCCCGCGGCAGAAGCCCTCATCATCGCCGCCGGGGACCGGCAGCCAGATATAAAACCCGGCCTGGGGGTCATGATACCCGGCCACCGGCTGGAGGATGCGCCGGGCGAGGGCAAACTTGCGATCATAGGCCCGGCGGTTGTCGCGGACGTGGTCCTCGTCGCCCCAGGCGGCGATGCTCGCGCTTTGCACATGCTCGGGCAGCGCGCAGCCCTGGTAGGTGCGATAGCGGCTGAAGCGCTCGATCAGCCGTGCATCGCCGGCGATAAAGCCGGACCGCAGGCCGGGGACGTTGGAGCGCTTGGACAGGCTGTGGAAGACCAGACAGTCCTCGAATGCCGTCCGGCCCGCCGCCTGACAGGCCGCGAGCAGCCCCAGCGGCGGCTCGGCGTCTTCGCGGTAGAGCTCGCTGTAGCACTCATCGGCGGCGATCACAAAGCCATGGCGCTGCTGGATGGCAAAGAGCCGCGCCCAGAAGGCGTGGCTCAGCACCCGGCCGTTGGGATTGCCCGGGCTGCATAGATAGATCAATCCGCAGCGCGCCCACTGGGCGTCGGTGATGGCGCCAAGGTCGGGCTCGAAGTCGTTCTCGGCCCGGGTGTCGAGCAGCACCGGCTCGCCGCCGGCGAGCAGGGCCGCGCCTTCGTAGATCTGATAGAAGGGATTGGGCATGAATACCGCGGGCCGGTTGCCGGGCTCGACAAAGGCCTGGGTGACGGCAAAGAGCGCCTCCCGGGTGCCCGCCGCGGGCAGGACCTCGCGCGCCGGGTCGGGACGGCCCGATGGCAGCGAAAACCGCCACTGCAGCCACGCGGCGATGGTCTCGCGCAACGCCGCCGTCCCGGTGGTCGCCGGATAGCGGCCCAGGCTCTCATCCAGACTGGCGCGAAGCGCCTCGCCCACCATGGCCGGTGCCGGGTGCCGGGGCTCGCCAATGGAGAGCGGGATCGCGCGCCGGTCCGCCGGCGGCGTGGCATCGGCGAGCAGCGAGCGCAGCCGCTGGAATGGATAGGGCTGGAGCCGGTCGAGGCGCCCGGTGGATGGGTGGGCGCGCTCAGACACCATCACCCCGTCGCATGATGTCGGCCTCGGCTTCGAACGTCCCCAGCAGATCCGCGCGCAAGTCCTGCCGTGTGGCGCTATCGAGCGGCTGGTTATCGGCATCGGTGATGAAAAACACATCCTCGGCGCGCTCGCCGATGGTGGCGATCTTGGCGTTCTGCACGCGAATGCCGTGGCGGGCAAAGATACAGCCCACCTGGGCGAGCAACCCGGGCTGGTCGCCGGTGATCAACTCCATGGTGGTGCGCTCATTGCCCCGGTCTTCGCCAAAGTCCACCTGGGTCGGGGTGTTGAAATGCCGCAGGCGCCGGGGCAGCACCCCGGTGCGCGGCTGTGGCAGCGCCTCGGGGTCGCGCAGCAGCCCGGTCAGCCGCTCGCGGATGGCCGCCCGACGGGCATCGCTGTCGGTCGGCTCGCTCGGGTCATCCTCGACCAGAAAGCTATCGAGGGTGTAGCCGTTGGTGGTGGTGATGATGCGCGCATCGAGGATGTCCATGCCCAGCTGGTCAAATCCCGAGACCGCCAGGGCAAAGATATTGTCCCGGTCGCGGGTGTAGATAAAGACCTCGGTGGCACCACGCTGGGTGTCGGGCTCGATCAGCACCAGGGGCTCGTGGGCGGCACTGCCGGCGGCGTGAATGGCGGCGGTATGCCAGGCCACCTCTTCGGCGGTGTAGCGAAGAAAGTAATCGGGGGTGAAATGCCGCCAGATCGAGCGCACGGTCATGTGATGCAGCCCCCGCGAGCGCAGCAGCTCACGGGCCCGGCCCTGGGCTTCACGCACCAGCTCATCCTGGTCGATGGGACGGCCCAGGCCGCGCCGAAGGGCCCGGGCGGTGCGGCGATAGAGCTCGAGTAACAGTGTCGCCCGCCAGCTATTCCACAGATGCGGGTCGGTGGCGCGGATATCGGCGACGGTGAGCAGATACAGATGGTTGAGATGATTGATATCGCCCATCTCGGCGGCAAATTCGTCGATCACCGCCGGGTCGGTGGTATCGCGCCGCTGGGCGGTCATGGACATGAGCAGATGCTTGCGCACCAGCCAGGCGACAAATCGACAGTCATAGCGCGATAGCCCGTGCTGGAGGCAGAACGCGTAGGCATCCTCGGCGCCCAGTTCGGAGTGATCACCCCCCCGGCCCTTGGCGATGTCATGGAAAAGCCCGGCGAGATAGAGCAGCTCGGGCTTGGGCAGCCGGCCATGGATTTCGCTTAAGAACGGAAATTCATCGTGGTGTTCGCTCACACCCAGACGCCGCAGGTTGCGCACCACCATCAGGGTGTGGGTATCCACCGTGTAGACGTGGAACAAATCGTACTGCATCCGTCCGGTGATCCGCGCAAAGGCCGGGATGTAGCGCCCGAGGATGCCGTGGACGTGCATCCGCCGCAGGGCATGGGTGATGCCCTCGGGCTGGCGGAGGATTTCCATGAAAAGCGTCCTCGCCCGCAGGTCGCGGCGGAAACGATCATCGATGCGGTCGCGGTTTTCGCGCAGCAATCGGATGGTCGCCGCGCGAATGCCGCGGATCGCCGGGTGTTGCTGCATGAGCAAAAAAAGCTCGAGCATGGCAAACGGATAGCGGCGAAAGACGTTGCGGTGGGTGACCTCGATAAAGCCGCGTTTGACCTGAAAGCGTTTGTTCAAAAGCTGCGGGCGCTCGTCGATGCCGGCGTAGAGGATGGTCTCCTGGTAGAGCTGCAGCAGCATCTCGTTGAGCCGGTTGAGCCGCTTGATCACCCGAAAGTAGCGCTGCATGAACTGCTCGACCGCCAGGGTATGGTCGGCATCCTTGTAGCCGAACTGCCGGGCCAGCTCGCTTTGGTAGTCAAAAAGCAGCCGGTCCTCGCGACGGCCGGCGACGATATGCAGGGCAAAGCGGATATCCCAGAGAAAATGCTGTCCCTGGCGCAGGTCCTCGAGCTCGGCCCGGGTGAGGAATTTCAGATCCACCAGATCATCCAGCGAGTCGGCGTTGAAGTGGCGTTTGGCCACCCAGCCGATCATGTGGATGTCGCGTAGTCCGCCGGGGCTTTCCTTGAGATTGGGCTCGAGATTGTACGAGGTGTCCTCGAAGCGGCGGTGGCGCTGCTGCTGTTCGGCCCATTTGGCCTGGAAAAACTGTGGCCCCGACCAGATGCGAAGCGGCCCGGTGGCCTGCTGCATGGCCTCGAAAAGCGCCCGGTCACCGATAATCGGGCGCGATTCCATCAGATTGGTGGCAACGGTGATGTCCTTGGTCGCTTCGCTGACGCACTCTTCGATGGTGCGCACGCTGTGGCCGACCTCGATGCCCACATCCCACAGCCGGGTGACAAAATCCCGAAGCCCTGACTCGAGCCCCTCGACCGGATCGGCGGGGATGATGATCATCAAATCGGTATCCGAGCCCGGATGGAGCTCGCCGCGGCCATAGCCGCCCACCGCGGCGAGGCAGGCCTTGTCGGCATGGTCGTTGAGGCAGATCGGCCACAGCCGGCTGACCACCGCATCCATCACCCGGGCGCGCAGCGGCACGAGCTCGGCGGCGGGGGTGCCCTCGAGAAACCGGGCGGCGAGGGTGTCGTCGGCCTCGCTCAGGGTTTGTTTGAGCAGTGTGGCCGGGTTCTGGTCGGGTTGGCGCAGGGCGGCATCCAGCCGGTCCTCGTCGAGCAGCTGGCGATCCAGCTCGGTGGCAGGGGACTCGGCAACGGCCGCCATTCAGTCTGCAGCGCTCAGGGTGAGGATATCCACGCCATCGTCGGTCACCGCCACGGTGTGTTCCCACTGCGCCGAGAGACTGTGATCCTTGGTCACCACCGTCCATTGATCGCCCAGCAGCCGCGTCTCGCGACGGCCGGCATTGATCATCGGCTCGATGGTAAAGGTCATTCCCGGGCGCAGCGGCTCGCCGGTCCCCGGCTTGCCGTAGTGCAACACCTGGGGGTCTTCGTGAAAGCCCTGACCGATGCCGTGGCCGCAGTACTCGCGCACCACCGAGCAGCCCCGGGATTCGGCCAGGGTCTGGATGGCGTGGCCGATATCGCCGAGCGTGGCCTCGGGCCGGACGGCGGCGATGCCTGCATCCAGGGCCTCGCGGGCCACATCGGTGACGCGGCGGGCCTGGATCCCCGGCTCGCCGGCAAAGTACATCCGGCTGGTGTCCCCATGCCAGCCATCACAGATCACCGTCACATCGATATTGAGGATGTCGCCGCGCTTGAGTTTCTTGCTGCCGGGGATGCCATGGCAGATCACATGATTGACCGAGATGCAGGTGGCCTTGGGAAAGCCGCGATAGTTCAGCGGCGCCGGGATGCAGCCCATGGCCTCGATTTTTTCGTGGCACAAACGGTCCAGCTCGCCGGTGGTCACCCCGGGGCGGACGTGCTCGCCGATCATGTCGAGCACTTCGGCGGCGCGACGGCCGGCCTCGCGCATTTTTTCGATCTCTGCCGGGGTCTTGATGGTGATGCTCATGGAGCCAACGAAATTGTCGATACAAGCGCTCTATGGTATAAACGCGGCGCCCTCGGGGCAATGCAATCAAAATTCCACACATACACCGACACGGTTGGCGGGGTGCCTTCGGGTTGTCAGCTGCGGGTGTATGGAGGCCTAACCCACTACAAGGAGATACCGACATGGCCAAAGTGTCCATGCGTCAGATGTTGGAGGCCGGTGTTCATTTCGGCCACCAGACCCGCTATTGGGATCCGAAGATGGCCCCTTACATCTTCGGCGAGCGCAACAAGATCCACATCGTCAACCTCGAAAAGAGCCTGCCCCTCTACCAGGACGCGGTGAACTATGCCGGCAAGCTGGTCGGCAACGGCGGGCGCATCCTTTTCGTCGGCACCAAGCGGGCGGCCCGCGACGCGGTGCGTGAAGAGGCCGAGCGCTGCGGCATGCCCTACGTCAACCACCGTTGGCTCGGCGGCATGCTCACCAACTTCCGCACGGTCAAAAAATCGATCCGGCGGTACAAAGAGCTCCAGGAGCAGCAGAAAGACGGCACCTTCGAGAAGCTCGGCAAACGCGAGGTCCTCAGCCTGCAGCGCGAGATGGACAAGCTCGAGCGGGCGTTTGGCGGCATCGTCAACATGGAATCACTCCCGGATGCACTGTTTGTCGTCGATGTCGGCTACGAGAAGATCGCCGTCCAGGAGGCGCGCAAGCTGGGCATTCCCGTGGTGGCCGTGGTGGATACCAACAACAGCCCCCGCGAAGTGGACTATGTGATCCCGGGCAATGATGACGCCATCCGGGCCATTCGGCTGTATCTGCACGGTGTGGCCGATGCCATCATCGATGCCCGCATGACAAGCGCCAAGGCGCCGACCAGCGGCGGTGACGAGTTTGTCGAGCTGCCCGCCGACGGCGCGGCGGCCGATGCCGGGGCTGCCGAGAAAGCCGCCGCCGAGCCGGCGGCCACCGAGCCTGCTGCTGCCGAGCCAGCCGCCGCCGAGCCCGCCGCGACATCGGACGATGCCGAGGCCAAGGGCGCCGACGGTGCCGAGCAGAACGAGAAATAACGGGGATAGAGTTCATGGCGATTACCGCACAATTGGTCAAGGACCTGCGCGAGCGAACCGGCGCGGGGATGATGGAGTGCAAAAAGGCGCTTGTGGAAACCGACGGCGACATGGACGCCGCGGTCGAGTTCATGCGCAAGCGCGGCCTGGCCAAGGCCGACAAGAAAGCCGACCGGGTTGCCGCCGAGGGCGCGGTGGTGGCTGCCATCGCCGAGGATGGCCGCAGCGGCGCGCTGGTCGAGATCAACAGCGAAACCGACTTCGTCGCCAACGGCGATGACTTCCAGGCCTTTGCCGCCAAGGTGGTCGGCCGGATCCTGGCCGATGCACCGGCTGACCTCGAGGCGCTGATGAGTCTGCCCCTCGAGGCCGGTGGGCCGGATCTCGAGACCGCGCAGAAAGAGCTGATCGCACGCATCGGTGAGAACATCCAGGTGCGCCGCTTCGAGCGCTACGCCACCGACACCGGGCAGGTGTTCAAGTACCTCCATGGCAGCCGTATCGGCGTGCTGCTCGAGCTCGAGGGCGGTGATGAGGCCCTGGGGCGGGATCTTTGCATGCACATCGCCGCCAGCCAGCCGGTCTGCGTGGCCGTGGATGACGTGCCCGCCGAGCGACGCGAGAAAGAAAAAGAGATCCTGGTCGCCCAGGCGCGCGAGTCCGGCAAGCCGGACGAGATCATCGAGAAGATGGTCGAAGGCCGGCTGCGCAAGTGGCTCGCCGAGATCACCCTCCTGGGCCAGCCGTTCGTCAAGGACCCGGACCAGACCGTCGAGGCGTTGCTCGAGGCGCATGGTGCGCGGGTCGTTCAGTTCACCCGCCTGGAAGTGGGCGAGGGCATCGAAAAGCGCGAGGAGAACTTCGCCGAAGAGGTTGCAGCCACGATTCAGGGCAGTTGAGGGAAACGCCATGGCGGAACCGGTCTATCGTCGCATCCTGCTGAAACTCAGCGGCGAGGCACTCCTTGGTGACGCCGACTATGGCATCGACCCGGCGGTGTTGCGGCGTCTCGCCGCCGAGGTCCATTCCCTGGTCGACCGCGGTGTCGAGGTCGCCCTGGTCATCGGTGGGGGCAACATCTTTCGTGGCGCGGGCCTGGCCGCCGCCGGCATGGACCGGGTCGGGGCCGATCACATGGGTATGCTCGCCACGGTCATGAACGGCCTGGCCATGCAGGACGCCCTCGAGCACGAGGGCGTTTTTACCCGGGTGATGTCGGCGATCAAGATCAACCAGGTCTGCGAGGATTACATCCGCCGTCGGGCCATCCGTCACCTTGAAAAGGGCCGGGTGGTGATCCTTGCCGCCGGCACGGGCAATCCGTTTTTCACCACCGACTCGGCGGCCAGTCTGCGGGCGGTGGAAATCGGCGCGGATGTCATGCTCAAGGCCACCAAGGTGGATGGCGTCTACTCGGCCGATCCGGTCACCGATGAGGGGGCGCGGCGCTACGAGCGGCTGACCTACGATCAGGTCCTCGATGAACGGCTGTCGGTGATGGATGCCACCGCCATTGTGATGTGCCGCGACGAGAACATGCCCATTATAGTGTTCGACATCAACCGACCCGGGGCCCTCGCCAGCATTGTCGATGGTGAAAACGTCGGTACCCGGGTGGAGAGGGGATGAATCATGATTGACGAGATTACCCGGGATGCCGATCAGCGCATGGATAAAAGCGTTGAGAGTCTGAACACCGATCTGCACAAGATCCGCACCGGCCGGGCCCACACCAGCCTGCTCGATCAGGTCACGGTGAGCTACTACGGCACCGAGGTGCCGCTCAACCAGGCGGCCTCGGTCGCGGTCGGCGACGCCCGGACGCTTGTGATCACCCCGTTTGAGAAGTCCATGATCGCGCCCATCGAAAAGGCCATCATGGAGTCCAACCTGGGGCTGACGCCCAATACCGCCGGCCAGACGATCCGCATCCCGCTGCCGCCACTGACCGAGGAGCGGCGACGCGATCTGGTCAAGGTGGTCCGCAGCGAGGGTGAGCAGGCCCGGGTGGCGGTGCGCAACATCCGCCGCGATGCCAACAACGACCTCAAGCAGTTGCTCAAGGAAAAGGAAATCACCGAAGACGAGCAAAAGCAGGCCGAGGATCGCATCCAGAAGCTCACCGACAAGCATGTTCAGGCCATTGACGAGCTCCTCGCCGCCAAGGAAGAGGAGCTGATGGCGGTCTGAGGGCCACCGGCTCGGCAGTCACTTTTATGACCGACGCATCCCGCGAAGTGCCACGGCATGTGGCCATTATCATGGATGGTAACGGGCGTTGGGCGGCACAGCACGGCGAGGCGCGTCACTACGGACATCGTGCCGGCGCCGAGTCGGTCCGCCAGGCGGTTGAGACCTGCGCCCGCGCCGGCGTCGAGGCGCTGACGCTGTTCGCCTTCAGCAGCGAGAACTGGCAGCGCCCCGCCTCGGAGGTGAGCATGCTCATGGAGCTTTTCATGCGGGTGCTCGACCGCGAGACCACGCGACTGCATGAAAACGGCATCCGTTTGCAGATCATTGGCGATCGCAGCCGGTTGTCAGAGAAGCTGCAGACGCGTTGTCAGGCGGCGGAGGCGCTGACCGCCGATAACGAGCGCATGGTGCTCAACATCGCCGCGAGCTATGGCGGGCGCTGGGATATCGCCCAGGCGACCCGCCGGTTGGCCGAGGCCGTGGCGGACGGCGAGCTGGCCCCCGAGGCCATCGACGAGGCAATGGTCGGCGAGCGGGTCTGCCTGGCCGGCCTGCCCGAGCCGGATCTTTTCGTCCGCACTGGCGGGGAGCAGCGGATCAGCAATTTTTTGCTCTGGCAGCTTGCCTACACCGAGCTCTACTTCACCCCAGTACTCTGGCCCGATTTTGATGCCGCGCAGATGACCCGGGCGCTGGAGTGGTACGCCGGCCGCGAGCGGCGGTTCGGCACCGTCCGGATATCCGAGGATCTGGACTGAGATGCTGCGTCAGCGGGTGATCACCGCAATCCCGCTGGCGTTGGTGGCGGTGCTGGCCATTGCGGTGCTGCCGCTTGGCGGGTTTGCGCTGGCGCTGGGGGTTGTGATGTTGATCGGCGCCCACGAGTGGGCGCGGCTGAGTGACCTCGGCGGGGCGCCAGCGCGGCTTTTCTTCGCCCTGGTGCTGGGCGGGGCGTTGCTGTTGCTCTGGCACTATCGGGTGGATGGCCGGATGGGCTGGGCATTACCCGGGGTTTTGTGGTGGCTCGCCGTGTCGATGTGGGTCGTCGCCCAGGCGCGCCGGCAGCAGCCGGTGATGCTCCCGGCGGTGCTGCGTCTGGCGGCGGGCATGATTACCCTGGCGCTCGCCTGGCTTGCCATGGTGCGCCTGCAAAGCGAAGGGCCCTTCTGGATGGCGCTGCTGCTGGCACTGGTCGCCGGCGCGGATATCGGCGCCTATCTGAGCGGCCGCCGCTATGGCCGACGCCCCCTGGCACCGGGGATCAGCCCGGGCAAAACCGTTGAGGGCCTGGCCGGTGGCCTGGTCATGGCGCTGGTGCTGGCCACGCTGGTCCTCGCGGCCGGCGGTCTGGCCGGGCTGGGCTTACCCTCGGTGGCCTGGCTTTTGCCGGTTGCGGTGCTGGTGGTCCTGCTTTCGGTGGTCGGTGATCTTGCCGAGAGCCTGCTCAAGCGTCAGGCTGGCATGAAAGACAGCGGTGCCATCCTGCCCGGTCATGGCGGGATCCTGGACCGGATTGATGCATTGATCGCCGCCGCCCCGATTTTGGCGGCGGCAGTAATGAGGATTGGATGAGCAACACCATCCAGCGAATCGCGATTCTGGGTGCCACCGGTTCGATCGGAACCAGCACCCTGGATGTCATCACCCGCCACCCCGGGGATTTCGAACTACATACCGTGACCGCCCACCGGGATGTGGCGGGGATGGAGCGGATCTGCCGGGCCCATCACCCCGCACGCGCGGTGATGGCCGACCCGGACTCGGCGGCTGCCCTGGCGCGACGGCTGCAGGATCTCGATGGCGTCGAGGTGGCGTCCGGGGATCAGTGCGTTGCCGCTGCCGCCGCCGATCCGGCGGTGGATACCGTGGTTGCCGCCATTGTGGGGGCGGCGGGGCTGGCGTCGTGCCTGGCGGCGGTTGAGGCCGGCAAGAAAGTCCTGCTCGCCAACAAAGAGGCGCTGGTGGTCGCCGGCGAATTGGTCATGGCCACCGCCAGCCGAACCGGTGCCCGGATCCTGCCGGTCGACAGCGAGCATAACGGGGTCTTTCAGTGTCTACCCGGAAGGGCCGATGCCCCCCATGGCCACGCCGGGCTTGGCGAGGCCGGGGTGACGCGATTGATCCTCACCGCCTCGGGAGGGCCGTTTCGTGAGCGTGACCCGGCGACCTTTGCCCAGATTAGGGTCGAAGAGGCCTGTGCCCATCCCACCTGGCGCATGGGCCGGAAGATTTCGGTGGACTCGGCAACCATGATGAACAAGGGCCTGGAAGTCATTGAAGCCTGTCGGTTTTTTCAGTGCCAAAGCGATCAGGTGGACGTCGTGATCCACCCGCAGAGCCTGGTCCATGCCCTGGTTCAGTACCGGGATGGTTCGACGCTGGCGCAGCTGGGGGCACCGGATATGCGAACCCCCATCGCCCACGCCCTGGGCTGGCCGGGGCGGCTGGACTCGGGGGTGGCGCATCTGGATATCACCCGCCTGGGGCAGCTCGACTTCCTGCCCCCGGACGGGCGGCGTTTTCCCTGCCTGGCGCTGGCGCGCGACGCGCTCGAGGCGGGTGCCACCGCCACCGCGGCACTCAATGGTGCCAACGAAGCGGCCGTCGAGGCGTTCATCGGCGGGGCGCTGCGCTTTGATCGTATCCACGCGGTGATCGAGCAGACCCTCGAGCACATGGATCGCTGCGGCGACGCGAGCCTGGATGATCTGGTCGATTGCGAGCAGTGGGCCCGGACGCATGCCGCCGACTGCATCCGACAGTGGGGTGTTGCATGAGCTGGTTGATCAATGTGCTTGGCTTTTTGCTGGTCATCGGGGTGCTGGTCACGGTCCATGAGTTCGGTCACTTCTGGGTGGCCCGACGGGTCGGTGTGAAGGTGCTGCGATTCTCGGTCGGCTTCGGCCGCCCGCTGTTGCAGCGTCGTGGCGCCGATGGCACCGAGTATGTCCTTGCCGCCATTCCCCTTGGTGGTTACGTGAAAATGCTCGACGAGCGCGAGGCGCCGGTCGAACCCGACCAGCAGAGCCAGGCCTTCAACCGCAAGCCGCTGTGGGCGCGCAATGCGGTGATTGCCGCCGGCCCGGTGTTCAACTTTGCCCTGGCGGTCATCGCCTACTGGCTGGTGTTTGTCATCGGCGCGCTGGAGCTCCGGCCTGTTCTGGGGCCGGTCATCCCGCAGTCACCGGCGGCCGAAGCGGGGCTGCAGGAGGGCGATGAACTCAAGCGCATTGGCGGCGTGCGGGTCGAGGCCTGGGATCAGGTGGCCATGGCCATGCTCGATGCCTCGGATCGTGACGATATTCCGGTGACGGTCCAGCGGCCGTCCACCGGCTCGACCACGCTGCGGCTCGACCTCGACGGGGCCAATGTGTTGCAGGACGGCACCGATGTGCTCGAGCAGATCGGGCTCCAGCCCTGGCGGCCGGTCATCGAGCCGCGCATTGCGCGGGTTGTCGAAGGCAGTGCGGCCGCGGATGCCGGGCTGGCCGAGGGTGATGTGATCCGGCAGATCGGTCCGACCCGGACCGAGGCCTGGGGGGATCTGGTGGATGCCGTCCGGGACCGCCCGGGCGAACGTGTCACCGTCATCGCCCGGCGCGATGGCAGTCGCATCACCCGCGAGGTGGTGCTTGGCAGCCGCGGCGAGGGTGAGCAGCGCCGGGGCGTGCTGGGGGTGGTCCCGCGGCTCGACGAAGAAGCCTATGCCGGGATGCGCCACGAAGTCCGCGAGGGCCCGCTTGCCGCGGTGCCGCGGGCACTGGACGCCACCTGGCGGGGCATGACACTGACGGTGCGGGTGCTGGTGAAGATGGTCGTTGGCGAAGCGTCGGTGAAAAACCTCAGCGGCCCGATCAGCATCGCGCAGTATTCCGGTGATTCGGTATCGCTGGGGCCGGTGCCTTTTCTGAAGTTTCTGGCAATCGTCAGCATCAGTCTTGGTATCCTTAACCTCATGCCGGTGCCGATCCTCGATGGGGGGCATCTGCTCTACAACGCCATCGAGTGGGTGAAAGGACGGCCGTTGTCCGAAGCCGCCCAGGGGGTGGGGCAGCAGATCGGAATGGCACTATTGTTTATGTTAATGGCGCTTGCCTTCTACAACGACCTCAACCGGCTTTTCGGCGCCGGGGGCTGACAAGGGCGGATGATGCGAACACGACTGGCCGCATTGCTTTTTAGCTTTTTCATGCTGGGTACGGCCCAGGCCTTCACCATCGAAGAAATCCGTATCCGGGGGCTCGATCGGATCGCCGAGGGCACGGTGCTCAACTACCTGCCGCTGGATGTGGGTGACGAACTCGATGGCACCGACAGCGCCGACGCCGTGGAGGCGTTGTTTGATACCGGGTTTTTTGATGATGTCGAACTGCTCCGGGACGGCAATGCGCTGATCATCCAGGTCACCGAGCGCCCGGCGATTGCCCGGATCGAGTTCATCGGCAACGACGCCATCGCCGGCGACCGTCTGCGCGAGGGGCTGGCCGGTGCCGGACTGGGTGAGGGGCAGAGCTTTGACCGGTCGTTGCTCGCGACCATCGAGCGTGAGCTCGAGCAGCAGTACTTTGCCCTTGGCTACTACGATATCGACGTCCAGAGCACGGTCTCGCCGCTGCCGCGCAACCGGGTCGGGCTGCGGCTCGACATCGAGGAGGGTGAGCCGGCGTCGGTCCAGCCCATCCGTTTTATCGGCAACCGGGCCTTCGACACCGACGAGCTGCGCGACCGCTTTGAGATGGGCCCGGCACCCTGGTGGGCATTTCTCTCGAACCGCGACAAGTACTCACGCGAACGCCTGGCGGCGGACCTGGAGCGGCTGCGGGCGTTCTACCGCGACCGCGGTTATGCCGATTTCGCGATCGAGTCCACGCAGGTGACCATCAGCCCCGACCGCCAGCGCATCCATGTCACGGTCAACATCGATGAAGGGGTGCAGTACAACGTCGGCGATATCGAGCTGGCCGGTGAGCTCATCTATGACGAGGCCGAACTCCGGCCGCTGCTGGCCATTGAATCGGGCGAGATCTTCAACCAGCGCGGGATCACCCGCACGATCGAGGCATTGCGCGAGAAGCTCGGCGAACGCGGTTATGCCTTTGCCCGCATCAACCCGCTGCCGGAGCTGCGCGAGGCCGATCAGACGGTGGATCTGACCTTTTTTGTCGATCCCGCCGAGCGGGTCTATGTCCGCCGCATCCGGATCAGCGGCAATGAAACCACCCGGGATGACGTCATCCGCACCGAGTTGCGGCAGTACGAGGGCACCTGGCTGTCGACCAAGGATCTGCGCGACTCCGAATCGCGCCTGGGCCGGATGGGGTTTTTCAGTGATGTGCGCATCGACACCCCGCGGGTGCCGGGGACCAGCGACCAGGTGGATGTCGAGGTCAATGCCACCGAACGGCTGTCGGGCAGTCTGCGCGCCGGTGTGGGCTTTGGCACCGACCAGGGTGTGATCCTCAATCTGGGCATCCAGCAGGATAATGTCTTCGGCACCGGTGACCGGGCCGAATTCGTCGCCAACAGCGATGACTCGGATACCACCTATCGGCTTTCCTATCTCGAGCGCAACTACACCATGAGCGGCATCGACCGGCGCTATGCGGTGTCGTTCCGCGACCGCGATGCCGACGAGGCCGATCTGGCGGACTACGGGCTGCAGACGGCGACCGCCTCTTACGGCTATCGCATTCCGGTGACCAGCAACGACCGGGTCGGCGTGGATGTGGAATACGATGATGTCTCGCTGGAGTTCAACAACCCCAGCAACATCCAGCGCGATTTTGAAACCCGCAACGGCCCGGACAACACGGTGATCCGCACCAATCTGTCGTGGACGCGGGATACCCGCAACACGGCGATATTCCCCACCGCCGGAGCCCGTCAGCAGACCCGGCTCGAGGTGGCCCTGCCGGGTGTGTCCGATCTCGAGTACTACCGGCTGAGTTACGAGCAGTCCCGGTATGTCGCCCTCAGCGAACGCTTCACGCTGGTGCTCGATGGCACGCTCTCCTACGGCGATGCCTATGGCGAGGGCGAGACCCTGCCGTTTTACGAGAACTTCTACGCCGGCGGCATCACCACCGTGCGTGGCTATGAGAGCAACTCGCTGGGCCCGCGGGATGACAATGACGACCCCACCGGGGGCAATCTGCGCGTCCTTGGCCGGGCCGAGGTGCGCTTTCCCATTGCCGAGGACAGCGATGGCAACAATCTGCGGGTCTCGACCTTTGTCGACGCCGGTCAGGTATGGGACCGCGAGCGCGAGGCGGCGGAGGGCCCCGGCGATGTGAGTCTTTCGGATCTTCGCTATGCAGCGGGCCTGGGGCTGGTGTATTACTCGCCCATCGGCCCGCTGACCATGAGCGTGGCCCGCCCGCTGAATGACGAGCAGGGCGATGAGACGCAGTTTTTTCAATTCACCATTGGTGCGTTCTTTTAAATGGCCAACAACCAAGCATTCTGGATCAAACCACTGGCATTGCTGCTCCTGGCGCTGGGGGTGATGGGCACGGCGGTGGCCCAGACCGTGCAGGATCTGCGCATCGGTTACGTCAACCCGGGGCGGGTCTCCGACGAAGCGCCCCAGGCAGATGCGGCCCGCGAGCGACTCCAGCGCGAGTTTGCACCGCGGGATGAGCAGATCGTCGCCATGCAGGAGACCCTGCGGGCGCTCGAGGACCGGCTCGCCGAACAGCGCATGACGCTGGACGCCGAGGCCGAGCAGGAGTTGCAGCGCGAGATCGTCACCCGCCGCCGGCAGATCCAACGCCAGCAGGAGGCCTTCCGCGAAGACTTCAACATGCGCCGCAATGAAGCCCTTGGCGATCTCCAGCAGCGCATTCTGCGGGTGGTCGAGTCGTTCGCCGCCGAGCAGGGGTATGACCTGGTGGTCAGCGACGGTGTGGTCTTCGCCAGCGATGCGGTCAACATCACCGACCGCATCATCGAGCGGCTGCAACGCCAGTATGAACAGCAAAACGCCGCCGAGTGATCCGGTGCCGTCCCCCGGCCCGAGACAACTGACGCTGGGCGAACTGGCCTCGGCCACCGGGATGGATCTCGATGGCGGGGCCGAGACCGCGGTCGATCGGGTCGCCTCGCTGCTCGAGGCCGGCCCGGGGGCGGTGAGCTTTCTGGCCAATACCCGGTATCGCCGGCAGCTTGCCCAGACCCGCGCCACGGCGGTCATCCTGCATCCCTCGGAGGCGGTCGAGGGCTATCCCTTCTGCATGCTCTACTCGCGCAATCCCTATCTTGACTTTGCCCGGGTGGCCCGACTGCTCAACCCGCTGCCGGCGGTGCAGCCGGGGATCGCGTCCTCGGCGGTGGTGGCCGCCGATGCCCGGGTGGATGCCGCAGCCGAGATCGGCGAGGGCGTGGTGGTGCAAAGCGGTGCGGCAATCGGGCCGGGCTGCCGGATCGGCCCGGGGGTGGTGATCGGCAGCGATGCCCGGCTGGGGGCCGACTGTCGAGTCGAGGCCAACGCCGCCATCCTTGCCGGGGTTCGACTGGGCGATCGGGTGCATGTCCAGGCCGGGGCGGTGATTGGCAGTGACGGCTTCGGCTTTGCCCGGGGTGAACACCACTGGGAGGCGGTGCCACAGCTTGGCGCGGTGATCATCGAGGATGATGTCTGTATCGGGGCCAACACCACGGTGGACCGCGGCTCGCAGGGGGATACGGTTATCGAGCAGGGATGCAAGCTCGATAACCTGGTACAGGTGGCCCACAATGTGCGGATTGGCGCGCATACGGTGATCGCCGCGAACACGGGGATATCCGGCAGCACGGTGATCGGGTCGTGCTGTACGATTGGCGGCGCCGTGGGGATTGCCGGGCATCTGGAGATCGCCGCCGGGACCACGCTCACCGGCATGGCCATGGTCACCGGCAGCATTACCGAGCCGGGGATCTACTCATCGGGTGTGCCAGCGTCTCCCAACCGCGAATGGCGCCGGAACGCGGTTCGTTTCGGGCAGCTGGAGGGGCTGGTCCGGCGCGTCGAGCAACTCGAAAAAACCCTGGGGGCGGGAGACAAAGAGTGACAGATCAGACAACCACCGCGGCGCGGACGCTCGATCTCAACGGGATCAAGCGTCGGCTGCCGCATCGCTATCCCTTCCTGCTGGTCGATCGGGTGGTGGACTACACCCCGGGCGAGTCCCTGCAGGCGGTGCACAATGCCAGTGCCAGCGCCTGGTGGGTGCCGGGGCATTTTCCGGGCGAGGCCATCATGCCCGGGGTGCTGCTGGTCGAAGCGCTTGCCCAGGCCTGTGGGCTGCTTGCCTTTGTCACCCGCGAGGCCGAGCCCGACGCCGAGCTGCCACCCGAGGCCCCGCTTTTCTACCTGGTCGGCGTGGATGAGGCGCGGTTCAAGTCCCCGGTGGTGCCCGGTGATGCGGTCTCGCTGGCCGTCGAGCTCGATCGCGTGGTCCGGGGTATCTGGCTTTTCAAAGCCCGGGCCGAGGTGGATAGCCGACTGGCGGTGAGCTGCGGGATTCGCTGCACCATGAGGGCATCGTGACCGGCATCGATCCCACTGCGGTGGTCGACCCGGAGGCCCGGCTGGCCGATGACGTGGTGGTGGGCCCGTATGCGGTGATCGGCGCCGGGGTGCAGATCGACAGCGGTTGCTGGGTCGGCCCCCACGCGGTGATCAACGGCCCCACCCACATTGGGGCCGACTCCCGGGTGTTTCAGTTCGCCTCGGTGGGTGAAGTGCCGCAGGATAAAAAATTCCACGGCGAGGAAAGCCGGCTGGAGATCGGCCGGCGCAACACCATTCGCGAGTGTGTGACCATCAACCGCGGAACGGCGGATGGCGGTGGCACCACGCGCCTCGGCGATGACAACTGGATCATGGCCTACGTGCATATCGCCCATGACTGCCAGGTGGGCAACGGCGTGGTCTTTGCCAATGGGGCATCGCTGGCCGGTCATGTCGAGGTGGGCGATCGCGTCACCCTGGGTGGATTCAGCCTGGTCCACCAGTTCTGCCGTCTGGGCCAGGGCTGCTTTACCGCGATGGGCAGTTGCATCCGTCAGGATGTGCCCCCCTGGGTGATGGTGGCCGGTGATCCGGCCGAGCCCCATGGCACCAACAGCGAGGGGCTGCGGCGTCAGGGGTTTGATCAAGCCGCCCAGCAGCGGCTGCGCAACGCCTATCGGCTTTTGTACAAACGCGGTCTGCGGCTTGCCGAGGCGCTCGAGACCATCGAGGCCGAGGCGCAGGGGGATCCGGCGATCATGGAGTTTCTGGCCTTTCTGCGGGCATCCCCCCGCGGCATTGTGCGCTGAGCCCGGCGATGCGGATCGCAATGGTCGCCGGAGAACCCTCCGGGGATTATCTGGGCGGTGGGTTGATCCGCGCCCTCAAGGCCCGCTACCCCGACGCCCGGTTTGAGGGGATCGGCGGCCGGCACATGACCGGGGCCGGGTTGCAGAGCCTGTATCCGCTCGAGTCGTTATCGGTCATGGGCCTTGTCGAGGTGATCCGCCATCTGCCCCGGCTGCTTACGATTCGACGGGCGCTGCGGCAGCGCTGGCGGGCCGATCCACCGGATATCTTTGTCGGCGTGGATGCCCCGGATTTCAATCTGGGACTCGCCCGCCGGCTGCGCGAGACGGGGCGACCGACCGTTCAGTACGTCAGCCCCACGGTCTGGGCCTGGCGGGAGGGGCGATTGAAGGGCATACGACAGGCGGTCGATCATGTCCTTTGTATCTACCCCTTCGAGGCCGAGTTCTACGCCGAGCGGGGGATGGCGGCGAGTTTTGTCGGCCACCCGCTGGCTGATCAGATTCCGTTGACGCGGGATATCGCCGGGGCCCGGGCCGCCCTGGCCATCCCCGAAAAGCCCCTTTGCCTGGCGGTCCTGCCGGGCAGTCGGCGCAGCGAAATCGATCGATTGTTGCCGGTATTCCTGGCCGTGGGGCAGCGGTTACTCGCCTCGCACCCGGGGCTGCGGCTGGTCATTCCCGCGGCGACGCCGGCACTCTCACCGCTCATCGAGCAGGCCGTGGCCCGGGCCGGGCTCGAGGCGCATTGCACCACGATCGAAGGCGACGCCCAGACG
Source organism: uncultured Ectothiorhodospiraceae bacterium (assembly GCA_913061005.1). Taxonomy (GTDB): domain Bacteria; phylum Pseudomonadota; class Gammaproteobacteria; order Nitrococcales; family Nitrococcaceae; genus Spiribacter; species Spiribacter pallidus. The sequence goes on along the minus strand of CAJXSH010000009.1, from coordinate 33,410 downwards.
GCGCTGGCCGCTGCGGATGCCGCGGTGGTCGCCTCGGGGACAGCAACGCTCGAGGCGATGCTTGTCGGCTGTCCGGCGGTGATGGCCTATCAGGTCAATCGGCTGACCGCCGTGCTGGCCCGCCGCTCGGTGCGCATCCCGTACTTTGCCATGCCCAATCTGATGGCCGGCGAGATGTTGATGCCCGAGTTCATCCAGGAGCAGGCCACCCCCGCGGCCATTGCCCCGGCGGTGGAGCGGCTGCTGACCGACCCGCAACGCGCCGGCGCGCTGGCCGAGCGGTTCAATACGCTGCACCAGCGCTTGCGTCGCGGCGCCGGCGAACAGGCCGCCGAAGTGGTCGCCACCCTGCTCGAGGGCCGGCGTGGATAGCCGCCTGCCCGACCCGGATGTCGCCGGGGTGGATGAGGTCGGCCGCGGCCCTCTGGCCGGTCCGGTGGTGGCCGCGGCGGTGATTCTGGATGCCGATGCCGAGCTGCCGGGATTGCGCGACTCGAAAAAGCTCACCGCCCGCCGTCGTGGGGCGCTCGATGAGATGATCCGGCAACGCGCCCGGGCATGGGCGATTGGTCTGGCCGAGGTCGAAGAAATCGATCGGCTCAATATCCGCGGCGCGACCCTGCTGGCCATGCAGCGGGCGGTGCACCAGCTAACCCCCGCGCCGCGGTCGGTGCTGGTGGACGGACGGGATGTCCCGCCGCTGCCCTATCCCGCCTCGGCGGTGGTGGGCGGCGACGATGCCGTGGCAGCCATTGCCGCGGCCTCGATCATTGCCAAGGTCCACCGCGATCGCCTTATGCAGGCGCTGCACGAGCGCTATCCCGATTATGGGCTTGACCGCAACATGGGCTATCCATCGGCCCACCACCGGGAACAGCTCCAGCGCCTGGGGCCAAGCCCCGCCCATCGACGCAGCTTTGCGCCGGTGGCCCGGGCGCTGCGCGGTGACGCGCCGGGCGGTTAGGCGTCGCGCAACACCTCGATGATGCGGTCGACATCCGCATCGGCGAGCTCTGGATAGATGGGCAGCGAGAGGCAGCGCTCGGCGGTGGCTTCGGCCACGGGCAGCTTCACCGCCGGGATGGCAACCTGGCCCGGGCCGGTGCCGTTGAAGGCCGCCTGTCGATGCAGTGGCACCGGATAGTAAACCGCCGAGGCGATGTGATGATCGTCGAGCTGCTGCATGAGCGCGGCGCGGTGGTCGCTGTCCCGGCAGAGCAGGGTGTACTGGTGGTACACGTGGCGGCCGATGCCGTCTTCGGCCGGAAGGGTGAGATCAGCCGCGCCAGTGAGTCCCTCGCTGTAGCGATGCGCCACGCGTCGGCGTTCATTGTTGAATTGATCGATATGCGGCAGCTTGGCCCGCAGGATCACCGCCTGGAGCTCGTCGAGCCGCGAGTTGTAGCCAATCCGGTCGTGGTAGTAGCGCCGGTGGCTGCCGTGGTTGCGAAGGGCGCGCAGCTGCGAGGCGGCGGCTTCGCTGGTGGCAGTCACCAGACCGCCGTCGCCGTAACCGCCCAGGTTTTTGCTGGGGAAAAAGCTAAAGGCCCCGGTCGTGCCCATTGCGCCGGTCATCACGCCATCCACATCGGCGCCAAAGGACTGTGCACAGTCTTCGACGATCTCAAGGCCGTGGCGCGCGGCGATGGCGTTCAGCGCTGGCATGTCCGCCGGCTGGCCAAACAGGTGGACAGGGATGATGGCCCGGGTCCGCTCGGTGATGGCCGCTTCGACCGCAGCGGGGTCGAGGTTGTACGAGCGCGGGTCGATATCGACGAACCGGGGCGTGGCGCCGACATAGCAGATGGCCTCGGCGGTGGCGATAAAGCTAAAGGGCGTGGTGATGACCTCGTCGCCGGGCTGGACTCCGGCGGCGAGCAGGGCCAGGTGCAGGGCATCGGTGCCCGAGGCAACGGCAACGGCATGGGGGACGCCCAGGTAGTCGGCGACGGCCTGTTCCAGCGCCTGGACGTTGGGCCCGAGGATGAAGCGCGCCTCATCCAGCGCCTGGCTGAGGCCTGTGTCGATGGCCTCGCGCAGCAGCGGGTACTGGGCGGTGAGATCCACCATGGGGATGGGGCGGGGGTTTGGCTCATTCATGGCCGGTTTCCGTTGAGTTGCTTGCCGATGTCAATCGCCGCCGCCAGCGCCCGGCGTCCATCCTCGGCGCTGACCACCGGCGACTGGCCGGTTCGTATGGCATCGACAAAGGCATGGATTTCGTCGGCGAGCGCATCCCGGGCGGTGGCGTCGATGCGTTCGTGGCTGATCTGCTCCATGGTGGGTGGCCCCGGGGCATCGGCCTGACGGCGCTGAATATCCAGCCGGGCATGCTGCAGATCCAGCGAAAAATAGGCATTGGGCTGGAAGATGCGCATGCGGCGTTCCGCCTTGGGGCTCACCCGGCTGGCGGTCACATTGGCGATGCAGCCGTTTTCAAAGCGCAGGCGGGCGTTGGCAATGTCGATGTCCTCGGCGATGACCGGCGCGCCACTGGCGTCCATGTGGACAAGCGGCGCGTCCACCAGCTCGAGGATCAGGTCGATGTCATGGATCATCAGATCAAGGACAACGCTGACATCCGCCCCCCGGGGGTTGAACGGGGCGATGCGGTGCGACTCGATGAAAAGCGGACTGGCGAGCCGCTCGGCGGCGGCCACCATGGCCGGGTTGAAGCGCTCGAGATGGCCCACCTGCACGATGCAGTGATGGTCCGCTGCCGTGGCGATCAGCGCATCCGCCTCGGCCAGGGTCGTGGTGATCGGCTTTTCGATGAGCAGGTGCACGCCGGCGCGCAGCAGCGGCATCGCCAGGTCATGGTGCAATCGGGTGGGGCTGACGATGCTCGCGGCATCGATCTGCCCGGCAAGCGCATCCGTGCCGGCCAGGGCGCGGCAGTCGAGCTCGGCGGCCACCGCCTCACGCCGGGCCGGGTCCGGATCCACCACCGCCACCAGCTCGCAGTCGGGATGCGCGGCATACTTCTGGGCGTGGAAGCGGCCCAGGTAGCCCACCCCGATGACAGCCACCCGAAGACCGCTCATCGGACGAGCCCCCGGTCGCTGCCTGCCATGAACGCCACCAGGGCCTCGATCCACGGGGTCGCCAGGCCCGGGTCGTCGGCGATGGCCTGTCGGGCCTGTTCCAGCGTCAGCCCGCGCCGAAAAACGAGATCATAGGCCTGGCGAATGCGCCGGCGCTCGCCGGCATCCAGGCCGGCACGCTGCAGGCCGCGATGGTTCAGGCCGCGCAGCCGCGCCCGGTTGCCGGTGACCGTGCAGTAGGGCGCCACATCCTGTGTCACCACCGCGCCACCGCCGACCATCGACAGCGACCCGATGCGGACAAACTGATGGACACCGCAGACCGCCGAGATATAGGCGCGGTCATCCACCTGCACATGGCCGGCCAACTGGCTGGCGTTGGAGATGGTCACCCGATCGCCGATGCGGCCGTCGTGACCGATATGACTGTAGGCCATGAACAGGTTGTGGCTGCCAATGCGCGTGACGCCGTCTTCCTTGGTGCTCGCCCGGTGGGCGGTGAAGAATTCGCGAAACCGGTTGTCGCTGCCGATGACAAGCTCGGTGGCCTCACCCGCGTAGCCGTCATCCTGTGGCGGCAGACCCAGGGTGACATGGGCGGCCAGGTGGTTGCGCGGCCCCAGACGGAGTGGCCCTTCCAGCACCGCGTGGGGGCCGACGATCGTCCCGGCGCCGATGCGCACATCGGCGCCGATCACGGCATAGGCGCCGACTTCGACACCCGCCTCGAGCTCGGCTTGCGGGTGGATGACGGCCGTTGGGTGGATGTCACAATCCGGCATGCGCGCATGATGGCCGAAAGCGGATCCGACCACCAGCCCATCGCTGGTCGCCACTTGCATCGGCGGGGTACGATAAGCGCTTCCAGGATCAGGCAGACCCATGTCCAACGGCTTCGTTCATCTACACCTGCATTCGGAGTTCTCGCTCATCGACGGCATGGTCCGCGTCAAGCCGCTGGTGCAGGCGGCGGCGGCCCGTGGCATGCCCGCGGTGGCGGTGACCGATCAGGGCAATCTCTTTGGCATGGTGAAGTTCTACCGGGCGGCGCTCGATGCCGGGGTCAAGCCCATCATCGGGGCCGATCTGCGCATCGGCGATGATCGTCGTGAGGGCCACCACAACCTCACGTTCTTGTGCATGGACGACACCGGCTACGCCAATCTCACCCGGCTGATCACCGCCAGCTATCTACAGGGCCAGGATGCCGCCGGCCTGCCCATCGTCAAGCGCGAGTGGATCGATCAGTGGCATGCCGGGCTGATTGTGCTCTCTGGCGGGGCCCGCGGCGATGTCGGCGAGGCCCTGGTGGCCGGTGACGGGGCGCTGGCGCGCGAGCGGCTGGCGTTCTGGCAATCCCGCTTTGGCGATCGCTACTACCTCGAGCTGCAGCGCACCCAGCGACCCGGCGATGAGGATCATGTCCACGCGGCGGTGGCACTGGCCGCCGAGACCGCTTCGCCGGTGGTGGCCAGCAACGATGTGCGGTTTATCGACAAGGATGACTTCGAAGCCCACGAGGCGCGGGTCTGCATCCATCAGGGCCGGATCCTGCACGAGCAGTCACGGCCCCGGGATTACAGCGAGGCGCAGTACCTCAAAGACGCCGAGTCCATGCAGGCGCTGTTCGAGGACATCCCCGAGGCCATCGACAATACCCTGGCGATTGCCCGGCGCTGCAACCTCTCATTGACCCTGGGTCAGAATGCGCTGCCGGATTTTCCGGTCCCGGCGGGGACGACCATCGACGGGTTGCTCCGCGAGCAGGCCCGCGCCGGACTCGCCCAACGGATCGAGCGGTTGGGTACCCCGGGCGGGGACGAGGCGGATTACTGGGCGCGGCTCGATCACGAGCTGGATGTCATCACCCAGATGGGCTTTCCCGGTTACTTTCTCATCGTCGCCGACTTCATCCGCTGGGCCAAGGATCAGGATATTCCCGTGGGACCCGGGCGTGGTTCGGGGGCGGGTTCCCTGGTGGCATACGCGCTGGATATAACTGACCTGGATCCATTACGTTACGATCTTCTCTTCGAGCGATTTCTCAACCCCGAGCGGGTGTCCATGCCGGATTTTGATGTCGATTTCTGCATGGAAAAGCGCGACCGGGTCATCGATTACGTCGCCGATCACTACGGCCGCGAGAAGGTCTCGCAGATCGCCACCCACGGCACCATGGCGGCCCGGGCGGTGGTCCGTGACGTCGGCCGGGTCCTGGGGCATGGCTATGGCTATGTCGATCGCATCGCCAAACTGATCCCCTTCGAGCTGGGCATGACGCTCGACAAGGCGCTCGCCCAGGAGGCGGATCTTCGCGAGTTGCAGTCCCAGGATGAGGACGTCGCGGTGTTGCTCGAGCTCGCGGGTCGGCTCGAGGGGTTGTCGCGCAATGTGGGCAAGCACGCCGGCGGGGTGGTGATCGCCCCCTCGGATCTGACCGATTTTGCCCCGCTTTACTGCGAACCCGGGGGTGGCGGGCTCGCGACCCAGTTCGACAAGGATGATGTCGAGGCGGTGGGGCTTGTGAAGTTCGACTTCCTGGGCCTTCGCACGCTGACCATCATCGACTGGACGGTCAAGGCGGTGAACGAGCTGCGCGGAGCGAGCGGTGAGGATGCGCTGGATATCGCCACCATCCCGCTTGACGATGCCGCGGTGTTCGAGCGGCTCAAGGAATGCCAGACCACGGCGGTGTTTCAGTTGGAATCGCGCGGGATGAAGGATCTCATCCGGCGGCTGCAACCGGATAGTTTCGAGGACATCATCGCCCTGGTGGCGCTCTTTCGGCCCGGTCCGCTGCAGTCCGGGATGGTCGAGGACTTCATCGATCGCAAACACGGCCGCAAACCGGTGGCCTATCCAACGCCCGAGCTGCACCACGATGCGCTCAAACCCATCCTCCAGCCCACGTACGGGGTGATCCTGTATCAGGAGCAGGTCATGCAGATTGCCCAGGCGGTCGGCGGCTACAGCCTGGGCGAGGCCGATCTGCTGCGGCGGGCGATGGGCAAGAAAAAGCCCGAAGAGATGGCCAAGCAGCGCAGTATCTTTCTCGAAGGGGCCATGGGGCAGGGGCTTCGCCGCGAGCATGCCGAGGGGCTGTTCGATCTGATGGAGAAGTTCGCCGGCTACGGGTTCAACAAGTCCCACTCGGCGGCCTATGCCTTGCTTTCGTATCAGACCGCCTGGCTCAAGGCGCACTACCCATCGGCCTTCATGGCGGCGGTGCTGTCATCGGATATGGATAACACCGACAAGGTGGTCACGCTGATTGACGAGTGCCGGGCCATGGGGCTGGATGTCGCGCCGCCGGATATCAACCGATCCGACTGGATGTTCCGCGCCGCCGGCGAGCGCGGGCTGGTCTACGGACTCGGTGCCGTCAAGGGGGTCGGGTATGCCGCCGTCGAGGCCATTGTCGAGGCCCGCCAGCGCGGTGATGATTTTGCCGATCTCTACGACCTCTGCCGTCGGGTGGATCTTCGCCGCGTCAACCGCCGGGTGCTCGAGGCGCTGGTCCGCTCGGGCAGTCTCGATGCCATCACCGCCAATCGGGCCACCGCCATGGCCGATCTGCCCCGGGCGCTGCAGGCGGCGGAGCAGCAAAGCCGCAACACCGAGCTGGGCCAGGACGACCTCTTTGGCATGGGGGCAACCCCGGCGGATACGCCCGAGGCACCGGCCAACGAGCCCGGGGTGCAGCACACGGAATGGCCCGAACATGAACGCCTGGCCGCCGAGAAGGACACCCTGGGGCTGTATCTCACCGGCCACCCCATCGCCGCCTTTGAATCCGAGCTTGGCGGGTTTGTCAGCTGCCGCCTCAACGATGCCGCGATGGGCGCGGGGGTCGACCGCGGCGCCGGGCGTCGTGAAGGCGAGCGCCGGGTCGTGCTCGCCGGGCTGGTGGTGGCGGTGCGCAGTCGCATCACCCAGAGCGGGCGGCGGCTCGGGTTTGTCACCCTCGATGACCGGACCGCCCGGCTCGAGGTGGTGCTTTTTGGCGATGTCTTCCAGCGTTATCGGCAGATGCTCGAGAAAGACACGCTGGTGGTGGTCGAAGGGGATCTGGGCTACGACGAGTTCAGCGACGGCTATCGCCTGTCCGCCGAGCGGGTCTATGACATGGCAGGGGCCCGGCAGGCGTTTGCCCGTCGTCTGGTCCTGCGGGTCGGCGCCGAGCAGGCCGGCAACGGATTCGTCCAGCGCCTCGAGCAGGCGCTGGCACCCTTTCAGCGCGGCGACTGCCGGGTCTGTGTCGACTATGCCGGCCGCGGCGGGACCTGCCGGCTGCGGTTTGCCGATGAGTGGTCGGTGCGCCCCGAGCCCGAGCTGCTCGCCGCGCTCGAGCAGCTGCTGCCCGACGCCGGGGTCGAAGTGGATTATCGCCGCTGAGCGCCACGGGTGCGTGATAATATTTAAGGGTAATCAATGCAGGAGCGCAGGCTTTGGCCAGCAGCGATTTGAACTTTCTTGAATTCGAACGACCCATCGCCGAACTCGAGGCGAAGATCGAGGAGCTGCGCTACGTCGGTGACGATGCCGAGGTCAGCATCACCGACGAGCTAAGCCGGCTGCAGACCAAGTCGCGGCAGCTCACCGAGCAGATCTTTCGCAGCCTCACCCCCTGGCAGGTGGCGCAGCTTGCCCGGCATCCAAAACGGCCCTATGCGCAGGATTACATCGATGCGATCTTCACCGACTTCGAAGAGTTGCATGGTGATCGGGCCTATGCCGACGATGCCGCCATGGTGGGCGGCCTGGCGCGCCTCGATGGCCGCGCGGTGATGGTGGTCGGCGAGCAGAAAGGCCGCGACACCCGCGAGAAGATTGCCCGTAACTTTGGCATGCCCAAGCCCGAGGGCTATCGCAAGGCACGCCGGCTTTTTGCCATGGCCGAGCGCTTTGGTCTGCCGGTTTTCACCTTCATCGACACCCCGGGCGCCTACCCCGGTGTGGGCGCCGAGGAACGGGGCCAGAGCGAGGCGATCGCCCATAACCTGTTTGCCATGGCGCAGTTGCGCACACCGGTGATCTGCACTGTCATCGGCGAGGGCGGCTCGGGCGGGGCGCTGGCCATCAGTGTCGGCGACCGGCTGCTGATGCTCGAATACAGCACCTATTCGGTGATCTCGCCCGAGGGCTGTGCATCGATTCTCTGGAAAAGCGCGGACAAGGCGGCCGACGCGGCCGAGGCCATGGGGATCACCGCCTCGCGACTGGCCGAACTGGGCCTGGTGGACGAGGTGGTGGCCGAGCCGCTGGGCGGCGCCCATCGGGATACGGCGGATATGGCCGGTCGGCTGGGGCAGTGCCTGCGCCGGCAGCTGGCGGATGTCGAGTCCATGGGCGCTGATGCCATGCTCGAGAAGCGCTACCAGCGTCTGATGGATCTCGGCCACTTCCGCGAGTGAGCCACGACGTGGCGGGGCCGTCGCCGGCGCTCATCCTCGATGCATTGCCCGGCGATGCCCACGCGCTGGCGGTGGGGTTCAGCGGCGGGGTCGACTCCAGCGTCCTGCTCGATCTGGCCGGCCAGTGCGGCCATCCGGTCCGGGCCATTCACATCCACCACGGCCTGAGCCCCGACGCCGATCAATGGACGGATCATTGCCGCTCGGTCTGCCAGCGCTACGGCATCGATCTGCAGGTGGTGGGTGTTCGCCCCCACCAACAGGGCCAGGGGCCGGAAGCGGCGGCCCGCCAGGCGCGTTATCAGGCCTTCGAGGCCGCCCTGGCCGAGGGTGAGGCATTGCTACTGGGCCATCACGCCGATGACCAGGCCGAGACCCTGCTGCTGCGGCTTTTGCGGGGCACGGGCCCGGACGGGATGGGCGGCATGGCCCGGGTGCGCCCGCTGGGCAAGGGCTGGCTGGTCCGGCCGTTGCTCGATCAAACCCGGCGCGATCTCAAAGCCTATGCCCACGACCAGGGGCTTGGCTGGGTGGATGACCCGAGCAACGACCAGTCACGCTTTGATCGCAACTATCTGCGCCACCACGTCCTGCCGGCACTGATCGCCCGGTGGCCACAGGCGGTATCCGCCATCACCCGTTATGCCTGCCACCGCCGGGAGGAGGCGCAGGCCACCCGGCCGCTGGTGGACCGCTGGCTCGCCGAGCATGCCCTTTTCAATGGGCCTGGCGGCGATGCGGCGCCCGGGGCCATCGGCCCGCTGCCGGTCGAGTCGCTGGCCGCCGAGCCGATCCCCCTGCAAAAGGTGTTATTACGCCGTTGGCTCACCGTCGGCGGGATGGCGGTGCCGGGCAGTCAACAGCTTGCCGCCGGCCGGGCGATGCTGCTCGAGGCCAGCGCCGATGCCCAGCCGCAATGGACGTGGCCCGGTGGACGGGTCGGTCGTCACCGCGGTTATCTTTTTCGGCTGCCGGCGCAGTGGCCGCCGGTGCCGGCGCCCATGCGGCTTCATCCCGGCGCGGCGCAGGCCTGGGGGGATATGGGCCGGATCGTTGTGGGCCAAAGCGTGGCGGCCGATGAAGGGCTCTGGGTTCGACCGCCGCGGCCCGGCGATCGATTGCCGATCCGGCGTGGGGGCCATACCCCGGTCAAAGAGCGGCTGCGCCGCGCCGGGGTGCCGCCGTGGTGGCGGTATCGACTGCCCTTGTTGGTGGATGGATCCGACAAGCCCCTGGCGCTGATCGACGGCTCGGCCACCGGGGACGGGCCGGGGGATGAGGGGCTTTTCTTTGCCCCCGCCCGGCTGCCCAGCGGGCCGGACTGGCACTGGCTCGGGCCGGGTCGCGGCTGACCGATCCCGGGCGCGGGTTGATTGTGCCCTCATCGGGGTTCTGCTACCGTTTGCTCCCGTCCTGTGGCGGCCTCCCGCCGCTGCTTTTTGCCACCAGGCCGACGGAATAATGACGCGATTTATCTTTATCACCGGCGGTGTCGTGTCCTCACTGGGCAAAGGCATCGCTGCCGCTTCGCTGGGCAGTATCCTCCAGGCACGCGGCCTGAGCGTGACCATGGTCAAGCTCGACCCCTACATCAACGTCGACCCCGGGACGATGAGCCCGTTCCAGCACGGTGAGGTGTTTGTCACCGATGACGGGGCCGAGACCGATCTCGACCTGGGCCATTACGAGCGCTTTGTGCGCATGCGCGCCAGCCAGGACAACAACTACACCACCGGCCGGATCTACGAACGGGTCATCCGCAAGGAGCGCCGGGGCGATTATCTGGGTGGCACGGTGCAGGTGATCCCGCATATCACCGATGAGATCAAGGCCAGCATCCAGCGTGGGGCCGGCAACGCCGACATCGCGCTTGTCGAGATTGGCGGGACGGTGGGTGATATCGAGTCGCTGCCCTTCCTCGAGGCCATCCGACAGTTGGGGACCGAGCTGGGCCGGGCGCGTTCGCTTTTCATTCATCTCACGCTGCTGCCCTGGATTGGCGCGGCCGGCGAGATGAAGACCAAACCCACCCAGCACTCGGTCAAGGAGTTGCGCTCGATCGGCATCCAGCCGGATATCCTGGTCTGCCGGGCGACGATGCCGATTCCGCCGGAAGAGCGGCGCAAGATCGCGCTTTTCACCAACGTCGATCCCGATGCGGTGATCACCGCGCTCGATGTGGATAACATCTACAAGGTCCCGGCGATGCTCAAGGAACAGTCGCTGGATAGCATCGTCGCCGAGAAGTTCGACATGGAGCTGCCGCCGGCCAACCTCTCGGACTGGGAGCATGTGGTCGAGGCCATGGAGTCGCCCCGTGGCGAGGTGACCATTGCCATGGTGGGCAAGTACACCGATCTTGCCGATGCCTACATGTCGCTCAACGAGGCCCTGCGTCATGCCGGGGTGCAGAACCGGCAGAAGGTCAGCATCCGCTATGTCGACTCCGAGGCCATCGAGCGCGAGGGGACGTCGCTGCTCAACGATGTCGATGCCATTCTCGTGCCGGGCGGGTTTGGCGAGCGCGGGATCGAGGGCAAGATTGCCGCGGCGGGCTATGCCCGCGAAAACCGGGTGCCGTTTCTGGGGATCTGTCTCGGGTTGCAGGTCGCGGTGATCGATTTTGCCCGCCATGTGGCGGGCCTCGAGGGGGCCCACAGCACCGAGTTCGTCACCCATCCGCGCCATCCGGTGATCGGGCTGATCACCGAGTGGATGAACGCCGAGGGGCTAAAGGAAATCCGCGATACGCAATCCGATCTGGGCGGGACCATGCGGCTTGGCGCCCAGCCGGCAGAGCTGGTGCGCGGCAGCCTCATCCACCGCATCTATGGCAAGGATGTCATCCGCGAGCGCCACCGCCATCGCTACGAATTCAACAATGGCTACGAAAAGCCCCTCACCGATGCGGGGTTGGTGATCTCGGGCTGGTCGCAGCAGGGGCATCTGGTGGAAACCGTCGAGATCGCCGATCACCCCTGGTTTGTGGCCTGTCAGTTCCACCCCGAGTTCACCTCGACGCCGCGGGACGGGCATCCGCTTTTCAGCGGGTTCATTGAGGCGGCGGTCACCCACCATGGCGAGCGGGGCAGGCGATGAGTCCGGCGATCGAGGTGGCCGGGCGTCCCATCGGGCCGGACCAGCCGCTTTTTCTCATCGCCGGGCCCTGTGTCGTGGAGGATCATGCCGCCACGCTGGGCATCGCTGAGGCCCTCGTCGAGATGACCGCCGCGCGCAATATCCCGCTGATTTTCAAAGCGTCGTTCGACAAGGCCAATCGCTCATCGGCCAGCAGTTATCGCGGCCCGGGCATGGAGGCAGGGCTGAAGGCGCTGGCGGCGGTCCGGGAGCGCCTTGGCGTGGCGGTGATCACCGATGTCCATGAGTACACCCCGCTCGATGAAGTGGCCTCGGTGGTGGATTGGTTGCAGACACCGGCATTTCTTTGCCGGCAGACCGATTTCATCCAGGCGGTGGCCGCCCAGGGGCGGGCGGTGAACATCAAAAAAGGCCAGTTCCTCGCGCCCTGGGATATGGCCAACGTGGTCGCCAAGGCCCGCGAGACGGGCAACGACCGGATTACGGTGTGCGAACGCGGCGTCTCGTTTGGCTACAACAACCTGGTGGCGGATATGCGCTCGCTGGCGGAGATGCGGGCCACCCAGGCGCCGGTGGTCTTCGACGCGACGCATTCGGTGCAGCTGCCCGGCGGGCAGGGCCATGCCTCGGGCGGGCAACGCGAACATGTCCCGGTGCTGGCCCGCGCGGCGGTGGCCGCCGGGGTCAGTGGGCTTTTCATGGAAACCCATCCCCACCCGGAGCAGGCGCGATCGGATGGGCCCAACAGCTGGCCACTGGACCGACTGCCGGCGTTGCTCGATACGCTCATCGACCTCGATGCCGTGGTCAAGCGCCATGGCTATGCCGAATCGGATCTACCAAAGGAGTCATGAATGCCGACGATTGCAAAAGTCCACGCCCGAGAGATCCTCGACTCGCGGGGTAACCCGACCCTCGAGGCCGAGGTGACCCTGGATGACGGCAGCTTTGGCCGGGCCGCGGTGCCGTCGGGGGCCTCCACCGGGGCACGCGAGGCCGTGGAGCTGCGCGATGGCGAGCCCGGACGCTATCTGGGCAAGGGCGTGCGACAGGCGGTTGCCAACGTCAACGGCGAGATCCACCAGGCACTGGTCGGAATGGATGCCAACGCCCAGCGGGCTGTGGACGAGAAGCTGATTGCCCTGGATGGGACGCCGAATAAATCCCGCCTGGGGGCCAATGCCCTGCTGGGTGCCTCGCTGGCGGTGGCCCAGGCGGCGGCCAGTGCCCGGGGCGAGGCGTTGTTCCGCCATCTCGACCAGGGGGATCTGCGCCTGCCCGTGCCCATGATGAATATCCTCAACGGCGGGGCCCATGCCAGCAACAGCGTCGATATCCAGGAGTTCATGGTCATGCCCGTGGGCTTTGACCGCTTCGGCGACGCCCTTCGCTGCGGCACCGAAATCTTCCACGCCCTCAAAAAGGTGCTCTCGGGCCGTGGGCTTAGCACCGCCGTCGGCGATGAGGGCGGCTTCGCACCGGATCTGCCTTCCAATGAGGCGGCCATCGAGGTCATCCTCGAGGCCATCGAGGCGGCCGGCTACAAGCCCGGCGAACAGGTCTGGCTGGCACTGGATGCGGCGAGCTCGGAGTTCTACGAGCAGGGGGTCTACCATCTGGCTTCGGAGGGCAAGCGGTTTTCCGCCGCCGAGTTTGCCGGTGTGCTGGCCGACTGGGTGCGGCGCTATCCGATTGTCTCGATCGAGGATGGCATGGCCGAGGATGACTGGCAGGGCTGGGCCGAGCTGACCCGGCAGATCAGCGACGGCGTACAGCTTGTCGGCGACGATCTTTTTGTCACCAACACGGCCATCTTCCGTGAGGGCATCGACCAGGGCATCGCCAACTCGATTCTGATCAAGTTCAACCAGATCGGGACCCTGACCGAGACCATGGACGCCATTGCCATGGCCGCGCAGGCGGGCTACTCGGCGGTGGTCTCGCATCGCTCGGGCGAGACCGAGGACACCATCATTGCCGATCTGGCCGTGGCGAGCAGCGCAACCCAGATCAAAACCGGCTCGCTTTGCCGATCGGATCGGGTGGCGAAATACAATCAGCTGCTGCGTATCGAAGAAGCCCTCGGCGCGCAGGCCCGCTACGCCGGTGCCGATGCCTTTCCCAACCTGCGCCGCCTGGGTGCCGGGGAGGGCTGATGAGACTCGCCGTCGCCGGGCTTTTGCTGGTTCTGCTTTTGCTCCAGGCGCGGCTCTGGCTTGGGGATGGCAGCATCCCCGAGGTGATCGCGCTGCGCGAGGCGGTCGAGCAGCAAGCGCAGGAAAACGCCCGGCTCGACGAGCGCAACCGCGCATTGGCCGCGGATGTGGCCGACCTTCGCGACGGCCTTGAGGGCATCGAAGAGCGGGCCCGGCGCGATCTGGGCATGATCGGCGAGGACGAGCGCTTCTATCGGGTGATCGATGAATCGAGGCGCTGAGGCGGTCTGGGCGGTCATCCCGGCGGCCGGGCAGGGCGTGCGCATGGCCGACCCGACACCCAAGCAGTATCACCCGCTGGCAGGCCGGGCGGTGCTGCAGTGGGCGGTCGAGGCCATGCTGGGGGTGACCGCGGTGCGGGGTGTCATGGTGGCGCTCGCACCCGATGACCCCCACTGGCAACGGCTGGCCGCGGCCGCTCATCCCCGGGTGCATACCTGCACCGGCGGGGCGCAGCGCGCGGCATCGGTGCGGGCCGGACTCACGGCGCTGCGCGAGCGGGGGGCAGATCCCGGCGATGTCGTGCTGGTCCATGATGCGGCACGTCCGGCGGTGACCGTGACGGCGATCGAGCGTCTGCTCAGCGCAGCGGCCGGCGAGGCCGATGGTGGGCTGCTGGCGCTGCCGGTGCGGGATACGCTCAAAATGGACGCCGGCGATGGCCACATCGCCAGTACCATCGCCCGGGATGGGCTGTGGCAGGCCCAGACACCGCAGCTCTTCCCGCTGGGCCGGTTGCAGGAGGCGCTTGATCAGGCGGATGCCTCGGTCACCGACGAGGCCGCTGCCATGGAGTTGCTCGGTGCCCGCCCGCGCCTTGTCGAGGGCGAGGTGGGCAATATCAAATACACCTACGCAGGGGATCGCCAGTGGTTGGCCGAGCAGCTCCGGGGCCGGGGAGGGGATACCCAATGATGCGCATCGGCCAGGGGATTGACGCCCATCGGCTGGTCGCGGGTCGGCGGTTGATCATCGGCGGCGTGGACATCCCCCATGACAAGGGCCTCGAGGCGTACTCGGATGGCGATGTCCTTTTGCATGCCATCAGTGATGCCCTGCTGGGGGCCGCCGGACAGGGAGATATCGGCCGGCACTTTCCCGACAACGACCCGGCGTTCAAGGATGCCGACAGCCGGCGATTGTTGCAGGCGGTGGTCGATGGCCTCGCCCGGGAGGGCTGGCAGACGGTCAATGTCGACGCCACCATTATTGCCCAGGCGCCCCGGATGCAGCCTCATCTGCCCGCCATGGTCGGGTGTATTGCCCAAGACCTGGGCCTGGGTGATGCGGCAGTCAACCTCAAGGCAACCACCATGGAGTGGATGGGGTTTACCGGCCGTGGCGAGGGCATCGCGGCCACGGCGGTGGTCCTGATCGAAAAACCATGACCCCATGGGCGGCACTCTCCCACGCCTGGGGTGGATCGATCGGCCAGGCGGCCGTGGGCCGGGCGCCCGAGGATTTTCTCGTCAGCGAGCAGATCGGCTTTGCCGCCGACGGCGAAGGCCCCCACCTGCTCGTCGAGATTCGCAAGCGTCGGCTCAGCACCGCCGCGGCGATGACGGCACTGGCCGATCACTGGTCGGTGGACCGCCGCGGCATGGGCTATGCCGGGCGCAAGGATCGGGATGCCGTGACCCGGCAGTGGCTGACGGTGCCCTGGCCGGTCAATAGCGCCTTGCCCCCGGCCGGGCCGGTGCCCTTGCGCGATGCCGATGCCGCTTTAACGGTGCTAAGCCGCCGTCGTCATCGGCGCAAGCTGCGGGTGGGCGCTTTGACGGGCAACCGGTTCTGGCTCTGCCTGCGCGACGTCGACGCCGACCCGCGGCGGCTGCATCAACGCTTCGGCGGCATCGCCCGTGCCGGTGTCCCCAATTATTTTGGCCCGCAACGCTTCGGCCGGGACGCCGAGAACCTGAGCCGGGGGCTTGCGTGGCTTCGTGGCGGGGCGTCGCCGCGTAACCGCAGCGACCGTGGCATGCTGCTCTCGGCGGTGCGCAGTGGCTGTTTCAATCACGTGCTGAGCGCGCGTGTCGCCGATGGCGACTGGGCGCAGGTTCGCGGCATCGACGAGGTGTTTGTCCTCGACGGTCGGGGCAGCCTTTTTACCGCCGGCGACGGCGACCAGCCCGGCCTCGAGCAGCGACTCGCCGGGCTGCGCATCCATGGCACGGGCCCGCTGCCGGGCCGGCCGCGAGCCGGATTGTCGATGCCGCCGACGCTGGCCGCTCGCGAGGCCGGATGGCTGGCGGCGATGGACGATGTCATCGCCGCCATGGCCGAGAAGGGCGTCGAGGCGGGGCGACGCGCCCTGCGCCTGGTCCCGGCGGCGATGACCTGGTGGCCGGTTGCCGAGGGGACCTGGTGGCTCGGGTTTAGCCTGCCAGCCGGTGGGTTTGCCACCACCGTGCTCCGCGAAGCGGTGGACTGGCCCGAGCCCGGGTCAGCGGCGCAGCAGCACGTATAGCGCGCCGGTGCCGCCGTCGACCGGTCGGGCCGAGCAGAAGGCCAGGACATCCTCGCGCTGGCGCAGCCAGCGATCGACCTGGCCTTTGAGCACCGGGCCGGTGTTCGAGGACCGCCGGCCCTTGCCGTGGATGACGCGAACACAGCCCAGATGGCGGCGATGGCATTCGTTGAGAAAGTCGCTGAGCAGACGCCGCGCCGGCTCGACGGTCTGGCCATGCAGATCCAGCTCGGCCATGACGCTGAACTCACCGCGGCGCAGACGCTTGAGCGTGCGCCGGTTGAGCCCGGGCCGGGCGTAGGCGAGGGCTTCGCCCAACTCGGCGCCCAGCGGGTTGCCGTCGCGTTCGCCCTCGGCGAGCTCGCGCAGCACCGCGCGGTCATCCGCGTGGCGCTGCCCGGGGATGGGGGGTGGCCGCCGCCGACGCAGCTCGGCGGTCTGTTGGGTGCTCAACGGGCGTACATCCGACATTGCGGCCCGGAACAAAGCGGTATCCGATTCGTCTTCGGCCATGATCGGCTCCCGAGAGGCGTCCGGATCGGTATAGTACACGGGCCATACGGCAGGGAGACAAGCGCAACCGATGAATATCCTGGTGAGCAACGATGACGGTTACCGTTCCACCGGTATCCGGACATTGGCGGCAGCGCTTCGAGAGCGCGCCTCGGTAACGGTCGTCGCCCCGCAGCGTGACCGCAGCGGGGCCAGCAATTCGCTGACCCTGGACTGGCCGATTCGCCTCGATCATGCCGAAGCCGGTGTCTACGGCATCGAGGGCACCCCCACCGACTGTGTGCATCTTGCCATCACCGGGCTGCTGGATGCGCTGCCGGACATGGTGGTCTCGGGCATCAATGCCGGGGCCAATCTGGGCGATGATGTCCTCTACAGCGGCACCGTGGCGGCGGCGATGGAGGGTCGGTCACTGGGGCTTCCGGCGATCGCGATTTCGCTGGCGGGCCATCACCCCACCCACTACGAGACCGCCGCCGAGGTGGCGCGGCGGCTGATACAGCGGCTGCATGACGAACCACTGCCAGCGGATACCATTCTCAACGTCAATGTCCCTGATCGGCCCTGGTCGCAGATCCAGGGGCTGGAGGCGACACGGCTTGGCCAGCGGCATCGGGCCGAGGCGGCCATTCGTGATCAGGATCCCAAGGGGCGGACCATCTACTGGATTGGCCCGCCGGGCGAGGAGCAGGACGCCGGGCCGGGGACCGACTTCAATGCGGTGGCCCGGGGGTTTGTCTCGGTCACGCCGATCGAAGTGGATCTGACCCGCTACGCCGCGCTCGATCAGATCGCCGGATGGATCCGGGGGGTAGATTGATGGACCGCCACCGCCGTCAGGGCATCGGGATGACCTCGCGGCGCACCCGGGAGCGGCTGGCGGGGCGTCTGGGGGATGCCGGCATTCGCGATGTCCATGTGCTCAACGTCATCCGCCAGATCCCCCGGCATTTGTTCGTCGACGAGGCACTGGCCTCGCGGGCCTACGAGGACACCGCCCTGCCCATCGGGCATGGGCAGACCATCTCGCAGCCGTTCGTGGTCGCGCGCATGACCGAAATCCTCATCCGCCACCGCATCCCCGGGCGGGTGCTCGAGATCGGCACCGGATCGGGCTACCAGGCGGCGGTGTTGGCCGCGCTGGTGGATCGGGTGCATACCGTCGAGCGCATCCGTGCGCTTTATGAGCGCAGTCGAGCGCTGTTTCGGCAACTCGATATCCGCAACATCCGCCAGCGCCTCAGCGACGGGCACGAGGGCTGGCCGGCGGCGGGGCCCTTCGATGCCATTCTGCTCACCGCCGCGCCGGTGGTGATCCCGCAGACGTTGTTCGATCAGCTCGCCGAGCACGGTGAGTTGCTGGCGCCGGTGGGCAGCGGCGACTCCCAGGCGCTTCGTATCCATCGCCGTGTCGAGGGGGCGATCGAGACCGAGGACATCGAAGCGGTGAGCTTTGTCCCCATGCTGGGCGGGCTTGAGTAGTGGGCGTGTTCGGCACGCTCTATAGTCTTGTCCTGCGATGGTCGGCCCACCGCCGCGCGCCCTGGTTGCTGGGCGCACTGAGCTTTGCCGAGTCGTCATTCTTTCCCATCCCGCCGGATGTGATGCTCGCCCCCATGAGCATGGCGCGGCCCGGTCGGGCCATGCGGTTTGCCACCATCACCACGGTGGCATCGGTGTTGGGCGGCATGCTTGGCTATGGCATCGGTTATCTGGCGCTGGAGATGGTCTTGCCGGTGATTGTCGACGTCGGCTATATCGATGCCTACGAAACCGCTCGAAGCTGGTTCGCGACCTGGGGATTCTGGGTGGTGCTGGTCGCGGGATTTTCCCCCATCCCCTACAAGGTCTTCACCATTGCCGGTGGGGCCATGGCCATTGCCTGGTGGCCGTTTGTGCTGGCCTCATTGATCGGTCGCGGGGCACGGTTTTATCTGGTTGCGGGGCTACTGGCCTGGGGCGGCCCGCGGCTTGAGCCCTGGTTGCGACGCTACATCGAGCGCATCGGCTGGGTGACGGTGATGTTGTTGGTCATGGTGGTGGGGTTGCTTTCGTTGTGATTCGGCGTGGCCTGGGGCTTGTCCTTGTCGTTTTGCTCATCGGCTGCAGCGAGTTCGACTACGCCAGCGACCGGGCGCTGCGCGAAGCCAGTGTGCGCAGTGGGACGCCGGCAAGCCATGTGGTCGAATCCGGCGATACCCTCTATCAGATCGCCTGGGCCTACGGGCTGGACTTTCGGGATGTGGCGCGCTGGAACGATATCGACCCACCGTATGTGATCTATGTCGGCCAGCGGCTCAGCCTGCGCCCCGGGGGTGCCAACAGGCAGGCCAGCGCCGGCGGTCGCGGCGCCGATGGCAGTGATGGCTCCCGTGGCGGTTCGACCGCGATACGCAGCTCGGCACCGAGTGGCCCGGTGGCCTGGCAATGGCCGGTGGAAGGCCAGGTGGTGCGGCGTTTTAACGCCAATGCGCTTGGCAAACAGGGGATAACCATTGCCGCCGAGCCCGGCACCACGGTACGCGCCGCCGGTGATGGCGAGGTGGTCTACAGCGGCAACGGTCTGCGGGGCTACGGCAATCTTGTCATCGTCAAGCACAACGAGCGTTTTCTCACCGCCTATGGCTACAACCGCACAGTCCTGGTGAGCGAGGGTGACCGGGTCAGCGGCGGGGATGCGATTGCAAGGATGGGCAGCGCCGGCAACCATCCCGGCGAGCTGCACTTTGAGGTCCGCGAGCAGGGCAGCCCGGTGAATCCGACCGACTATCTACCCTGACGCCGCGGCGTCGATGATCAGCGCGGCAACCACCCGGCGGCCCTCGCTCATGAGCAGGTTGTAGGTCCGGCAGGCCGAGGCGGTGTCCATGACTTCCATGCCCACGCCGGCCTGGAGGAAATCGCGCATCAGCTCACGGGCCGGAAACTGCTGCGCGCTGCCGGTGCCAAGCAGGACCACCTCGGGGTCGAGCTCGCGGATGGCGTTCATATGCCGATCGCTGAGTTCACCCACCGCCCGCGGGCCCCATTCGGTGACCAGGGTCTGGGGCGCGACGATCACACTGACGCTGTAGGCGCCGTCGTTGATCCGCACCACGCCGTTGTCGTAGCCGAGAATGCGGTAAGCGCCGTCGGGACTGTCGAGGCTGATCTGCATGGCGGCTACCATAGCGGTGGAGGGCCGACAGCGGCAATAAGTTGACAGGAAAAGGGGGCAGATTTAGCGTTCAGCGGTTATCATGAGCACAGCGGGGGCCTTTGCCGGGCCCGACCTGAAAACTGGCCCAGGTGATCGCCTTGAACGAGGAATTCCAGCGCATCAAGCGCCTACCCCCTTACGTCTTCAACATCGTCAACGAACTCAAGGCACAGGCGAGGGCGCGGGGCGAGGACATCGTCGACTTCGGCATGGGCAATCCCGACCTGCCGACGCCACCCCATATCGTCGACAAGCTCACCGAAGCGGCCCAGCGCCCGGATACCCATCGCTATTCCATGTCCCGCGGGATTCCGCGGCTGCGCCGGGCGATCACCCGTTGGTATCACAGCCGCTATAACGTGGCCCTCGACCCGGAGACCGAGGCGATTGTCACCATCGGCTCGAAGGAAGGGCTGGCCCATCTGGCGCTGGCCACACTCGGGCCCGGCGATGCCGTACTGGTGCCCAACCCGGCTTATCCCATCCACCCCTATGGGGTGGTCATCGCCGGTGCGGATATCCGCCATGTGCCGCTGGTCGAGGGGGGCGATTTCTTTACCGAGCTGGAAAAGGCGATCAAAGACACCTGGCCCAAGCCCAAGATGCTGATCCTCAATTTTCCGGCCAACCCGACCACCCAGTGTGTCGAGCTCGATTTCTTCGAGCGGGTGGTGGCGATCTGCCGCGAGCATGGCATCTGGGTGGTCCATGACCTTGCCTACGCCGATCTGGTCTACGATGGCTATCAGGCGCCGTCCATCCTGCAGGTGCCGGGCGCCCGCGAGGTGGCCGTCGAGTCGTTCTCGCTGTCGAAGAGCTACAACATGCCGGGCTGGCGGGTCGGCTTTCTCTGCGGCAATGACAAGGTCATCGCGGCGCTTGCACGGATGAAGTCCTACCTGGACTACGGCATGTTCACGCCCATCCAGGTCGCCGCCATCCATGCCCTCGAGGGCCCGCAGGAGTGCGTCACCGAAATCCGCCAGACCTATCAGGCGCGTCGTGATGTGCTGTGTGATGGGCTCGAGGCGGCGGGCTGGCCGGTGACACGGCCCCGGGCGACGATGTTTGTCTGGGCGCGCATCCCCGAGCCGTATCGCGACATGGGCTCGCTCGAGTTTGCCAAAAAGCTCCTGAGCGAGGCGGGCGTGGCGGTCTCGCCGGGGATCGGTTTCGGCGAGTATGGCGATGAATACGTGCGATTCGGGCTGATCGAGAATCTGCATCGCACCCGACAGGCCGTGCGCGGCATCAAACAGATGTTCAGGCAGGACGGTCATGGCTGAACCACAAAAAGGAGACAGGCAGTTGAAGCCGGTGAAGGTAGGGGTACTGGGTCTGGGCACCGTCGGGGGCGGGACGGTCAATCTGCTCGAGCGCAATCGCGACGAGATCACGCGCCGGGCCGGTCGTCCGATCGATGTGGTCCGCGCCGCCGCGCGGCACCCGGACCGGCCGCGGACGTGCAGTACCGAGAACATACAGCTCGACTATGATGCCTTCGCGCTGGTGGACGACCCCGAGATCGAGATCGTGGTCGAGCTGATCGGCGGCGAGACGCTGGCCAAGGAACTCATCCTCCGGGCGCTGGACAACGGCAAACATGTGGTGACGGCCAACAAGGCGTTGATCGCGCTGCATGGCAACGAGATTTTTGCCCGCGCCCGGGACAATGGCGTGACCGTCGGCTTCGAGGCCGCTGTCGCCGGTGGGATCCCGATCATCAAGGCGGTTCGTGAGGGGCTGGTGGGCAACCGCATCGAATGGCTGGCCGGCATTATCAATGGCACGAGCAATTTCATCCTCACCGAGATGCTCTATGCCGGCCGCGCCTTCGGCGATGTGTTGGCCGAGGCGCAGCGCCTGGGCTATGCCGAGGCCGACCCGACCTTTGATGTCGAAGGCATCGATGCCGCGCACAAGCTCACCATCCTGGCCTCGATCGCCTTTGGCATTCCGCTGCAGTTCGACAAGGTCTTCACCGAGGGGATCGGGCAGATCAGCACCGATGATGTGGCCTATGCCCAGGAGCTCGGGTTTCGCATCAAGCATCTGGGCATCTGCCGTCGTGAGGGTGACGGGATCGCACTGCGTGTCCACCCGACGCTGCTGCCCGAGCGTCAGCTGCTTGCCAGTGTTGACGGGGTGATGAACGCGGTGATGGTCAACGCCGACCCGCTCGGGCCGACGCTTTACTACGGCGCCGGTGCCGGGGCAGAGCCGACGGCCTCGGCGGTGGTGGCCGATCTGGTGGATGTGGTGCGCGAGTTCACCCTCGAGCCCGAAAACCGCGTGCCCTATCTGGCATTCCAGGCGCATTCGCTCTCGGATGAGCCGGCCGTGGGCATGGCCTCGGTCGAGACCGCCTATTACCTGCGGGTCGAGGCGCAGGACGAGCCCGGTGTACTCGCCGAGATCACCGGCATCCTCAGCCATCTGGGCATCAGCATCGAGGCGGTGATCCAGAAGCAGCCCGCCGCCGGCGCCGAGACTGTGCCGGTGATTCTGCTCACCCACCGCGTCCGCGAGGCGCTGATGGATCGCGCCTGCGGCGAGATCGAGGCCATGGAGGCCATCCATGGCGGCATTACACGCATTCGTGTGGAGACGCTGACATGAGCGCCTCGGGACGCTACACCGGGTTGATCGGCCGCTACGCCGATCGCCTGCCCATCGACAATGACGCCCCTGCGGTGAGCCTGGGCGAGGGCAACACCCCGCTCATCCGGCTGGATAACCTGGTTGCGGATCTGCCGGGCGAGGTGGCGCTGTATGTCAAATATGAGGGGCTCAACCCCACCGGTTCGTTCAAAGACCGGGGCATGACCACGGCGGTCACCCAGGCCGTCCATGAGGGCAGTCGGGCGATCATCTGCGCCTCGACGGGCAATACCTCGGCTTCGGCGGCGGCCTATGCGGCCCGAGCCGGAATCAAGGCCTTCGTGCTGATCCCCGATGGCAAGATCGCCATGGGCAAGCTTGCCCAGGCCATCATGCACGGCGCTGAAGTGCTGCAGATTCGTGGCAATTTCGACGACGGCATGCGCATTGTAAAGGCCATGGCCGAGCAGGCGCCGGTCAGCCTGGTCAATTCGGTCAACCCCTATCGGCTGCAAGGGCAGAAAACCGCAGCGTTCGAGATCTGCGAGTCGCTGGGCCGGGCGCCGGACTACCACTGTCTGCCGGTGGGCAACGCCGGCAACATCACCGCCTACTGGATGGGCTACAGCGAAATGGCGCTCGCCCCGGGCGCTGCGGGTACTGCGGCCTGTGGCTTTTGCAACGGCGATTGTGCCTATCACCAGAATGCCGTCGCCCATCGCCCGGTGATGCTGGGTTACCAGGCGAGCGGCTCGGCCCCGTTTCTGCGCGGTGGGCCGGTGGAACAGCCCGAGACGATCGCCACGGCCATTCGCATTGGTGCCCCGCAGAGCTGGGATTATGCGTTGACCGCCTCCCGTGAGTCGGGGGGGTGGTTTGATGAATTCGATGATGAGGCCATCCTCGAGGCGCAATGGTTGCTGGCAAGCCGTGAGGGCATCTTCTGCGAGCCGGCCTCGGCGGTATCGGTCGCCGGCGCGCTTCGTGACATCCGGGCCGGGCATATCGAGCCGGGGAGCACGGTGGTGTGCACGCTCACCGGCCACGGTCTGAAGGATCCGGATGTGGCCAAGCGCCATGCCGAGGCGGCGGTCAGCACGGTGGATGCCACCGATGGCGCCGTGCGTGAGGCGATCCTCGGCAAAATGGCCTAGGGTGGCGATGGCGCCGCGTCCGGTGGTCACCTGCCTGCTCCCCGGGCTTTTCGGCCCGGTCCCGGCCGGTGCGTCGGGCGCGGTGCAGGACACCGGGCCCTATCCCAATCTCCAGCGGCTCATCGCGCTGGGCCGGCACCACCCGGCCCATGGCGCACCCTCGAGTGAGGCATTGATTGCCGGGGCCGGGGGCATCAACGCGCCAACCGGGGGATTATTGGCCTCGATGCTGGCCGAGCGGCCGGGCAGCCGGGATGCGATTCACTACCGCGCCTCGCCGGCCCATTTGCAGCCGGATCGGGATCGGCTACTGCTTTTTGCCGGTGAGCCGGTCCGGCCGGATGCGGCCGATCGGCAGGGGATCGCCGAGCGATTCAACGCGTTGTATAGCGACGACGGGCTTTGGCTAACGCCGGCGGGGGATGAGTGGTTGCTGACCGCCGAGACGCCGCCCGGGCCCGATCTGCCGGCGCTTGCCGAGGTGACCGGACGGTATCTGGATACGGCCTTGCCGGGCGGGTCCGAATACCGGCGCTGGCGGCAGATATTGAACGAAACGCAAATGATGCTCTTCGATCATCCGGCCAACACGCAACGTGCCCGGCGCGGCGCGCTTGCCATTAATGGATTGTGGTTCTGGGACGGCGGGCCGGTTGCCGGCCCACTGTCAGCGGCTTTTGACCGCTTGATCGGCGACAACCCGCTGCTCGAGGCGATCGGCGGGCTGAGCGGTGTCGAGCACCAGTCGTTGACGGCGCTCGAGGCCGGCCCGCCGATGCCGGGCATGCGTGATCTGGTTGTGGCTGATGGCAGCGAAAAGGCCCTGCTGGGTGGTGATATCGCTGGCTGGCTCGAGGCGTTGCAATGGGTCGAGCGCGATCTCGCGCCGCTTCTGACAACCTGGGTGCGCCGGCATGGTGCCGAGATCCTGCTGCACACGGGCACTGGCCGGGCATACCGCATCCACCGGGCCAATCGCTGGCGCTTCTGGCATCGTCCGCCCCGGCTTGCCGATCAGTTGGTCGAACAATGACCACCACCGACGACGCCGTCGAGATCATCCAGCGCGATCCAGGCGTTGAAGGCCCGCTGGATGCCGATCTGCCGCCGCTGCTCGACCGCCTCTACCGCGCTCGGGGCATCCGGGACCGGGCCGAGCTTGATTACCGCCTTCAATGCCTGCCTCGGCCCGAGGGGTTGGGGCAGCTGGAGGCCGCCGCACAGCGGCTCGCCGAGGCCATTCAGCGCGACGAGCGCATCCTGGTGGTGGGCGATTTCGATGCCGACGGGGCAACGAGCTGTGCCGTGGCGATACGCGGGATGGCGTCAATGGGCGCCGGACAGGTGGATTATCTCGTGCCCAATCGCTTCGCCGATGGGTACGGGCTCTCGGCCGGGCTGGTCGAACCGATCATGGCGCGCCGCCCGGCACTTGTGGTGACGGTGGACAACGGGATCAGCGCCATCGAGGGCGTGGCGGCGTTGCAGGCGGCCGGTGTCGGGGTGCTGGTGACCGATCACCATCTCCCGGGCCCGCAGCTGCCTGACGCCGATGCCATCGTCAATCCCCGCGTCAATGCCGCCGATTTTGGTGCCCCCAATCTGGCCGGTGTGGGGGTTTGCTTTTATTTGATGCTCGCCACCCGGGCGGTCCTCCGCGAGCGCGACTGGTTCGGGCCGCAAAGGCCCGAACCGGCCCTGGTCGAGCTGTTGGATCTGGTGGCAGTCGGCACCGTCGCCGATGTGGTGGCGCTTGATTACTGCAACCGGCTTTTGGTCGAGCAGGGGCTGCGCCGTATTCGCGCGGGCAAGGCCTCGGCGGGCGTGGCGGCATTGATGGATGCCGCCGGACGCGACATGGACCGGGCCAACGCCGCCGATCTGGGTTTTGGTGTGGCGCCCCGCCTGAACGCCGCCGGCCGACTGGATGATATGGCGATCGGTATCGAGACGCTGCTGGCCCGGGCGCCGGATACCGCGGCCGAGCGGGCCCAGCGCCTTGAGGCGTTCAACCGCGAGCGTCGGGCGCTGGAGCAGGGCATGCGCGAGCAGGCGGTGGATGCGCTGGAACCCGGTGAGGTTGGCGACGAGCGCCATCTGGGGCCGATTCTGTGTGTCTACGACGAGCGCTGGCACCAGGGGCTGGTCGGTATCGTCGCCGGGCGGCTGAAAGAGCGCTACCGGCGTGCGGTGATTGCGCTGGCACCGGATCAGGAGGGCCGCCTGAAAGGCTCGGCCCGGTCGGTGGATGGCCTGCACATCCGGGATCTGCTCGAGGCCGTCCATACCCGTAGCGATGGCCAGCTCATGGAACGCTTCGGTGGGCATGCCATGGCCGCGGGCATGACGCTCAAACCCGGGCAGCTCGATGCATTCACCCGGCTGGCCGAGTCCATTGCCAGTGAATGGTTGGGGGCGGTGCCACCACAGACGGTCATCACCACCGACGGGCCGTTAGCCGCCGATGAGTTCAGCCTCGCCCAGGCACAGCACCTGCGGCGCGCCGGCCCGTGGGGCGCAGGGTTTCCCGAGCCGTGCTTTTATGATCGTTTCGCGGTGGTGGACGCCCGGATCGTCGGTGAGCGCCATATCAAGATGCGCCTGCGCCCCCGGCAGTGTCCGGGGCAGGTGATCGATGCCATCGCCTTTGGCGCCGCCGAAACCCATGAGAGGCTGCCGGCCGGCGACATCGAGGCGGTCTACCGACTCGATGTCAATCGCTATCGCGGCGAGGAGCGCCTGCAACTGATCATCGACTACCTGGCCGCCTGATCGACCCACCCGTCGCTTGCCACGCGTTGGCCATCCGCCTTCAAGCGGATCAGATCACCCACCACAGCCACGGCCTCGTCGCGAATGACATCCGGCAGCTCGGTGGCGGAGATCGCCTCCAGCGAGTCAACGCGGGGACGGTCGTAGGCGGCGAGCTGCTCGTTGATGGCGTCCAGCCGCGCCGCCTCATTGGCTTCGATCTCGGCGCGCCGAACCTCGCGATTGAGCGAGACTTCGGTTTGCTCGCGCTGCTCGGAGAGCCGCTGTGCCTCGGCGGCGACGCTTCGCAGGGCGGGATCGGTGTCGAGCCGGCGCTGGTGGCGCCGGCGCAGTTCGTTAATCACGCCATCGAGACGGCTCAACCGCTCAAACTCCGCCGACTGAATGGTATCCCAGGGCAGGGCGTTGTCCGCGGCGCGCTCACCCATGGCATGGTCGCGGGTCGGTGAGGGCATGTAGAGATCCGGGGTTACCCCCTCGAGCTGGGTGCTCGCCCCGTTGATCCGGTAGAACTTGGCGATGGTCAGCTTGAGCCGGCCGCTGGGGTATGCCTCGCTGCCAACCCCGAAGCGGTCGAGACCGATCAGGGTCTGAACGGTGCCCTTGCCGAAGGTTTGTTCGCCCATGACGACACCGCGGCCGTAATCCTGGACCGCCGCGGCGAAGATCTCGGAGGCCGAGGCGCTGCCGCCGTCGACCAGCACCCCCATCGGCCCGTCATAAACCGCCGGCTGATCATCCGTATCGCCCAGGACCTCGCGCCGGCCGTTGCTGCGATGGACCTGCACCACCGGGCCTTCGTCGATAAAAAGCCCGGTCATGCGCACTGCCTCTTCAAGCGATCCGCCGGCGTTACCGCGCAGATCGATGACCAGCCCGTCGATCCCGGCGAGTTGCTCGGACTCGAGCAAACGGCGGACATCCCGGGTGGTGCTGCGGTAGTCCTCCTCGCCGGCGTTGGCGGCACTGAAATCGGCATAGAAGGCCGGCACCTCGATCACACCCACCTGCAGTGTTTCACCGTCGCGCTCGACGTCACGCACCTCGGCCTGGGCCGCCTGCTCCTCGAGCTCGATGGTGTTGCGGGTCAGGGTGACCATCTTTTCACGGCCACTGCCGTCGGCCGGCAGGATGCGCAGGTGCACCTCCGAGCCCTTGGGCCCGCGGATCAGGTCCACCACATCGCCAAGCCGCCAACCGACCACGTCCTGGATATCATCGGCGCGCTGCCCGACACCGACAATTCGGTCGCCGGCCTCGAGCTCGCCGCTGCCCTCGGCCGGCCCGCCGGCGATGAGTTCGACGATTTCGACAAAATCGCCTTCACTGCTCAAAAGGGCGCCGATGCCCTCGAGTGACAGGCGCATGTTGATGTCAAAATTCTCGGACGAGCGGGGCGACATGTAGCTGCTGTGGGGGTCGAAGGCCGCCGCCCAGGTGCTCATGAACACCTGGAAGATATCCTCGGCACTGTATTGATCCAGGGTTCGTGCCAGGCGCTCGTAGCGGCTGCGTAGGGACTCGCGGATCGCGTCGAGCTCCCGACCGTTGAGCTTCTGGCTGAGCGCATCGTTGATGACTCTTTTTCGCCAGAGTCGGTCGAGGGCGCGGGTGCTGCCCGCCCAGTCGGCGTTTTCACGATCCAGGTCCACGGTGGCATCGGTGTCGAAGTCGAGTCCGTCCTCGAGCACCGACAGGGCATGGTCGGTGCGCTCGCGAACGCGCTGGCGGTAGCGCTCAAAGATGGCAAACGCGGTATTCAGCCGGCCGGCTGACAATTCGTTGTCGAGCCGCCGGCGCCGCTCGGCAAACTCGGTGATATCCGAGGCCAGAAAGTAATAGCGTTGTGGGTCAAGAGCGTCGAAATAGTCGGTGTAGACCTGCGCCGAGGTGGCATCGTCGATGGCCTGGTCGCGATAGTGGTAGCGCGAGAGCAGTTCGCCGACCACCTGGCTTGCCTTGGCATGGGTGGGTGCGGGTTCGACCGCCGCGCTGGCCCCCAGAGAGACCGCCAGCAACAGGGCCGTGGCCAGCCAGCCCGTCAGCCGGAGGCGCAATGCCACCCCACCCGCGCGGTGCCGTGAGAGTGCCGTGGTTGTCATGTTCATACGCCTATGACATCGATCGGCGCCGGAAAATCCCGGACGAAGTTGCTAGCCTATCGGGAAGACAAGGCTAGGGAAACCAATGGCAACGACGACCGCTGAACCACGAACCGGCGCCCGGGTCGGTCCAAAGCTCGAAATCCGCGAACAACGCCCACCCGAGGGCGTGTCAACGAAACGAACACCGGTGGTGCTACTCCATGGCGCCTTCGTCGCGGCCTGGTGCTGGCAGCGGCACTGGATGGACTATCTCGCCGGGCAGGGGTATCCGGTGGTGGCTCCGAGTCTTCGCGGCCACGGCCAAAGCGAAGGCGGCGACCGGCTGGATCACGCGGGCATCCGTGAATACGTGGCCGATCTGCGCGCGGTTGTCGAGACACTCCCCGGGCCAGCCCCCGTCCTGGTCGGCCACTCCATGGGGGCGCTGGTGGTACAGCGCTATCTCGAGCAACACCCGGCCGCGGCGGCGGTCCTCATGGCGCCGATTCCGCGGGAGGGGCTGGCCGGTTCGACCCTGCGAATGATGGTGGCAGAGCCGTTGATGTTTGCGCAGTTCGGGTTGATGCAGACATTCGGCAGCGGGCTGGTCGACGCCGATATGGCGCGTCGGGCGGTCTTCTCGGACCAGTTGCCGGACACCGAGGTCGCCGCGTTGACACGCAAGGTCCAGCGCGAGTCGCAGCGCGCCCTTTTTGACATGCATCTCTATGCCGATGCCCGGCCGTGGCGCGTCGACCCGTCGGTGCCCGTCCAGGTGCTCGCCGCCGGCGATGATCAGCTTTTTCGCCGCTCAGAAATCCGCTCGGTGGCCGAACGCTGGGATGCCGACTATCGCTGCCTCGATGGGATGGGCCATGCCATGATGCTGGAGCCGGACTGGCAGGCGCCGGCGGATGCGATGCTTGGCTGGCTGGACGGCCTGGGCATCGATTAAGCGGGTTACCAGCGGAACTTGTCCCAGAGTTCGGGATTGGCCCAGTGACGGGCATTCAGCCAGTCGGGTGTGGTTTTGTAGTCCTGTAGCGCGAAATGAAACCACCGACGCCGCCGGTCCGGATCGCGACTGTCCTGCCAGCGGTGCAGCCCCAGCCCGATGAGCTCGGCCCGGGGCAGCGCGCCTGTCCGGGCAGAGGAGGCAATGACCAGTGTGCGCGTGGCGCTGACATCGCGCAGTCGCCCCACCAACTGAATGGCAGCGGCGGCGCTGGGAAAGCCGGCATCGCCGTCGATGATCGCCAGATCCACCGATGGCAGGGCATCAATGGCATCGCTTGCCTGTTGGCCGGTATACGCCCAGTAATCCACGCGCGTCTGAGGCAGGGCCGGTGGGTGGTCGATGATCAGCAAAAGCCGTTGCGGATTGAAGGTATCGATGGCCTCGGCGAGGCGCTCATCAGTTGCCGGCAGGGGATCGGTCACTGGGCCTCCAGCGTGTCATGGAGCGCGCTGAATGCGCCGGTCAGTTTATGTCGCGGTGCATGGTGGCAGAGGGGGCGGGCTTTTTCGTGCGACTCGCGGACCTTGACCGATGCGGGCAGATAGGGCGTGCAGACCGGATAACCGGCATCCTCGAGCGAGCGGACCAGCTCGGCGGGGAGACGGGCACGGGCCTGGAACTGGTTGATGATAATGCCTTCGACGGTCAGACCGTCGTTGTGATCGGCGCGCAGTTCGGCGACGCTCTGCATGAGATCGTCCAGCGCCTGACGCGCGAAGGTGTCACAGTCAAACGGGATGAGGCATCGATCGGCGGCAATCAGCGCCGAACGTGTGTAGAAGTTCATCGCCGGTGGGGTATCGATGTAGACCCGGTCATAGCCCTGCAGCGCGTCCAGGGACTGACGGAGCTTGTAGATCTTGTAGCGCGACTCCAGCCGACCCTGCAGGTACTCGAGCTCTGGATGGGCGGCGATCACCGATAGGCCGGGGTAGGGCGTCGGCCGGGCGACGCTATCCAGCTCGCGCGGATAGATGCGGTGGCTGAGGGTGTCCTCGAAATAGCCGGCGATCGTCTCATCCGCCGCGGCGGGGACTTTGCCCAGCAGGTAATGACTGGCATTGGCCTGCGCGTCCAGATCGAGGACCAGGGTCTCCAGGCCCTGCGCGGCGGCCATCGCAGCCAGGTTGGCGGTGATAGTGGACTTGCCAACGCCGCCTTTTTGGTTGAAAACCACCCGGCGCATGGTGTTCCTCCTGCTAGAATCCACCCGTCCCTGCAGTCTAGGCAGCTGTGCCGAGAAGGTCGAGGCCCCATGTACGCATTGGCAAGACAACTGCTTTTTGCCCTGCCGCCCGAGGTCGCCCATGACATCGCCCTCGGTGGGCTTGACCTGGCCGCGCGGCTGGGGCTTGCCCGGCTTATGCCGGCCCGTGTCGCGGACCCCTGCAGCGTTCTGGGGCTTCGATTCCCCAATCGGGTGGGGCTGTCGGCGGGGCTTGATAAAAACGCCGATCATCTTCAAGGACTGGCCGCGGCGGGGTTCGGTTTTCTTGAGCTCGGGACGGTGACCCCGCGGCCGCAGCCGGGTAATGACAAACCGCGTTTGTTCCGCCTGCCCAGCCATCGGGCACTGATCAACCGGCTGGGGTTTAACAACACCGGGGTCGATCACCTGGTCGGCCGCGTTCAGCAAACCCGCGGCCGGTTA
Source organism: uncultured Ectothiorhodospiraceae bacterium (assembly GCA_913061005.1). Lineage (GTDB taxonomy): Bacteria > Pseudomonadota > Gammaproteobacteria > Nitrococcales > Nitrococcaceae > Spiribacter > Spiribacter pallidus. Next base: position 2,178 of record CAJXSH010000009.1, on the reverse strand, counting down.
TCCACACCGCTTGGCGTGAACATTGGCAAAAACCGCGACACCCCTCTCGAGCAGGCGGCGGATGACTACTGTCGTGCCTTGAATGCCGTCCACGGCGTCGCGGACTACATCACGGTGAACATCTCCTCGCCCAACACGCCGGGGTTGCGTTCGCTGCAGGCGGGCCAGGAGTTGATGCGGCTGCTCGAGCGGCTGCTGGCCGAGCGCGATGAACTGTTGGCCCACCGCGACAAGCCACTGCCAATACTGGTCAAGATCGCGCCGGATCTCGCAACCGAGGCCCTCGCCGAGTTGGTGGATACGCTGCTTGAATGCCGGGTCGATGGGGTGATTGCCACCAACACGACCCTCTCTCGCGAGGGTGTCGAGGGTGCCCGCCACGCCGAGGAGAGCGGGGGGCTGAGTGGTGCACCGCTTCGCGAGCGATCCACCCGCGTGGTTGCCGATATACGAAGGCGGGCGGGGCCCGGGCTGCCGATCATCGGCGTCGGCGGTATCTTGAGCGGCGATGACGCACTCGAGAAGATCGAGGCCGGCGCCGATCTGGTCCAGCTCTACACCGGCTTTATCTACCGTGGCCCGGGGCTTGTCCGGGAAGCAGCGTGCGCACTCCGCGACCACCCGAGAGGCTGATCTCACCGCCCTTGTCCGTCGGAGCCTGCGCGGCGACAATAGCAGGTCTGGAGAGGTGGCAGAGTGGTCGAATGCGGCGGACTTGAAATCCGTTGAGTCCTCACGGGCTCCGGGGGTTCGAATCCCTCCCTCTCCGCCAGATACAAAAGCGGCCCCGTTGGGGCCGTTTTTGTATCTGATAGCGTCGGGATTCGAACCCCCGGAGCCAGCAAAGCGGGTTCGACCAACTGCCGCCAGGCAGTTGGGACGCCGAGCGGAGCGAGGCGCCCGGAGGGTGAGGCCCGTACAGGGCCGAATCAATCCCTCCCTCTCCGCCAGATAGACAACAGGGGGCTTAGCCCCCTTTTTATTGAGTGCAGGGCCCGGACTCGAGCCCGCGCGCTCGATGACCGGTTCGATCACCGCTCACAATCGGTTTTGAGAGGCGGGTCTAGAACGCGAGCATTCCCGAGAGGCTGACATTGGTGACATCCCAATCGTCCAACTCGTATTGCTCCGCCTCCAGGCGGACAAAGAACTGGTCGCCGATACCGACGTTTGCGCCGATGCCGTAGAAAAGATCGGTTCCATCATCGTCCGCCTTGGCAAACGATGCCGCGCTGGATGCGGTCAGCTCGGTATCCCAGCGATGGAGCCCCGCTTTGCCATACAGGTGGACGCGTTCTGTGATATCGGCTCCCAACAGGCCGGAAACCCCGAACGAATCCCCCTTGGCGTCGATTGCCGCATTGTCCTCGGTGAACTGGTAGGTCGTGCCCTGGTAGGTAAATTGCCCGCCGGTATCACCAGTGAGAGAGGCCTCGCCAAAGTCGATATACTGAACTTCAACCGCGAGATTCTGGTTGATTCGCGCGCCGGCGAAAAGCTCTATGGCGTTGTCATCCTCATCGAGTGATGCCCCGTTGCTGACCGACGTGACGTCGGTGTCGATTTCGGCCATCCCGTATCCCAGACCGAGGTAATAGTCGAGATGGGTTTGCGCGCTCGCGCCGGCTGAAAACAGCAATGCTGCCGAAATCAGGACGGTGAGGCCGCTCCGGCGTTTGGCAAGCAAGATTCGGCTGATCTCCATATCATCCTCCTTGCGGTTCTGAATCCGTGAACAGCGTGGCACTGCTGCGGGAGTCCGCCTATCCCCCGAATGAGGGAGATGATATGAAGGTTAGCGCACAAACTAATGAAATTTAGGGATTTGTTCACAGACCGCGCGCTGCCGATAGTGAGGCTTGATGCCCCGGTGGATGGGCGGGCCGGACGAAGTCATTGTCAGTGAGCGGGCCCGGCGGGCCCGCATGCGTCGGTGCGGCTCGATGAGATTGCAGCCCATCTCGCGGAGCTACTGCCCCTGACCGAGCGAGTAGCCACGCTTGCCGTCGAAGTCGTAGAGCTGTTCGGATTTGATGAAATCCACACCGGCCTCCGTCAGTCTTCCAAGCAGCGCGACAACATCCGACTGGTCGACCGGGCCACCGTCGGCCGGCATGAAACGGCAGCGCCAGTGGTCGGTACAGAAGGTCTCGGGCAGGCCGTCGGGCCAGACCTTGA
>CAJXSH010000008.1 GCA_913061005.1 uncultured Ectothiorhodospiraceae bacterium | reverse complement strand
CGACGGGGCCATAGCTCAGCTGGGAGAGCGCCTGCATGGCATGCAGGAGGTCGGCGGTTCGATCCCGCCTGGCTCCACCAACCTCTCTGCCGTGGTACGACTTACCCTCATTCTTGCGGGGGCCGCTCGAGCTGGATGGCCTCGACAAGGGTGTTCGTATCGTCAAGCCCATCGATGCCCCAGACCAGATCGATGACCTGCTGCTGCCTTGCAGGCTCCAGGAGCCCGTCCGTGCATAGCCGGAACTTCTCCTCGACTTCCTGATCGCTCATCGGCTTGCTGGGGCCACCCCGATAGCGTTCGTCCGCCCACTGTGTCAGCCGGCGCCCGTCGTGGGTGGTCACTTCGATCCTCGAGCGGATGCGGTCAAAGCCCATTGCCTCGATTGCAGGGTCCAGGTGGACATCGATGCGTCGCTGCATCTGCTGCATCGCCTCTCCGCCGACAAACGCATCGGTAAACTCTCGACGGCCAGCCTGGCGGCGAATGACCATCATGGCCAGCAGCGCCGGCATCGAGAACTTGGCCTGCAGGTGGTTCTTGGCGATGGGATAGCGGATGGGCTCGATGATGTTCTTGCCTGCATAGAAATCGATCCGTTCCACCTCCTCTGGCTTGAGGTCGTGGGCAACGACCAGTTCTTTCATCGCATCCATCGACTGATGGGTGAGGATCCCCGAGGGGTAGGGTTTGATGCTGACGCCCGGGTTGACCATGGTCAGCGGATTGCCAAAGCCCTCGGCAGGCTTTGACTCGGTGAACCCGCCACCCAGCACACTGGGGAACCCCCATTGTCCGTCCAGTATCTCCGGGTCAGCCGTATACCCGCGGTCTGCCAGCAGCGCGGCCGTAATGCCGTTTTCGCAGGCGCGCCCGACATGCAGCGGCTTGGTCATGGTGCCAAAGTTGGCCCGTATACCCGAGGCCATGCTGCCGGCAATGCCCAGCGTCATCGCCGTGGTCTTCTCATCCTGGCCCAGTAATGCCGCCGCACTCGCCGCCGCGCCCAGTGTCCCGACAACGCCGCTGGAATGCAGCCCGCGCCGGTAGAGTTCGGGGCGGATCCACTCCGAGACCTTGCAGGCCACTTCGTAGCCGGCATGAAATGCCGTCAAAAGCCGTTGGCCATTCACGCCCCCGATGCGTTGCGCCATGACCAGGGCAGCGGTCAGGGGCGGGGCGGATGGGTGCATGAGCAGCCCGTAAACGTGGTTGGGGTCGTGGCTGACCTGGGTGTCGTCCCAGTCGTGGGCGTGGGCTGCGGTGCCCATCACGCGAGCGGCCAATGCGGCCGGTACCTTCCTGTCGCCCGCACCCAACAGCCGGGCATCCTCGCGGCCCCCGGTATCGGTGGCATCGTCGATGAGGATATGGACCGAATGCTCGGTCAGTCCCGCGACGTACAGGCCCACGGTGTCGAGCATGCAGCGTCGACTGATGTGCAGCGCCTCCTCACCAATCGATGAATAGTCCAGAGAGTGGATAAAGGCGATGGCGGCCTGGGTAACCGGGTGGGCGGGAGCGGCCATGGATCAATCTCCTGACGTTGTTGAATGTTGACAATTTGCAAAGCGTATATCATTACCGCTGGCACAGCACGCTGTAAAGATCGCGTCGATTCGTGGCGAATCCGCGTATAAACACCCGTTTAGGCCATTTTTCGTCTCTGCTCCCTGGGGCTGCGGCGGGGCTTCGGCGAATCAAACTGTTGACAATAGTGCGCAGACTCGCGTATCCATAGAGGCCAGGTTGAAGAATTTCGCAATCGGGATACTGCATTGAAAGGAGGCGTTAACACATGACTGTGGCATTCGAGCGTCAGGGACTGACCGAAGCTGTCCGTGCGGAAATCGAGAAAATGCTGGTCGACGGCGATCTGCGAATGGGTGATCGCATCAACGAAGTCGATCTCGCCAACCGGTTCAAGGTAAGTCGCGGCCCCATTCGGGAGGCGTGTCGGGGGCTCGCCGAGCGCGGTGTGCTCGAGATGGTGCCCTACCGGGGAGCCTATGTCCGCGAGATCAGTCTCGAGCAGGCACAGCAACTCTACGAGTTGCGGGCAGGGCTTTTCGGGTACGCCGGTTTTGTCGCCGCCCAGCACCCCAACCCCGCGCTCGCGGAGGAACTGCGTGAGCTGCACGACGCCATGGAAAACGAGGTCAATACCGGTTCGACGCGCGATTACTACAGCCTCAATCTGCGCTTTCATGCGGCCATTCTCGAGCACACCGGCAACGAGGAGCTGGTCCGTAACTATCAAAACACCGTGGCACGGCTGCACCTCTATCGCGCCAGTGGTCTGGTACAGGAGGGGAGCCTGCGCCAGTCCAATCGTGAGCATCGCGAGATCATCGACGCCATTGTCATCGGTCAGCCGCTGCAGGCATTCAACGTGCTTCATCAACATGTCCAGGCGGGAATGCGGCGGATGTTGTTCGCCCAGCCTGCCGGAGAAAAGAACAGGGAAGGGGCCCGGGATACCGGCTCCTGACGCCACCTGCGGGATACCCCCGGCAATCAGCAAGGAAGCGTAGGTCGTTCCCAACAATACTGGAGGAGAGCTATGTCTTCTGTGACATCGACAATGAAACGATCCGTCCTTGCATCGGTTGTGGCTGTGGGTCTCGTCGGCCTGGGCGGTGGTAGCGCCCTGGCCCAGGATGACTTCCCCAGCCGTGCCGTTGATATCGTCACCCACGCTTCGCCCGGCGGGGGGACCGACACCACCGCGAGGACGTTGCTCATCGGTACCCGGCGCGCGATTGGCGAGGACATGCGTATCGTCCCCCGGACCGGCGGCGGCGGTGTGCTGGCCATGAATTACGTCAACGAGCAGCCCCGTGACGGGTACACCCTCATGGCGATTACGCCGACCCATCTGTTCGCCATCGCCCGCAACCAGGGACCGCTCGAGATCGATGATCTGGTGGGTGTGGTTCGCACCACCGACGATCCCGTGGTGGTCATGGTGCGCGCCGACAGTGAGTTCGAGACGCTGGATGACCTCATCGAGGCGGGGCGTGAGACTCCGATCAAATGGGGTACAACGCAGATCGGGGGCATTGATCACGTGGCCGGTGCGACGCTTGCCGACGACGCTGACACCCAGATCAGCGTGGTGCCGTTCTCCGGCGGCGGCGAGATCGTCACCAACCTCATGGGCGGCAACATCGACGCCTCGGGGCTGAACATCACCGAGGCCATCGATCAGCTCGAGGGGGGTGATTTCCGGGCGCTCGCCGTGATGGCGGACGAGCGTATGGAAGCGCTCCCGGATGTGCCGACCACCGTTGAGCTTGGCTATGACGTGACCTTCTCGACGGTCCGCGGCATCGTCGCCCTTGATGGTGTTCCCGAAGAGCGTCTGGAGATCCTCGAGGAGGCCATGCTCGAGGGGATGGAGCACTCCGCCTATCAGGCCTACCTCACCGGTACCGGTCTCGATGGCAACTCCGTGGGTGATGCCGATACCTGGAATGAGCAGATCCGTGATCTGTATGCGGCGGCGGAGAAAGCCATGCGCGATCTGGGCATGGTCGAAGAGTAAGCACGCCTCTGCGTTTTGCGCTGATCCGGGCCGGCAAGGCGTCGGCCCGGATTGTTGAGGCCACCTTTTCTAACGGGGGGAGTGCTCATGATCGAGCCGTCCGGTCGCTCGGTACGCGGGCTTCATCACGATGTCTATGTCGGGTTCGTGATGATTGTCTTCTGCGCGGTGGCATTTTATGTCACCACCACTTTTGATTCGGTCCCGGCAATGCTCTCGCAGAACATTCCGGCGACCTTCTTTCCGCGGTTGGTGCTTGCCACGATCACACTGCTTAGCGTCATCCTCATTGTCAGCGGCCTGAAGCGGTCTGCCGAGTCGCTGGGTAGTGTTCCGGGCTCGGTGTTCACCACCGCCGCGGTCATTACCCTTGCGGTGTTTCTCGTCAAGCCGCTGGGGACACTGCTGACCGTCGGCTTGCTGGCCCTGACGCTGACCTGGTTGTGGGGGGAGCGGCAGTGGTCGCGTATTGCATCGCTGGCAATCGGATTGCCGGCGGCGATTTATCTGGTTTTTGCCATCGGGTTGCAGGTCCGCTTCCCGCGCGGCGTTGTGATGTCGCTGATTGGCGCTGGAGGCTGAGTCATGCCCGGTTTGGAAGTTGCACTTCAGGTCATTACCGATCCCTACATTCTGGGACTGATCTTCGTCGGCACCATTGGCGGGGTCCTCGTCGGTGCCCTGCCCGGGTTGTCGTCGTCGATGGCAACGGCGCTTTTGTTGCCCTTTTCGCTCTACCTCGAGCCCATCCCCGCCATCGCGCTGCTGGCCTCGCTCTATTGTGCGGGGACGTTCGGTGGCTCGATTACCGCGATACTGATCAACGCCCCGGGCGCGCCGCCGGCGGCCGCCACCGCCTTCGACGGCTACCCGCTCGCACAGCGGGGTGAAGCGGGGCGAGCCCTGGGCATGGCGGCGGTCTCATCCGTAGCCGGCGGGACGTTTTCGGTGCTGGTGTTGCTGGTGGCGGCGCCGTTGCTCGCACAGGTCGCGTACAGCTTCGGCCCGGCCGAGTATTTTGCGCTGGCGGTTTTCGGGCTGTCGATGCTCTCGTCCATCAGCGGCAAGGGCGCGGTCAAAAACCTCATCGGTGGCTGTCTCGGGTTGCTCATCGCCACCATCGGCGTGGATCTGACCACCGGTGTGGAGCGATTCACCTTCGGGTTGCCCCAGCTCTATGAGGGCATCCATTTCATTCCCGTGCTGATCGGGCTTTTCGCGATCACCGAGCTGCTGTCACAGGCCGCCAAGCTGCGTCAGCATGTCGAGGCGATCGGCGTGTCGGCGCTCAAGCTGCCAAGCTGGGCTGACTTTCGACGGGTCAAGTACACGGTGATGCGTTCATGCGGCATCGGCACGTTCATCGGCATCCTGCCCGCCGAGGGCAGCACCATGGCCGCGATGATCGGCTACAACGAGTCGAAGCGCTGGTCGAAAAACCCGGAGGAATTCGGCGAGGGCTCCATCGAGGGTATCGCTGGTCCGGAGGCCGCCAACAATGCCGCCACAGGCGGATCGCTGGTGCCAACGCTCGCCCTTGGCATTCCGGGCAGTGCCACCGCTGCGGTCATTCTCGGTGGGCTGCAGGTACAGGGGTTGCGTCCCGGTCCGTATCTTTTCGAGCAACAGCCCGCGCTGCTCTATGGCATTTTCTTTTCGATGCTGTTGGCCAATTTCCTCTTTCTTGGGTTCGGCCTGGTGGGGGCAAAGGTGTTTTCGCGGATCACGCAGGTGCCCCGGGCGTTGCTGTGGCCAACGGTGTTCACGCTGTGCTTTGTCGGTGCCTATGGGCTGGAGCAGTCCATGACGGATGTCTACGTCATGCTGGCCGCCGGGTTGGTGGGCTTTGTACTCAAGCGTTACGGATTCGCCCCAGCCCCCATCATCATGGGATTGGTCCTTGGCGAGCTCACCGAAAACTCGCTGGCACAGGCGATGATCATCTTCGACCAGCAGTGGACCGGCTTTCTGGGTCGTCCGATCGCCATGACATTCTTTGGGCTTGCGCTTCTCAGCGTCTTTGTCGCCCCGATCAGGCAGCTTTTGTCGCGTCGGGCACGGGCCACGCAGGCATAACCCCATACCCACCCAACAGGAGAATCACCCATGTCCGAGCTGCAAGGCGATATCAAGCACTACACGCCTGATATCCATTCGAAAAAAGGCGAGGGGCTTACCCGCGAAGTGGCCGGGTTCGTGCTTGAGACAGCTTATGATGCCCTGCCGGATCGGCTGATCGATCTGGGCAAAAAATCCATTCTGGATGGTTTTGGTCTGGCCCTGTCCGGGTCTGTGGCCGAGAGTGGCCGCATCGTTCAGGACTATCTGCATGCCCAGGGCGTGACCGGGCCCGAGGGCGCAGCGACGCTGATCGGTACCCGCATGCGGGCGCCGGCGCGGTTTGCCGCCTTTGCCAACGGAGTCGGCATCCATGCCGACGATTTCGATGACACCCAGCTCGCCGTCGGGCCGGATCGAGTCTACGGGTTGTTAACCCACCCCACCGCCCCCTGCCTGCCGGCGGCCCTGGCCATTGCCGAGCAGCGCAATGGCAGTGGTAAAGACTTCATGCTGGCCTACCATCTTGGTGTTGAGGTCGAGACCAAGATCGCCGAGGCCATCTCGCCGCGGCATTACCAGCACGGTTTTCACGCCACGGCGACATGCGGCACCTTTGCGGCCGCCGCCGCGGCGGCCCGGCTGCAGCGACTGGATACCGACACCACGCTGCGGGCGCTTGCCATTGCGGCAAGTCAGTCGGCCGGGTTGCGCGAGAACTTTGGCACCATGACCAAGCCTTTCCATGCCGGGCGGTCTTCCGAGTCAGGGGTGGTCGCCGTTGACTTTGCCCGAGCTGGCTGGACGGCTACCGACCGGATTCTGGAATCGCCACGTGGCTTTTTCCAGGCCCATGGGGGTGGCTATGATCTCGAGGCGATCGCCGGAAAGCTGGGCGAGCCGTGGACATTTGTCGATCCGGGTGTGTCGATCAAACCCAACCCTTCCGGTTCGCTGACCCACCCTGGCATGACGCGCATGCTTGAGTTGATCCTCGAGCACGACATCAAGGCCGAAGAGGTCGATCATGTGGATGTCGGGACCAACCACAACATGCCCAACGCGCTGATCCATCACCGCCCGGTCAACGAGCTCCAGGCCAAGTTCTCGATGGAGTTCTGCATGGCGATTCTTCTGCTCGAGCGCCGTGGTGGTCTGCCGGAATTCACCGACGAGGTGGTCAACCGCGAGGATGTGCAGGCGATGATCGGCAAAATCCATTTCGGGGTCCATCCCGAGGCGGAGGCAGCCGGCTATGACAAGATGACCACCATCATTGATATCCATCTCAAGGATGGCCGGACCGTCTCCGGGCGGGCGGATTTCGGCAAGGGCAGTCCCGCCAACCCGATGAGCTATGACGAAGCGGCCGATAAGTTCCGTGGCTGCGCTGAGTTCGCCGGCTGGGACCCGAGCCGTACCGAGGCGCTGGTCGAGCAGGTCCGTCATCTGGAGGATGTCACCTCCATCACCGAACTGACTCAGCTGCTTGCTCGCTAAGGCCTCGATAAGGCTGCCCATCGTAATCGCCCTGGCCATTCTGGCCGGGGCGACGGGCAAGCGGTTCGGTCTCCCGCTGCCGTGGATCATCGGTCCGATGCTGGTGTCCACGGCGGCGGGTCTGGCCGGTCAGGGCATTGGCGAGAGCCGCTGGATACGGCGGGCGGCCCAGGTGGTGGTCGGTACCACGGTCGGTCACACCCTGTCGGCGGGTATCCTTGTCAGCCTGCTACAGACGCTGCCGTTCATGATCGCCGCGGCGCTGGGCAGTATCGCGATTGCGCTCTTTGCCTCCGAGTTGCTCGTGCGCTGGGGGCGGCTCGACCGTCGCACGGCGTTGCTCGCCAATCTGCCTGGGGGGGTGGCCGAGATGGCGTTTCTCGGCGATGGCCGACAAGGGGCGAGTACGACAATCGCCCTCATCCAGGCGATGCGGGTGAGCTCGGTCGTGCTGGTCATCCCCCCGGCGCTGGCCTGGCTGGTTCCCCACGCCGATCCAACCCTGGGTTATGAGCTTGGCCAGGGTCAGTGGGATCACGCACTGCTGCTCATTCTCGTGCTGGGCTGGTTCGCCGGGCTGGGGTTGAGCCGGCTGGGTATCAAGAATGCATTCGTGGTCGCTGCGCTTGCCATTTCATTGCTGGACACCATGCTGGGTTTTCCCGGGGCGACGGTTCCGAGCAGTCTTTTTATCGGCGCGCAGATCAGTATCGGACTGGCGCTGGGGGCGCGCTTTCGGGGTGAGGACATCCGTCGGCTGCCGCGGCTGCTGGCAGTGGGGCTTGCGGTGTCATTGCTGACCTCGGCAGCGATCATTACGGCTATTCTGGCTGCCGGCCGCATGCTGGCGCCGGGTGTTGACAGCGCAACCCTCGCGCTCGCCGGTGCGCCCGGTGGAATCGCCGAGATGGTGATCACCTCGGCGGCCCTGGGCCTCGGCGTACCCGAGGTGGTCATGTTTCAGACGGTGCGCATTATCGTGGTCAATGTCCTTGCCGGATGGGTTGCCGACGCCTGGGTGGGTTGGCGAGACGGCTGCTGATCGGCCTGGCGCACACGGCTACTGCGAGTAGGTCTGCGAATTGGCGTCGATGGTGACCGATTCGATGGCCATGGCGTCCAGCCGGCTTTCATCCAGCTCCACCCCCAGGCCGGGGGCATCGCCAAGCTGTACGTGCCCATCGGTGACCGGCGGATAGGCGGCTTCGGCAATATCGATAAGGGGTGAGTCTTCTTCCCAGTATTCGGCCGCGGTGCGTTCTGGTGCCGCGGCGGCCAGGTGCAGCGCCGCCAGTCCGTTGACTACCGATGATGCCCCCACATGACCGGAGAAGCGGATCGAGTGGGGCAGGGCGGCATGCTGCATGTAGCGCACACCGGTGGGTCCACCCACGCGCCCGGCATTGGGCTGGAAAATGTCGATGAGTCCTTCGGCGAGCAGCGGCTGGGCGCCGAAGACCGTGAACTCGGACTGGCCGGCGGCCAGGCCCACATGCGAAACCGCTCGCAGGCGCCGATAGCCGCGCAGGTTGTCCGGCGGCACCGGCTCTTCGAAAAACAACAGATCAATGTCCTCGGCCGCCTTGGCAAAGCGCACGGCCTCGTTGGTCTCGTAGCTGGAGTTGGCATCGATGCACAGCTCCACCGACTCACCAAAGCGTTCGCGAATGGCACGAAGCACTGCCAGGTCATAGGCCCGTTCCCGGCCGGCCACCATGACCTTGACCGTGGTGTGTCCGGCATCAACGAACGCCTCTGCCTTGGCGACTGCCTCTTCGACCCGATCAAAAATCCGCACAGCAGAGGCATACACCGGTACCTGCGGCTCGCCCACGCCTCTCAGGCTGCGCCACAAAGGCTCATTGCGCCGCCGCGCGTCCAGGTCCCAGAGCGCCATGTCGATGCCGCTCATCGCCTTGAGGTAAAACCCGCGGGTGTGACCGCGGGGCCGGCCACGGCGGAACATCGACCACCAGATGCCCTCAATATCCCGGCTGTCCCGGCCGATCACCGAACTCGCCAGATGGTCGCGGATGGTGGCAAGTCCGGCCCTTGGCGCGGTTCGAAGATTGGTCTCGCCCACACCGGTGAGCCCGTCCTCGGTGGTGATCCGGACCAATACGGTGTTGATCCGACTCCAGTTCTGGCCCGAGATCCGCCATTCGCCGCCCAGTGATTCGGAAAGCGCCCAGACCCGGATTTCGTTGACTTTCACGACGGCTCCCCCTTTAGCCTGCAAAACTGTTAACAGTATAGCATGGCGCCGCGCCCGTCGGCTTTTCTTGACGGCGTCACCCGGGCTGCCTATTATTCGCGGCGTCCGCAACGGCAGCGTCCCCATCGTCTAGCCGGCCTAGGACACCACCCTTTCAAGGTGGCGACACGGGTTCGAATCCCGTTGGGGACGCCATTCCACCCCCGGGTTCACATTTCTGTCATCGATGACCGGGCACACTCCGGCAAACAAAGACAGGAGTGTGTCATGGGTGCGGAGGCCGAGAATCTCGAAATGGCGCTGCGCGGCGCCGACTTCCACCGTCTGGTGAGCGACGATAGCCGACTGAAAGTGCTCATGAGCCTTCGCGATGGCGGAGAGCTCGAGGCCGAGGAGCTGGCCATCGCCCTGATGCAGGATGTCCCTGATACCCGTCGCCGGTTGAGCGAACTCGCCGAAGCCGGGCTGCTGGCGGAGCGGCGCGAGCGCTTCCGGGTCCACTACCGCCTGGCCGACGGCCTGCCGGCATGGGTGAGCATCGCGCTGGGCGCCGCCGCCGATCCGGTTGTCGACCGCCGCTAGATGGTTGGCAACCCGGCAAGGGCCATGGACTGCTCGGCAGCGCTTGGCGCTTCTTCCTTGAGGTTGCCGGCCAGATAATCCGTATAGGCCTGCATGTCGAAATGGCCATGGCCGCAGAGGTTGAACAACAGCGCCTTCGACTCGCCGGATTCCCGGCATGCCAGGGCCTCGTCGATCGTCGCCTTGACCGCATGATTGGCCTCGGGCGCTGGGATGATGCCCTCGGCCCGGGCGAAGGTAAGTCCGGCGTCGAAACACTCGAGCTGCCCGTAGGCCCGTGGATGGATATATCCCAGGTCGGTCAGGTGGCTGATCTGCGGCGCCATGCCATGGTAGCGCAGCCCCCCGGCGTGAAAGCCCGGTGGGACAAAGCCCGACCCGAGGGTGTGCATTTTGGTCAGCGGCGTCAGGTGACTGGTATCGCCCCAGTCATAGGCAAAACGGCCCTTGGTCAGCGTTGGGCACGAGGCCGGCTCCACGGCAATAAACTCCGTGGCCGGCCCGCCGCGTAACCGTTGGCCCAGAAAGGGAAAGGCGATGCCGGCAAAGTTGGATCCCCCGCCGGTACAGCCGATGACCTTGTCGGGGTAATCATCGAGTTGCTCGAGCTGCCGCATGGTCTCAAGCCCCGAGACGGTCTGGTGCAGCAGGACATGGTTGAGCACACTGCCAAGGGCATATTTGGTGTCATCCCGCTGGGCGGCCAGCTCGACCGCTTCGCTGATGGCAATACCCAGGCTGCCGGTGGACTCCGGGTCCTGCGCCAGCACGGCACGGCCGGCCTCGGTCACGTTGCTGGGGCTGGCCACGCAGGTCGCCCCAAAGCTCTCCATGAATGCCCGGCGATAGGGCTTTTGATTGAAACTGACCTTGACCATGAAGACTTCGATATCGAGCTCGAACATGGCGCCGGCCAGCGCCAGGGACGAGCCCCACTGCCCGGCCCCGGTTTCGGTGGTGATCCGCTTGACCCCCTCGGCCTTGTTATAGAACGCCTGCGCCACCGCGGTGTTGGGCTTGTGACTGCCCGCCGGACTGACGCCTTCGTATTTGTAGTAAATGCGCGCTGGGGTCCCCAGGGCTTTTTCAAGGCGCCGGGCCCGGTAGAGCGGTGATGGCCGCCACTGCCGGTAGGCATCGCGCACCGGTTCGGGAATCTCGACCTCCCGCTCGGTACTCATCTCTTGCTCGATGACCGCCTGCGGAAAAAGCGGCGCCAGATCCGAAGGGCCCACCGGCTGATGGGTGACCGGATGCAGTACCGGTGCCATCGGCTCGGGCAGATCGGCGTTGATGTTGTACCAATGTCTCGGGATCTCGGATTCGGGCAGGACGGTCTTGATCGATTCGCTCATTGGGTTCGCTCACCTTGTGCCGGGGGGATGACCGGCGATAACCATAGCATCCTGTCAGCGATCGTGGCGTGTACTCAGCCGAGACCGGCACGGGCCACCAGCGCGGTCGCCGCCTGGTTGTGGGCTGCCGCCAGCGCACCCAGATCGCTTCCCAGGACCTCGCCGCCGCGAATGGTCGGGCGGCCATTGATGACCACCAGATCGGCGCGCGGCGGCGGACAGAAGACCAGCGCCCCGACCGGATCGTGCACCGCCGCCCCGCTCAACTCCAGGGCGTCCAGGCGAAAGCCGGCAATATCTGCGGCCATGCCCACCTCGAGACGGCCGATGTCGTCACGCCCCAGCACCTGTGCGCCGCCCACCGTGGCCAGCGCCAGCGCCTGATGGGCGGTCATGGCGTCGGCGCCGGCGTTGACACGCTGCAGCAACATGGCCTGTCGTGATTCCGCCAGAAGGTGGGCCGCGTCGTTCGACGCGCCACCATCAACGCCCAGGCCGACAGCGATGCCGTGCTTGAGGTAATCGCCGATGGGTGCGATCCCGTTACCCAGCCGCATGTTCGAGCAAGGGCAATGGGCCACCCCGCAGCCGCTTGCGGCAAGGCGGGGGAGGTCACTGCTGCCCGGGTGGATGAGATGGGCAAACCAGACATCCTCGCCCAGCCAATCGAGTGCCTCGGCATGCAGCACCGGCGAGTGGCCATGACGGCTGCGGCAAAACGCCACCTCTTCGCGGCTTTCCGCCAGATGGGTATGCAGCCGCACGCCGTGGCGCCGCGCCAGCGCAGCGGTCTCGCGCATCAGCGCTGCCGAGACCGAGTAGGGCGAACAGGGCGCCAGCGCCACCTGCTGCATGCTGCCCGGTTGCGGGTCATGCCAGCGCTGGATCACCCGCTCGCTGTCGGCGAGGATGTGGGCCTCGTCCTCGGCCACCGCGTCCGGGGCAACGCCACCGTTGGATTGGCCAAGCGAGACCGAGCCCCGGGCCACATGAAAGCGCATGCCCAATCCGGCCATGACCTCGATCTGATCCTCGGCGCGGCAGTTGTTCGGCCAGAGATAATTGTGGTCGAAGACCGTTGTACAGCCCGATCGCATCAGTTCCACCGCCGCCTGGCGGGTGGCGACGCGCAGATCCTCGGGACGGGCCTTGGCCCAGATCGGGTCATGCCAGGCCAGCCAATCCATCAACCCCGCGTTCTGGGCCTGGGGCATGGCCCGGGTGAGGCTCTCGAGGAAATGCTCATGGGTGTTGATCAGTCCCGGGATGAGGACCAGCCCCCGGGCGTCCACCGTCTCGGTGGCTTCGATGCGCAACGCCTCATCCGGTTCGATGGCCACGATCCAGCCATCGCGAATGGCGATGCTGTGATGAGCAAGCACCGGGCCACCGTCGGGGTTGGCCACGCGATCGGCGTTGCGGATCAACAAATCGGCAGGGGGTTGGCTCATGACAATGCTCCCGGTCACCGCGGGCCAGCCTAGGCCAGATCGCCGGGCACTTGAACCCGTCGGCTGTTGCCTCCACATCGAGAAGAGCATTCGGGCGATCCAACCAGCCTGGAGGAATCAATGACGGAATCCGAATATCAAGATGGCACCCAGATCCCGGCAGCCGGCGGCGAGTCCGAGGCGCAGGCCGAAGTCTCGCCCTCGCGCAGCCTGGTGATCCCGCGGCTGCCCGACGATGCCCTGGTGCTGTTGCCGGTGCGCAATATGGTGCTTTTCCCGCACATGCTGGTGCCGGTGGGTGTGGGTCGGCCGAAATCCATTCTGGCCGCCCGGCAGGCCATACAGAACGAACAACCCATGGGTGTGTTGCTACAACGCGATGCCGAGGTGGAGGACCCGGGCCCGGATGATCTCTACCGCGTCGGGGCGGTCGCCAATGCCATGCGCTTTGTCTCCGGCCGCGAAGGGCACCATCATCTGGTACTACAGGGGGTTGAGCGCTTTCGCGTGGTCGAGTTCATCGAGGGCTACCCGTTTCCGGTCGCGCGGGTCGAGCGCATTGCCGAGGAACAGCCCAGCGGCCCCGAGATTGACGCCCGGATGTTGGCGCTGCGGGACAAGGCACTCGAGGCGCTGGAGCTTTTGCCCCAGGCACCCCAGGAGCTGGCCGGGGCCATCAGCAGTATCCAGGAGCCCGGCGTGCTGGCCGACTCGGTCGCCGGCTATCTGGACCTCGCCAGTGAAGAGCGCCAGGAGTTGCTCGAGACACTGGATATCGCCCAGCGGCTCGAGCGTGTGCTCTCGCTGGTGGACTACCGGGTCGAGGTGCTCAAGCTCTCGCAGAAAATCAGCGAACGCACCCACGAGACCATGTCCGAGCGTCAGCGCGAGGCGCTGCTGCGCGAGCAGCTGCGTTCGATCCAGGAAGAGCTTGGTGAATCCGATCAGAAGGGAGAAGAAATCCGAGAGCTCGAGGCGCGCATCGACGAAGCCGAGATGCCCGAAGCCGTGGAGGCGCAGGCTCGCAAGGAGCTGCGGCGACTCGAGCGCATGCCCGAGGGCGCCGGCGAGTACTCGATGCTTCGCACCTACCTGGACTGGCTGTTGGAGTTGCCCTGGAATGTCACCCGCACCGAAGCCATCGACATCGACGAGGCCCGGGGCATCCTGGACGAGGATCACTACGGCCTCGAGCGGGTGAAAAAACGCATCCTCGAGACCCTTGCCGTGCGCAAGCTCAACCCCGAGGGCCGCAGCCCCATTCTCTGCTTTGTCGGCCCGCCGGGCGTGGGCAAGACATCCCTTGGTCAGAGCATCGCCCGGGCCACCGGCCGGGACTTCATGCGTGCCAGCCTGGGGGGGGTACACGACGAGGCCGAAATCCGCGGCCATCGACGCACCTATCTGGGCGCGTTGCCCGGCAAGATCATCCAGAGCATCCACAAGGCCGGATCCCGCAACCCGGTAATGATGCTCGACGAGATGGACAAACTCGGCGGCGGTATTCAGGGCGATCCCTCGGCGGCGCTGCTCGAGGTGCTTGATCCGGCCCAGAACGGGACGTTTCAGGACAACTACCTGGGTGTGCCATTCGATCTCAGCGATGTCTTTTTCATTGCCACCGCCAATGTGCCCGATCAAATTCCCGGGCCGCTTCGCGACCGGATGGAAATCATTGAATTACCCGGCTATACCCAGGAGGAAAAAGTCGAAATCGCCCGTCGTTATCTGCTGGATCGTCAGCGCGAGTCGGCAGGCCTTGCAGCATCGCAGCTCGAACTCACCGATGCGGCGCTCAATCGGATCGTGGCCGACTACACCCGCGAGGCGGGTTGCCGTCAGCTCGAGCGCGAGCTGGGTGCCGTGGCCCGCAATGTGGCGGTTCGAGTGGCCGAGGGCGGGATCGAATCCGCCCGGGTCGATGCGGGCGACCTGGCCGATATCCTGGGCGCTCCCCGATACGAGAACGAGGCGGCCATGCGAACGAGTGTGCCCGGGGTGGCCACCGGTCTCGCCTGGACCCCGGTGGGGGGCGATATCCTTTTCATCGAGGCCAACCGATCCCGCGGCAGTGGACGGCTTGTCCTGACCGGACAGCTGGGGGATGTCATGAAAGAGAGCGCCCAGACCGCCCTTAGCCTGATCAAATCCCGGGCCGAGGCACTGGGTGTGGATACCGAGGCCCTGCAAGCCGATGACATCCATGTTCATGTGCCGGCGGGCGCCATTCCCAAGGATGGGCCCAGCGCCGGCGTCGCCATGTACAACGCGCTGGTCTCGCTACTGACCGATCGCTGTGTCAGGCCGGATGTGGCAATGACCGGCGAGGTGACCCTGCGCGGTCTGGTCCTGCCGGTGGGCGGCATCAAGGAGAAGGTGCTGGCCGCTCGGCGGGCCGGTATACAGACCGTCCTGCTGCCGGCCCGTAACCGCAAGGACTATGAGGATATCCCCGAATCGGCCCGCTCGGATATGGAATTTCACTGGATTGAGCATGTCGAGGAGGCCGCCGATATCGCCCTGGGGCTCGCCACCCCAAGCGGGCAAGCGGCCTCTGCCTAGCCACCGGCCGATCCGGCATGGGCGAGCGTTGGGCTCAGAGCGGTTGCAGCGGCATGGGCCGGTGACACTCTAGCGGCATGGGATCGGCGACGGGGGTTTTTGCGGCAGGTTGCTGCGCGACAGGCCGATGGTTGATGGGCACCAGCCCCCCCTGCTCGGCGGGGGTGGCCGGCAGCCAGGCCGGGGCGATGGCGCTGCTGGCAAAGATCAATACCGGGTAGAGCAGCGGGCCGGCGAGTGCCGGCAAGAGCCAGGGCAGCAAACCCGGTTCGGCAAGGGCGAGCGCTGTGGCGATGGCGAGCCCGGCGACGGTCATGGGCCAGCCCGCCTGCCAGGCCTGGCTGGTTGATATACGACGATGGACCCGGATGCCGGTGTCCCAGCCGGCGGGCTGACCGGCGAGCATGCGCAGGATGAATACCGTGTAGAGGACCATCATCACCGGGCCGCGGAGGATGCCAAAGCCCAGGGCCAGCAGCCCGCCGCGCAGCATCGCCAGCCGTCGCTTCGGCTTTGCTGTGGCGGCTGCCATGAAAACGCCAATGAGTTGCGGGCCCAGGATGACCGCAAGGCTCAGGCCGACCAGGGTGGGCACGACCCCCTCGCCGGCGCCGGCGGCGGTCAACCAGCGACCGCTGTCCGGCGAGGCAACGGCATCACCCACGCCGAAGGCAATCATGAGGATCCACAACGGCGCGTTGACATAGGCGAGCCCGCCCAGCAGAAAGTTGATGCGGGTGACCGGTCGCCAGCCCCGACCGCCGAGCAGGCGCAGATGCTGCAGATTGCCCTGGCACCATCGGCGCTCGCGTTTGAGATCGTCCAGAAAATTCCCCGGCATGCCCTCGAAGCTGCCGCCGATTTCGGGCAATACATACACCCCGCGACCGTGGCGGCGCATCAGCCCGGCCTCGACAAAATCATGGCTCATGATATCGCCACCCAGCGGTGGCCGGCCCGGTAGCGGTGACAGCCCGCAGTAACGTTGAAAATCATCAATCCGGATAATGGCGTTATGGCCCCAGTAGTTGGTGCTGTTGCCCTGCCAGAATGCCAGTCCGGTGGCGATGTTGCGGGCATGGATGCCCGCGGCAAGCTGCTGGAGACGGCCCAGTACCGTGCGCTGCCCCACCGGCAGCGGCACGGTCTGGATGATGCCCGCCTGCGGGTTGGCCTGCATGCGCCGGACCAGTGTGATCAGTGCCTCGGCGGTCATGCGACTGTCGGCGTCCAGCACGATCATGTAGCGATAATGACCGCCCCAACGCTGGCAGAAATCACGGATATTGCCGGGTTTGCGGCCAGTGTTGCTGGGGCGGGCCCGATAGTAGAGCCGCAGCCCGGGGCCGAACCGCTGGCGAAGGCGGGCGACGGCGGTGCGTTCACGCTCGCGCTGCGCTGGCGCTGTGCTGTCACTGAGCAGAAAAAAATCGAAGTACTGGCGCTCGTCGTGGGCGCGCAGTGACTGCCAGGTCGCGGTCAGGCAGTGGGCGACACCGGCCATATCCTCGTTGTAGGCGGGCATGACAATCGCGGTCGGCGCCATCGTCGGCGCTTGTGTCGCAGGCGGCGGGGCCAGGCCCAGTGTCACCGGATGGCGTCCATTGAGCTGCAGTAGAATGCCCATGGTCATGGTCCAGAAAGCCATGCACGAAGTCGTGAACGTCACCGCAAAAAGCCCCAGGACCATCCACTCCATCGGCGCGATTCCGCCCGGTGCAAGCAAGCGCGCGAAGGTCGTGACACCTGCCACGGCGGTCGCCGCCACCAGCACGGCCATGAGCAAGCGCCGCCAGGCCAGTGCCGGTGCGGTCAGCCGCCAGTCGGAATCGCTCGGGTTATCCTGCATGCAGAAGTCGACAGCCCGGTGAGGTTGAAGTTGCAGCCACTAAAGATGATTGCGCGCGGGTTGCTGGCTGTGTTGCTGGTCAATCTGTTGCTGGTCGGGCCCGAGTGGTTGATGCCCTATGCCACGTTTCCCCATCCCTGGCTGGCGGCCGAGGCCTTGCTGGTTTCCGGTGTCATGCTGCTTGTCCCTCGGCCCTGGGCATGGATAGCGGCGGGGGTGCTGTCGCTGGCGGTGATGGTGTCGGTGGGGCTCGCGCTGTCGGATCTGGGCACCGGTCTGGCACTGGGCCGGCCCATGAATCTGCTAATCGACCTGCCGCTCGCGGCGTCGGTGGAGCATCTTCTGCGCGGCGCCGTTGGGGGGCCGGCCGCCTGGGCCATCCTGGCAACCGGGCTGGCCGCCGTCGGGTACGCGCTTTACGGATTGGCCCGCCTTTTGCGCCGCATGGCGCCGGGGCAAGCCGGCATGGCGTCGGTGCTGGTGGGCGTGGTGATGGTCGGTGCCGGGCTTTTGCTGCAACACCACCGGGATGCGTGGCCCATCGGCCGGGCGGTGGATGCGCCGGCACTCATCCGCTATACCGACCAGGCCGATCGCGTCCTGCGCACGGCCGCCGAGCGACGGGCATTCGCCGATGCCCTCGCCGTGCCCCAACAGCCGGTACAACGACGCATGGCCAGTTTACAGGGACGGGATGTCATCCTCGGGTTCATTGAATCCTATGGTGTGAGCTTTTTGCGTGACCCGCGCTACCGGGTCACGGGTCAGGCCGCGCTCGAGCAACTGGCCGGCGAGCTGGAGGCCGCCGGACTGCAGGCAGTGACGACATCGATGCGCTCGCCGGTCCAGGGCGGGCAGTCGTGGTTGGCCCACGGCAGTGTATTGAGCGGCCGGTGGATCAGTAACCAGATCCGCTATGATCTTTTTCTGGATAAGCCCCGGCCTTCACTGATCCGCGATTTCGACCAGGCAGGTTACGAGACCGCCGCGGTGATGCCCGCCATCACTCGGGCCTGGCCGGCGGGCAGGCAATGGGGGTACGACCAGATCCATGATCATGCCCGCATTGAATATGCCGGTCCGCCGCTCAACTGGGTGACGATGCCCGATCAATACACCTGGCACTACTTCCAGCGCGCCATCCGAGCGCCAAGCACATCGCCGGTTTTTGCCGAGCTCGCGCTGATCAGCAGTCATGCACCCTGGACCCCGGTGCTGCCGACCATTGACTGGTCCCGGGTGGGGGATGGATCGGTGTTTCACCGCTGGGCGGAGGCGGGGCCGGCGCCCGGCGTGGTCTGGGCCGATCGCGACCGGGTCCGGCGGCACTACGCGCGGGCGGTGGACTATGCCCTGCGCACCGCCGGCGAATGGGCGGCGCGCGATCTGGGTGATGGGATCCTGATTCTTTTGGGGGATCATCAACCCGCGCCGCTGGTCACCGGTGAGGGCGCATCCCGGGCGGTGCCTGTGCATATCATCGCTCGCGACAGGGCACTGCTCGAGGGGTTCGTGGCGCGGGGCTTTCGCCGCGGCGTGATGCCACCGGCAAAGGCCCTTGGAACACTCGCTGATCTGCGCAGTCACCTGTTGGCCGTATTTGATGGTGAGCCAACGGCTGGCGCTGCCGTACCTGCCGCGGCCTCGGGTGCTGTGGCACCATCGCCGGATGAGATAAAGGAGTAGCCGCGATGGACAACAAGGGCATTGTGATTGTCGGCGGTGGCATGGTGGGTGCTGCACTGGCGGTGGATCTGGGCCAGCGGGGCATTCCGGTGCGACTGCTCGAGGCCCGGCCGCCGCAGATGCCCACCGCAGATGAGCCGCCCAGACTCCGTGTCTCGGCACTCAATCAACGCTCCATTGAGTATCTGCAAAAGCTCACCGCCTGGCCGGCATTGCAAAGCGGCCGTGTCGCCGATTTCGACGAGGTTTTGACCTGGGATGTCAGCGGCAGCGGCCGGCTTCGCTTTACCGCGCTCGAGCTGGGGCTCGAGCGGCTGGGGGTTTTTCTGGAAAACGATCACCTGCAGGCCACCCTGCTGGAGATTGCCCGGACGCTGTCAGCGGTCCGGGTGGATGCGCCGGTCGAAGGCCTGGAGATCGAGTCCACCGAAGATGGGCCCCGACTTGTGATCGATGGCGAGGGGCCGCTCGATCCCGCCCTGATCGTCGCTGCCGACGGGGGTGGGTCGCCCTTGCGCGAAGCGGCGGGAATCGGCAGCTGGCAGGGTGACTATCATCAACACGCGGTAGTGGCCAGTGTCCGTACGAATCCCCCAGCGACGACCTGTACCTGGCAGCGGTTTACCCCGACGGGGCCGCAGGCCCTGCTGCCGTTGGCCGGTGGTGATGCCTCACTGGTGTGGTATGTCGACCCGGCGCGGGCCGAGTCGTTGGCGCAACTCGATGCCGATGCTTTTGTGCGCGAGCTCGAGACGGCCTTTCCCGAAGCGCTGGGCCTGGTCGAGACCCTCCACGGTCGGGCCCACTTCCCGATCCGTCGGCGCCATGCCCGTCGCTACTGGCAAGGCAATCTGGTGCTTGTGGGCGACTCGGCCCATGTCATTCATCCACTGGCGGGGCAGGGGGTCAATCTGGGTCTGCGGGATGCCCGGGAGCTCGCCAGTCGCATCGCCGAGGCCCACCGCCTTGGCCTGCCGCCCTCGCATCCGCCACTGCTTGCCGCCTATGAGCGGGCAAGACGGCCGGACAATCAGCTCATGCAATCGACCATGACCGCCTTCCATTATGGCTTTACAACGCCATTGGGTCCGCTGGCCGGTCTGCGCAGCGTGGGGCTTCGCCTGGCCGGACATGGCGGCTGGGTCAAGCGCCGGGTGCTGCGTTATGCCCTCGAGGGGCGATAGCGCCGCCCTAGAGGCCAAGCGCCGGATAGATCCGGTGGGCAAGCGCACCGGCGATGGCGCAGCCGGCGACAACCCAGTAGACCGGCACCCGGGTTCGGGCGAGCATCAGCAGGGCGACGGTGGCAATGATGGCATCCCCCGGCCCTTGCACGGCGCGGGTGAGGATGGGGTCATAGAGCACGGCGGCGATCAGCCCGACCACCGCGGCGTTGACCCCCAGCAACGTCTGGCGCATGGCTCGATACTGCCCCAGGGTCTGCCAGAACGGCAGCAGGCCGGCGACCAGCAGCAGTCCGGGGGCGAAAAGCAGCACCACCGCCAGCAGTCCGGCCATCAATGGGGTTTGCGGCATGACCTGAGCGCCAAGAAAGCCGCTGAACGAAAAAACCGGGCCGGGGATTGCCTGGGCGGCTCCGTAACCGGCCAGAAAACGCTCCGAGTCGATCAACCCAGGGGCCACCAGGCCCGACTCCAGCAGCGGCAGCACCACATGGCCGCCGCCGAACACCAGCGAGCCGCTGCGGTAGAGCACTCCCCAGAGCGGTGACTGGCCGAATGCCGAGAGACTGAAAACCGCCAGCCCCAGGCCGAAGATCAGCAGCAGCCCGGCACCCTGACGGCGGCTGATGGGGACATTCAGCGTGGTCGGCGGCGTTGCCGGCGGTGAGAGAAAAAAACCGGCCAGTACGCCACCGGCCACGATCATGGTCAGTTGGCCGTAAACACCGGGTATCAGCAACGCCCCGACGGCCGCGAACGCAGCAATGCCGGCCCTTCGGGTATCCGGGCAGAGTTGATGGGCCATGCCGATCAACGCGTTGGCCACCACGGCGACGGCGCCGAGCTTCAGCCCATCGATCCAGCCGCCCCCTTGCCAGGCCTCGAAGCTTGTCAGTCCCATCCCGAGTGCGATCATCAGCACCGCCCCGGGGAGGGTAAAGCCGAGCCAGGCGGCGATCCCGCCGATCAGCCCGCCGCGGTGGATGCCAATGGCAAAGCCGGTCTGGCTGCTCGAGGGCCCCGGCAGCATCTGGCATAGCGCAAGCGTCTGGGTGTAAGCCTCGTCGGTGAGCCAGCGGCGTTCTTCCACCAGCCATCGGCGATAAAACGCCAGATGCGCCACCGGACCGCCAAATGCCACGCATCCAAGGCGGAGGAAGACCCAGAAAATTCTTGCCGCCTCGGGCATGTCGTCATCGCTCCTCTCGTCGGCCCGCCGGGCAAGCTGCTATCATTCAACTGCGGTGGCGCTGGTCCCCTCGCGACGATAAACCGTCAACCCCGTCAGGCCCGGAAGGGAGCAGCGGTAGCGGTGGACTCGGGCGCCGGGGTGTGGCTGGCGCCCCGCCTTTTCCCATCCTCGTCGGTGCGCTCGATGCTATACTGCCGACCATGAGCTATCAGGTGCTTGCCCGCAAATGGCGCCCGCGGACGTTCGCGGAAATGGTCGGACAGCGCCACGTCCTCCAGGCGTTGAGTAACGGGCTTGCCAACGGGCGGCTGCATCACGCCTACCTGTTCTCGGGGACGCGCGGCGTTGGCAAGACCACCGTGGCGCGCATCCTGGCAAAATGCCTCAACTGCGAGCGCGATGGTGTCACGGATACGCCCTGCGGGGAATGCGCTGCCTGTACCGAGATCGACGAGGGACGATTTGTCGATCTCATCGAGGTGGACGCCGCCTCGCGCACCAAGGTCGAGGATACCCGGGAGCTGCTGGATAACGTCCAGTACGCCCCCAGCCGAGGGCGGTTCAAGATCTATCTGGTGGACGAAGTGCATATGCTCTCCACCCATAGTTTCAATGCCCTGCTCAAAACCCTCGAAGAACCACCGCCGCATATCAAGTTCCTGCTGGCGACCACCGACCCGCAGAAGCTGCCGGTGACGGTGCTCTCGCGCTGTCTGCAGTTCAACCTCAAGCCATTGTTGCCGGGATTGATGACCGGACAGTTGCAGCATATCGCCGAGGCCGAGGGGATCGATGCCGAGCCCGCGGCGCTCGATCTACTGGCCCGTGCCGCCGACGGCAGCATGCGGGACGCCCTCAGCCTCATGGATCAGGCGCTTGCGTTTGGCAGCGGCCAGCTTCGGGCCGAAGCCGTTGGCGAGATGCTGGGGACGTTGTCGAGCGGCCTGCTTTTTGATCTGCTCGAGCGACTTCTCGACGGTGATGGCCATGCGATGCTGGCGGTCATCGATCAGATGGCCGGCACGGCACCGGATTTTGCCGATGCGCTGGCAAGGCTGCTGGATATCCTCCATCGCCTGGCGCTCTATCAGATGACACCCGAGGTCATCGACCAGTCCGATCCCGACGCCGAACGCCTCATCGCGTTGGCCGGTCGGCTGGACAGCGCAACCGTGCAGCTGCTGTATCAAATCGCGCTGCATGTCCGCCGGGATCTGCCCCTGGCACCGGACCCGCGCAGCGGGTTCGAAATGGGGATGATGCGCATGCTCGCCTTCTGGCCCGAGTCCGTCCCCTCGGCGGAGACGCCGTCGGCGGCGGCATCATCCCCGGGCGCGCCCTCGCCAGCCGTGTCGCCCCCATCCCCATCGGCATCGGGGGGTGGGCCACCGCATCCAGCGGATGCGCCAGAGACCGCCGCCGGCCCGACACAACCCGCGCCGCCACAGCCATCGGCACAGCCACAGGATATCGATGCGGTGGACTGGCATCATCTGGCCGCTACGCTGCCGTTGAGCGGGATGGCCCAGGCACTGGCGGATCACTGTCAGTGGGGTGGCCGTGAGGGGGATCGGGTGACGTTGCATATCGACACCGCGCACCAGCACCTTGTCAACGAAACCGTCACCGGGCGACTGGCCGATGCGCTGTCCAGCCATTTTGGCACCCCATTCAAAGTCCAGGTGCGGGTCGAGCGCGTTGAGGGCGAGACGCCGGCGGATACCGCCGCGCGGGCCGAGAACGAGCGTATGGCCGCCGCCCGCGAGGCCATCGAGCAGGACCCCAACATTGCAGCGCTGCAGGAAACCTTTGGCGCTGAAGTGATCGAAGATTCCATACGGCCACGGGATTAGGAGCGGCGAATGAAAGGCGGACTCGGCAACATGATGAAGCAGGCCCAGCGCATGCAGGAAGAGATGCAAAAAGCGCAGGCCGAACTGGCAGAAATGGAGGTGACCGGACAGGCCGGTGGCGGAATGGTCAGTGTAATCATGACCGGGCGCCATGAGGTGCGGCGAGTCAGCATCGACGAGAGTGTCTACGACGATCGGGAAATGGTCGAGGACCTGGTGGCCGCGGCCTGCAATGACGCCGTCCAGAAGCTTGAGCAGGTCACCCAGGAGCGGATGTCCGGATTGACCGAGGGGCTCAATCTGCCCCCGGGCATGAAGATGCCGTTCTAGGCCCGGCGCTGTGTCCTACTCGCCCCTGGTTCAGCAGTTGATGGAGGCCTTTCGCTGTCTGCCCGGCGTGGGGCCCAAGTCGGCGCAACGCATGACGTTTTCGCTGCTGCAGCACGACCGACAGGGCGCCCGTTCTCTGGCCGCGGCGCTGCAGCAGGCCGCCGAGGCGGTGGGGGAGTGCCGATTGTGCCGTAACCTCACCGAGGCCGAGGTCTGCCCGCTTTGCCAGAGCGAGCGCCGGGATGGCCAGGTGCTGTGCATCGTAGAAAACCCCTCGGATGTTCAGGCGCTCGAGGAGGCGACCGACTTTCGGGGGCGATATTTCGTGCTCAAAGGCCGACTCTCGCCACTGGATGGGGTAGGGCCTGCAGAGCTTGGCCTGGATGTCCTCGAGCAGCGCCTCGCCGACGGCGAGGTGCGCGAGCTGATCCTTGCCATCAGCCCCACGGTGGAGGGCGAGGCCACCGCGCAATACGTCGGCGAAATGGCGCGTCAGGCGGGGGTCGGGGTTAGCCGGATCGCCCACGGCGTGCCGCTTGGCGGCGATCTTGAGTATGTCGACGCGGGGACGCTGTCCCACGCATTCGCCGGGCGCACCAGTGTTGGCTGAGCGCCGCTGTCTTCACAGGATCAATCCGACGACCGGTTGACGGATCTCGATGGCGAGCGCAGGGTAGCTCGCGCTGATAAGTGGTGATGCGGGCGGTAGGGGTTCTCGTACCCAACGCAACACCGATCTTTGACTCGACGAAGGAAGATCCAGGTTTAATGCCATGCCGCCTGCTCACTGGGTTTTGAGCGCAGGGAGCATGTGGAATGTTCAAAAAAATCCTCGTTCCGGTGGATCTGGCACATCTCGAGGCCATCGGTCGTTCGCTGACCGCCAGTGCTGATCTGGCACGCCACTACGGCAGTGAGGTCTGCTACCTGGGGGTGACCACCAGCACCCCGGGCAGTGCTGCCCGCAGCCCCGAAGAGTATGAGCAGCGGCTTCGCGAGTTTGCCGAGCAGCAGGCCAAGGTCCATGGCCAGGCGGTGCGTGTCCACTGTGTCAATTCACCCGACCCGGTGGCCGATCTGGATGATGTGCTGCTCAAGGCCATCAAAGAGACCGATACGGATCTCGTTGTCATGTCCACCCATCTACCCAAGCATCTGGACGCCGTGATTCCGGCCCACGGCGGCAAAGTCGCCGCGCATACCGATGTGTCGGTGTTTCTTGTCCGTCCTGAGGACCACTCGGCGTAAGGCAGCAAGGGAGCGAGCAAAGTGAGCGAATCGAATAACGAACTCGAAGAAAACCCCTCTGTGGGTGTCCCGGCCCCCGAAGGACCGTCGGATCTGATTGATACCGACTATGTCATCGGCCAGGACAATGTCACCGCCACCAAGTTCGGGATGGATCTGGACCTGCATGGCAAGGTGTTCACCATCTCGGCGCTGGTGATTCTTTTTTTCGTCATTCTTACCCTCGCGCTGCAAGACTCGGTTGCTCCGGTCTTTGATGGCATGCGCGTGTGGCTGACCAGCAACATGGCCTGGTTTTTCCTGCTCTCTGCCAACATCTTTGTGTTGCTGGCGGTGGCACTGATCTTCACGCCCCTGGGCCGCGTCCGCATTGGCGGCGCCCACGCCAGCCCCGACTTCAGCTACGGCGGCTGGTTCGCCATGCTCTTTGCCGCCGGCATGGGCATTGGTCTGATGTTCTATGGCGTCTCCGAGCCCATTACCCATTTCGGTACCGCGCTGGGCGGCACGACAGTCGAGGATGGCGTGCGCACCGACTGGGCGCCGCTTGGCGCGGCCGGTGGCGACGAACAGGCCGCGGTGTCGCTGGGCATGGCCGCCACCATTTTCCACTGGGGACTGCACCCATGGGGTATTTACGCGGTGGTAGCCCTGGCGCTGGCGCTTTTCTCGTTCAACAAAGGGCTACCGCTGACCATGCGTTCGGTCTTCTATCCGCTGCTGGGCGAGCGGGTATGGGGCTGGCCCGGTCATGTCATCGACATTCTGGCGGTGTTCGCCACCCTCTTCGGCCTGGCCACCTCGCTGGGGCTCGGGGCTCAGCAGGCCACCGCCGGGCTGGAATATCTCTTTGGCATACCTGCCGGCGATACCACGATGGTTCTGCTCATTATGGGCATTACCGCGGTGGCGCTTTTGTCGGTGATGCTTGGCGTGGACAAGGGCGTGCAGCGGCTCTCGCAGCTCAACATGGGCCTGGCCTTTCTGCTGCTGGCCTTTGTGGTGGTGGTCGGGCCGACGCTGCTGATCGCCACCGGGTTTTTCGAATACCTCCTCGCCTATGTCACCCATCTGCCGGCGCTGTCCAACCCGTTCGGGCGTGAGGATGCCAACTTCACTCAGGGCTGGACGGCCTTTTACTGGGCATGGTGGATCTCCTGGTCGCCCTTCGTCGGGATGTTCATCGCCCGGGTCAGTCGTGGCCGCACGGTACGAGAGTTTCTCATTGCCGTGCTGGTGATCCCGACCCTGATCTCGGTGCTGTGGATGACGGCGCTGGGCGGCACCGCCATTGAGCAGTTCCTCGGCGAGGGGTTCACCGGCGTGCGGGAGGCCGCCCTTGAGCTCAAGCTCTTCGTGATGCTGGGCGAGCTGCCGCTGACGGCGATCACTTCGTTTGTGGGCATCTTCCTGGTGATTGTGTTCTTTGTCACCTCGTCCGACTCCGGGTCGTTGGTGATCGATTCGATCACCGCCGGTGGCAAGGTGGATGCGCCCAAACCGCAGCGGATGTTCTGGGCCATCATCGAGGGGGCCATTGCCATCGCCCTGCTGTTGGGTGGTGGACTGGGGGCGCTCCAGGCCGCCTCCATATCCACCGGGCTGCCCTTTACGCTGGTGTTGTTGGTGGCCTGCTACGCGGTGATCCGCGGGTTGATGTCCGAACCGCGGGCCACCTAGACCCAGAGCTCACCCACCGGCGTTGTCGCGTCGTAGTGGTGCTGGATCTGTGCCTGCAACAGCTCGGCGGTTGCCAGGGCATCCAGCACCGCGTGGTGGGTTCCATAAGCCGGCAGCCCGTAGCGCTGCCGGCAGTCGTTCAGGCGCAATGACGCCGGCGGCCGTCCCAGCCAGTGCCGCAGCCGGGCAAGTCCGCCGCGGCGGTGGCGGCGTGCCTCGAGCTCCATGGTGTCAATCAGGGGAAAGCGCAGCGGTTGCCGGAGCTCTTGTTCGAGGGCGCGCTGCAGAAAGCGCCGTTCGAGCGGGTGGTAATGCACAACGGGCAACCGACCGGCCAGCGCCGTGAGCAAATCGGTGAGAATCTCGTCCATGGTGGGCGCCTGTTCGGTATCGCTGTGGGTGATGTTGTGAAAGCGCACCGATTCACCACTCATCCCGGTGGGCGGGCGCAGTACCCAGTGCCGCCGATCGCTGAGTCGGATGCTCGACAGGGTGAAAGGCAGCAGCCCGATGCTCAGAATGGCGTGGCGGGCAGGGTCCAGCCCGGTCGTCTCCAGATCGATGGCGATCAGGGGCAGATCGGCGACCGGCGCTGACGGGTCGTGGGGGAAAGCCCCATAAAAGCCGGCCAGGCGGGGGTCACGGGCCTGCTCGCAGGCGCCGGCCATCCAGCTCGCCCAGTCCGATGCAGCGCCGCGCGACCGGGTTTTCATCCGCGGCCGGTTCTTGCCGGTCGATCACTGGTCATGGGATAGCGAAAGCGCAAAAATTTCTGGGCCTGGCTGAGTGCGCGGAAGGCGTCCTTGATGGCCGCACGCTCGGCACTGGGGACATTCTCGGGTTCGATATTGTTGTCCGGCTGCCGGTCATTCTGGATGTCGATGGCCTGATGCCGAAGCCGGGTATGACTGAGGATTTCGAGCGCATCGCGCAGGCGATCGGCGACGCCGGGGCCGAGCAATTGGGTCTCGGCAATATCATCGAGCCGCTCGAACGAATTCTGCGCGCGTGAGCCGCAGGCCAGCGCATGAATGCGGATCAGATCGGTCAACGGCGCCGTGCCACGGCGCTTGACGTTGATGGAGTTGTTCTGGCGGCCATCCTTTTCCATGACAAAGTCGCGAAAAAAACCGATCGGCGGGGTGCGATTAAGGGCGTTGCGCGCCATGGCCGCCATGAACCGCGGGCTGTTGCCGGCATTCTCGGCAATCAATGCCTGCAGGCTCTCGACGTACCGCTCCTCGCCGTGGACATTGTCCAGGTCGAAAAAGATATTGCTGTGCAGCAGCCGTTCCGGATTGGGATCATCGATCCAGCGGCGAAAATACCGCTGCCACTGGGCAAGGGGCTGGCGCCAGCGGGGGTTGGTGGCCATGATGTCGCCCTTGCAGTAGCGATAGCCGCAGGCATCAAGCCCGTCACTGACGCGGCGTGCCAATCGACTGAAATACTCATCATCGGCACCCGGGTCGAACCGGTCATCAAGCACCAGCGCGTTGTCCTGATCGGTGACCAGGGTCTGCTCGCCCC
Source organism: uncultured Ectothiorhodospiraceae bacterium (assembly GCA_913061005.1). GTDB lineage: Bacteria > Pseudomonadota > Gammaproteobacteria > Nitrococcales > Nitrococcaceae > Spiribacter > Spiribacter pallidus. The sequence goes on along the minus strand of CAJXSH010000008.1, from coordinate 38,048 downwards.
GGGCCATCGAGCCCATCACCATGAACGCATAGGGCACCGGAGGCGGCCCCAGCTCGGCCTCGGCCAGCTCGATGATCCGGCGCATGAAGCTGCGGGCGATCGACGCCAATGCCGTACCGACGGTGCGCGAATCCGCTCCCTCATCGATCATGCGCACCGCCGACTGCCAGACATCCGGCTTGAGGGTGGCCAGAGCCTGAACGCTGTCGCTCGCCAGAATGCTATCAATCAGATAAAGGCTGCTCCGGGTCTCGAACCGCACGACATCCTGTAGCTGAATCAGCCCGATCGGGCGCCGGCGATGCAGGACCACCAGGTGGGCGACATTGTGGCGGAGCATCGCCAGCATGGCCTCCTGGACGGTCTCGTCGGACTGCACGGCGATGAGATCGTCATGCACGATCTCGCCGATGGGGGTTTGATGATCGCGGCCGGCGGCGATGATCCGGCTGCGCAAATCGGCGTCGGTGACGATGCCCTGAACCTGCCAGAGATGGCCGTCGGCATCGGCGTAGGTGTATCGCGGGTCATCGCCTGGCTGGTCCACCACCAGCAAAGCGGCGCTGGGCTCGTCGGCCAGACGCAGCGCCGCGGTCTGTGCGCTCTGCCAGGCCTCGATGATCAGCGGCTCGCGGGTCAGCAGTTTGCGGACACGGGTGCTCATCAACTCGCTGCCCTGACCCGCCGTACCGCCGCCGGTCTCGAGCCGGGGGCGGCCCAGTTCGATGAAATCGGAAAACTCGTGACTGGCGTCACAAAGCGCATCGAACGTCGCGGCCGGGATGCGGTAGATTAGCGTGTCTTCGATGGCAACCGCCGGGTAACGGACCCGTCCGCCGCGCAGCAGGCCGTAGTGTCCGAAGATCCCGCCCGCGCCCAGTCGGTCAAAAAGATCGCCGCTGCGGCGGTAGACCTCGACCGCGCCGCTGCGCACGTAATAGAGCGCGTCGATGGGCTGACTGGCCTCGAGAATCTGACTGCCGGCGCGGAAATAGGCGATCTCCACCGCCTCGGCGACCTGATCGAGCCATTCGTCATCGAGCGCATCAAACGGCGGGTACGCACTCAGATGCCGCCGGATTTCCAGGATCTCCGGGTCCATTCAGCCAACCGCTGTCATGGCCGATTCCAGCTCTGCCATGAGTCTCTCCCGCTCTTCAGGATGACGACTATCGAGGACAGCCTGAACCCGCTCGGCGTTCAGATGGGGGGCGAACATTTCGATGAACGCGAGCATGTATCCGCGCAGATAGGCGTTGCGCCGAAAACCGATCCGCGTTGTGCTGGTCGCGAACAGGTGGCTGGCATCGAGGGCGACCAGACCGTGATCGCGCTCTGGCTCGAACGCCATGCTGGCCATGATGCCCACCCCCAGGCCCAGCTGGACATAGGTCTTGATGACCTCCGAGTCGGTGGCGGTAAAGACGACCTCCGGTGAGAGGCCCTCGGCGCGGAATGCCTCATCCAGCCGGGAGCGACCGGTAAAGCCGAATACGTAGGTGACCAGCGGATGCCGGGCAATGGCCGCCAGGCTCAGCGGTTGTTCGTCGCAAAGCGGGTGGCCCTGCGGAACGATAATGCTTCGGTTCCAGCGATAGCACGGCAGCATCACCAGATCGTCGTAGTGCTCGAGCGCCTCGGTGGCGATGGCAAAATCGACCTCGCCGGCAGTGGCCATCTCGGCGATCTGAACGGGCGTGCCCTGGTGGAAATGCAGTGTCACGTCGGGGTAGCGCCGGCGGAATGCCTCAACGGCCGAAGGCAGGGCATGACGCGCCTGGGTGTGGGTCGTGGCGATGCTCAGACTGCCCTTTTGCTGATCCGAGAACTCTTCGGCGACCGCGGTGATGTTCTGCGTCTCGGTGAGTATCCGCTCGGCGATTTCGACCAGCGATCGGCCGGCCGGGGTGAGGCCGGTAAAGTGCTTGCCGCTGCGCTCGAAGATGGGGACGCCAAGCTCATCCTCCAGTAGCCGGATCTGCTTGCTCACCCCCGGTTGTGAGGTATAGAGCGCCTCGGCGGCGGCCGAGACGTTCAGCCCCCGACGGGTGACCTCGACGATGTAGCGGAGTTGATTGAGCTTCATGACGGCTCCGGTAATAAAGCCGCGATTATATATTCCCCAGGTCAATAAAAAACCCCGCCCGGCGTGCCGGACGGGGTCGGTCAAGCCGGCTGTCCCCGGCGGCGGGTCAGCGCTCGCCGGCGAAGGCCGAAAGCAGCTGCAGCAGGCTGAGGAAGAGGTTGTAGATGGTTACATACAACGTGATCGTGGCCATGATGTAGTTGGTCTCGCCACCGTTGATGATCTCGCCGGTCTGGTAGAGGATCAACGCGCTCATCAGCACCACGAATGCCGCGCTCACCGCCAGAGAGAGGGCGGGGATCGAGAAGATGATGGCGATGATCGAGCCGGCAAAGGCCACGAGGATCCCGGCAAAGATAAAGCCTCGCATGAAGCTGAAATCGCGCCGGGTGGTCAGCGCATAGGCCGATAGCCCCAGAAACACCATGCCCGTGCCGCCCAGGGCCATCATGACCAGCTCGGCCCCATTGCTAAAGGCGGTCAGATACAGGCTGATGATCGGGCCGAGGGTAAAACCCATGAAGCCGGTCAGCGCAAAAACACTCACCAGGCCCCAGACGCTGTTGCGCAGCGTGGTGGTGAGAAACAGCAACCCGAAATAGCCCCCCAGCACAAGCAGCCAGTGCATGGGTGGGGCGTTGGTGGCCATCGCCACGCCGGCCATGGCCCCGCTGAAGAGCAGCGTCATGGCCAGCAACGCATAGGTGTTGCGCAAGACCTTGTTGGTCGCAAGTACCGAGCCGCCGGCCGCTGGCCGGGTTGCGGTCACGGTCCTGAAATCCTGAGCCATGGGCGTTCCTCCTGAAAACGTATAAGGCACACACCGTTCAACATGCCATTAGATCGATGTGCTGTCACGTTGGTTCAATCGGTTGTGTTGCAGGGTAACGGTAAAAGCCTTAGTGTCCGCCGCTCTTTATATCGAGGGTGATTGCCAGTGAACATTGTCTGTCTCGACCTGGAAGGGGTGCTGGTCCCGGAGATCTGGATCGATTTCGCCAATCTGACCGGCATCGAGGCGTTGCGTGCCACGACCCGCGATATCGCCGATTACGATGAACTCATGCGCATGCGCCTTGCCGAGCTTGAGCGCCACGGCCTTGGCATGGCCGATATCCAGCGCGTGATTGCCGATATGGCACCGCTCGCCGGTGCCGCCGAATTCCTTGCCGACCTGCGGCGTCGCTATCAGGTGGTCATCCTCTCGGATACCTTCTACGAGTTCGCCCATCCCCTCATGGCTCAACTGCAGTGGCCGACGCTTTTCTGCCACACCCTCGAGGTCGAGGCCGATGGCCGGATCAGTGGCTATCGACTGCGCATGCCCGATCACAAACGCGCAGCGGTGGATGCCTTTCGGGCCCTGCGCTTTCGGGTGGTTGCCGCGGGTGATTCCTACAATGATACGGCCATGCTGGGCGCCGCCGACCATGGTGTGCTTTTTAGTGCGCCGCAGAATGTGATCGACGAATTTCCACAGTTTGCAGTGACCCACGATTACGCCGCGCTGGATCGAGCCATTACCAGGGCCCTGGAGCCGTCATGAGCGACCCGGCGGTTCGCGTCGCCCTTCTGGCCGACACCCACGGGTTTCTGGACAGCCGCATCGCCGAGGTGGTGGCCGACTGCGATGTTGCCATTCATGCCGGCGATATCGGCGGCGCTGATATCCTGTTTGCCATGCACCCGCAGCGCGAGGTGATCGCGATCCGTGGCAACAACGATGACGCCGATCACTGGTCGGACACCGAGCTGGATACCCTGCAGAATCTGCCCGATGAGACGGATGTGGCGTTGCCGGGTGGGCGTTTGAAAGTCATCCATGGCGATGACGGCGGCAGCCTGGAGCAGCGTCACCGGCGCTATCGGCGGCGTTATGGTGACTATCAGGCGGTCGTGTATGGCCACAGTCACCGTCAGCGGGTTGACCAGTCGCAGCGGCCCTGGCTGCTCAACCCGGGTGCCGCCGGGCGGACCCGCACCTACGGCGGGCCCGGATGTCTGATCCTGCGCTGTGACCCCGGGGGTTGGCAGGTCGAGGCGTGCCAATTCGAGGCCCGATCCCATCGGGCCAAGCACAGCCGGGCACGGCCCATCGATCCAACCGCCGCCGATGGGGCGAATGACTGAACGTCGCCGCCGCGCCAACTCCACCCCCCAGACGGCTGCCGAGCCGGCGCGGCTGGCCCGCGAATCCACCCGGCTCACGCCGGCCTTCGACCTGCCCCTGCCGGTGCTCGAGCACGCCGAGTCCATCAAAGCAGCGGTCGAGGCGAATCCGGTTGTCGTCATCTGTGGCGAGACCGGCTCGGGCAAGAGCACCCAGTTGCCCAAGCTGATGCTCGAGATGGGGCGCGGCATCGAGGGCATGATCGGCCATACACAGCCCCGACGGATCGCCGCGCGCAGCCTTGCCGCCCGGGTGGCCGAAGAGTGCCATACGGCCGTTGGCGATGGGGTCGGATACCGGATCCGCTTCAGCGACCGCACGGCGGCCGGGACGCGCATCAAACTCCTCACCGATGGCATGCTCCTTGCCGAGACCCAGGGGGATGAGGATCTCGCCGCCTATGACACCCTGATCATCGACGAGGCCCACGAGCGCAGCCTCAACATCGATTTTCTGCTTGGCTACATCAAGCGCCTGCTGCCGCGGCGTCCGGATCTTCGGGTCATCATCACCTCGGCGACCATCGACCCCGAGCGCTTCTCGCAGCATTTTGGTGAGGCCCCGATCATTACGGTGTCGGGGCGCACCTATCCGGTCGAGACCCGCTATCGGCCACTGGGTGCCTCCAGCGAGGACGAACGCGACCGCAGCCTGCGCCAGGGGGTGGTGGATGCGGTGGATGAGCTCAGCACGCTGGGCCGGGGGGATGTGCTGGTGTTCCTGCCGGGCGAGCGCGAGATCCGGCAATGCGCCGAGTCGCTGCGCAAGCACCATCCGCCGCACACCGAGGTATTGCCGCTCTATGGGCGATTGTCCGTCGCCGAGCAACAACGGGTCTTTGCCCCGCATCGGGGGCGTCGCGTGGTTCTTGCGACCAATGTGGCCGAGACCTCGCTGACCGTCCCGGGTATCCGGTATGTCGTCGACAGCGGCCTGGCGCGGATCAGCCGCTACAGCTATCGCACCAAGGTCCAGCGGTTGCCGGTCGAGCCGATCGCTCAATCCAGTGCCGATCAGCGCGCGGGACGTTGCGGCCGCGAAGGCCCCGGGGTCTGTATCCGGCTCTACAGCCAGGCGGATTACGAACAGCGGCCACGATTCACCGATCCGGAGATCCTGCGTACCAACCTGGCGTCGGTGATTTTGCAGATGAAACACCTGCGGCTCGGCGAGGTGGCGTCGTTTCCGTTCATCGAGCCGCCGGATCCACGCTACGTCCGTGACGGGCTCAAGCTTCTGGACGAGTTGGGTGCACTCAACCGCCGCCAGCGACTCACCGGACTGGGTCGCAAGCTGGCGCGGCTGCCGGTGGACCCCCGGATCGCGCGCATCCTGCTGGCCGCCGAACGCGAGGGTGCGCTGCGCGAGGTATTGGTCATCGCCGCGGCGCTGTCCATCCAGGATCCCCGCGAGCGGCCCATGGATCGGCGCGAGGCAGCGGACAGCGCCCAGGCGGCCTGGCAGGATCGGCAATCCGATTTTGCCGGTCTGCTCCGGCTCTGGGACGCCTATCACGAGCAGGCCCGGCAGCTGTCACGCCGCAAGCTGCAGGCCTGGTGTCACGAGCATTTTCTCTCGCATGTCCGCATGCGCGAATGGGTGGATGTCCACGGCCAGTTACGGGGGCTGCTCCGTGGCATGGCAATGACCGAGAACGAGCGCCCGGCCGAAGCGGTCGCCTTCCACCGGGCCATACTGACCGGATTTCTCTCCAACATCGCCCGCCGCGAGGAGGGCGATGAATACATCGGCCCGCGGGGGCTCAAGCTGGCGATCCATCCCGGCTCGGGCGTGGCACGCAGACGGCCGCGCTGGATCGTGGCGGCGGAGCTGGTCGAGACCCGCCGCGTGTTCGCCCGGGGCGTGGCCGAGGTCCGCCCCGAGTGGATCGAGCCGCTGGCGCGCCACCTGCTCAAGCGCCGCTACTACGGCCCGTGGTGGGATGCCCGCCAGGGCAAGGTATTCGGCCGCGAAGACGCCACCCTCTACGGGCTGCCAGTGGTCAGCGCCCGCAAGGTCGATTACGCCCGCGTGGCACCGGAGCAGGCACGGGAGGTCTTTATCGCCGATGGCCTGGCCGGTGAGGCATCGATGCCGCAGATGCCGGATTTCCTCAAGGCCAACCGGGCGTTGATCGCCGAGGTCGAGGCGCTGGAAGCCAAGGCGCGGCGCCGCGATGTCCTCATCGATGCCGAGGCGCTGGCGGCGTTCTACGATCAGGCCTTGCCCGGGTCGGTGGTGGATGGCCCGAGTCTGCAGCGGTGGCTTGCCGGTGGCGGGGATGATCGCCCGCTGCGCCTGACCCGTGATCAGCTCATGGCGCGCAGCGCCGATGCCGATGCCGCCGACTTTCCGGATCATCTGCCCGTCAATGGGCTGCGGCTGCCGCTGACCTATCACTTCTCACCAGGTGCCGAGGATGACGGTGTCACGGTGCGTATTCCCATGGCCGCGCTCAACGCGCTGCAGCCCGAGCCCTTTGAGTGGCTGGTGCCCGGACTGCTTGAAGAGAAGGTAATCACCCTGATCCGTTCTCTGCCCAAGACGCTGCGCCGCAACTTTGTCCCGGTGCCCGATTTTGCCCGGGCGGTGCTGGAATCGCTCCCACCCCGGGAGGGCTCGCTCGAGGCGGCGGTGCGGTCCGATCTGCGGCGGATGACCGGCGTCGATCTGCCGGCGGATATCTGGGAGCAGGTCGAAGTGCCGGTGCACCTTCAGATGCGTTTTGCGCTGGTGGATGACGGCGGCCGCATCATCGATACCGGGCGCGATCTCGCCGCCCTGCAGCGACGCCATGGTGACCAGGCCAGCAGCCGCTTTGAGCAGCAGACGGACAACGGCTTTGATCGCAGCGGCATCACCGACTGGGACTTTGGTGAGTTGCCCGATCAGGTGGCGTTCGAGCAAGGGGGGATCACGCTGCAGGGTTATCCGGCCCTGTGTGCCGAGGACGGCGGCCTGGCGCTGCGCCTGCTGGATAGTGCCGAGCGAGCGGCGGCCGCGCATCGCGCCGGGGTCCGGGGGCTTTTGATGAAACGCTATGCCCAACAGGCGCGTCACCTGCGTCGCGGCATGGCGGGCCTGGATCGGATGGCGATCGACTACCGGGATGTCGATACCCCGGATGCGCTAAAGCGTGATTTCGCCGCCGCCGTTTTCGATCGGGTCTTTCTCGATGGCCATGCCATGCCTCGCGATCGCCAGAGCTGGCTTGCCTGTTGCGAGCGCGGACGCGAGGCCCTCATCCCCGAGGCCGAGCGCCTGCTGGCGCTGGTCTCTGATATCCTTGCGCGCCAGAAGCGGGTGCGGCGGCAACTCAAGGGCAATCTGCCGCTGGGGCTGATGGACAGTTATCAAGACATGGCGCATCAATTGGACGGGCTGGTCCATCCCGGGTTTTTGCTGGACACCCCCGGCGAACGGCTGGCTGATCTGCCGCGCTATCTCACCGCCATGGAAAAGCGCCTCGAGCGTCTGGAACGGGATCCGAACCGGGACCAGGCCGGCCTGGCGGCGGTCGCCCCGCATCAACGGCGGCTGGATGAGACCCTGGCCCGACATGACCGCCGGGCCATCCGCGATCCAGCACTGGCCGAGGTGCGGTGGTTGCTGGAAGAATACCGGGTCTCGCTTTTTGCCCAGGAGCTGGGCACCCGGGAGCGGGTTTCCGAAAAACGGATCACCCGGGCCTGGGAGGCGGTGCGCTGAGGCACCGATCGAGAATCAGACAGGAGACGGTTTTTTTGGATATCAATCCCATCGCCACACAACTTGAAGACCTCAAGGGACGCACCGAATCCCTGAGGGGGTATCTTTGACCTGCCGGTCCAGGAAGAGCGTTTCGAGGAGGTCAGCCGCGAGCTTGAACAGCCCGATGTCTGGAACGACCCGGATCGGGCCCAGGCGCTCAATCGGGAGCGGGCGGCGCTGGAGAAGGTGGTCAGTGGCCTGAGGGGACTGATCAATGGGCTGGACGATGCCAGCGAGCTGCTCGAGATGGCCCGGGAGGAGAGCGACGAGGACACGCTGAGTGCCGTCGCCGCCGATCTGGCCGGCTACGAGCGGCAGATCGAGGCACTGGAGTTCCGGCGCATGTTCTCTGGCGAAATGGACGCTGCCAATGCGTTTGTCGACATCCAGGCCGGATCGGGTGGCACCGAGGCCCAGGACTGGGCGGAGATGCTGCTGCGGATGTATCTGCGCTGGATCGAACGCAAGGGTTTCAAGGGTGAGTTGATCGAGGCCTCCGAGGGCGAGCAGGCCGGGATCAAAAGCGCCACCATTCGTGTCGAGGGAGACCACGCCTTCGGCTGGCTGCGAACCGAGACCGGTGTCCACCGGCTGGTGCGTAAATCCCCCTTCGATTCGGGCAATCGCCGACACACCTCGTTTGCCTCGGTCTATGTCAGCCCCGAGCTCGACGAGGACATCGAGGTCGAAATCGACCCCTCGGATCTGCGGGTCGACGTCTATCGCGCCAGCGGCGCCGGCGGGCAGCATGTCAACCGGACCGAGTCAGCGGTCCGCATCACGCATTTGCCCACCGGCATTGTGGTTCAGTGTCAGAACGACCGGTCACAGCACAAGAACCGGGCAACGGCCATGAATCAGCTGCGGGCCAAGCTCTATGAGCGCGAGATGGAAGCCCAGCGCGCCCAGGCGGCCGAGGTGGAGGAGTCCAAGGCGGATATCGGATGGGGCAGCCAGATCCGCTCGTATGTGTTGGATCAAAGCCGGATCAAGGATTTGCGAACGGGTGTTGAAGTCGGTAATACCCAGGCCGTGCTGGATGGCGACCTGGACGGCTTCATCGAGGCCAGCCTCAAGGCCGGGCTCTAGACAGTCGGGCACCACACTAAAAGCGAAGAGAAAACCATGGCCGAAGAGCAGGATGAGCATCGTCTAATCGCCGAGCGCCGGCGCAAACTCGATGAGTGGCGACAAGCCGGGGGCGCGTTTCCCAACGATTTTCGCCGCGACAGCCTGGCCGGGGATCTACAGACCCGCTTCCGCGACCACGACAAGGCCGCCCTCGAGGCGCAATCCATCCCGGTGCGCGTGGCCGGACGGATCGTCACCAAACGGGTCATGGGCAAGGCAAGCTTTGTCACCCTTCGGGATATGTCCGGTGATATTCAGCTCTTTTTGCGGCGTGACGATCTGCCCGAAGGGGTCTATCAGGATTTCAAGAGCTGGGATGCGGGCGATATCGTCGGGGCGAGTGGTGTGTTGATGCGCACCAACACCGGAGAGCTGTCCGTGCACTGCGATGCGCTCAAGCTGCTCACCAAGTCACTGCGCCCGTTGCCGGACAAGTACCACGGACTCGAGGACACCGAGGCCCGCTACCGGCAGCGCTATCTGGATTTGATGACCAATCCCCAGGCGCGGGCCATTTTTGATATGCGCAGCCGCATCGTGCGCTACATCCGCGATGTCTTTCATCAGCGCGGCTTTCTCGAAGTCGAAACCCCCATGATGCAGCCCATCCCCGGCGGTGCCAGCGCTCGGCCGTTTGTCACCCACCACAACGCGTTGGCGCTGGATCTGTATTTGCGCATCGCCCCGGAGCTCTACCTCAAACGCCTGGTCGTGGGCGGCTTCGAGAAGGTCTACGAAATCAACCGCAACTTTCGCAACGAGGGGGTCTCGACCCGGCATAACCCGGAATTCACCATGCTGGAGTTCTACGAGGCCTATGCCGATTACAACGATGCCATGGACCTGACCGAGACCCTGCTACGGGGGTTGGCAAAAGAGGTGGCCGGGGGCGAGCAGCTGGTCTGGCAGGGCGAGTCGATCGACCTGGCCCCCGCGTTTCGGCGGCTGACGGTGCGTGAGGCGGTCATCGAACACAACCCCGATCTGGCCGACGGGATTGACGACCGCGATGCGCTGGCGGCCCATGCACGGACGCTCGGCATTGCGGTGGAATCCCGCTGGGGTAAAGGCAAGATCCTGCTCGAGATATTCGAGAAAACCGCCGAGGGGGCGCTGCGGCAGCCCACCTTTGTCACCGACTACCCCACCGAGGTCTCGCCGCTGGCCCGGCCGCGGGATGATGACCCCGGCGTCACCGAACGCTTCGAGCTGATCATCGCCGGCCGGGAGATCGCCAATGGTTTCTCCGAGCTCAATGATGCCGAGGATCAGGCACAGCGCTTCCAGCGTCAGGTCGAGGACAAGGACGCCGGCGATGACGAGGCCATGCATTTTGACGCGGACTATATCCAGGCCCTGGAGTATGGCCTGCCGCCGGCGGTGGGCGAGGGCATCGGCATCGACCGGCTCGTGATGCTGCTCACCGACAGTGCATCGATTCGGGATGTGCTGCTGTTCCCGGCGATGCGCCCGCGCAGCTAACCGCCGGCGGGTCGGTCAGCTTCGGCGGGCAGCGGGTAGGGTAGCGGTTGCGGGGTCGCTGGCTGGCCGTCCACGGTCAGCTGTCCGTCATTGGCCCGGTCGATGCGCAAGACCGCCAGGCATTCAACACGATCCTCCGCCGCCGGCGCCGCCGCCACGACGGTCCCCGCTTCGCTGCCGTCGCTATCCAGCACCGCGGCGCCGGGGTCGGGGGCGGCATCCTCCAGGGCCAGGCGATACATCTGGCGCTTGAGCTGGCCACGGTAGTGCAGTCGCGCCACGACCTCCTGGCCGGGATAGCAGCCCTTGTCGTAGCGGATACCGCCCAGTGCGTCGAGATTGAGCATCGTCGGGATGAAGGTCTCGCGGGTGTGGGTGTCGATCGCGGGCAGGCCGCTGCGGATATCCAGCAGTTGCCAGAACGCCTCATTGCCGGCGGTCAACGCCTCGCGATAGCGCGACCACAACGCGCCGATCTGTGTCAGGGGGCCGAGAACGGCATAGCGCAGGCCCGTCGGGGCGGGCAGGGCAACGATGTGCAGATCACCTGCTGTCACCATCGTATTGACGGCCCGCGGCAGCGACCCGGCCGTTTCGGTGAGCAGGGTCTCGGCGCTCGGGCCCGCCAGGCCGAGCAATCCCTCCTCGTCCGAGAGATCGGTCAGCGCCACCCGGGCGCGCAGGACAAACATCTGCAGGGTGGGCTGGATGGCGCGGATCAACTCGGCGTCGGCCACCAGCACCCAGCCGGTGTCGCTGGGGATGACACGAAAAACCGCCCGCGTCCGGCCCTTGGGATTACACCATGCCGCCAACCGGGTCTCGTTTGCCGCCATGTCGGTGATTGACTGAGTGAGCTGGTTCTGCAGGAACGTACCGGCGTCCTCGCCGGCGACATGAAGCACGCCAGTAGCCGGCAAGGGGCAGACCACGCCAGAGTCGGTACAGGCCAGTTCCAGCGCAGCCGGCGTGGGCGCCGGCTCGTTGACGGACTGGGGGTCGAGTAGCTGTCTCCAGGGCTCGCGCATCGGGCCTCCCGTTGTAGCGATCGCAGGTGGAACCGCCGTAGGATGGCGCTAGTCTGACACGAATGACGACATCGATCAGGAGGGTCCATGGCCGAGGAAAAGCGAAACGATACCCGCGCGCCGGATGAAAAGGGGCAAGCGCCCGGGGCGGGTGCAACGGCGTCATCCGACGAGGGCGCCGGCGATCACCGGGATGAGCATCCATCGGCCGGGGTGGACTGGCAGAAGCCCGAGACCTGGCCCCGCGAAGTGGGCGGCAATGGCGGGCCGGAGCCGACGCGCTACGGCGATTGGGAGAGCAACGGCCGCTGCACCGATTTCTAGTGCCGGCGGCCCCGCCGGCGCCCGCTGACAGGCGGTTGGCCGGCGCATGTTGCAGTGCCGCGATATTGCGTTGGAAGGGGTTTTCCCGTATTTTTTGCCAATAATTCCAGAAGACATCGTGCCCGGAGAGAGTCCCTGATGAGTACGGATAGTCGGCCGCTTTCCCCCCATCTTCAGGTCTACCGCCTGCCTTTCACGGCGTTGACCTCCATTAGTCACCGCATCTCCGGGGTATTGCTCTCCGCCGGATCGCTGGTGCTGGTCTACTGGGTCGTTGCCGCCGCCGCCGGCGAGCAGGCCTATCGCACGGCTGCCGCCATTCTCGGCAGTCTGCCGGTCCAGCTTTTGATGTTTGCCTGGACCTTCGTGCTGTTCTACCACCTGTGCAACGGCATCCGGCATCTGGTCTGGGACGCCGGATACGGTTTTGAGCTCGAGACGGCCAAACGCTCGGGACAGATGGCGATCGGCGGCGCCGCCGTGCTGACGCTCATCGCCTGGCTCATCGCCATTTTCTAAGGGAGAGGGCACATGGAATTCCGCACCCCCATCAAGCAGGCGCGGGGCCTGGGGGCCTCGCACCACGGCGCGGCTCACTGGTGGGTCCAGCGCCTGACCGCAATCGGCATGGTGCCGCTCATGCTCTGGCTGGTCACCGGGATCGCCGCCAACGCCGGGGGCGGCTACCTGGACACCATCAGCTGGCTGGGCAGCCCGTTCAACGCCGTATTGATGGTCCTGGTCTTCGGTGTGCTTTTCTACCACGCCGCGCTGGGCCTGCAGGTCGTTCTCGAAGACTACGTAAGCCACAAGGGTGTCCGGCTCGCGCTGGTCATCGCGGTCCGCTTTCTGGCTATCGCCCTTGCCACGGCGGCGATTCTGGCGGTCGTCCGGATCGCATTCTTCGCCGATCTGAGAACTGCATTCGGAGGCTGAATCGATGACCACCGATTACGAAATTGTCGACCACAGCTATGACGTTGTGGTGGTGGGCGCCGGCGGCGCCGGGCTGCGGGCGACGTTCGGCATGGCCGAGAAGGGCCTGAGCACCGCCTGTGTGACCAAGGTCTTTCCCACCCGCAGTCACACCGTGGCCGCTCAGGGCGGGGTCAGCGCCGCGCTGGGCAACATGGGCGAGGACGACTGGCGCTGGCACGCCTATGACACCATCAAGGGGTCGGACTGGCTGGGTGACCAGGACGCCATCGAGTACATGTGCCGTGAGGCCATCCCGGCGATCATCGAGCTCGAACACTACGGCGTGCCGTTTTCGCGCACCGAGGCGGGCAAGATCTATCAGCGGCCCTTCGGCGGTATGACCACCCACTTTGGCGAGGGGACCGCGCAGCGCACCTGTGCAGCGGCCGACCGGACCGGCCATGCCATTCTGCACACGCTCTATCAGCAGTCGCTGGCCCATCAGGCCGAGTTCTACATCGAGTTCTTCGCCCTGGACCTGATCATGGAGGATGGCGCCTGCCGGGGTGTGATCGCGCTGGAGCTTGCCACCGGCAAGATCCACCGCTTCCGGGCGCACATCGTTGTGCTCGCCACCGGCGGATACGGGCGTGCCTGGTTCTCCTGCACTTCGGCGCACACCTGCACCGGTGACGGGGGCGGGATGGTCTTGCGTGCGGGGCTGCCGCTGCAGGATATGGAGTTCACCCAGTTTCATCCCACCGGCGTGTATGGCGCCGGCTGCCTGATCACCGAAGGCGTGCGGGGTGAGGGTGGGTATCTCACCAACTCCGAAGGCGAGCGTTTCATGGAGCGGTATGCACCCAACGCCAAGGATCTGGCCTCCCGCGATGTGGTCTCCCGCTCGATGACGGTGGAGATCCGCGAGGGGCGTGGCGTCGGACCCAATGCCGATCATATCCATCTGCATCTCGAGCATCTTGGCCCCGAGGTGATCAACCAGCGGCTCCCCGGTATCGCCGAGACGGCGCGCATCTTTGCCGGCGTTGACGTCACCAAGGAGCCGATTCCGGTGCTGCCGACCGTGCACTACAACATGGGTGGCATCCCGACCAACTACAAAGCCGAAGTGGTCGCCCCTCGGGATGGCGACCCGGATGCCGTTGTCCCCGGACTGATGGCGATCGGGGAGGCGGGCTGCATATCCGTCCACGGCGCCAACCGGCTGGGCTCGAACTCGCTGCTGGATCTGGTGGTCTTTGGCCGCGCAGCGGCCATCCGCGCCGCCGAGGTGGTCGCCGATGCCGGCGAGCACAAGCCGCTGCCCAAGGACAGCGCCGACTTTGCGCTGAGCCGGCTGGATCGGCTGCGCCATGCCGATGGTGAAAACCCCACGGCACGCATCCGCGAGCGCATGCAAAAGGCCATGCAGGATTACGCGGCCGTTTTCCGCACCGAAGAGACCTTGCAGGAAGGCAGCAAACAGATCCATGAAATCCATGGCATGTTCGCCGACGTCAAACTGGCCGATCGGTCACTGATCTGGAATACCGATCTGGTCGAGACGCTGGAGCTCGAGAATCTGCTCGGCAACGCCGTGGTCAGCATGGACTCGGCGCTCAACCGCCAGGAAAGCCGCGGCGCCCACGCCCGCGAGGATTATGGCGAGCGCGACGACGAGCACTGGATGAAGCATACCGTCTCGTGGCTTCAGCAAAGCGGCGATGTCCAGCTTGATTACCGCCCGGTGCACATGACCACGCTCACCGATGAGATGGAAGTCATCCCGCCGAAGAAGCGCGTGTACTGACCGAGGAGATTGATCCCATGGCCCAGTTCATCCTGCCCCCCAACTCCCGTATCCAGCAGGGCGAGCACCACGGCGCTCCCAGCGGCGCGGCGAACATCAAGACGTTCAAGGTCTATCGATGGGAACCGGATTCAGGCGAGAACCCGCGGCTCGACACCTATGATCTGGATCTCGACAGCTGCGGTCCGATGGTCCTCGACGCGCTGGTGAAGATCAAAAACGAAATCGACCCGACGCTGACATTCCGCCGCTCCTGCCGTGAGGGTATCTGCGGCTCCTGTGCGATGAATATCGATGGCAGCAACACGCTGGCGTGTACCAAAGCCATTGACGATATCGACGGGGATGTACGCATCTATCCGCTGCCATCCATGCGGGTGGTCAAGGACCTGGTGCCGGACATGACCCACTTCTACGCCCAGTATGCCTCGATCCGGCCCTGGATTCGCACGCAGACCCCGGCACCACCGGACCAGGAGCGGCTCCAGAGCCCCGAGGACCGGGAAGCACTGGATGGGCTCTACGAGTGCATCCTCTGCGCGTGCTGCCAGACCTCCTGCCCCAGCTACTGGTGGAACCCGGATCGATACCTCGGGCCAGCGGTGTTGCTCCAGGCCTATCGCTGGATCGCGGACAGCCGTGACGAGGATACCGGCGGCCGGCTGGACGATCTTGATGATGCATTCAAGCTCTATCGTTGCCACACGATCATGAACTGCGCATCGGCCTGCCCCAAGGGGCTCAACCCGGCCAAGGCGATCGCCGAGATCAAGCGCTTGATGGTGGCCCGGCAATAAGGTGGCCGAGCTCGATAACGCGCACATGGCCAAGCTGCGCTGGCGCTGCCGGCGCGGCACCACCGAACTCGACCGGCTGCTCAATCGCTTTCTGGATGACGATCAGGCCGGGTACGCCTGCCTCGACGCCGCTGGTCGGGAGGTGTTCGACCAACTGCTCAGCATCGAGGATGATCGGCTCATCGACTGGTTGTTGAAGGGCGAACCCGCCGGAGAACCGAGCCTTGAGCAGATCAGCCGACGCATCCGCGCCGCGTCTGGTCTTTGAACTGGCCAGCAGCCGTTTTCTTTGTCTTTATCTGATCGCGCTCCCGTCGTTGACGCTGCTCTACGGCCTGGCCGTAGAGGGCATCACGCCACTCTGGCGGAGCGTGGTGGTTGCATGCGTGTTGCTCGTCACGCTGGTGACAGGCTATCGGCACTGGCCGGGGACACGGCGCGCGCCGCGGTCGCTGGTGCTGGATGGCGATGGCCAGTGCCTGGTCATCGACGGCGCGGGTCGTCGCTACCACGGGTCGATCGCCGATGCGCTGGTGTCGCCGGTGGTGGTCGTCATCAGCCTGCGCACCCATCGTCGGCGGCGCGCCGTTGTCGTGCCGATGGATGCCATGGATCGCGAATCCCATCGCCAGTTGCGCCGCCGAGTCCGGTGGCTGTGTCGGGTTGGTCGTGGCCCGTCCAACGGGTTAGCCTCGCGGCAGTGAACTTCTACGATAAATCTCGGTCGATGCGTAGAGGCAGCGTCCGGCTGCCGGGGGCGCCGGGCGCGGAGGAAACATGAGTACCGCCAATGCGGACAAGGAGCTGGTAGAACGTGTACAGGCCGGCGACAAAAAGGCCTTCGACATGCTGGTCCTTAAGTACCAGCACAAGCTCATCAAGCTTGTGTCGCGCTACGTTCACGACCAGGCCGAGGCAATGGACGTCGCCCAGGAAGCGTTTATCAAAGCCTACCGTGCGTTGCCCCGCTTTCGGGGTGACAGCAGCTTCTACACCTGGCTCTACCGCATCGGCATCAATACAGCCAAAAACCACCTGGTGTCGCAGGGCCGACGGCCGCCGGACAACGACATCGATGCCCAGGATGCGGAACGCTACGACATCGAATCACGTCTCAAGGACCAGGAGTCACCCGAAGCCCTCGCTCAGCGGGACGAGGTGGAGTCGACGGTCATGACAGCGATTGAGGCCCTGCCGGACGATCTGCGCACCGCCATAGTGTTGCGGGAGTTTGAAGGGCTTACCTACGAAGAAATAGCCGAGGCCATGGATTGCCCCATCGGGACGGTGCGGTCGCGGATCTTTCGTGCCCGTGAGGCGATCGACAAGCGGCTGCGGCCGCTTTTGAGCGGTACAAGCGAGTAACCACCATGCACAAAGAACACAAAGAGCAACTGTCGGCGTTGGTTGATGGCGAGCTGGACAGTGAGGCGGCGGCATTCATGACACGACGGATCGGCGCCGATGACGAGGCGCGGGCGCTCTGGCAGCGCTACCAGACCGTCTCGGCCGTCGCCCGCGGCGACTACACCCGCGACGGGTCGTTGCTGGCCGATCGGGTCGGGGCGGCGATTGCCGAAGAGCCGGCCCACGGCGATGGCCAAGACAGCGCCCGTGGCCGCGAGCCGGGCATGGTGGCGACGTTACTCAAGCCGGCCGCCGGGATGGCAATCGCAGCGAGTGTTGCCCTGGCACTGGTCTCGGTGTGGCCCATAGTGGGCGAACAGCCCAGCGGAACGAGCCAGACGCCGGCGGTGGCGACCACACTGCAGGGGGCGCCCAGCGAAGGCCAGCTCTCCCGGGCACGGCTTGGCGCGCCCTCGACCAACGTGGCTGCGGGCGAACGGCCCATGGACGCCGAAGTCCGGCGGTGGCTCAATCCCTACCTGGTCAACCACAGCGAGCATGCCGCCAGCGGACAACTGGGCGGGACACTGAAATACGCCCGAATCGTTGGTCATGATGCCGAGGATTGAGCGACTGGCGCCGCTGGCTGCGGGCCTGGTCCTCGGCGCACTGGCGATGGTCCAGACGGCGGCGGCCAACGACGCAGCGCAGGCGAACGGTTCAATCCCTCAGACAGCTGCGGGCTGGATCGAGCGCGGCAGTGAGGCGCGCGGTCGCTACAGTTTTGTCGGTGATCTGGTGTATCAGCATGCCGATGAAATCGAGACCATGCGGATCTGGCGCTCGGCCAACCCGGAAACCGGGGTGCGGGAGCGGCTCCATGCGCTCTCGGGTGATCCTCGGGAAATCCTCCGCGGCGACGATCGGATCACCTGCATACTGCCGAACAGCGATTCCATTCTGGTCGATCGTCGGCGACTCGACCGGCCCCTGGGTGTGCAGGTGCCGGCGAATGCCAGCCGCCTTACCCCTCACTATGCGTTGCGCCTCACCGGCGAAGATCGCGTGGCCGACCGGCCCGCGGTGGAAGTCCGGCTGGAGCCGCAGGACACCCAGCGTTATGGCTACGCGCTGTGGTTTGACAAGCAGACCGGGCTGATGCTGCGGGCCGAG
The DNA here is from genome assembly GCA_913061005.1 of uncultured Ectothiorhodospiraceae bacterium. Taxonomy (GTDB): domain Bacteria; phylum Pseudomonadota; class Gammaproteobacteria; order Nitrococcales; family Nitrococcaceae; genus Spiribacter; species Spiribacter pallidus. Next base: position 20,032 of record CAJXSH010000008.1, on the reverse strand, counting down.
GTGCTCAATCCGGCCGGCCGCGTGATTGAACGATTGATGGTGATGAACCTGGATCTGCGGGATGCAATGCCGGAAGCCCTTCTCGAATCGACACTGGATGATGCCGGGTTCACCCGGGTGGAGAAGCGCTGGGACCCCGACACGGCCAGTACCACTCAAGCCCGTGGCCGCTGGCGCGTTAGCAACCCGCCGGCCGGGTATCGGGTGAGCATGGATCGACTCCAGAGCCTGCCGGGGCGTGCCGCTCCGGTGCGGCACATGTTGCTCACCGATGGACTGGCCAATGTGTCGGTCTACATCGAACCGGCCGAGCAGGCGCCCGGCGTTGACGGGGCCATGCGGATGGGGGCGATGAACGCCTATGGACGGCGCATTGGCCAGCATCAAGCGATTGTCGTGGGCGAGGTCCCGGCGAACACCGTCCGGCGGATCGCCGCCTCGCTCGTCTCGGAATCAACTCCCGAAACAACAGGACAGCGACCATGAGAGACCTTTATGCGCCCAGGCGCCGTGCAGCTCAATGGCTCACGGCAGTTGTGCTGATGCTGGCCACCGCCGGCATGGCGGCTGCACAGGATCTGCCGGATTTCACCGGTCTGGTGCGGGATAACAGCCCGGCGGTGGTGAACATCAGCACCACCCAGGAGGCACGGACCCAGCGCAGCCGGATGCCCAATATCCCGGGTATGCCGGATCCGGATCAGCTCCCCGAAGGTCACCCGTTCCGGGACTTCATGGACCGGTTCATGGACGAGGACGGCCAGCCGGCGCCACGGTTCGATTCGCGCTCGCTGGGTTCGGGATTCATCATCTCCGAGGATGGTTACATCATGACCAACCACCATGTGGTGGAGCAGGCCTCGGAGATCATCGTTCGCCTCAACGACCGCCGCGAGCTCGAAGCAGAGCTGGTCGGCGCCGATGACCGCACCGACCTGGCATTGCTCAAGGTCGAGGCCGATGGGCTGCCGACCGTCGATACCGGTGCCTCGTCGGACCTCCAGGTGGGCGAATGGGTGCTTGCCATCGGCTCGCCATTCGGCTTCGAGTATTCGGTGACCGCGGGCATTATCAGCGCCAAGGGCCGGAGCCTGCCGACCGAGAACTATGTCCCCTTTCTGCAGACCGACGTGGCCATCAATCCGGGTAACTCGGGCGGGCCGCTGTTCAACCTTGATGGCGAGGTCATCGGGGTCAACTCCCACATCTACAGCCGCTCGGGCGGGTTTCAGGGCATTTCGTTCGCCATCCCGATCGAGCTTGCCATGGAAGTGGCCGAACAGCTGAGAAGCGGCGGTGAGGTCAGTCGCGCCTGGCTGGGGGTGGTCATCCAGGATGTGACCCGGGATCTTGCCGAGTCCTTCGGTATGGATCGCCCCGAGGGCGCACTGGTCGCGCAGGTGCTGCCGGATAGCCCGGCGGCCAAGGCAGGGCTGGAGCCCGGTGATGTGATCGTCGAGTTCAACGGACGTGATATCCCCAGCTCTGGCTCACTGCCTCCGATTGTCGGCCGTGCCGGCGTCGGCTCCACCGCACCCGTGGTGGTGCTGCGGGATGGGGAGCGTCGCAGCATCGATGTCACCCTCGAGCAGTTGCCGGAGAGCGCGGGTCAGCCCAGTCAAACACAGCCCGGCGGGCCCGACGGCGAGTTCGAGGAGCTGGGCATGACGGTCGAGCCGCTCAACGATGAGCGCCGTGAGGCCCTGGAGCTGGACGGCGCCGTCGAAGGGGTCGTGGTGACCGGTGTCAGTGGTGGTCCGGCTGCCGAAGCGGGGCTCGCGCCGGGCGATGTCATCACCCGGGTCAATCGCTCTGCGATCAGCGGGCTGGAGGCGCTGCAACAGGCGCTGGATGAGGCACCGTCGGGCAGCAGCGTGCCCTTGTTGGTCTTGCGCGATCAAAGCCAGCGTTTCCTTGCCCTTCGGATGCCCTGATGGGTATCGTTAGCGGCTAGCCTATCCGACCGTCGGTCGGTGCGGCCGCAGCCGGTGCGTCCGGACTGCGGCCGCTGTTTTTCCGCAGCCGGCACAGGCCGGGCCAGGATTTCATGGATCAAATCAGAAACTTCTCCATCATCGCGCATATCGATCATGGCAAATCCACGCTCGCTGATCGGTTGATCGAGCGCTCTGCCCACTACAACGCGCGGCAGTCCAGCGAGCAGATGCTCGACTCCATGGATCTGGAACGCGAGCGGGGCATCACGATCAAGGCGCAGAGTGTGAGCCTGGACTATACAGCGCGTGATGGTCAGACCTACCAGCTGAACTTCATCGATACCCCGGGGCATGTGGACTTCTCCTACGAGGTCAGCCGATCGCTGTATGCCTGCGAGGGGGCCCTGTTGCTTGTGGATGCCGCCCAGGGGGTCGAGGCCCAGAGCGTCGCCAACTGCTATACCGCCGTGGAACAGGGCCTTGAGGTCATTCCCGTACTCAACAAGATCGATCTGCCCTCCGCCGAGCCGGACCGGGTGATCCAGCAGATCGAAGAAATCATCGGCCTGGATGGCGCCGAGGTCGTGCCCATCAGCGCCAAAACGGGCATGGGTGTGGAGGATCTGCTCGAAGCGCTGGTGCACCGGATTCCCGCGCCACAGGGCAAGCCGGATGGGCCGCTCAAGGCCCTTATCATCGACTCGTGGTTTGACAACTACCTGGGCGTGGTCTGCCTGGTGCGCATTATCGATGGCACGCTCAACAAAGGCGATCGGATCAAGGTGATGTCGACCGGTCGCGAGTTCCAGGTCGATGACATGGGGATTTTCACGCCCAAGCGCACGCCCTGGTCATCGCTCACCGCCGGCCGGGTCGGGTTTGTGGTGGCGGGGATCAAGGATATCGACGGCGCGCCGGTGGGCGATACGCTGACCCAGGCCAGGGCGCCGACCGCTGAACCGGTGCCCGGATTCAAACTCGTCCAGCCCCGGGTCTTTGCCGGGGTTTTCCCGACCAGCTCGGATGATTACGAGGCCTTCCGGGATGCGCTCGGTAAGCTGCGGCTCAACGACGCGGCACTGCACTACGAGCCCGAGAATTCCGAGGCGCTGGGTTTTGGCTTTCGCTGCGGTTTCCTGGGCATGCTGCATATGGAAATCGTCCAGGAGCGTCTCGAGCGCGAGTACGGGCTTGATCTGATCACCACCGCGCCGACCGTGGTCCACGAGGTCATCACCAAAGAGGGCGATTCACTGCGCGTGCACAATCCCTCCGAGCTGCCACCGGTCAACGATGTTGAATCAATCCGTGAGCCCATCATCCAGGCCAGCATTCTGGTGCCACAGGCCTATGTCGGCGCGGTGATCAAGCTCTGCGAGGACAAGCGCGGCACGCAGAAGGGCATGCAGTATGTCGGCAATCAGATCTCGCTCGAATACGAGATGCCCATGGGCGAGGTGGTGCTCGATTTCTTTGACCGTCTGAAATCCGCCTCCCGGGGGTATGCCTCGTTCGACTACGAGTTCCGGCGCTTTCAGCCGGAAAACCTCGTCAAGCTGGACATTCTGGTCAACGGTGATCGGGTCGATGCCCTGTCGGTGATCGTCCACCGCGACCAGGCCGAGGGCCGGGGCCGCGAGTTGACCGAAAAACTCAAAGAGATCATCCCGCGGCAGATGTTCGAGGTGGCCATTCAGGCGGCGGTGGGTTCGAAGGTGATTGCACGATCCACCGTCAAGGCGTTGCGCAAGAATGTGACCGCCAAGTGCTATGGCGGCGATATTACACGCAAGAAAAAACTGCTCGAGAAGCAGAAGCAGGGCAAACGGCGCATGAAGCAGGTCGGTCGGGTCGAGATTCCGCAGGACGCGTTCCTGGCCGTGCTGCAGGTTGACTCGGATCGCTGAGGGGGCGGGCAGACATGCTGGATTTTGAACTGCTGCTGGTGGTGGTGACGGCGATCAGCGGCATCATCTGGGTGTACGACCGCATTCGCCGACGTCGCCGGCCCGCCGATGCGCCGGTCAGCTATTGGGTGGACCTGGGGCGGTCGCTCTTCCCGGTCATCCTGATCGTCCTGGTGGTGCGATCGTTTGTGATCGAGCCCTTCCGCATCCCCTCCGGGTCCATGCTGCCGACCCTGGAGTCCGGCGACTTCATTCTGGTGAACAAATTCGGCTATGGCCTGCGACTGCCGGTCTCCCACCAGCTGATTGCCCCGGTGGGCGATCCGGAACGCGGCGATGTCGTGGTGTTCCGCTACCCCCCCAATCCGGGACAGGACTACATCAAGCGGATTGTGGGTCTGCCGGGTGACCGGATCACCTATGCCAACCGCCGGCTTTCGATTAACGGCCGGCCGGTGCCCATGGAATCGCTCGGCGAATGGGCGAAAGACGATGCCTTTGCCCTGCTGCGCGAGCGCATCGATGATGACTGGCATGAGCTTTTGCTGCATCGCAATGGCAACCGCCGGGGGTTCTCGGCCCGGGTTCCGGAGGGCGAGTACTTTGTAATGGGCGACAATCGCGACCGCAGCAGCGATAGCCGTTTCTGGGGGACGGTGCCGCGGGACCACCTGGTGGGGGAGGCCTTTTTCATCTGGCTGAGCTGGAATGGCGGGCCCAATTGGTCAAGGATGGGGCAGCGCATTGACTGAGCACGGAGGTGCGGCGGCGATGATGGATCTTCAGCGCCTTGCCGAGCGCATCGACTGGTCCTTCGGCAACCCTGAGCTGTTGCGGCAAGCGGTCACGCACCGCAGCGCCGCCGGGCCAAACAACGAGCGACTGGAGTTTCTGGGTGATGCGATCCTCAATTTCGTGATCGCCTCCGAGATCTTCCAGCGCCGCCCGGATCTGCGCGAGGGCGAGCTCAGCCGTTTGCGGGCGGCGTTGGTCAACAAAAATGCCCTGGCCGGGATTGCCCGCGACATCGCCCTGGGCCCGCATATTGTCCTCGGCAGCGGCGAGCTCAAAACCGGCGGGCGTCGGCGCGACTCGATCCTCGCCGATGCGCTGGAGGCACTCATCGGTGCAGTCTATCTGGATGGCGGTTTTTCGGCCGGCGAGGCACTGATCCTCAGGCTCTACGAGGGGCATCTTGCCGAGCTGCCTGATATGGAGGCGCTCAAGGATGCCAAGACCCGACTCCAGGAGTATCTTCAGGCCAGGCATCTGGCGCTGCCGCATTATGCGCTGGAGGAAACCCACGGCCGCGCCCATGAGCAGACTTTTCGCGTGACCTGTCGATGCGAGGCCCTGGCGCCGGTGGGCGAGGGGGTTGCCGCCAACCGCCGTCAGGCCGAACAGGCGGCCGCCGAGGATTTGCTCGCACAGCTGCAGGCCGACGAACCAATGGACAGTGGAGACAAACGCCCGTGACTGCCTCGGATTCGAGCCATGTCGCCGGGTTCGTGGCCCTGGTGGGGCGGCCCAACGTGGGCAAATCGACCCTGCTCAACGCCATTCTTGGCCGTAAAGTAAGCATCGCCACCCGCAAGCCCCAGACCACCCGGCATCGCATCCTGGGGATTCATCACCGGGACGATGCCCAGATTGTCTACGTCGATACCCCCGGCCTGCACCAGGGCGGGCGGACGGCCATGAACCGTTACCTCAATGACGCCGCCGGCAGCGCACTCGCCGATGTGGATCTGGTGGTGATGCTCAGCGAAGCGAATCGCTGGCTTGAGGCCGATGACGCGGTGCTCAGCCGCCTGGAGGGCGTTAACGCCCCGGTGATCAGCGTTTTGAACAAGGTCGATCGGCTGCGCGATAAAAACCGCCTGTTACCCAGGATCGCCGAGATGGCAGAGCGACGGTCATTCGCGGCGGTGGTCCCGGTCTCGGCGAGCCGCGCGGATAATCTCGACGGCCTCGAGGCCGAGATCGTCAAACATCTCCCCGCAAGCCCACCGCTTTTTCCGCCCGAGCAGGTCACCGATCGGGGCGAGCGGTTCATGGTCGCCGAACTGCTGCGCGAACAGCTCACGCTGATGCTCGGCGATGAGCTCCCCTACGCGAGCACCGTCGAGATCGAAGCCCTCGAAAGCGAGGGGCGCTTGCGTCGCATCGCGGCGGTCATCTGGGTCGAGCGACCCGGCCAACGGCGCATTGTCATTGGTGAGGGGGGCGAACGGATCAAGCGAATCGGTGCGGCCGCGCGCAAGGAAATCGAGCGCTGTCTGGGCGTGCGGGTCTATCTAAAGACGTGGGTCAAGGTCCGTGAGGGCTGGTCGGATGACGCCCGCATGCTCCAGGCGCTGGGCTATACCGAAGCGCAATGAGTGGCAGCGTCACTCGGGTTGAACTGGAGCCGGCCCTGGTGCTCCACACCCGCGATTACCGCAATACAAGCCTGCTGCTCGAGCTGATCAGCCGCGATCACGGTCGGGTCGGGCTGGTGGCGCGTGGGGTGCGGGGCCGGCGCAGTCCATCGGCCGGTCTGCTGCAGCCCTTCCAGCCGTTGGCCGTCTCCTGGCGGCGACGGGGGGAGCTGGGCGCGATGCAGGCGGTGGAATCGGCCGGGCGTCCGCTTGTCCTGCGCCATCGGCGCCTTGTCAGTGGCTTTTATGCCAACGAGCTGCTCATGCGACTGCTCCACCGGGACGACCCCCAGCCCGGGGTCTTTGCGATCTATCTCCAGTTGCTGGAAGGCCTTGCCGGTGATCAGCCCGAGGCGTCGCTGCTGCGCCGTTTCGAGCGTGATCTGTTGGGCCTGTTGGGCTATGGCCTGCCCCTGCAGCGCGACGTCAATGATCAGGCGCTGGTGCCGGATCAAGCCTACCGGTACGATCCCGCCATTGGTGCGACGCCCGTTGCCAGTCCGACGGGCCGGGATGTCGTCACCGGCCGGGTGCTGATCGGTCTTGCCGCCACACCCATCGAGGATTGGGTGGCCCGGCAGACCCGCGACATCATGCGATTGGCGCTGCGTGCGCACATCGGTGAACGCCCGCTCAAAAGCCGCGAGCTTTATGCCCGCTACACTGTCAAAGGAGATCATGACAATGGCGCATCATCAGGGCAGCCTTGAGCCCCTGCTTGGCGTGAACGTCGATCATGTCGCCGGCCTGCGTCAGGCGCGCGGCACACGCTACCCGGACCCGCTGCTGGCCGCGCACCTCGCCGAACAGGCTGGCGCCGATGCCATCACCATTCATCTGCGCGAGGATCGGCGCCATATCCAGGATGGCGATGTCGTGCGCCTGGCGGATTCACTGCAGACGCGCATGAATCTCGAGATCGCCATCACCCCAGAGATGCTGGATATTGCCGCCCGCACGGCCCCCTCGGACTGTTGTCTGGTGCCAGAGCGACGCGAGGAGCTCACCACCGAAGGGGGTCTGGATGTCGTGGGTGACCCGCAACGAGTGGCCGAGGCCTGTCAGCGGCTGGCGGATGCCGGCGTCCGGGTCTCGCTTTTTGTCGATCCCACCGCCGAGCAGGTCAAAGCGGCGCAGGCCGCCGGGGCGCCGGTCATTGAGCTGCATACCGGCGGCTTTGCCGATGCCCGGAGTGATGCCGACATCCACCGTGAATTCCAGCGTGTCCAACAGGCCGCCGAGCTCGGGCACTCGCTGGGGTTGCAGGTGAACGCCGGCCACGGGCTGCATTATCACAACGTCGCACCGATTGCCGCGCTGCCATCGATCACCGAGTTGAACATCGGCCACAGTATCGTGGCGCGCTCGGTGTTCACCGGCCTTGAGGAAGCGGTGCGCGAGATGAAGCGCCTGATCCGCGAGGCGCGCCATTGAGCATCATCGGGATCGGCACCGATCTTGTCTCGATTCCCCGTATGGCGGGCATTCACGCCCGTTATGGCGCCCGGCTTGTCAGCCGCTTGCTCGCCGACAGCGAGCAGGCCGCTTATCAGCGCATCGTTGCCTCGTCGCCGGGCGGGGCACTGGCCGATGCCTACCTGGCGCGGCGTTTTGCCGCCAAGGAAGCCGCCGCCAAGGCGCTCGGTTGCGGGATCGGGGCCGAAGCGGCGTTCCCCGAGCTGGTGGTCGGGCATGACAGTCAGGGCGCGCCGTTACTGCGCTTCTGCGGCCGGGCCGCGGCCCGGGCGAACCAGCTGGGGGTAGGCCGGGCCCATCTGTCCATTAGCGATGAGCGCGACCAGGCCCTGGCGTTTGTCGTGCTCGAGGCCTAGGACGCCGCCTGCTGTAGCACCTGCTCGAGCCACTGCCCGTTGAGCCGGTCGCTGAGACGATTTTGCTGCTGCCGGGCGGCCAGGTTGTCCAGATCGATCCAGGTCAATGGCTGATCCTGGCCGGCGCAGGAGAACACCGGCCGCGTGCGCTCGCCGGTCTCCGGGTCGATCTGCCACTGCAGGCACTGGGCGCAGACGCCCTGCATCATGCACTGCATCGGGCTGCCCACCGTGCCGAAGGCATCGCAATCGGCGGCGAAGCGCGCCTTGAGCTCGCCCTGGACCGCCGACTGAAAGCCCTTCAGTAGCCCGGTGCCGCCCATGACCATGATCCGATCGACGTCCGACAGCGGGATACCGCCCTCTGCCGGTCCAATGTCGCCGTCGCCGTAACGACGGACCACATCGATCATGTCGGTCGCCTGCAGGCTGATGTCCTGGGGCCGCCGGGGCTGGATGCACTCATCCTTGGCGGTGCACCAGATCACCTGGTCGGCGCCGGCCTCGAGTTCATCCTGGTGGTCGACGTCCCCGGCCGCGCCGAACGCGGCGACGTAGAGCACCCGGTTACCCGCCGCGCGCAGCGCGGCACCGATATCGAGCATCACCGCTGCACCCCAGCGGCCGGCCACCACCATGATGGTCCGGCCGGTGGGCATATCGGTGGGGGCCCCGGTTGGCCCCATCAACACCATTGGGTCACCGGGCTGGAGTCGACCCACAAGCCGTGGGCCTGCGCCCCACTGCAGGATCATCAGCCGGATACAGTCGTCCTTGACGCCGGTGCCCGAGACGGTGATGAGCGGTATCTGCAGCCGTGTGTCGTCCACCACCGGCGAGAGCGATTCGAATGTCTGCAGGCGAAAGAATTGCCCGGGGCGGAAGTTGCGCGCGGCCATCGGGGCACGGACCCAGAGCTCGACCATGGCCGGGTTGTCCCGTCGCACCTCCACCACTCGCGCGGTGAAAAGGTCATCCATTTCTTCGAGGAAATCCTCATGCGACCGGCCGGTGGCGGGTGGCTCGTGTGTCATCGCCGCCAGGACATAGGGGTAGGTGCGCATGCCCGATGCGATCGCCTTGACCACGCTGCCATGGAACGCCGGGTGGGTATCGCCGATAAAGCTCACCCGCCGTCCGCCGTTATCGTACGAGGTCAACGGCCCGAATACCGGGGTTTTGCAGTGATCGGCGTCGTCGACGGGCTCCAGCCCCGCCGCGGTGGGCTGATGGGGCAGAAAGTGATTGCCCTGGAGCTGGAAGGTGCCGGCGTGCTCGCGTTCGTAGATGGTGTTGGGCACCGTCCCGGCGGCGATAAAAATGGCGCGGGCCGGCAGGCGACGCTCGGTGCCGGTGGGGGCCCAGTGGCCGTCCTGCCTTTGCAGCTCGCGGCAGACCAGGGCGCTGACATGGTTGTGTTCATCCACTTCGGCCCGCAGCGGCTCAAGCCCCTCGGCGTAGAAAAGCGCCTCTTCGGTGGCCTTGGTGACCTCTTCGTGGTTGCGCACATAGGCGGGCGAGTCGGTCATGCCCTTGCGATAGGCCACGGTGACACCGCCCCAGGCGCGCAGCAGGGGATTGAAATCGGGCTCGCGCTGGGCCCGGGCGGCCGCCTCGCGCTCCTGGCGAATGGCGCGGCCGTGTTCGAGAAACTCCGCCAGGGTGGCCGCGTCCTCGTCGTTGAGCCCGGCGGTCACTGCCTCGGTGCCCAGGCGTTCGCTCAGCCGCTCGTAGCGCTCGAGGATCTTTTCGACCTGCTTGATGTAATACGCCTGCACCTCGGTGGCGGTGTCGATGCCGGTCAGACCGCCACCGACCACCACGGCGGGCAGCCGGACCTGCAGGCTGGCCAGGCTCGATGCCTTGGCCGCGCCGGTCAGCTGCAAGGCCATGAGAAAGTCGCTGGCCTGACGCATGCCGCGGGCGAGGCTGTTGCCCATGTGCACGACCCGCGGCAGTCCGGCACCGGTGGCGTTGACCACATGATCGAAGCCCAGTGACCAGGCATCCTCGAGGGTGACCGTGCCACCCAGGCGCACGCCCCCGAAGACCCGGAAGTTGTGCCGCCGCGCGAGCGTCAGATAGATGAGCTTGAGAAAGTTCTTGTCCCAGCGAACAGTGATCCCGTATTCGGCCACCCCGCCAAAGCCCATGAGGATGCGCTCGTCGAGATCTTCCTGAAGATCCGACCAGCGCTGGACGGGCTGTTGCAAAAGCGCCTCGGGCAGGGGCTCGATCTTGAGTCCGTCGACGCCCACCACAGCGGTGCCCGACATGGTCAGATGGTGTGCCATGGTAAAACCGGCTGGCCCCATCCCGGCGACCAGCACGCGCCGGTTGTTGTCCGGTTGCTGGATGTATTGCTCGCGACGCAGCGGGTTCCAGCGCGTGAGCAGGTGATAGAGCTCGACACCCCAGGTCAGATCCAGGCTGTCGGTCAGTACCCGGGTCTCGATCTGGGGGATATTGACCGGGTCCTGCTTTTGGTAGATGCAGCCTTTCATGCAGTCATTGCAGATCCGGTGGCCGGTGGCCGGCACCATGGGGTTGTCCACCATGATCATGGCAAGGGCGGCGAGGTTGTACCCGTCGCGCCGCAGTACGTGCATCTCCGAGATTTTCTCTTCGAGCGGACAGCCGGTCAGCGTCACCCCCAACGGGTCTTTCTTGAAACCCTCATCCGGGCTGCCCTTTTTCTGCGGGAATCCCCGCGAGCAGAAATCGCCCTGGTGATCGTGGCAATAGATGCAGTAATGCACCTCGCTTTGCACATCCCTTGGGGTCATGCGTGCATCGGTGAGTGAAAACCCGTCGCGTTGACGCCATTGCCCGGGGTCGGCCTGAAGGCGTGTCACCCCGTCGACCTCGACGGACTCGGTGGGCACGCGGTCGAAGTGATCGACCCGCTCGGGCAGTCGAAAGCTTGCCCAGCCGGCCACCCGGCGCTGGCCTTCGGGCGTCTGCCGGGCCAGCTTGCACCAGGCGGTCAGGGTCTCGATGACCTCGGCATTGGCGGTTTCGTCATCCAGCAACGCCATGGCAAACCGCGCCAGTGCCCGCTCTTCGTCGCCCCCTTCGATATGCCCCACGCCGGCGTGCACCGCGGCATCCAGCTCGGCAAAGCTGTATTCAATGGGTTTGCGGTACTTTTTGACGCGCTTCTGGACGTAGGCCTGCTTGAACTGCATGACCACGTCCTCGGCCAGGATGGATTCACGCAGTCCGGCAAGTTCGGACTCGATCCCGAAAAGCCGCCCCAGGAAGGCCTCGACGTGGGGGGCAAGGCTGATCAGCAGCTCGCTGTTCTGGGTGCCGGGTAGATCCTCGTCGCGTTGCCGATAGGCTTTCAACGCCTCGGCCAGGGCCGGCGCGCTGGCGGTCAGCTCGTTGACAAAGGCCTCATCCAGTCGAGCGAGGCCGGCGGGCGTCTGGATGGTGGCGAAGTCCAGATCGTAGCGAGAAAGCGCGGTGTTGAGATCCATGGGTTCCCTGAAACTGAGTTGGGAAAGTGGGCATGATGCGCGTGCCGTGTCGGGGCAACAAGCCAGCGCGCATACGGTTTTGTCCGATCACTCGGTTCGTTCGTCGTCATCGACCCGCTGCACGATGGCATCAAGCCGGCCACTGGCCAGTCGTGCATGGATCGCGGCGCCGGGCTGAAGATCGCTGGCTCGCCGCAGGATGTGCCCCTCGGGGCTTTGGACAATGGCGTAGCCCCTTTGCAGGGTCGCCAGTGGGCTCATCGCCTCGAGCGCCCGGGCGCTGGCGGTGAGTTGCGCCTGGCGGCGGGTAATGGCTTCGCGGGTCTGGCTGCCGAGGTGTTGTCGCAGTGTCTCGACCCGACGCTGGCCCTCGCGCACCCGTTGGCCGGGGTTGGCGGCCCGTAGGCGCCTGCGGGCGCTTGCCAGTTGCTCGCCACGGCCCTGCAGCCGACGGTTCATCGCGTGGCGCAGCCTTTGATCGAGCTCATCCAGCCGCTGACTGCGGTCGCGCAGCCGACGCCCGGGGTGTTGCGAGTCCAGTCGACGACCGAGCTGCAAAAGCCGCTCCTCCTGGCGCTGGAGCAAGCGCTGCAGGGTGCCTGCCAGCCGCGCCTGGCGATCGACGAGGCGCTGATGGATGGCCGTGCCATCGGGCGAGAGACGTTCGGCGGCCGCCGATGGGGTGGCAGCGCGCTCGTCGGCGACAAAATCGGTGATGGCCATATCCACCTCGTGGCCAACGGCACTGACCACCGGCAGCTGTGAGGCGGCGATGGCCCGGGCGAGATGCTCGTCGTTGAAGGCCTGGAGGTCTTCCAGTGATCCCCCGCCGCGGGTGATCAAAAGCACATCCACTTCGGCGCGCTCGTTGGCAAGGCGAATCGCCGATGCCATCTCGGCCGCGGCGTGATCGCCCTGGACCGCGGTCGGGTAGATCAGCACGGGCAACGCCGGAAAACGTCGCTTCAAAACGCTCAGCACATCCCGGATGGCCGCCCCGGTAGGTGAGGTGATGACCCCGATGCGACGGGGCAGGGCAGGTATGGGTTGTTTGGCCTGTTCGGCGAACAAGCCCTCGGCCGAGAGCCTGGCTTTCAGCGCCTCAAAGGCGCGTTGCAATTCGCCGTCGCCGGCCGGTTCCATGTGCTCGACGATCAGCTGATACTCGCCACGCGGGGCATAAAGACTGATCCGCGCCCGCAGCCGCACCCGCTGGCCGTTGTCGGGGCTGAATCGAAGCCGCTGGGCACGGTTGCGAAAAAGCGCACTCCGGACCTGGGCGGCTTCATCCTTGAGGCTGAAATAGCAGTGTCCCGACGCCGGTCTTGCCAGGTTGGAGATTTCTCCTTCGACCCAGATCAGCGGGAAAGCCTGTTCCAGTAGCTGCCGGACGGCCTGGTTGAGGCGGCTGACGGTGTAAATCTCTGCTTCGGCGGGCGCGTCCATGGCGACAAGGGTATCAGTCCGAGTACAATGATCGGTTAATCAATCGCTGCCAGATGAGGACGTCCCCATGCAGATTGCCCAGGAAGCCCTGACATTCGACGACGTCCTGCTGCTGCCCGACTACTCCGAGATCCTGCCCAAGGATGTCGATCTGACCACCCGTATCACTCGCGAGATCGCGCTGAACATCCCGTTGCTCTCGGCGGCCATGGACACGGTCACCGAGGCCCGACTGGCCATTGCGCTGGCCGAGCAGGGCGGCATCGGGGTCGTCCACAAGAGCATGGACATCGAGGCCCAGGCCCGCGAGGTGCGCACCGTCAAGAAGTTTGAAAGCGGCGTGATCAAAGAGCCCATCACCGTGGGGCCCCAGGCCAGCATCCGCGAGGTGCTGCTGCTCATGGGTCAGCACGGCATCTCCGGCGTCCCGGTGGTGGAGGGTCGTCGACTCAAGGGGATTGTCACCAGCCGCGATCTGCGGTTTGAAACCCGACTGGATATGCCCGTGACCGAGGCGATGACGCCGGAAGGCCGTCTGGTCACGGTCCAGGAGGGGGCCGAACGCGACGAGATCCTCACACTGCTTCACCGCCACCGCATCGAAAAGCTGCTGGTGGTCAACGGCGATTTTCAGCTGCGCGGCATGATCACCGTCAAGGACATCCAGAAGGCCGAGGACTTCCCCAACGCCTGCAAGGACGAGCAGGGACGGCTTCGGGTCGGGGCTGCGGTCTCGACCGGGGTTGGCACCGAGGAGCGGGTTGAGGCACTGGCCGAAGCGGGGGTGGATCTGCTCGTGGTCGATACCGCCCATGGTCACAGCCGTGGGGTGATGGATCGGGTGGCCTGGGTGAAGAAACACTTTCCGGATGTCCAGGTGGTTGGCGGCAACATCGCCACCGGCGATGCCGCGACGGCGCTGGTCGAGGCGGGCGCGGACGCCGTGAAAGTGGGCATCGGTCCGGGATCGATCTGCACCACCCGGGTTGTGGCAGGCGTGGGTGTGCCGCAGATTAGTGCCATCGACAATGTGGCCACCGCGCTGCAGGGCCGGGATGTGCCGATCATCGCCGATGGCGGGATCCGCTATTCGGGGGATATGGCCAAGGCCATCGCCGCCGGGGCCCACTGCGCGATGATGGGCAGCATGTTCGCCGGCACCGAAGAGGCACCCGGTGAGGTCGAGCTCTACCAGGGACGCAGCTACAAGTCCTATCGCGGGATGGGGTCGATCGGCGCCATGGCCGGCAGTCAGGGGTCATCGGATCGCTACTTTCAGGAAAACGCCGATGATGTCGAGAAACTCGTACCCGAGGGCATCGAAGGCCGGGTGCCCTACAAGGGGCCGGTTGGTGTCATCATCCACCAGCTTCTGGGCGGGCTGCGGGCGAGCATGGGCTATTGTGGCTGCGCGAGCATCGACGCCTTCCGTACCCGGGCGCGCTTTGCCCGCATCACCAACTCCGGCGTTCGCGAGGGCCATGTCCACGACGTGAGCATTACCAAAGAAGCGCCCAACTACCGCAGCGATTGAGGCCATGACCCGCGACATCCATGACGAGCGGATCCTGATACTGGACTTCGGCTCGCAGTACACCCAGCTGATCGCCCGGCGCGTCCGCGAAGCCGGCGTTTATTGCGAAATCCGTCCCTGGGATGTGGATGGCGCGGCCATCCATGACTTCGCCCCCCGCGGCGTGATCTTGTCCGGCGGGCCGGAGTCGGTGCACGAGGACAACGATGAGACCCCGCGGGTGGATGATGCGGTTTTCGCCACCGGGGTGCCGGTGCTGGGGATCTGCTACGGGATGCAGGCACTGGCCCACCAACTGGGCGGCGCGGTCGAGGCCTCGTCCACCAAGGAGTTCGGCTATGCGGAGGTGCGCGCCCGGGGGCATTCGGTACTGCTCAGCGACATCGAGGATCGCACCAATGCCGAGGGTCATGGATTGCTTGATGTCTGGATGAGCCACGGCGATCGGGTCGCCGAGCTTCCTGACGGGTTCAAGGTCATCGCCAGCACGCCCTCGGCGCCCATTGCCGGGATTGGCGATGATCAACGCGGCCTCTACGGGCTGCAGTTCCATCCCGAGGTGACGCACACCCGGCAGGGTCAGCGGATACTGGCACGCTTTGTCCACGAAGTCTGTGGCTGCAAGGGCGATTGGACGGCCGGCAACATCATCGACGATCTGGTCGCCCGCATCCGCCAGGCGGTGGGCGACGAGAATGTGCTGCTGGGGCTTTCCGGTGGTGTCGACTCCTCGGTGGTGGCGGCGCTGCTCCACAGGGCCATTGGCGATCAGCTCACCTGCGTTTTCGTCGACAATGGGCTGCTGCGGCTGGCCGAGGGTGACGAGGTCATGCAGACCTTTGCCCGCCACATGGGCATCCGGGTCATTCGGGTCGATGCCGAGGATCGCTTTCTCGACGCCCTGGCCGGTGAGGCCGACCCGGAGGTCAAGCGCAAGATCATTGGCCGGACCTTTATCGAGGTCTTCGACGAAGAGGCCGGCAAACTCGATGACATCCAGTGGCTTGCCCAGGGCACCATCTACCCCGATGTCATCGAATCGGCCGGTGCCAGCACCGGCAAGGCCCACGTCATCAAATCCCACCACAATGTCGGCGGGCTGCCGGCGCGCATGAACCTCAAGCTCCTCGAGCCGTTGCGCGAGCTTTTCAAAGACGAGGTACGCCGCATCGGCCTCGAGCTGGGGCTGCCCGCCGAGATGATCCACCGTCACCCCTTTCCCGGCCCGGGCCTGGGCGTACGCATCCTCGGCGAGATCCACAAGGCCTATGCCGATTGCCTGCGACAGGCCGACGCCATCTTCATCGAGGCGCTGCGCGAGAGCGGCTGGTACGAAAAGACCAGCCAGGCCTTTGCGGTCTTTCTGCCGGTGAAGTCCGTGGGGGTGACCGGCGATGGCCGGCGTTATGAGTGGGTGGTGGCGTTGCGCGCGGTGGAAACCATCGACTTCATGACCGCTCGCTGGGCGCATCTGCCCTATGACTTTCTCGATCATGTCTCGCGGCGGATCATCAACGAAATCGAGGGCGTCTCGCGGGTGGTCTACGACATATCCGGCAAGCCGCCGGCGACGATCGAGTGGGAGTGACTCGTCTCAAAGGCCTGGCGCAAGGGGCCTGGCCGGCCGGGTGACGGCCTCGGGGGGTGCGGGTGGCGAACACTGGCCAGACACAAGTAACCACAGCCGCTGAGGATCAGCGGTTCATGGGACAGGCGATTGCGCTTGCCGAGCAGGCGGCGGCCGCCGGTGAAGTGCCGGTGGGGGCTTTGCTGGTCAAGCACGGCGAGGTGGTGGCCCAGGGGGCCAATCAGCCACGTGGTAGCCACGATCCAACCGCCCATGCCGAGATCATCGCGCTGCGGGCCGCGGGGTTGGCGCTGGGCGCTTATCGACTGCCAGGTACAACGCTCTATGTCACCCTCGAACCCTGCCCCATGTGCCTGGGGGCGATGATCCACGCGCGCATCGGCCGACTGGTCTACGGCGCCGACGATCCCAAAACCGGGGCATGTGGCGGTGCGATGCGCTTGCACGAACATCCCAGCCACAATCATGATTTGTCGATCACCGGTGGTGTCGAGGCGGCGCGCTGTGGGTCGCTTCTGCGGGCGTTTTTCCAGTCAAAACGAGGGTGAACGAGGGGTGAATCAGTCAGAACTTCCCAGGACGATGGCCGCGGTGCTTTTGACCCGTCATGGCGGGCTCGACGCCCTTGACTACCGCACCGACGTGCCGGTCCCCGAGCCGGGCCCCGGCGAGGTGCTGCTGGCGGTCCACGCCTGCGGCATGAACAACACCGATGTCTGGGTACGCGAAGGCGCCTACGGCAGCGATACCGACCCGCAGGCGGTCTCCACCTGGCGGCGCGGTCGCTCGACGCTGACCTTCCCGCGCATCCAGGGGACCGACAGTGTAGGGGTGATCGTGGCGGTGGGTGAGGGCGTGCCCGGCAGCCGCATCGGTGAGCGCGTCGTGGTCGATTTCAGCCTCTACAATCGCGACGACGACAGCCTGGCGGATATCGACTACATCGGCCACGGCCGTGACGGCGGCTATGCCGAGTACCAGTGCGTCCCCGCCGACAACGCCCATGCGGTGGAGACCGATCTCTCGGATGCCGAGCTGGCGACGTTCTGCTGTGCCTACCTGACCGGTGAGCACATGCTCGAGCGCGCCGGTGTGCAGGCCGGTGAGCGGGTGCTTGTCACGGGCGCCTCCGGCGGTGTGGGCTCGGGCATTGTCCAGCTATGCCGCGCCCGTGGCGCCATCCCCTATGCCGTGACCCGCGAAGACAAGGCCGATGCCCTTAAGGCCATCGGTGCCGAAGCCGTTGTCGATCGTGCCGCCGAAGACTGGGTGGCCGCGGTCGATGAAGCCACTGGTGGCGAGGCCATCGACGTGGTCGCCGATCTGGTGGCGGGGCCGCATTTCAATGATCTGCTGCGCATTTTGCGCCCGGAAGGCCGCTACACCACGGCCGGAGCCATTGCCGGTCCGGTCGTCGACCTGGATTTGCGCACGATGTATCTCAAGCAGCTCCAGCTGCATGGCTCTTCGCAGGGCCGGCGGAGTGATTTTCGGCGGCTGCTCGGCTATGTGCTCGATGGCCGCATCCGCCCCCTTTTGCATGGCACCTATCGGCTTTCCGACTTCCACCGCGCGCAGACCGACTTCATGGACAAGGATTACGTGGGCAAGCTGGTGGTGGTTCCCGACCGGCACTGGGAATCGATCGGTGCGCCCCATGCCCGGGGTTGACGGTCCAGCCGATGCGTCCGCCCCGGCCGGTCGGCTTGAGTGGGTGGATGTCGCTGTCGGCAGCGATATCCATCGCGTTGTCTTCTCGGGTGCCCCGACGGATCCGGCGCTCAACCTGCGCGAGCGCATGGAATGGCTGAGCGGGCCGGGTGACGGCCTGCGCCGTTTGCTGATCGAGCCGCCCTATGGCCTTCCCGCTTTTTGCGTCGATCTGATTACCCCGGCGGTCCATCCGGATGCCCAGGCCGGGTTCATCATCATGGAGGTGATGGGTTATCCCTTCTTCTCGGGCTCCAATACGATGGCGACCGCCTGTGCGCTTATCGAAACCGGACGGATCCCGCGCGAGACCGACGACGGCGTTCAGTGTGTCCGGCTCGAGACGCCCGGGGGACGGGTGGATGCCCATGTCACCCTGGCCGCCGGCCGGGTGGTCTCGGTGGATGTGGAGGGCGATGAGACGTTCGTACACCGGGCCAACGCGTCGATCGAGCTGCCGGAGACCGGGACGGTTGGCTACGACCTTGTCTGGAGTGGCGGCCATTACGTGATGGTCGATGCCGATGCAGTTGGCCTGGCGCCGGAGCAGGCGGGGAGTGCCGACGCCCTGGCCCTCGCCGCCCGAATGATCGAGGCGGTGCAGGCCGATTTCGATCTCAAGCACCCAGCGCTGGGGGACGTGGGAATGCCCCGGTTCCTGCACTGGATGTGGCCAGAACGCGAAGAGACGCCCGGTGCCTGGGTGGCGATCGGCGGGACGT
This sequence comes from uncultured Ectothiorhodospiraceae bacterium, assembly GCA_913061005.1. Lineage (GTDB taxonomy): Bacteria > Pseudomonadota > Gammaproteobacteria > Nitrococcales > Nitrococcaceae > Spiribacter > Spiribacter pallidus. The sequence goes on along the minus strand of CAJXSH010000008.1, from coordinate 1,454 downwards.
ACGGCCATCCGGGTGTCCTCTGGGGCTGCCCCACCGGGACCGGCACCGTGGCCCGCCTGGCTCGATTGAGCCATCAAGGACGCGCAGCGATCGGCGCCACGCTGCGTAACACCAGTCCGTCCGGCACCATGTTCGAAGGCGAGATCGTCAGCGAGGGAATGGTCGGCGACTGCCGCAGCATTCGAACCCGCGTGCGCGGCGAGCCGCGATTGGTGGGCACCATCACCCTTGACCTGCCACCGACGAGCCCCCTGGTGGCGGATCTTTCACTGCAATGGCTGAGCAGGTGAACCCTCGGCGGTCAGGCAGTGCAGACGGGTGTCAGGCCTGGTCGAGGATCCAGTCGGGGGCAATGCCGGAGGTCTGGATGGCGGCATCGATGTCCATGTCCGCCAGCACACCGGTCCGTGTCACCAGGGCGGTATGCAGGCCAGCCGCCTGCCCGCCGAGGATATCGGTGTGGAGGGTATCTCCAACCATGAGGACACGGCCGGGATCGAGTTCGGTTTCGTGTTGTAGCCGCTCCATGGCCAGGGCAAAGATGTTGCCGTAGGGCTTGCCGTAGAAGACCGGCTCGACGCCGGTCTCATCCTGGATCTGGTGGGCGTAGGTCCCCGGCTCGGTGGAGTAGCCCACTTGCTGTGGAGCAAGCAGGTCGGGGTTGGCCACATAAAGCGGCCTGGGTCGGCGCTTGAGGCTTTCGATCAACAATGCCTGACGCGCCGGTGTCCATTCCGATGCCCCGACCAGCAGGAATCCCTCGGCGGCATCGTAGTCGGCGATGTCATCGGTGAGCATGCGGTAGTCGAGGGGCGGGAACTCGTCGGGGCCAAAGTGCCGGCCTGCGATCATGCCCCAATGGCGCGCACCTTCCTGCTCGAGCTGACGCACCAGCGTCTTGCGGCTGGTGATCACGTCTTCGGCATCGAAGGCGTAGCCAAGACGCGCGTATCGCTCCATGAGCGTGCGATGGGCAAAACCGGCTGCATTAGAGACCACCATGACGCGCTTGCCATCCGCCTGCAGGGCACGGATTCGCTCTGGTACGCCGGCGATCGGTTCTATGCCCCGGTTCAGGACACCGTAGGCATCGAGCAGGATCATGTCGTAGCCATCGGCGATGTCACCCAGATGCTCCGCCCGATTGCAGGCGCCCTGTCGGCGGGCGGCCGGCAGCCGGTGCCGGATCGCCTCATAGGCCTTGAATCCAAAGGCGGCGTCTGCTGGCAGGTCGGTGGTAACGCGTTGGTCCATGTTGATTCCGTTGGGCGTCTCGCTCGCGCACCAGTTTAACGCGTCCGGCGCAGATGATCGCGCCGGGCAATCCGTGCCGCGTTTCCACCCGTCACTGCGGATGATGTACAATCCGCGCCCATTGGAGAGGTGGCTGAGTGGTCGAAAGCGCCGCACTCGAAATGCGGTGAGTCCTAGCGGGCTCCGGGGGTTCGAATCCC
>CAJXSH010000007.1 GCA_913061005.1 uncultured Ectothiorhodospiraceae bacterium | reverse complement strand
GCCCAGTAATTCCGATTAACGCTTGCACCCTCCGTATTACCGCGGCTGCTGGCACGGAGTTAGCCGGTGCTTCTTCTGCAAGTAACGTCAAGACGCACGGGTATTAACCGTACGCTTTTCCTCCTTGCTGAAAGGGCTTTACAACCCGCAAGCCTTCTTCACCCACGCGGCATTGCTGGATCAGGGTTTCCCCCATTGTCCAATATTCCCCACTGCTGCCTCCCGTAGGAGTCCGGACCGTGTCTCAGTTCCGGTGTGACTGATCGTCCTCTCAGACCAGCTACCGATCGTAGCCTTGGTAGGCCTTTACCCCACCAACTAGCTAATCGGACGCGGGCTCATCCATCGGCGTGAACTTAAATCAGAGGTCCACTTTGCCCCGTAGGGCGTATGCGGTATTAATCCGAGTTTCCTCGGGCTATCCCCCACCGATGGGCAGATTCCCACGTGTTACTCACCCGTCCGCCGCTCGCCAGCATCCCGAAGGACCTGCTGCCGCTCGACTTGCATGTGTTAGGCATGCCGCCAGCGTTCAATCTGAGCCAGGATCAAACTCTTCAGTTCAAGAGTCATAGTCGGTTTAGCCGACCAATCTTGGCTCGACACAAGGCACACTCGTTTTACGAGGTTGCTCTTAAGTCGATATCTCTGCGTTAACAGTGATGCCGACACGAGCACCCACACAAGTTGTCTGGTCCATCTTGTTAAAGAGCGCCGGGCCTGTCTTGGCCGGCAGGGCTGCGCATTGTAACTGTGCGCCGCCTTGGGTCAAGCCCTTTTCGGGGCCTGATGATGAGGGGGTACCTCACCGGGGCTGCGCTTTGCTTGAAAGCGTTGCCCGTCAACTTTGCGTCGAAAGATGACCTCACCGAAGCGAGACGACGAAGTCTACAGCATCACCGGGGGCTGTCAACGTTCTGTCATGATTTTTTTACGCTGACGCGGGCAAACCGCCGCTTGCCCACCTGCAGTACGTGGCGCCCACCGGGGGCCAGACTGAGATCCTGCTGCTCGATGCGCTCGCCATCCACCCGCACGGCCCGTTGTTTGATCATGCGAAGCGCCTCGGAGGTACTCGGCACCAGCCCCAGTGACTTGAGCAACGGGACAAGCGCGATGCCCTGGTCATCCTCGGCCATCACCTCGTGCTCGGGCATGTCACTGGGCATTGCCCCCTTCTGGAATCGGGCCACGAATTCCTCGTGGGCGCGGCGGGCGGCTTCGGCATCGTGAAAGCGCCCCACCAACTCATCGGCGAGCTGGAACTTGGCATCCCGCGGGTTCATGCCCTCGGCCACCTGACCGCGCAGCGTCTCGATCTCACTCAGCGGCCGAAAACTCAACAACTCGAAGTAGCGCCACATCAACTCATCCGAGATCGACATGAGCTTGCCGTACATCTCGCCAGCCGGCTCGCGGATGCCCACATAGTTATTGAGCGACTTGCTCATCTTCTGCACCCCGTCCAGGCCTTCGAGCACCGGCGTGGTGATCAGCACCTGGGGTGGCTGGCCGTATTCGCGCTGCAGCTCGCGGCCGACGAGCAGGTTGAACTTTTGATCCGTCCCGCCGAGCTCGACATCGGCTTTCAGCGCGACCGAGTCATAGCCCTGGACAAGCGGGTAGAGAAACTCGTGCACGGCAATGGACTGGTTGGACTGATAACGCTTGTGAAAGTCATCGCGCTCGAGCATGCGCGCGACGGTGTAACGCGAGGCCAGCTGGATCATGTCGGTGGCCGTCATCTGCCCCATCCATTGCGAGTTGAACACCACCTCGGTCTGCGCCGGGTCGAGGATGCGAAAGATCTGCTCGCGATAGGTCTCGGCATTGTGCGCCACATCATCGGGCGTCAGGGGTTTGCGGGTGGCGCTGCGGCCGGTGGGATCGCCGATCATGCCGGTGAAATCGCCAATGAGAAACACCACCTGATGGCCGAGGGTCTGGAATTGACGCAGCTTGTTGATGAGCACCGTATGCCCGAGGTGCAGGTCCGGCGCGGTGGGATCGAATCCCGCTTTAATGCGCAGCACCCGACCGCTGCCAAGCCGCGCTTTAAGCTCGTCCTCGCGAATGATCTCCTCGGCACCACGACGCAGCAGCGACAACGCCGAATCCACGTTGCTCATCCCATCCCCCGGCATAGTGAAAACGCCATAGGCTATCCAAAACCGGACCGGGCTGCGAGCGGCATGGCATTGATACATTGACCGGGCCCGACCGCGCGGCTATCGTTCGCGGGCATGAAGACCCGACATGAAGTCATGGCGGCAACTGCCCGCCATTGCCACGATTTCCTCGGCAATCCCCGCCGACGGAATCTGCTGCTCGCCGTTGGCGCCGCCATGATCGTGGCCGGGCTGGCCCTGCCATCATCGGATGCGGTGGTCGACTCACCGGCCACCCAGACGGTCAAGACACTGACCCTGCCCGAGCCAGCAGTGGCACAGGGCAGCACCCGCAGCCGCCCGCTCGACGCCGACGCTTTGCGTGAAGCGGTGATGGAGCGCCCGGCCGCCGAGACCGAGGCCGAGGCCGCAGCAATAGAAGACCGGTCAGCGGCCACTGCGGCCGACAGCGCGGCGGCCTGGCAGACGGTCACCGTCGGCAGCGGCGACAATCTGGCGGCGGTCTTCGACCGGGCCGGCCTGACGCCGCGGGATGTCCACAACGTGGTCAATGCCGGCGATCCGGCCGGTGAGCTGACCCGCCTCTACCCCGGCGATAACATCCACCTGCGAATCGACGACAACGGTGTGCTCGGCGGCGTTCGCTATCGAATGGACGAGACCCGCACACTGCGGCTCGAGCACACCGGCGAGGGCGCGTTCGACGTCACTGTCGAGACCGCCACCCTGCAGCGGCGCACCGCCGAGGCCCAGGGCACGATCAAAAGCTCGCTTTATAACGCGGCACTGGACGCCGGACTGAATGACCGTCTGATCATGGAGCTTGCCGGGATCTTTGGCTGGGATATCGACTTTGCCCTGGATATCCGCGCCGGCGATCGATTTATCGTGGTCTACGAAGAGCTCTACCGCGACGGTGAGAAGATCCGCAACGGCAACATCCTCGCCGCGGAGTTTATCAACCGCGGCGAGCGATTCCGGGCGCTGCGGTATGAAACGGCCGAGGGCGAGAGCAATTACTACGCGCCCGACGGACGCAGCATGCGCAAGGCCTTTCTGCGCACGCCCACCGATTTCACCCGGGTGAGCTCCGAGTTCAACCCCAACCGGGTCCACCCGGTCTACGGCACCAAGCGCCCCCACCGCGGCACCGACTATGCGGCCCCGCCCGGTACACCGATCAAGGCAGCGGGGGATGGCAAGATCATCCACCGCGGCACCAAAGGCGGCTACGGCAAGACCGTGGTACTCAAGCACGGCAGCCGCTACACCACTCTCTACGCGCACATGCGAAGCTATGCCCGGGGGCAATCCACCGGCGACCGGGTCAAGCAGGGCGAGATCATCGGCTATGTGGGCAGCACCGGGCTTTCCACCGGGCCGCATCTGCATTACGAATTCCGGGTCAACGGCGTCCACCGCAACCCGCGGACCGTCGATCTGCCCGAGGCCGAGCCCATCGCCGAGCGGTATCGCGCTGATTTCGAGCGCACCACCGCCGCACTGATCACCCGCCTGGACACCTTGAGCGGCACCCGGCTGGCGCGGGCCGACGACTAGGGGCATGGACATCATCGGCCTGATGTCCGGCACCAGCCTGGACGGGGTGGATGCAGTCCGGGTGCGGTTCGAGGACCATGGCCGCATGCAGGTCATCGGCCGACACCACCAGGCCTATGATGCGACGCTGAGACAGGCCCTGGCCCGGGTCGACGCGACCACGCCACTGGGCGAGGTCCTGCGCCTCGACCAGGCCGTGGCCGACGCCTGCGCCAGCGCCGCCCAACCGCTGCTCCGGCCGGCCGACGACCCCCGCCTGCCCGACGGGATTGCCCTGCACGGCCAGACCATCTGGCATGCCCCGGACGACGACCCGGCCACCACCTGCCAGATCGGCAACCCGGCCCGGGTGGCAGAACGCACCGGGGTGGCGGTCATCGCCGATTTTCGCCGCCGCGACATGGCCGCCGGTGGCCAGGGGGCGCCGCTCGCCCCACTGTTCCACCGCGCCCTTTTTGCCAGCGACCGACCACGGGCGGTGGTCAACCTGGGCGGCATCGCCAACCTGACCGTGCTCGATGGCCGGGGAAGCATCCGGCAGGGCTTTGACTGCGGGCCGGCGAACACGCTCATGGACCGCTGGATCGGGCACCACCGCGGAGCGGCCTATGACCGGGACGGCGCCTGGGCGTCGAGCGGCCGGCCGGACGCCGGCCTTTGCCGACGCTTGCTGGCCGACCCCTACTTCGAGCGGCCGCCGCCCAAGAGCACCGGCCCTGAGCATTTCAACCTCGAATGGCTCGCCGGTCATCTTGGCGGCCACGAAGCCCCGGCGGATGTCCAGGCCACCCTGGCGGATGTCACCGCCGGCAGCATCGCCGATGCGATCATGGCATGGGCGGACGATGCCCGGGACGTGGTGCTTTGCGGTGGCGGGGCGTTGAATACCTACCTGACCGGCCGGATCCGTCAGCGGCTGCCGGGATGGCCGGTTCGGTCGAGCGATGCGCTGGGGGTGCCGGTCACGGATGTCGAAGCCATGGGCTTTGCCTGGCTGGGCCGCGCGGCGATGCAAGGCGAGGCGCTGGATATGCAGGCGATCACCGGTGCGACGCACCCTGTGCGCTTGGGCGCCATCTATCCTGCGTAAACCCCGACCTCAGACGCCGAACGACGATCCACACCCGCATGTGGTCGTGGCATTGGGGTTGCGGATGACAAACTGCGCCCCTTCGATGCCTTCGACGTAGTCGATCTCGGCGCCTTCGAGATAGGCCGAGCTCATGGGATCCACCAACAGCGTCACCCCACCGTTTTCGACCACCGCGTCGCCGGGCTCCTCGTTTTCGTCGAACATAAAGCCGTACTGAAAACCGGAGCAACCGCCCCCGGTGATATAGACCCGCAGCTTGAGCGCGTCGTTGTGCTCTTCATCCAGCAGCTGACGCACCTTTTCGGCGGCGCTGTCGCTAAAGACCAGCAGGTCTTGCGCTTCGGCTACCTCGGTCATCTTCAGTCCTCCTGCCGTTGGGGCTTGGTTCATTCTCGATCCCGGCTGCGGACAACGTCAATGCGCGGTCATGGCAGGACCGCCGGGGCCAGCAACCCCTCGGTCTCGGGCCGGGCGAACATCAGGTTCATGTTCTGCACCGCCTGGCCGGCCGCACCCTTGACCAGATTATCCTCGACCGCCAGGACCAGCGCCATGTCACTGTCCTCGGGCCGATGGACGGCGATGCGCACCATGTTACTGCCACGAACGCTGCGGGTCTCGGGATGGCTGCCCGGCGGCAGCACATCCACAAAGGGCTCGTCGGCATAGCGGGTTTCAAAAACCGCCTGCAGATCCACCGCCGGGTCGCGGAGCGGCGCATAAAGCGTGGCATGGATGCCGCGAATCATGGGCAAAAGATGCGGGACGAACACCAGCCCCACCTCGCCGCCGGCGGCCTCTTCCAGGCCCTGACGGATCTCGGGCAGATGCCGGTGGCCGCCCGCGCCATAGGCATGGAAGTTCTCGCCGGCTTCGCACAAAAGGGTGTGCTGCCGTGGCTGACGACCCGCACCGCTGGCCCCGGATTTCGCGTCGGCGACCACATGTCGGGTATCCACCAGCCCGGCCTCGAGCAACGGGATCAGCCCCAGCTGCACCGCGGTGGGGTAGCAGCCCGGGTTGGCCACCAGCCGCGCCGTGCGAATGGCCTCGCGGTGGCGTTCGGGCAGGCCATAGACCGCCTCGGCGGCCACCGCCGGGCAATGATGGGTCATGCCATACCAGCGCGACCAGAGCTCGAGATCGCGAATGCGAAAATCCGCCCCCAGGTCGATCACCCGCACCCCCTGATCCAGCAGCGCCGGGGCCATCTCCATGGCCGTGCCGTTGGGGGTGGCAAAAAAGACCACGTCACACTCGCCCAGGCCGGCCTCGTCCGGCTCGACAAAGGGCTGATCGACATGACCGCGCAGATTGGGAAAGACCTCGCTGACCGCCACACCGGCTTTGCCCCGGGAGGTGATGACCGCCAGGTCCACCCCCGGATGCGCGGCGAGCAGCCGCAGCAGCTCGACGCCGGTATAGCCGGTGCCGCCAACAATCCCTGCACGAATCGCCATAGGTTGCCTCTTGCCATGGATCGGTCGCCTTATGATGCCAGAGACGGCGGGCGATGGCCGTCCCCCATCGGATCATGGCTTGCTAGACTGGGCCAGTCGTCATCCCCGGAGGATCAAGCCAATGCGCAAGGAGTGGTTCGGCGCTGTCATCGCCCTGGCCGTTGTCGCCATGGTCAGCTATGTCTGGTTGGCCCCGCCGGCCCGCGAACCCGCGCCGGCCGTCACACTGCCCACCCTCGAGGGCGAGTCGGCGGCGCTCAGCGACTACCGGGGCGGGCCGGTGATGGTGGTCTTCTGGGCCACCACCTGCACGACCTGCATCGCCGAGATGCCGGATCTGGTCGCGTTGCATCAAAAACTCGCCGACCGTGGCCTGAGCATCCTGGGCGTGGCCATGGCCTACGACCCGCCGGATCAGGTCCGGGCCCTGGTCGAGCGTCGGGCGCTGCCCTACGAGATCGTGCTGGACAACGAAGGCGCCATCGCCCGGGCCTTTGACAATGTCCGGGTCACCCCCACCACCGTGCTGATCGACCCGGCCGGGCAGATCGTCTGGCAGCGCATCGGGCATCTCGATTTTGACGCGGTGGAGTCGCAGATCCGCGGCATGCTCGATGAGGCGCAGGCATCGTGATTGCGCTCTGGGTCAAGTCGTTTCATATCATCAGCGTGGTGACCTGGTTTGCCGCGCTTTTCTATCTGCCGCGGCTCTATGTCTACCACGCCATGGCCGAGGACGCGCCCAGCCGCGAGCGATTCAAGGTCATGGAGCGCAAGCTCTACCGCGGCATCATGAACCCCAGCGCGGTGGTCGCCGTCGGCCTCGGGGTGTTGTTGATCGTGCTGCAGCCCTTCTGGCTGGAACAGGGCTGGCTGCATGTCAAAATCCTGCTGGTGGCGGCGCTGGTGGGTTATCACTGGTACTGCGGGCGCCTGCTTCGCGCCTTTGCCGAGGACCGCAACACGCGCAGCCACGTCTGGTATCGGTGGTTCAACGAGCTGCCGGTGATCGTGCTGATCGCAGTGGTGTTGCTGGTGGAGTTAAAGCCCTGGGCATGATGGACTACCACCGACGGGGATGTTCCGGTAAAGTGTACTTAATTGGTCCTGTATTAACGGAAGTATGGCCATGACACGCGAGAAAAGCACAGCGGATATCCGCGACCTGCTCCAGGGGGCAGGGCTGCGGGCAACCAGACAGCGCATGGGGCTTGCCGAGCTGATCTTTGGCGCAGGAGAACGCCACCTCACCGCCGAAGAGCTCTACGCCGAGGCCATTAACGCGGGCATGCGGCTTTCACAGACCACCGTCTACAACACCCTGCATCAGTTTACCGAGGCGGGGCTGTTGCGCGAGATCCTGGCCGACCCGCGCCGCATCTACTTTGACACCAACGTCCACCCGCACCATCACTTCCTTGATGAGGATACCGGCGAGATGGAGGACATCCCGGCCGATGGCGTGGCGGTGGGTGCCCTGCCGACACCGCCGTCCGGCAAGTCCATTGAAGGGGTGGATGTGATCGTGCGGGTCAGCTCCCGGGCCTGATCGCGTCCACCGCCGGTGGCTGCCCCGGCCCGGGATCGGCGGGCGGGCGCGGCGCCCCCTGCGGAAAGAGCACCGGCGCCAGTTCCTCAAGCGCCTTTTGATAGACATCACGCTTGAACGCAACGATCTGCGATAACGGGTGCCAGTACGAGACCCAGTTCCAGGCATCAAACTCAGGATCCGCGCTGGCATCCAGCTGCACCCGGGCCTCGTCGGCGACCAGCCGCAGCAGAAACCAGACCTGCTTCTGGCCAATACAGGTGGGCCGCTGACGCCGCCGGATCAGATGAGGCGGCAGTCGGTAGCGAAGCCACCCCCGGGTGGCGCCCAGCACCGCCACGTCGGCCGGCCGCAGACCGACCTCTTCGTGGAGCTCGCGATAGAGGGCCGCTTCGGGGCTTTCGTCGCGCTGAATGCCCCCTTGCGGAAACTGCCAGGCGTTCTGGCCGATACGACGCGCCCACAGCAGCTCGCCCGCATCATTGGCGAGAATGATGCCGACATTGGGGCGAAAACCCTGCGCGTCAATCACTTATGAAACCCGTGTTGCCCATTGCTTGTGCCTCATTCTTCCACATAGGACAATCCAGCGGCAATTTCATCACCCCGGACCAACCGTGCAACTGGCGATCTTTGACCTCGACAACACCCTCCTGGGCGGTGACAGCGATTACCTCTGGGGACAGCACCTGATGGACAAGGGTGCGGTGGCCCGCGAAGGCTTTGAAGCCGAAAACCAGCGCTACATGGATGCCTACGAGCGCGGCGAGCTCGATATCGATGCCTTCATGCGCTTTGCCCTGCGCCCGCTGGCCGCCACCCCCCATGACACCCTGCTGGCCTGGCGGGCCGAGTTCATCGACACCCACATCCGCCCCCGGGTGCTGCCGGCCGCCCGGCAGCTGGTGGAAAGCCATCGGCAGGCCGGGCACGGGCTGATGATCATTACCGCCACCAACCGCTTTGTCACCGAGCCGATCGCGGCGCTTTTCAACATCCCGGTACTGCTCGCCACCGAGCCGGAATTTGCCGATGGCGCCTTCACCGGCCGACATCAAGGCACGCCGACCTTTCGCGAGGGCAAGATCACCGCGCTGCAGGACTGGCTGGACCGCGAATCGGCCATGCTCGAGGCGGCCCATTTCTACAGCGACTCGCGCAACGATCTGCCATTGCTCGAGCATGTCGACCATCCGGTGGCCGTGGACCCCGACCCGGTGCTGGCCGCCGAGGCCGAGGCCCGCGGCTGGCCCATGCTGACCCTGCGCCAGGGCGACACCCCCCAACCGCTTAACCCCACTTCGAAGAGGCATCCATGATGAAAGCCACACTGGCAACGCCGCTGCGACTGATCACCCTGATCCTGCTGGCGGGCATGGCCACGGCGGTCAGTGCCGAGATACGCGTCGAGGGGGCCTGGTCCCGGGCCACCGCCCCGGGCCTTGGCACCGGCGGGGCCTATTTTCATCTGATCAACACCGGCGAGCGCGGCGACCGACTGATCGGCGTGCGCAGCGACCGCGCGCCGCGGGTGGAGTTGCATCGAACCATCGAAGAAGGCGGTAACGCCCGCATGGTGCACACGCCAACGGTGCGCGTGCCGGCCAACGGCGAACTGGTATTCGAACCCGGCGGCCGTCACGTCATGCTCATGGGCCTGGAGCGGGCTCTGACCGAGGGAGAGACCTACGAAATCATCCTCGAGCTCGAGCGCGCCGGCGATCTACCCATCACCGTGGAGGTCCGCTCGCCCACGGCCATGGGCGCAGACGGCATGGGCCACGATCACGAGTCGATGGGGCAATAACCCGAGGCTGGAGGCGACAGGCCGTCCCGCCCTCGGGCGATTTTGATCCGCCCTGACGGCGGCCCGCCCGGGGTCGGGATGACGGCGGATCTCATGAGCCCGAGGGCGGGACGGCCTGACGTTGGCGCACCGACGGGCGCGCCTGGATGGGCTCAGATCACTCGCGAGAACCGCCGCTCGCCACGGGCTTCGGCAAGATAGGCGTCGAAGGGCATGGCGACGTTGCGCAAAAAGAACCGGCCCCGCTCGGTGACCGCCAGCTCGTCCCGGCCGATCGTCACCAATCCATCATCGACCAGCGGCTGCAGCGCCATCAGGGCATCGGCAAAGTACTGCCGAAAAACGATGCCGTGGCGTGCCTCGATGGCGGCAAAATCCACCCGTCCCCGGCACATCACGGCCTGGATGACATCCCGCCGCAGGCGATCATCGGCCGACAGCTCGACGCCCCGCCAGATGGGTAGACGACCAGCGGCCAGCGCCTCGGCATGGCCTTCCGGGTCGCGTTTGTTCTGCATGTAGGCATCACCGATCTGCCCGATGGACGATGCCCCGAGCCCGATCAGATCCAGATCCGGGCGGGTGGCATAACCCTGGAAGTTACGATGCAGCGTCCCGTCGCGGGCGGCCCGGGCCAGCTCATCGTCGGGCAGGGCGAAGTGGTCCATGCCGATATACTGGTAGCCATCGCGGGCGAGCCGCTCCATGGCCTCGATCAAAAGCGTGAGTTTGACATCCGCCGGCGGCAGCATGTCCTCGCGGATCTGGCGCTGGATACGAAACATCTGCGGCATATGGGCGTAGTTGTAGAGCGCGATCCGGTCGGGCCGGATGGCCATGACCGCATCCAGGGTGCGGGCCAGCTTGGCCGGTGTCTGCAGCGGCAGTCCGTACATCAGATCGAGGTTGACCGAGTGAAACCCCCGGGCCCGGGCTTCGGCGACCACATCGGCGGTATCTTCGACCCCCTGGATGCGGTTGATGGCCTTTTGCACATCGTCGTCAAAATCCTGCACGCCCAGACTCAGCCGATTGAAGCCGAGCTCGGCGAGGCCGGCGATCCGCGCCCGATCCACCGTGCGCGGGTCCACCTCGATGGAGAACTCGCGCCGCGACGGATCGGCCAGGGGAAAACGCTCGGCGATGGCATCGATCAACCGGGCGAGATCGTCATCGCTAAAGTAGGTCGGGGTCCCGCCGCCCAGGTGCAGCTGCTCCACCGGTCGGTCGTCGTCAAACAGCGCCGCCTGCAGGTCAAGCTCGTCGATGAGTCGGTCGAGGTAACGCTCGGCCCGGCGGTAGTTGGCGGTAATCACCTTGTTGCAGGCGCAGTAAAAGCAGACCGTCCGGCAGAACGGCACATGCACGTACAGCGATAACGGCCGCGGCATCGGATCGCCGTTGCTGGCCTCGACCCGTTGGCGATATCGCTGGGCGTCGAAGACCTCGGTAAACTGCGCGGCGGTGGGATACGAGGTATACCGCGGGCCGGTGACGTCGTAGCGCTGCAGCAGCTCGCGGTCGAGCATCAGATTGTCGGCCATGGCAGCCTAACCCTGTTGTGTTGCAATGGTCAGACGATACCGGGTATCGGCACAGCGCCCCTTGATATGGATCAGCCACCGGGCCCGTTGGGAGCAGACAGGATTGAGTGAGCACGGCAAAAGGCCAACCACCGGAGCAGACCGGCCCGGGGCGGGGCTGCGGCAGCAGTTGATACGGCGGTTGTGGCTGGCGCTGGCGCTTTTCTTTGTCGGCCTGGGCAGCGTCGGGGCGGTGCTGCCGCTGCTGCCGACCACGCCATTTCTGTTACTGGCGGCGTTCTGTGCCTCGCGCAGCTCGCCGGCGCTTCACGCCTGGCTCTACAGCCATCCGCGCTTTGGACCGCTGCTGCGGGACTGGCGCGATCATCGCGCCATCCGGCCGCGGGCCAAGGTGACCGCGCTGATCCTGGTGGCACTGAGCTGGGTGTGGATGTGGGTCAGCGTCGAACCCCTCTATGCCCGACTTGCCGCCTCGGCGGTGATGGCCGGCGTGGTGGTGTTTCTCGCCACCCGCCCCCATGGCCCGCGCGGCTCAGGCGCCGGTGAGCGCCGCGACGATGAATAACCCCACCACACAGGCAAACGCGGCGGTCCACAACAGGCTGCGCAGCATCGGCCGATCGGCAATGTAGGCCAGTCCATAGCCGACCCGCAGGACGACAAAGGCCACCGCCAGGCCATCCACCCAGCCCTGGCCGGCATCCAGCTGCTCGGCCACCAGGACCGCGGCGGCAAAGGGCGGGAAGGCCTCGAAACTGTTCATCTGCGCCCAATTGGCCCGCTGCCGCCAGCCCTCGAGGTTGGCAAGCCAGGCCCGGGGCCGGGCGTTGTCGAACTGCCCGGCCGATTTGGCCGCACCGGCAAACCCAAAGGGGATCAGCGCCGCGGCGAGGATGCACCAGTAGGCAAGGGTCATGACGAGCCTCCTTTAAGGGCGGCGGTCACCGCCCGATGGCCGATGTCGGTGCGCACGAAAGCGCCCTCCCAGTGGATCTGCCCGGCCAGGTCGTAGGCCGCCTGCTGGGCGGCGACGATATCCTCACCCAACGCACAGGCGCAGAGCACCCGACCGCCGGCGGTCACCACCTGGCCCTCGGCGTTCTGGGCGGTGCCGGCATGAAAGACCTTGCGATCGGGGATCGCCGCATCGGGCAGGCCGTGGATGACCGCGCCTTTGTCATAGACCCCGGGATAGCCGGCTGCCGCCATCACCACCCCCAGGCACGGCCGCGGATCCCATGCCACCGACTGCTCGGCGAGCCGGCCCTGCAGGGCGGCCTCGAAAAGCGCCACCGGGTCGCTGGCAAGGCGCATGACAATGGGCTGGGTCTCGGGGTCGCCGAGCCGGACGTTGAACTCGAGCACCCGGGGCGCCCCGTCGGCATCGATCATCAGCCCGGCATACAGAAACCCCTGATAGCCACGTCCCTCGGCCACCAGGCCCCGGACGGTGGGGTAAATCACCTCGTCCATCACCCGCGCGTGGACGGCATCGTCGATCACCGGGGCCGGCGAATACGCGCCCATGCCGCCGGTGTTGGGCCCCTGGTCGCCGGCGTCCCGGGCCTTGTGATCCTGCGAGGTGGCAAGCGGCAGCACCGTCTCGCCATCCACCAGGGCGATGAAACTCGCCTCCTCGCCTTCGAGGTAATCCTCGACCACGATGCGCTCGCTGGCCGCGCCGAAGGCGCCCGAGAGCATCTCCTCGGCGGCGAGGAGCGCCTCATCCAGGGTGCGCGCCACGGTGACCCCCTTGCCCGCGGCCAGACCGTCGGCCTTGACCACCAGCGGCGCACCGCGCGCCTCGATATAGGCCCGCGCCTCGTCCAGATCATCAAAGGTCTGGTAGGCGGCGCTGGGGATGTGGTGACGGGCAAAGAAATCTTTGGCGAAGGCCTTGGACGACTCCAGCTCGGCGCCGGCCCGGCCGGGCCCCAGGCAGGGCAGGCCGGCGGCGGCAAAGGCATCCACCACCCCGGCGGCCAGGGGTGCCTCGGGGCCGACCACGGTCATGGCCACCTCCAGACGCTGGGCAACGGCGCGCAGCCCGTCGATATCCTCGACACCCACATTGACATTGCTCACCCCCGGCTCGAGGGCCGTGCCTGCATTGCCCGGGGCCACATGCACATGGTTGACCCGCGGCGAGCGGGCCAGCCGCCAGGCAAGCGCATGCTCGCGCCCACCGTTGCCGATCACCAGAATATCCATCTCCCCTCCCGGTTCCGTGGACCGTTGATCAGTGGCGAAAATGCCGCATGCCGGTGAACGCCATGGCGATGCCATGCTCGTTGGCCGCGGCAATCACCTCGTCATCCCGCATGGAGCCGCCCGGCTGCACAATGGCCCGGACCCCGGCCTCGGCGGCCTGATCGACCCCATCCCGAAACGGAAAAAAGGCATCCGAGGCAAGCACCGCCCCGGCCAGCGAGAGACCGGCATCGGTGGCTTTGCGCACGCCGATGCGGGCGCTGTCCACCCGCGACATCTGCCCCGCCCCGATCCCCAGCGTCCGACCCTCACGACCATAGACGATGGCGTTGGATTTCACATGCTTGGCCACCCGCCAGACAAAATCCAGATCCGCCCGAAGCGAGTCGTCGATGGCGGCCTCGGTGACACAGCGCAGGGACGCATCGTCGCCGTAGAGTGCGGCATCCTGGGACTGTACCAACACCCCGCCGCCGATGGGCTGCAACCGCCAGCCCCCGGGCGTCGATGGGCCGTGGGGGATTTCGAGCACCCGCAGATTCTGCTTGCGGCCGGTAATGGCGAGCGCCTCGTCGGCCACCGCCGGGGCCAGGATCACCTCGACAAACTGCCGGGCGATAATGGCCTCGGCGGTGGCCGCATCCAGCGGCCGGTTGAACGCGATGATCCCGCCAAACGCCGAGGTGGGATCGGTGGCGAAGGCGGCCTGGTAGGCCTGCTCGAGGCTGTCCGCCACCGCCACCCCGCAGGGGTTGGCATGTTTGACGATGACACAGGCCGGGGCCTCGAAGGCCGCGGCACAGGCCCAGGCGGCATCGGCGTCGGCGAGGTTGTTGTAGGAAAGCGCCTTGCCCTGACATTGCCGGTAGCTGGCAAAGCTGCCGGCCGGCGCGGCCGCCTCTTGGTAGAAGGCCGCTTGCTGATGGGGGTTTTCGCCATAGCGCAGGGTATCGATCCGCTGCCAGTGGGCGTTGAGCTGGGCGGGAAAGTCAGCGCGCTCACCATCGGCCGATCGGGCCGAGAGATAATTGCTGATCGCCGCGTCATAGCGGGCGACATGGTTGAACGCCGCCACCGCCAGCTCATAACGCAGTGCAGCACTGAGCCCGTCACCGCCCAGGGCGTCGATCACGTCCGAGTACTGTGACGGATCGGTCACCACCCCGACACCGGCGTGGTTCTTGGCCGCCGCCCGCAACATCGCCGGGCCGCCGATGTCGATATGCTCGATCGCCGTGGCCAGACTGCAGTCCGGGTCGGCGGTCACCGCCTCGAAGGGGTAGAGGTTGACCACCAGCAGATCGATGGGCGGGATGTCCTGCTCGGCCATGACCGCCTCGTCCTCGCCGCGACGGCCCAGCAGCCCGCCGTGCACCCGGGGGTGGAGGGTCTTGACCCGGCCGGCCATGATCTCGGGAAACCCGGTGTAATCGCCCACCTCGGTGACCGGAATGCCCGCCTCGGTCAAAAGCCGGGCGGTGCCCCCGGTGGAGAGGATTTCGGCGCCGGCGTCATTCAGCGCCCGGGCCAGGGTTTCGATATCGGTCTTGTCCGAGACGCTCAAAAGCGCCCGGCGCACCGGTATCGGGCGATCGACAGTCGTCATGGGGACTCCCCGGGGCATGACCCGCGTTAGTCTTCGAGATTGTAGTGCCGCAGCTTCTTGCGCAAGGTCCCGCGATTGATCCCCAGGGTCTCGGCGGCACGGGTCTGGTTGCCCTCGCAGATCTGCATGACCACCTCGAGCAGGGGCCGCTCGGCCTCTTCGATGACCATGCGGTGGAGATCGCGGCAGTGGTGGCCATCCAGCTTTTCAAAATAATCACTCAGGGTGTCACGAACGCAGGCCCGGATGGGGCCGACATCGGCACTATGTTTGGGTGATTGGTCCGACATGGCGTTCATTCCTCGCGCGAAGCCGGGATCATAACCACAACCCCCGCTGCGTTAAAGCGCATGGGTCAAGACAACCGCCGGTGTCCACGCAGACAGATCCAACCGTCGCGCCGGGTGTCATCGACAAAATCAATGGCCGGGGTGTAGGCCCGGCGTACGGCCTCGGCCTGATCGGCAAGGACCCCGCTCATGAGCAAACGCCCGCCGGGCGCCAGTGCATCGGTCAAAACCGGCGCCAGCTCTTTGAGGATACCGGCCAGGATATTGGCCACCACCGCGTCGGCCACCGGCAGATCATGGCCCGGCAGACCGGTCTCGATGGCCTCGGCCACCTGGTTGGCCCGGGCATTGTCCCGGGTGGCGGTCAGCGCCTGGGGATCGTTATCAATGGCAATGACCCGGCGGGCGCCCAGCTTGAGGGCGGCGACGGCCAGGATGCCGGATCCGCAGCCATAGTCGATCAGCGTTTGCCCCACAGGCGGTGCCGCCGCCAGCGCCTCGAGGCAGAGCGCCGTGGTGGGGTGGGTGCCGGTGCCAAAGGCCAGCCCCGGATCCAGCCGGACGGGGATGGTCGCCGACGCCGGCGGTGTCATGCCGTGGGGCACCACCCAGAGGCCATGGCCAAAATCCAGCGGCTTGAAGTCATCCAGCCAGACCCGTTCCCAGTCGCGCGCTTCGATGGGTGCCCACTTGAGCTCGGTCGGCGGCAGATCGAGGACCCGGGCGATGGCATCAGTCACCGCCGCCCGGTCGACGTCCGCGCCGAACAGCGCCTCGGCCCGCATGGCATCCCACAGACGGGTCTCGCCCGGGGCCGGTTCGAGCACCGCCGTCGCCCCGGCCGCCTCACAAAGGCTGATCGCCGTCGCGCCATGGGCTTCGAGCACCGTCTCGGCCCGGTCAGCATCGGCCGCCGGCAGTGGAAAGCTCAGCTGCCAGTCACTCACGGCCCGCGATGTTCGCCGGGCTGCCAGAGGACATCACCGCCGGCTTCGCGGTTGGCCTCGCGGGCGAGGACAAACAGATAATCCGAGAGTCGGTTGAGATAGCGAAGCACCGTCTCGTTGATGGGCGCGGCGGTGGCCAGCGCGGCCGAATCCCGCTCGGCCCGACGCGCCACGGTGCGGGCATGATGCAGGTGCGCCGCCGCCGGGCTGCCGGCCGGCAGGACAAACGAGCGCAGCGTCTCGAGGCCGGCGTTGATGCGATCGATCTCGGCCTCCAGCCATTCCACCTGGGGCTCGGTCACCCGCAGCGGCTCGAAGGGCGGATCCTCCTGCTCGGGGGTACAAAGATCGGCCCCCACGTCAAAAAGATCGTTCTGGATGCGCATCAACGCCGCGTCCAGATCACCGCCGGCGTGCAGCCGGCAGATCCCGAGCAGGGCGTTCAACTCATCCACCGTGCCGTAGGCATTGACCCGCAGATCGGTTTTGGCCACACGGCTGCCGTCGCCCAGCGCCGTGTGACCGGCATCCCCGGTTCGGGTATAGATTTTGGTGAGCTTGACCACGCGGTTACCCGTTGAACCGCTTGACCGAATCCTCGATCTCGGCGACCGCCGCGTCATGCCCCTTCCAGCCGTTGACCTTCACCCACTTGCCGGGCTCGAGATCCTTGTAGTGCTCGAAGAAATGACTGATCTGCTCGAGCAGCAGCGACGGCAGGTCCTCGGGGGCCTGGACATGATCGTAGATGGGGGTGAGTTTGCTGATCGGCACGCAAAGCAGCTTGGCATCCTCGCCGCTTTCGTCGGACATCTCCAGCACCCCCACCGGACGACAGCGGATCACCGAGCCTACCGCCAGCGGAAAGGGGGTGACCACCAACGCATCGAGCGGATCCCCATCGCCGCAGAGGGTGTCCGGGATGTAGCCGTAGTTGGCCGGGTAGTGCATGGCCGTGCCCATGAACCGGTCCACCATCACGGCGCCCGAGTCCTTGTCCACTTCGTACTTGATCGGATCGGCGTTGGCCGGGATCTCGATGATGATGTTGATGTCTTCCGGCAGATCCTTGCCGGCGGTGATTCCCTCAAAGGCCATGCTTCGCTCTCCTCGTTGCTGGATGCAGGCTTGGTTCGTGAACCGGCGTGATTATACGCAGCCCCCGCCCCCGGGTCAGGCACCGAATGCCGGCAGGCGTTTTTCGACCATCCGGCCGGCCAGACGGGCATAGTCGGGCAGGCCGTTGCGGTAGGGCGGATAGTCTTCACCGGCAATCAGCGGGCGCAGATAGCGCAGGCAGGATTCGGTGACGAAAAGGCCGCTTTCATCGATGTATTCCGCCGGCATCCTGGCCTCGACGTTGGCCACCTCGGCCAGCGGCACCCGGCCGATGTGCCAGCGATAGGGACTGTCGGATTCGCGCACGATCGTGGGCATGACCGCATCCTCGCCGGCGATTGCCAGCTCCACGGCCGCCTTGCCCAGGGCATAGGCCTGTTCCACGTCGGTGGCCGAGGCGATGTGCCGCGCCGCGCGTTGCAGATAATCGGCGATGGCGTAGTGGTATTTGTAGCCGAGATGGTTTTTGACCATGGCCGCCACCGTGGGCGCCACGCCCCCCAGCTGGACGTGGCCGAAGGCATCCCGCGTGCCCTGGTCGGCCAGGAACTGGCCGTCGGCGGTTTTCACCCCCTCCGAGACCACCACCACGCAGTAGCCGAACCGCTCGACACTCTCGCGGACCCGATCGAGGAAACGCTGCTCATCCAGCGGCACCTCGGGCAGCAGGATGACATGGGGCGGATCGCCCTCGCCCTCCCGCGCCAGGGCCGAGGCCGCGGCAATCCAGCCGGCGTGCCGCCCCATGGTCTCGAGGATGAACACCTTGGTCGAGGTCTCGGCCATGGAGGCCACATCCAGCCCCGCCTCGCGGGTCGCCACGGCAATGTATTTGGCCACCGAGCCGAATCCCGGGCAGGTATCGGTGACCGGCAGGTCGTTGTCGACGGTCTTGGGCACGCCAATGCACTGGATCGGATAGCCCATGGCCTCGCCGAGCTGCGAGACCTTGTGGGCGGTGTCCTGCGAATCACCACCGCCGTTGTAGAAGAAATAACCAATGTCGTGGGCCCGGAAGACGTCGATCAGCCGCTCGTACTCGGCGCGGTTTTCCTCCAGCCCCTTGAGTTTGTAGCGCGCCGAGCCAAATGCACCCGCCGGGGTGTGGCGCAGCGCGGCGATGGTCTCGGCCGACTCGCCGGCGGTGTCGATGAGCGCCTCGTGCAACGCCCCCAATATGCCGTGGCGGCCGGCGTAGACGGTGCCAATCCGCTCGGGGTGGGCGCGGGCGGTCTCGATCACCCCGCAGGCGGTGGCGTTGATCACGGCGGTCACCCCCCCGGACTGGGCATAAAAAGCGTTTCTGGCGGTCATGAATGTCTCTCCCCTGCAATCCGGGGCCGATTCTAACAACTGACCGGTTGGCCTTGCTGCCAGAGATAATCCCGGGTCCGGGGCACGGCATGCTGATCCCGCGCGAGCTGGAAGTGAAAGACCACCAGCCCGCGGTGGCGGAAGGCCATCTCGCTGGCCGCCAGATAGAACTCCCACATTCGGCAGAAGCGCTCGCCCTTCTCGCGGCAGACCGCATCACGGACCGCCTGGAACCGGGCGAACCACGCCGCCAGGGTGTAGGCATAATGCATGCGCAGCACTTCAAGGTCGCTGCAGAGCAGTTGCTGGCGCTCCACCGCCGAGGCCACCTCGGAGAGCGCCGGTATGTAGCCGCCGGGGAAGATGTAACGACGAATCCAGGGGTTGGTCACCCCCGGCCGGCCGGTCCGGCCGATGGTGTGGACAAGGGCGATGCCATCGGCGGTCAGGTGACGGTGGACGGCGTTGAAGTAGGTGTCGTAGTAACGCGCCCCGACATGCTCGAACATGCCCACACTGACGATGCGGTCAAACCGCTCGGGCACATCGCGGTAATCCTGCATGCGGATCTCCACCCGGTCGTCGAGCCCCCGATCGGCCACCCGTTGCCGGGCCACCCGGGCCTGCTCCCGGGACAGGGTCAACCCCACCACCCGGGCACCGGCCTGTTCCGCCAGCTCGATGGCGAGCCCGCCCCAGCCGCAGCCGATATCCAGCACGGTCTTTTCGGGCGCGAGGCAGAGCTTGCGGCGGATGAGCGCCCGCTTGGCCGCCTGGGCGGCCTCGAGGTCTTCCACCCCGTCGTCCCAATAGGCGCAGGAGTACTGCAGATCGCGGTCGAGAAACCGCCTGAAAAGCGACTCATCAAGATCGTAGTGATGCGCGACATTGCGCCGGCTGGCCGCCCGTCGGTTCCACTGCTGCAACAAGCGAAGAACGGGCTGCAACACCCGCTGGCCCTGCCCCGGCGCCTGTCGGGCGAAGTTGCCCATCAACACATCCAGCAGTGTGCGCAGATCCGGCGTGCTCCAGGCCCCTTCCATGTAGGTCTGGCCGAGCATGAAATCCGGGTCGGCCACAAGCCGCCGCTCGATGGCGGGGTCATGCAGTGTCACCTCGGCCACCGGCTCGCCATCGCCATAACGACCGCGGCGGCCATCGGCAGCCCTAAAATCAAGCGAGCCGTGACGAACCCCTTCTTCGAGGACTTTGTCCAGCATCCCTGACCTCCGTGGCGACGGCGGCGCGGTGAACCGTTACCATGCATACAACCGCAACACCGCCGGCGGGTTCAACCCCGCCCGCAAGAGCGCAGGAAACCATGGCCGAGACATCCGCATCGTCACTGCAGCGCCTGCTGGGCATCGCCCTGCTCCGCGCCGGACCCGACGAGTTGCCCTGCTCGAATGCCCTGCTGGGTGGGACCATCGCTGCCACCGCGGCCATCAACTACCCGGTCATCCAGCGCTACACCCCCGAGGTGGACCCGCTGGTGCAGATCCTGCTGTTGATCGCCTACAACGCGGCGTTCCTTGCCGTTGCCCTGTGGCTGCGGGGCGTGCCAGCGCGTTTCACCCAGACCGCCACCGCGGTTTTCGGCACCGATGCGATCATCTCGGCGGTGGCCCTGCCGGTGCTGCTGGGGCTTGGCCAGCCCAACGAGACCAACGGCCTGGCCGCGGGGCTTTTCCTGGCGCTGCTTTTGTGGAATATCGCCGTGGTCAGCCGCATCCTGCGCGCGGCATTGTCCATGACCACGGGCTTTGCCGTCGGCCTGGCGCTGGTCTATCTGTTTGGCGCCAGTGTCTTTGTTCGCGGGCTGACCGGCGCATGAGCCACGTCCATATCCTGGGCATCGGCGGGACGTTCATGGCCGGGCTGGCGCTGATCGCCCGAGAGGCCGGCTACCGGGTGACCGGTCAGGATCAGCCGCTCTACCCGCCCATGAGCGAAGTGCTTGCCCGCGCCGGTATCGACGTCGAGACCGGTTATGCGCCATCGCCCAGTGCCGAGGCCGCCGATGAGGTGGTCATCGGCAACGCCCTTGGCCGCGGCAACCCGGCGGTGGAGGCCATTCTGGCGATGCGCCGCGACTACACCTCGGGCCCGGCCTGGCTGGCCCGCCACATCCTCCACGACCGCTGGGTGATCGCGGTGGCCGGCACCCATGGCAAGACCACCACCGCGGCGATGCTTGCCTGGATGCTGGAGTCCGCCGGCCTGGCACCGGGGTTTTTGATCGGCGGCCGGCCGGCCAACTTTGACGTCCCGGCGCGGCTTGGTCAGGCGCCGTTTTTTGTCATCGAAGCCGATGAGTACGACACCGCCTTTTTCGATAAACGCGCCAAGTTCGTCCACTTCCGCCCCCGGACCCTGGTGCTGAACAATCTTGAGTTCGATCATGCCGACATCTACCCCGATCTTGCGGCGATCGAACGGCAATTCCATCATCTGATCCGCACCGTCCCCGGCAACGGCAGCCTGGTGGTCAACGGCGATGAGCCCGCCCTCGAGCGGGTGCTGGCCACCGGCTGCTGGACCGACCGGGTGGTGTTTGGCCGGCATCCCGACCACCCCTGGCGCCTGGACGGCACGGCCGGGGCGTGGCAGTTGGGGCAATACCCCCTGCCCCTGCCACAGCCAGGCGCCCACAACGCCATGAATGCCGCCGCGGCCACCCTGGCGGCCCGCCACGTGGGCGTTGCCATCGAAAACGCGACCGAAGCGCTGGCCGACTTTCGGGGCGTGGCGCGGCGTCTTGAACTGCGCGGCGAGGTCAACGACATCCGGGTGGTGGATGATTTTGCCCACCACCCCACCGCCATCGCCGCCACCCTCGAGGCCCTGCAGACCGCGGCACCCGATCGGCGGCTGGTGGCGGTGGTCGAGCCGCGGTCGAACACCATGCGCGAAGGCGTCCATGCCGATCGCCTGAGTGGCTCGCTGCAGAAAGCCGACCGGATCCATCTGCTGGCCGACCCGTCCCTTGACTGGGATGTCCGGGCCGCGGTGGCCGATCTTGGCCCCCGCGCCCGCGTGGCCGACGGACTGGATGCGCTGGTGGCGGGCATCATGCAGGACAGCCGACCCGGCGATACCATCGCGGTCATGAGTAACGGGGCCTTCGGTGGGATCCATGAGCGACTCATCGAGGGATTGACCCGACAGACACAGGACAATGCCCCATGAACAACGCACCCATCACCCTGGCGATCACCGGCGCCTCGGGCGCGATTTACGGCCTGCGACTGCTGGAATGCCTCCTGGGCGCCGGTGTCCCGGTCTATTTGATGGTCTCGGAGGCCGGGCGGCTGGTGCTCAAAATGGAGCACGATCTCAGTCTGCCGGCGCGAAGCAGTGACATGGCGGCCACACTGGCCCGGCGCTTCGGCGCCCATGACGGGCAGTTGACGGTGTTTGGCGCCAAGGCCTGGTCGGCGCCGGTGGCCTCGGGCTCAGGGGCGCCCCGGCAGATGGTGATCTGCCCCTGCACCACCGGCACCCTGGGCCGGATCGCCGCCGGGACCAGTGAGGCACTGATCGAGCGGGCGGCGGATGTGGTGCTCAAAGAACGCGGCCAGCTCATCGCGGTGCCCCGCGAGACCCCCCTGTCCGAGATCCACCTCGAGAACATGCTCCGGCTCACCCGCATGGGGGCGGTCATGCTGCCCGCCAACCCGGCCTTCTATCACCGGCCGGCGGCGATGAACGAGCTGGTGGACTTTGTCGTCGCCCGGGTGCTCGACCGCCTGGGACTTGATCAGTCGCTGATCCCGCCCTGGGGCCAGGACTCGGTCGCCGGCGAATAACGAGGCGGCCGGATCCCGGCAATCGAGCGCCGCTCGGCCCGCTCGGCCGCGGCGTCCAAAAGCCGCATTACCGCCGTCCGGTCCGGGCGTTGCCGTTCGAGACGCGGGAGCAGCAAGCCACCGGTAATACGCTCCTGCTCGAGTTGCAGCAACCACACCCGACCGCGCTCGACATGCGCCACCGGCCAGCCCCGCAACACCCAGCGCCGGGTCGGGTCATCGCCCAGACGGATACGGACAAAGGCGGCTGTCCGGCCCGCGTGCCAGCGCGGTAGCACCGGCAGGCGCGCGGGTGTGGGCCGCGGACTGACCCAGCGCAGCAGGGTCTGCCAGCGCCATTCCGGCGGTTGTTGCCAGTCGGGTTGAAAACCCGCCGGTGGCGTTGCCGCCGACCACCACTGGGCGTCAAACGGCGCCTCAAGCCCCAGAATGGCCAATCGCCGCTGCGGCAGGGGGCCATCGCCGGCCAGCCAGTCGGCCGCGGTCATCACCGGCGCGCCCGGCGGTTCGGGATAATCCGCCAACGGATCCGGCCAACCAAGCTGCCGGGTGAGCCCGGCGGTGGCGAGCAGCACCACCATCGAGACGGCCACCGCCGTCATCGACCCATTGCCCGAGCCCCGGGGGCTGCGGGCCACCACCGGGAGCGCGCCCAGGGTGACGCCCAGGCCGATGCCGGCGAGGACATCCAATGGCCAATGCACCCCCAACGCCAGACGACTCACGGCAACGGCGGCGGTCAGCAGCCCGGCAATGGCCAGCAAAAGATTGCGCGAGATGGGCCGCGCGGCCGGCCACAACACCACCCAGAGCGTGACCAGTACCGCAATACCCGCGGCGTGGGCGCTCGGCAACGCCGCCCCGAACGCGGGTGTCTCGGTCAGCGAAAGCGGCCGGGCCAGACCAATCCAGGCCTTGAGGCCGTAGGCGATGGCCTGGGTGGCGGCCATCGCCAGCAGCGCCAGCAGCGCCCGCCGTTGCCCCTCGACCCGCCACACCACCCCGGCAAGGGCCAGCGTCGCCAGCATGACCGGCAATACACCGCCCAGCTGGGTGACCGCCCAGAAGGCATCATCAAGGCCGGACGCCGAGACCCGGATGACGGCGGCCATGCCGCGCTCCCAGTCCATGGGCGCGGGTTCGAGCAGCGCCCGGGCGCTGCTTGCCACCAGCACGGCCAGCATCAGCCACCAGAACCAGCCACGCCGGTATCGCAGCGCCCGGGTGGCGGCATGCAATGGCCGCAGCCAGGCCCACTCCACGCCCCTGGGCGGTTGTCGGCCCACCGCGCGGGCCAGGCGATGGCCGGCCAGCCGCAGTGGCCGGTCGATGCGCGGCAACAGCCAGCGCAGCAGCAGGAACAGGGTGATCACCAGCACGATCCAGGCCACCAGGCGACCCATGACCTCGAGCGCCAGGGCCAGCGAGGCCCCGAACACCACACCGGGGAGGAGATACGCCGGCGCCCAGATCACCGCCGAGCCCAGGTTGGCGAGCAGGAAACGCCCCGGCGGCATGCCCAGCATGCCGACCACGGCGGGAATCACCGGACGCACCGGGCCGACAAACCGGCCAATCACCACGCTCTTGCCGCCGTGGCGGTGGAACAACGCCTCGGCCCGGTTCACCGCCCCCGGATAGCGGCGGATGACCGGCAGCAGACGGAGCTCGCCGCGAAAGCGCCGCCCCAGATAGAAACTCAGCCCATCCCCGGCAATGGCACCGGCCATGGCCCAGAGCAGAATCGGCAGCACCGGCATATGACTGCCGCCGATAAGGGCCCCGGCGGCGAACATCAGCACCGCCCCGGGGACCAGCAGCCCCACCAGCGCCAGGGACTCGGCAAAGGCGATGACCGCCACCGCCACCCCCACCCAGTCGGGGTGAGCGGCGAGGAAGTTCAGGATGGGTTCAACAAATCCCCAGGGCCCGTTCACAGATGGGCAAAGACCCGCTCGGCGGCATCCAGGGTATGGGCCAGCGCCGCCTCGTCATGGGCGGTCGAGACAAAGCCCGCCTCGAAAGCGGAAGGGGCCAGATAGACCCCGGCCTCGAGCATGCCGTGGAAAAAGCGTTTGAATCGATCGGCATCACAGCCGGCGACATCCTCAAAGCCGACGATCTCGTCCTTGTCGGTAAAGAAAAGCCCGAACATGGTGCCGGCCTGGGTGGTGGTCAGCCCAACGCCGGCGGCCTCGGCCCGGGCCTCGAGCCCGGCGAGCAGACGCCCGGTCCATGCCTCGGCCCCGGCATGCACACCGGGCCGGGTGAGGTTGCGCAACGTCGCAAGGCCGCTGGCCATTGCCAGCGGGTTCCCCGACAGGGTGCCGGCCTGATAGACCGGACCGGTGGGGGCGAGGTATTCCATGACATCGGCCCGTCCACCCAGCGCCGCGGTGGGCAGGCCACCGCCGATCACCTTGCCCAGGCAGGTGAGATCCGGGGTCACGCCATAGGCGGCCTGGGCTCCGCCGGGGGCGGCACGGAAACCGCTCATCACCTCGTCAAAGACCAGCAGCGCCCCGCTGTCATCGCAAAGGCCCCGCAGCCCCTCGAGGAATGCCGGCATGGCCGGGACGCAGTTCATGTTGCCGGCCACCGGCTCGACCAGCACCGCCGCAATGGTCTCGCCATACTCGGCAAAGAGCTGCCGGACCGCATCGATGTCGTTGTAGGGCGCGGTCAGGGTGGTCTCGGTGACCGATGCCGGCACCCCGGGAGAGCCGGGGATCCCCAGGGTCAACACCCCCGAGCCCGCCTCGACCAACAGCGCATCGACATGGCCGTGGTAGTTGCCGCGGAATTTCAACACCCGGTCACGGCCGGTATAGCCCCGGGCCAGCCGCACGGCGCTCATGCAGGCCTCGGTGCCGGAGTTGACCATGCGAAGGCGCTCGATGCCCGGCATCAGGGATTTGACCTGGACGGCCAGCTCGGTCTCGAGCTCGGTGGGGGCACCAAAGCTGGTGCCCCGGGCGGCGGTATCGGCGATGGCCTCGACCACTTCGGGATGGGCATGGCCGATGGCGAGCGGCCCGTACGAGAGCACGTAGTCCACATAGCGCTTGCCGTCCACATCCTCGATCCAGGCGCCCTCGCCGCGGCGGATGAAAACCGGTGTCCCGCCCACCGAGCGGAATGCCCGCACGGCAGAGTTCACCCCGCCCACCAGATGCTGCTGGGCCTCGGCAAAAAGCGTCTCGGATCGGCTGCTCATGGTCGTAGCGTCCTTATGTTGAAAAGCCGCGATGGATCAACTCGGCCGTGGCGGCCCGCGGGTCGTCGGCACCGAATACGGCATCCACCACCGCCACCGCATCGGCCCCGGCAGCGGTCACCTCGCCGATGTTATCGGCCGTGATCCCGCCAATGGCCACCACCGGCAGGGCAAAGCGTCGCCGGGCCTCGGTAAGGATATCAAGCGGCGCCAGCCCGGCCTGGGGCTTGGTGGGCGAGGGGTAGACACTGCCAAAGGCCAGATAGTCGGCACCGGCCTCGACCGCTGCCCCGGCCCGGTCGAGATCGGCGTAGCAGGAAACCCCCAGCACACGGCCGGGCCCCAGCGCCGATCGTGCCCGCGCGACACCGGCGTCGTCACGACCGACGTGCACCCCATCGGCGTTGACCTGCAGGGCCAGCTCGATATCGTCGTTGACGATGAACGCCGCACCATGCTGCCGACACAGGGCCGCCAGCGCGTTGGCCTCGGTCAGTCGCCGCTCGGCGTCATCGCTTTTGTCCCGATACTGCAGCACCCGGGTGCCGGCCCCGAGGGTGGCGGCCGCGGCGTCGAGCAGGCCGGACTGGCCGGCCCGACGCGGGGCGGTGATCGCGTAAAGCCCGGTGATGGAACCCGCGGCGGTCAAATCTCGATCATCTCGAAATCCGACTTGCCGGCGCCGCATTCCGGGCAGACGAAGTCATCCGGGATATCTTCCCAGCGCGTCCCGGGGGCGATGCCCTCCTCGGGCAGGCCATCCTCTTCTTCATAGATCCAGCCGCAGACCACACACATCCACGAGCGATATTCCATTGCCATCTCCATTGATTGGGTCGAAGTCAGAATGTTTGCAGATCCCAACCCTAAAGCCTGCCGCGTCCACGGGAAAGGGCTTTAGCCGTGGGGGGCCCAGACCACACCGGTGTCGATTTCACCGCCCGGGCCCAGATCCAGCCAGCGGAAACCCGGCGGCGCATCGCCCCGGGTAAAGTCGGCGGCACCGGGGCAGAAATCGGCGGCGGTGGAGGGGGCGCTGATCACCCGCGCCCCGCACCAGGGCCGGTCCACGGGGTGGTGGATATGCCCGACCAGCACCGCACGAATGCGCGACTCGGCCTCGACCCGGGCCTGCAGCGCCGCCGGCCGCTGCAACGCGATGGCATCCAGCCAGGGGGTGCCCACCGGGATGGGGGGGTGGTGCATGGCCAGGATGGCGTGGTGAGTCGTCAGCGTCTCGAGCACTTCATCCAGAGCCGCCAGCTCGCCTTCGGCAAGCGCCCCCGGGACCGCGCCGGGGATCTGGGTGTTGAGCATGATCACCGTCCAGTCCCCGACCACCAGACTGCGGCCGGTGGTGATCAGCGGCCCGGCAAACGCCCGGGCCATCTGCCGGGGGTCATCATGGTTGCCCGGGATGACCCGGCCGGGCAGCCCCAGGGTCGCCAGTTGCGCGGCCAGATCATCATAGCCGGCGGGGCTTTCGTCATGGACCAGATCACCGGTATGCAAAAGCCCGTGGGCATGAGCCGCCCAGGGCTTCATGGCGGCCAGCGTCCGGTTGAAGCGGTCACGGACGTTGACCCCGGCCTGCCGCTTGTCAGGGTCGGCAAAAAGATGCGTATCGCTTAGCTGCAGCAGACGCACCGGGCCCGCTGGGCTCATGTACCGGCCTCGCCGTGGATCCACAGCTGGCTGTACCAGTAAAAACGCCCCTCACCGGCCGGCGCGGTGCAGTTGTAACGGCTGCGGCCGACGGGCAGACGGCCGGTGGCCTGCACGGCGAAGCGCCGCCCGGGCTCGAGCCAGCGTGGCTCGAGGCGCTGGTCCTGGTAGAAACAGGCGAGCCGGGCTTCGGGGATCGCCGCGTCGGGCGCCAGGGTCACGGTCAGGGTGGGCAGCTCGTCGGCCTCGCGCACCGGATCGAGGGGCGTCTGCGAGACCACCGGCAGGGGCAGGGCATCGACCTTGACGGCAAACCCGTCCATGTCGGCGTAACGCTCATTCATCGGGAAGCGCGGCAGCGCCAGCGAGTTGCTGTGGCGGCCGATGGCGCCGGAATGCTGACCCAGGCCCACATAGCCGAGCTCGGCGACGACATCCATGAGCTCGATGCTGTATTCGCCAAACGGATAGGCCAGCAACGGCGGATCCTGGTGGACGGCCTCGCCCAACCGGTCGACCAGCCGGCGCTGGGCGGTCTGGATGTCATCGACCACCCGCTCGCGCCACTGGGGTCGGGCCTCATTATCCCGCCGCAACTGAAGCGGCACGTGGCGGTGGGAGTGGTTGGCGAACCGGGCGCCCTCATCGGCCATGGCCGCCATCTCGGCCCAGGTCAGATAGCCGCTGTAGCCATCCGCCACCGGCCGGGTGTTGACGAAAACCGTATACGGCCAGCCCCGCTCGGCCAGCATCGGATGCGCGACCCGGCCGACGCTTTCGTAGCCGTCATCAAAGGTGATCGCCACCGTGCGATCGGGCAGCGGCTCGCGGGTGCGCAGCGCCTCGACCACCTCGCCCAGATCGACCACGTTAAAGTCGTTGCGCGCGAGATAGTCGAGATGCGCCGCGAACTGCGTGCGGGTGACACTGGTGCTGGGCGTCTCGGCGTTGCCGACGTGGTGGTACATCAACACCGTCGCGGCCAGATCCGGTGCCGAGGCGCCGGCCGGCCCGGCCAGCAGCACCAGCCCCAGCAGCCACCCCGGGACGCCGCCGAGGCGGCGGCGCGCGGGGTTAGAAGTCGATGTTGAACCCGGCATAGACGCCATCGTCGAAATCCCGGTCGCCACCGCGGGAGCGGCCGTCGTAGCTCAGCTCGATGTTGCGATAGCCAACAAAGACATTGGCCTGCTCGAGGATCTGGAACTCGCCACGGACGGCATATTCCTGATAGCCGTCGATGTCGCTGAAGCTGGTGGCCGAAGGCGCGTAGTAGAGGTTGCCGGCCACCGCCGCGCGGTTGTACTGCGGCAGCGTCCAGCGCAGCTTGCCGCCGATGGCAAGCGCGGCGCCGTCGGCATCACGCCGGTCGTCCATGATCACCGGCAGCTTGCCGCCAATGCCGAGCACCAGCGCGTTGCGCCCCGGCTCGGGCCGGTCGACCAGATGGAGGTCGGCCTCGATGATCTCGCCGTCGTCATCATGGATCATCAGCCCACCGCCGGCCTCCAGCCCCTCGGGCGGCAGGGGCCGCAAGAACGACAGCTTGGCAGCGTCGCTGCTCAGATCCACGCCCAGGGTATCCGCGCCGGCGGTGGCGGCGGCGAAGACCACGGATAAAAGCGCCCAACGGGCAGTCTTGAACCTCATGACCGGCACTCCTCAAAGCCAATGATTGACCCGGCTCATGATACACGCTCACCGCCGCGACGGCAGGCCGATCCACGCCGTACAATGGAAGGAATCGGCAACGGGAGCCATCATGACCAACGCCACCGTCGCGCAACTGCGCAAGACCCTCGACGCCGAATCGGTGATGACCGATGCCCGGGCGATGGCGCCCTATCTCACCGAACAGCGGGGCCGGTTTGGCGGACACCCGGTAGCGGCGGTGATCCGGCCGGATACCACCGAGGCGGTGGCCCGGGTGGTGGCGGCGTGCCACGGGGCCGGCCTGGCGGTCATCCCCCAGGGTGGCAACACCGGGCTTTGCGGCGGGGCGGCGGCGCGGCCGGACGAGCAGGCCATCATCCTCTCGCTGGAGCGGCTCGACCGCATCCGCTCGGTGGATGCCGAGGATTTCACCCTGGTGGCAGAAGCCGGCTGCCGGCTCAGCGCCGTCCAGTCCGCCGCCGCGGCCGTCGATCGGCTGTTTCCGCTGAGCTACGCCGCCGAGGCGGATTGTCAGATCGGCGGCAACCTGGCCACCAACGCCGGCGGCATGAACGTGCTGCGCTACGGCAACGCCCGGGATCTGACCCTGGGCGTTGAGGTGGTCCTCGCCGATGGCCGGATCTGGCATGGGCTCAAGCGTCTGCGCAAGGACAACAGCGGCTTTGATCTCAAGGATCTTTTCATCGGCGCCGAGGGCAGCCTGGGGGTCATCACCGCCGCCAGCCTCAAGCTCTTTCCGGCCATCCGGCAAAGGGCCACGGCCATTGTCGGACTGGACAGCGTCGAGCGCGCCATCGCGTTGTTCAGCCAGCTGCGCCAGGCAAGCGGCGATGCGTTGAGCAGTTGCGAACTCATGGGTCGTCGGCCGCTCGAGTACGCCCTTGCCCATGACGCGCGATGTCTCGACCCGCTGCCGGCGCCCCACGCCTGGTATCTGCTCGTCGAAGCCAGCAGCAGCGCCGAGGACGTGGACCTGGCCGGCCGGCTGGAACAGGCCATGGCCGCTGCGGCCGTCGGCGACTACCGCATCGCCGGTGATGCCCCCACCGCCGCGGCGTTCTGGCGGCTGCGCAACACCATCCCGGCGGCCCAGAAAGTGGCCGGGGCCAGCATCAAGAACGATATCTCGGTGCCCATCAGCGGCATGGGCGAGTTCATCCAGCGCGCCGGCGAAGCGGTCATCGCCGCCTGCCCCGGGACGCGGATCTGTGCGTTCGGCCATCTGGGCGATGGCAACATCCATTTCAACCTCACCCGCCCCGAAGCCAGCGACGACGACGAATTTCTGGCTCGATGGGCCGATCTGACCGCGGTGGTGCACGACGAGGCGGTCCGGCTGGGCGGGTCGTTCGCCGCCGAGCATGGCATCGGCCAGTTAAAGCCGGCCGAGGTGCAACGGCTCAAGGACCCGGTGGAACTGGCGCTGATGCGCGATCTTAAAGCCGCACTGGATCCGGCCGACACGCTCAACCCGGGCAAGGTGGTGCCGCCGGGGGATCAGTCGGCCTGACGGGCCTCGCGTCGGCGCAGCAGATAGGCGGCGTAGAAGCTGCCGATGGCCGGGGCAAAGGTCAGCGCCGTGGTCAACCAGATGGTGGCGTTGGCCGGGTCGAGCAGCAGATCCACTGTCGCCGGGCCCAGCTTCATCCACAGCGCGCCCACGCTGATGCCGACGATGTTCACCGCCAGCGCCAGAAACACCCAGCCCAGGATGCGAAAGACCTTTGGCAGGTCACCCATGGTTTGTCTCCTCGCCAAGGCTTGTCCCGCGCATCATAGCGCGGCGACCCCGTCGGTGTGCGCGGCGGCCAGATCGCGGGCCAGACCGGCGGTGACCGCCGGCGGAATCGGCCCGATGGGCGCGAGATTGACCCCCAGCCGGGGCACCGGCGGGGCAATGGTCCGGGCCTCATCAAGGATCGCCTGCCATGTCCGGTGGATCTGCTCGACCGAGCGCTGGGTGATCTTGGTCTCGTCAGCAACCAGCCAGGCCTCGAGGTCCTCGGGTACACCCACCCCCAGCCACTGCAGAAAGCGCA
Organism: uncultured Ectothiorhodospiraceae bacterium; assembly: GCA_913061005.1. Taxonomy (GTDB): domain Bacteria; phylum Pseudomonadota; class Gammaproteobacteria; order Nitrococcales; family Nitrococcaceae; genus Spiribacter; species Spiribacter pallidus. Next base: position 43,219 of record CAJXSH010000007.1, on the reverse strand, counting down.
GGTTGCGCACGCTGCGGATCGGACAGAAAGCCACCAGCACCTCGGCCGGTGCCTGGCCCGCCGCCGACAGCGCCGCGAGCATCTGCGAGAAGCCATCCGACTCGTAGAGAATCTGCGTGGTAAAGAAATCGGCCCCGGCGCCGACCTTCTCGGCCATGCGTGCGGCCTCATCCCGCCGGCTGGGGATGCAGATATTGCCGATGCGAAGCCCTGGCAACCCATCGGCGTCGCGCAGCAGCGCGTTGGCCCGGGCCACCCCGGGGCCGGGATAGCGCACCGAGCGGCGGCCACCGCCTACCAACACCATCTGCCGGACGCCGCAGCGCTCCCAGGTCTCGCGGGCCCAATCCACCAGGGCCTGCTCGGAGTGATGGTGGACCACCACATGGTTGATCATGCACTCGATACCCAGCCGCTCGCGGATGATCTGCGCGAGATCCCGGGGTGCCATGCGCGGCGCGAAGGGCTGGCGGCGCTCGCCCTTGTCGCTGCGCGCCGGCTCTTCGTGGATCTCGGGGATATTGACCAGATCCACCGGCGTGTGGGCCTGCACCGCGGCGACTTTCTCGAGCACCTTCTCCAGCGCGGCCTGGCCCCGGTGGCGTTCCGGCGGAACGGCTTCAAGTACGGTTTTCACGGATAATGGCTTCCGAAGCGGGTCATCGTCGAAAAGACCCGGCAGTCTCTGATGCGGCCCCGACCGCGTCAAGTGCCGGCAGCCGCCGGCGCGAGGATGTTAATCTTGGTGCTGGCCAGCCGGAGGACGCCATCGATGAGACATCTACCCAGACTGATCCTTCTGGCCGCAACCGCGGTCATCCTCACCGCCTGCGCCCAGGGCACGCAGACCCTGCGGTTATCGCCCACGCCGGCGGCGGTGGAATCGCTGGTCGGCTCGGGACAGAGCCTGGGGCTGACCGTCGAGGACGCGCGCACCGATCGCGACCTGGGCATGCTGGAAAACCCCGATGGCAGCATCGCCCGGTTGATGCCGGCCCAGCAGATCACCTACACGCTGCAACTGGCCGCCGCCGAGACCCTGCGCGGCTACGACTTCGAACCCAGCCTCTGGGACGAGGCCCGCACCCCCCGGCTTGAAATCCGCATCGAAACCCTCGACCACCAGGTCACCGCCGGGGTGCCCTATGAGCTGGCCACCGAGGTGGCGCTCACCGCCACCGGCTACGCCAACGGCCAACGCTACACCACCCGCTCGGGGACCACCCTCACCCGGCAACGCCCCCTGCCCCCCACAGCGGATGCCAACGCCGATGCCATTAACACCGCCCTCAGCCGTGCGCTGGGGCAGCTGCTGGACGACGAACTGGCCCGCTTTCTGGCCACGGGACGATAGCCACGACGATGCACGCTGGCGATGCACGAATGGACGCCCTGCCCCAGCCGGCCAGCGACTGGGCGCTTTTTCTGGATTTTGACGGCACGCTGGTGGAAATCGCCGACCACCCCGACGCGGTGGTGGTGCCCGAGACCCTGCCGGGGCTTTTAAAGCGACTGGCCGCGACCCTGGACGGCGCGGTCGCCATCGTCTCGGGGCGCAGCCTGGCGGGCCTGGATGCCCTGCTTGACGGGGCGCTGCCGGCCATGGCCGGGGTCCACGGGCTGGAGCGCCGGGATGGACGCGGCCAGACCTACGCGCCGCTTGATCGCACCCCGGCGTTCCGCCAGGCCCGGGCGGCGGTCCAGGCCTTCGTCGAAGACCACCCGGGCACGGTGATGGAGGACAAGGGCAATGCCATCACGCTGCACTTCCGCGGCGCCCCGGCGGCGGCCGACGCCGCCCGGGCCATGCTGAACGCGCATTGCCACGCCATGGGTGATGAGTTCGTGCTCATGGACGGCAAACAGGTCCTCGAGCTCAAGCCGGCGGATCAACACAAGGGCACGGTGGTCCAGACCTATATGCGCGAGCCCCCCTTCGCCGGCCGGGTGCCGGTGTTCATGGGCGATGATGTGACCGACGAGTACGCCTTCGCCGCGGTCAATCAACTGGGCGGCCATACCATCCGGGTGGGCGATGGCGATCGCGCCACCGCCGCGCACCACACCATCGACTCTGTTAACGAGGCACTGCAATGGCTGAACCGTCTGGCGAGACAACTGGCCGACCACCGCTAGACCTGGAGCTGGGGGTCATCGGCAACTGCCAGGTGGCCGCACTGGTGGACGAGCGGGGCAGCATCGTCTGGTCCTGCCTGCCCCGGTTTGACGCCGAACCGGCCTTCTCGCGGCTGGTGGACACCCAGGATCGGGGGCAGTTTGCCATCGAGCTCTGCGACCCCTGCCATACCCAGCAGTACTACCGACGCAATACCGCGGTGCTCTGCACCGAGCTCACCGACCGCCACGGCGCGGTGCTGCGCATCACCGATTTCTGCCCCCGCTTTCGTCAATACGGCCGTTACTACCGGCCGGTGATGATCATCCGCCGGCTCGAGGTGCTGCGGGGCAACCCCGTGATCCGCGCCCGGCTGCGCCCGTCGATGGGCTGGGACGGCGAAGCGCCGGCCACCACCCGGGGCAGCAACCATGTCCGGTTTCTGCGCAACGACCAGGTGCTGCGGGTGACCACCGATGCCCCGCTCACCCATGTACTCGATGAAACCCCGTTTGTGGTGGATGGGACCATGACCTTCGTCCTTGGCCCGGATGAGAGCGTCAAGGAGTCGGTGGATGCCATGGGCCGGCGCTTTCTCGAGCTGACCGAGGACCACTGGCGCGAGTGGTCCCGCTCGCTGGCCATTCCCTTCGAGTGGCAGGCCTCGGTGATCCGGGCGGCGATCACCCTCAAGCTCTCGGCCTACGAGGACACCGGCGCGGTGATCGCCGCGTTCACCACCTCGATCCCCGAGGCGGCGGCCACCCAGCGCAACTGGGACTATCGCTACTGCTGGCTGCGGGATGCCTATTTTACCGTCCATGCCCTCAACCGCCTGGGCGCCACCCGCACCATGGAGGGCTTTCTGCGCTATATCATCAACCTGGTGGCCGGCACGGATGACAGCCGGCTGCAGCCGCTCTACGGCATCGGCGGCGAGCGCCGCATCGAAGAGACCACCGCCGATGCGCTGGGTGGCTACCGCGGCATGCAGCCGGTGCGCGTGGGCAATGCCGCCTACCGGCAAAACCAGCACGATGTCTACGGCACGGTGGTGCTCGCCGCCACCCAGGCGTTCTTTGACCAGCGCCTCGACCGTCCCGGCGATCGGGCGCTCTATCATCGCCTCTGCGCCCTTGGCGAGGAGGCCGCCCGGCTCTATGACCAGCCCGACGCCGGCATCTGGGAGTATCGCGGCCGGGCCCGGGTGCATACCTACTCGGCGATGATGTGCTGGGCGGCCTGCGATCGGTTGGCCCGCATCGCCGGCCAGCTCGAGCTCGACGCCGATGCCCGGCGCTGGCGCGATGAGGCCGATCGCATGCACACCGATATCTGCCACCAGGCCTGGAATGCCAGCGAAAACGCCTTCACCGAGACCTTCGGCGGCGAGACCATGGACGCCAGTCTGCTGCTGATGCACGAACTGGGCTTCATGGCCGCCGATGACCCCCGCTTTGTCGGCACCGTCGAGGCCATCGAGCGGCACCTGCGACGCGGCGATCACCTCTTTCGCTATGCCGCCGAGGATGACTTCGGCCTGCCCGAGAACGCCTTTAACATCTGCACCTTCTGGTTCATCGATGCCCTCGATGCCATCGGCCGGGGCGATGAGGCGCGGGCCCTTTTCGAGAACATGCTCGGCCACCGCACCCGGCTGGGGCTGCTCTCGGAAGATCTCGACACCCAGAGCGGCGAGCTGTGGGGCAACTTCCCGCAGACCTACAGCATGGTGGGGTTGATCAACTCGGCCATGCACCTGAGCCGCAGCTGGGAGGAGGCGCTATGAGCCGTCTGGTGGTGGTCTCCAACCGGGTCCCCAATCCCGGCTCGGGCCAACCCCAGGCCGGTGGACTGGCGGTGGCGCTGACCGATGCCCTCAAACGCCGGGGTGGGCTTTGGTTTGGCTGGAACGGCCAGCTCAGCCAGTCGGCGGTGACCCGCCCGCGGGTGGCGCATCACGAGGGCATCGACTACGCCACCCTGCCCCTTGCCAAACCCGACTACGACGACTTCTACCTGGGCTACGCCAACGCGGTGATCTGGCCGGTGTTCCATTTCAACCTGGGGGCCATGGATTACCAGCGCCGCTATGGCGAGGCCTATCGCCGGGTCAATGCGCTGTTCGCCGATGCCCTGGCGCCGCTGATCGAGCCCGATGACATCCTCTGGGTCCACGACTATCACCTCATGCCCCTGGCGCGGGAACTGCGCGAACGCGGCATCGGCAACCGCATCGGCTTTTTCCTGCATATCCCTTTTCCCGACTACGATGTGCTGCGGGCCATGCCCGGCCACCGCCAGCTGCTCGAGGATCTGTGCCGGTTTGATCTTCTGGGTTTCCAGACCCGTAACGACCAGCACGCTTTCGAGGAATCCGCCGGCCGGGCCATCGGTGCGCTGGTCCACGCCCCCGGGGCGTTGCGGCACCGCAATCATCCCTTTGGCACCGGGGTCTATCCGGTGGGCGTCGCCGTGGACGAGCTGGCCCGCACCGCAGCGCGCACGCTGACCACCAACCGCGTCCGCCGGCTGCTCAACGGCCTGGGCGAGCGCGACCTGATGATCGGTGTCGACCGGCTGGACTACTCCAAGGGCCTCGAGCAGCGTTTCCGGGCCTTTGAGGCGCTGCTCGAAGACTACCCCCACCGCCGCGGTCACACCGTGCTCATGCAGATCGCCAGTCCTTCGCGCAGCAGCATCAGCGAATACGCCGATCTGCGCCAACGCCTGGAGGGACTGGCCGGGCATATCAACGGCACCTACGCCGACCTCGACTGGGCACCGCTGCATTATCTCAATCGCACCTTTGCCCGGGGCTCGATCATGGGGCTCTACCGCGCCGCCCGGGTGGGCCTGGTCACCCCGCTGCGCGATGGCATGAACCTGGTGGCCAAGGAGTTTGTCGCCACCCAGGATCCGGACAACCCCGGCGTGCTGGTGCTCTCGGAGCTTGCCGGCGCCGCCGCCGAGCTCGCCGATGCCATCCTGGTCAACCCCTACGACATCGATGCCATCGCCGCCGGCGTCAACCAGGCGCTGGCCATGCCGCTGCCCGAGCGGCGCCGGCGGCACGAGGCGATGATGACCACCCTGCGGGAGAACGACATTGGTGCCTGGGAACAGCGCTTCCTCGACGACCTTGGCGTTGCCCGGGCTTGATCCGGCCACGCCCGCCCGGCGTCGGATCATGCACCTGGACATGGATGCCTTTTTTGCCGCCGTGGAACTGCGCCGGCGGCCCGAGCTGCGCGGCCAGCCCATGGTCGTGGGCGGCCGGGGTGATCCGTCCCGGCGGGGCGTGGTCTCGACCTGTACCTACGAGGCCCGGGTCTATGGCATCCACTCGGGCATGGCCCTTCGCACCGCCGCACGCCTCTGCCCCGATGCGGTCTTTCTGCCCGTGGACATGGCCGCCTACCGCGAGGCCTCGGAGGCGGTGTTCCGCCATCTCCACCGGGTCACACCGGTGATCCAGGCGGTGGGTCTGGACGAGGCCTATCTCGATGTCAGCGACCGGGCCGGTGATGCGGTGGCGCTCGCCCGGGCGCTCAAGCAGTCGATCCGCGAGGATACCGGCCTGGTGGCCTCGGTGGGCATCGGCCCCAACCGGCTGCTGGCCAAGATCGCCTCGGATCTGGAAAAGCCCGACGGGCTGACCTGTCTGGGCCCGGGCGATCTTGAAGATCGGGTCTGGCCGCTCAACGCCCGGGTGCTCCACGGCGTGGGGCCCAAAACCGGCGCGCGTCTCGCCGGCCTGGGCATCGAGACCGTGGGAGACCTGGCCCGGACACCGCTTACGACCCTGAGTAGCGAGTTCAGCGAGCGCCACGCCCGGGCTTTGCATGACGCCGCCCACGGGCGCGACGAACGGCCGGTCCAGTCGCAGCGGGTGCGCAAATCCATTGGCCGCGAGCGCACCTTCCAGACCGACTGCCGCAGCAGTGCCCGACTGGCCTGGGAGGCCGAGCAGATGCTCACCGAGGTCCACACCCGGCTGTGCCAACGCCATCTGCTGGCCCGCACGGTGACGGTCAAGATCCGCTATCGCGACTTCACCACCCATACCCGTTCGCAGAGCCTGACCGGCCCCACCGATGACTTTGCAACACTGGCACAGACCACCCGCGCCTGCCTCTATGCCCACCGCCTGCACCGGGCCGTGCGCCTGCTGGGCGTCCAGCTTGCCGGCCTTGAGGACAGCCACCCGGAGCCCGCCCGACCATGAACACCCTGGCCGCCATCCTCGGGGCCCTGGTCCCGCTTTTTGGCCTGATCGTGATCGGCGCCGCCCTGGCCCGGGCGGATTTCCCCGGCGAAGGGTTCTGGCCGGATCTGGGTCGATTGATTTATTTCTTTCTCTTCCCCGCGCTGCTGGTCGAGAGCCTGGCCACCGCCGATGTCGACCCGGCCCGGCTGGTCCCGGTGTTCCTGGCCGCCGGCGGCACCATCGCCCTGGGCAGTGCACTGACCTTCGCCCTGCAGCCCCTGCTGCGACTCAACGGGCCCGATCTGACCTCGCTCTACCAGGGCGGGATCCGCTTTAACACCTACCTGGGGATCGCGGTGGTGCTGGCGGTCTACGGCGAGCCGGCGATGGCGGTGACCGCGGTGGTGATCGCCATCATGGTGCCGCTGATCAACCTGGGCTGTGTGCTGGTGCTGAGCCGCTTCAACAACACCCCCACCACCGCCGCCTATATCGCCGGCAGCCTGGTGAAAAACCCCCTGATCATCGGCTGTGTGCTCGGGCTGCTGCTCAACGTCGGCGGCATCGGCCTGCATCCGTGGCTTGCCAGTCTGCTCGAGATCGCCGGCAGCGCCGCCGTCCCGCTGGGGCTGATCAGCGTCGGCGCCGGTCTTCGCATGGGCGCGCTCCGGCGTACCGGCGCGCCGATGGTGGGAGCGGCCGCCGTCAAGCTCGTCGCCATGCCGGCCATCGCCTGGGGCCTGGCGGTGGGCATCGGCCTGACCACGGTTGAGACCCAGGTCCTGGTGCTTTTCGCCGCGCTGCCCACCGCCACCTCGGCCTACATCCTGGCCCGTCAGATGGGTGGCAATTTTCGTCTGGTCGCCGGCATGCTGACGCTGCAGACGGCCATCTCGGCGCTGACGCTGCCGCTGGTGCTGGCTTTGCTTGCCCGCCACCTGGGCTGATCCCGGCTGTCACAACGCAGGCGCTGATGTTCGTTACACTGGGCATGTTGCTATGCAGCATGCCAGGAGCATCCGATGACCATTCGCAACCTTGACGCCCTTTTCAAGCCCCGGTCGGTCGCCGTCATCGGGGCCAGCCGCCGTCCCGGGTCCGTGGGTGCGGTGCTGGCACGCAACCTCTTTCGCGGCGGGTTCGACGGGCCGATCATGCCGGTCAACCCCAAGCATGACGCCATCGAGGGGGTCCTGTGCTATCCCGATATCGATGCCCTGCCCATGACCCCGGATCTGGCGGTGATCTGCACGCCGCCGGATACCGTGGCGGGTATCGTCGAGGCACTGGCGCGTCGGGGGACCCGCGGGGTGGTGGTGATTACCGCCGGCTTTGGCGAGGGCGGCGACGAGGCCGGCGAGCAGCGCCGTCAGGCGGTACTGGATGCGGCCCGGCCGCAGCTGACCCGCATCATCGGGCCCAACTGCCTGGGCATCCTGGTGCCGGGCATGGGGCTCAATGCCAGCTTCTCGCACCTGGCACCGCCCCGAGGACGGCTTGCCTTTGTCACCCAGTCCGGCGCCATCGTCACCTCGGTGCTGGACTGGGCCAAGCGCCGGGGCATCGGCTTTTCGCACATGATCTCGCTGGGGGACATGGCGGATGTGGACTTTGGCGATACCATCGATTATCTCGCCAACGACCCGGACACCCGGGCGATCCTTCTGTATGTCGAGGCCATCACCGACGCACGCAAGTTCATGTCCGCCGCCCGGGCAGCGGCCCGCATGAAACCGGTGATCGTGGTCAAATCCGGCCGCCACGCGGCAAGCGCCCAGGCGGCCGCCTCGCACACCGGGGCGTTGGCCGGCTCGGATGCGGTCTACGACACCGCCTTCCGGCGGGCCGGCATGTTGCGGGTGGACACCCTGGGCGAGCTCTTTGCCGCCGTCGAGACGCTGGCCTCGACCGAACCCCCGGCCGGCGATCGATTGACCATCCTGACCAACGGCGGTGGCATCGGCGTTCTGGCCACCGACGCACTGGTCGGCCAGGGCGGCCACCTCGCCGAGCTCGACGACGACATCACCACCGCGCTGGATGAGGTGCTGCCGGCCACTTGGTCGAAGGGCAACCCGGTGGACATCATCGGCGACGCCCCGGGCAAACGCTACGCCGACGCCCTGGCGGTGCTCGCCGACAATGCCGAGACCGATGCCATTCTGGTGCTCAACTGCCCCACCGCGGTGGCCGACAGCATGGATGCGGCCGAGGCGGTGATCGCCGAGCATCAACGCTGGCAGGCCTCGGGCAGCGGTCAGCGCCCGGTCATGCTGACCTCGTGGGTGGGCGAACACACCGCCCAGGATGCCCGCCGGCGGTTTGCCGAGGCGGGCATCCCCAGCTACACCACCCCCGAGGCGGCGGTGCGGGCGTTCATGCACATGGTGGCCTACCGGCGCAGTCAGGAGCAGCTGCTCGAGACCCCGCCGTCGGTGCCCGAGCTCTTCCAGCCCGACCATGACCGGGCCAAGCGTTTGATTGACCGGGCAGTGGATGAAGATCGGGCCATCCTGAGCGAGCCCGAGGCCAAATCCCTGCTCGCCGCCTACGGCATCGATGTGGTGCCCACCGAGGTTGCTGCCACGCCGGCGGCGGCGGGCGAGGCGGCGGAACGGCTGGGGCTGCCCGCCGCCATCAAGATCCTCTCGGCGGATATCACCCATAAAAGCGACGTCGGTGGGGTGGTGCTGGATCTCGAGACCGCCGAGGGCGTGCGCAGCGCCGCCGAGGCCATGCAGCGGCGGGTGGCCGAGACCTATCCGGATGCGCGCCTGCAGGGCTTTAGCGTCCAGCCCATGGTCAAGCGCGCCGGCGCCTGGGAGCTGATCGCCGGGTTCACCGAGGATGCCCAGTTCGGGCCGGTGGTGCTGTTCGGCCAGGGGGGCACGGCGGTGGAGGTCATCCGCGACCAGAGCCTGGCGCTGCCGCCGCTCAACCTCAAACTGGCCAAGGACATGGTCTCGCGCACCCGCATCTACCGCCAGCTCCAGGGCTATCGCGACCGCCCGGCGGCGGACCTCGAGGCCATCGCGCTGACCCTGACCCGCATCGCGCAGATCGCCGCCGATCTGCCGCGGATCAAAGAGCTCGACATCAACCCGCTGCTGGCCTCGGCGGATGGCACCATCGCGCTGGACGCCCGCATCCGGGTGGGTGAGGCCGGCGACGGCGCCGGCCGGCTGGCCATCCGGCCCTATCCCCGCGAGCTCGAGACACGGGTCCGTGCCGATGACGGCAGCGACTATCTGCTCCGGCCCATCCTGCCGGAGGATGAACCGGCGCTGCACCGGGCGTTTTCGCATCTGACCCCGGAACAGATCCGGCTGCGGTTTTTTGCCCCCATGAAGCAGCTAAGCCACATGGCGGCGGCGCGTTTTACCCAGATCGACTACGACCGCGAGATGGCGCTGATCATCACCGATCCGGATCGGGTGCCCGGCGAGGCCGAGCTCTATGGCGCGGTGCACATCCACGCCGACCCGGATGGCGAGCAGGCCGAATACTCCATCGTGGTCCGCCACGAGCTCACCCGTCAGGGGTTGGGCCGGATTCTCATGGAGCATGTCATCGACTATGCCCGGCAGCGGGGCATCGGGGCGATCACCGGCGAGGTCCTGCGCGAGAACCAGCCCATGCTCGCGCTCTGCCGGCAACTGGGATTCAGCGAGCGGACCGACCCCGACGACCGGGACATCATCGAGGTCCGGTTGCCGTTGAACGACGCCGGCTAGCCCTGGCGGTATTTGAGGATTTCCATGAGCTCGGCGACGATGCGCTCGTCATCCCCCCGGGCCTGGGCGTTGGTGACATGGTGGCGCAGGTGACTGCGCAGCACCGTGTCACCCACCCGGTCCAGGGCGGCGTTAATCGCCTTTAACTGGCGCAGCACATCCACGCAGTAGACATCGTCGCGCTCGAGCATCCGCACCACCCCCTCGACATGCCCCCGCACCGAGGCCAGTCGCCGGCGCGCGTCCTCGCGGACATTGTCATCCAGGGCCAGTTCGCAATGGGTCTGCTCATCCATGGGCCACCTCCGGCTGTGGCGTACTCGACCCGGCGGAGGGCGCCGGCGAAAACCGCCGCAGCCGCAGGGAGTTGGTGAGCACAAAAAGGCTCGACAGGCTCATCGCCGCCGCCGCGGCCATGGGGTTGAGCAACCAGCCGGTGAACGGGAAGAGCAGCCCCGCCGCCACCGGGATGAGCAACACGTTGTAGCCATAGGCCCAGACGAAGTTGCCGATGATGGTGCGATGGGTGCGCCGGGCCAGGCTCAAGGCATCGCGGATGCCATTGAGATCGGCGCGCATCAGCACCGCGTCGCCGGACTCGATGGCCACGTCGGTGCCGGTGCCAATGGCGATGCCCACATCGGCCCGGGCCAGGGCCGGGGCGTCGTTAATGCCATCCCCGACAAACATCACCCGCTGGCCATCCGCCTGCAGCCGGCCGACCTCGCGGGCCTTGCCATCGGGCAGGACCCCGGCCATGACCTCGTCGATGCCCAGCTGCCGGGCCAGCGCATCGGCGGTGGCCTGCTGGTCACCGGTGACCATGGCCACCCGCAGGCCGGCGGCCTTGAGGTCGTGGATGACCGCGGCGCTCTCGGGCCGGGGCGGATCGGCGATGCCCACCACCCCCAGCAGCTGGCCATCCACCGCGGCATAGACCACCGTGCGGGCGTCCCGGGCGAGTCTGGTCACGGCGTCGGCCACCGCCGTGGTGTCGACCCCGAGCCATTCCATGTAATGGGCCGCGCCCACGTGGACGTAGCGATCCTCGAGCTGCGCGGTAATGCCATAGCCACTCACCGCGTCAAAGTCCGTGGCCGCGGAGAGGGACAGGCCACGCTCCCGGGCGGCGCTGACAATGGCCTCGGCCAGCGGATGTTCGCTGTGCTGCTCCACCGCGGCGATCATGGCAAGGGCCTCGTCCTCGGCGCCGCTGGGGACCACCAGATCCGTCATCCGGGGCTGACCAACGGTGAGCGTGCCGGTTTTATCCAGCACCACCGTATCCGCCCGGGCCAGCGACTCGAGGGCCGCCCCGCGGCGCATGAGCATGCCCTGCTCGGCGCCCTTGCCGGTGGCCACCATGATCGCCGTCGGGGTGGCAAGCCCCATGGCGCATGGGCAAGCGATGAGCAGAACACTCACCGTCGCGACGAATGCATACGAGAGGACCGGCTCGGGCCCGATGGTCAGCCACACGGCGGCGGTGGCCAGTGCCACCACCAGCACGATGGGGACGAACACGCCGGCCACCCGGTCGGCCATGCGCTGGATGGGCGGCTTCTCGGCCTGGGCGCGTTCGACCATGTCGATGATCCGCGCGAGCACCGTCTCACCGCCCACCCGGGTCACGTCAAAGGTCAGCGAACCGCTGCCATTCACCGTCCCGGCACTGAGCTCATCCCCCGCGGCCTTGGCCACGGGCACGGGCTCGCCGGTGAGCATGGACTCATCCACCCGTGACTGGCCCTCGCGCACCTGGCCATCCACGGGGATGCGCTCGCCGGGCCGGACCAGCACCCGGTCACCCACTGCCACCGCGTCGACGTCCACCTCGACCGGCTCGCCATCGCGCATGACCCGGGCGGTCCGCGACTGCAGCCGCAGCAGCCTTTGAATGGCCTGCGATGTCCGGCCGCGGGCGACCTGCTCGAGGTAGCGACCGGCGAGGATGAGGGTGACGATCACGCCGGCGGCCTCAAAATAGCTGCCGGCGGTGCCGGCGGGAAAAAGCCCCGGTACCAGCAGCACCAGCAGCGAGTAGAGATAGGCGGCCCCGGCACCGATCATCACCAGGCTGCTCATGGCCGGCGCGCGGTGGCGCATCTCGGCATAGCCGCGCACAAAGAACTCGCGCCCCGCCCAGAAAACCACCGGAGTGGCCAGCAACCACTCGATGCCGATCCACGCCCGCTCGGGCAGCAGCTGATGGAAAAGCGCCTGCCCGCCGGGCAGATGCCGGCCCATGGCGATGATCACCAACGGCACGGTAAAGAGCGCTGCGATCCGCAGCCGCCGCAACAAAAGGGCCTGTTCCTTGGCCGCCGGGTTGTCCTCATCGGCCTTGCCGCCCGGCGCCTCGGCCCGCTCGGCCCCGTAGCCCGTCGCCTCCACCGCGGCGATCGCCTCATCGGCGGCGGTGGCCGGATCCACCGAACCATCCAGCTGGATCTGGGCCTTGCCGGTGCCCAGGTTGACGCTCGCGCTCTGCACCCCGTCGACGCCGTTTATCGCCGTCTCGGCACGGCGCACGCAACTCGCGCAGTTCAGTCCCGAAATGGTCAATGTGAGGGTTGGCTCGCTCATGGTCATGCATCGCTAACTGCCGTGTGATGCCTTGATGCTACCCCTCCCCCCCGGGGGTAGGTCAATCGGCAGAAAGCGGCACCCCAAAAGAAAAGGGGGCCCGCAGGCCCCCAAGGTTCCGGATGAGGAGATGGGTCCGGATTACATGCTCTCACGCCAGCTGGCGACGAGCTCGTCGTAGGGCACGGTCTGGCCCTGCGGCTTCTCGTTGTCCAGCGGTGGCTTGGGCGCGCCGGGCTGGTTGAACCAGTACTCGGCATCCCGCTCTTCGTTGAGGCGCGGTCCGCAACGCTCCTGGACACCGGCGCGCTCGAGGCGCTCCATGACCCGGTCCTGCTCTTCGGCCAGGTTGTCCATGGCCTGCTGCGGGGTCACCTCACCGGTGACGGCCGCGGCCACGTTGGACCACCACAGCTGAGCCAGACGCGGATAGTCGGGCACGTTGGTGCCGGTATCGGTCCACATCTCGCGATCGGGGCTGCGGTAGAACTCGACCAGACCACCCAGACGCGGTGCCCGCTCGGTCATCGACTCATGCATGATGTCGGACTGACGGATCGGGGTGAGCCCCTCGTGGAACTTCTTCAGCGAGACCACCTTGGAGGTCACGAACTGGGCATACAGCCAGGCCGCCTTGCGACGCTCGGGATCGGCATGCTCAAAGAAGGTCCAGGAGCCGATGTCCTGATAACCCACTTTCATGCCCTCTTCCCAGTACGGGCCGTGGGGCGAGGGAGCCATGCGCCACTTGGGCGTGCCGTCCTCGTTGACCACCGGCGTCCCTTCTTCGGCCATAGAGGCGGTGAAGGCGGTGTACCAGAAGATCTGCTGCGCGATCTGACCCTGGGCCGGGACCGGGCCCGCCTCGGAGAAGGTCATGCCGGAGGCCTCCGGCGGCGCATAGGCATCGAGCCAGTCGATGTACTTGGTCAGGGCATAGACCGCGGCCGGGCCGTTGACCGCTCCACCCCGGGTCACGTCCGAGCCCGCCGGATGGCAGTCCTCGACACGGATACCCCACTCATCCACGGGCAGGCCGTTGGGCAGCCCCTTGTCACCGGCACCGGCCATGGACAGCCAGGCGTCGGTAAAGCGCCAGCCCAGCGACGGGTCCTTCTTGCCGTAGTCCATGTGGCCATAGACCTCACGGCCGTCCAGCTCGCCGGCATGCTCGGTGAAGAACTCGGCAATGTCCTCATAGGCGGACCAGTTGACCGGCACACCCAGCTCATAGCCGTAGATGTCCTGGAACTGCGCCTGCAGATCCTCGCGCTGGAACCAGTCATAGCGGAACCAGTAGACGTTGGCGAACTGCTGGTCCGGCAGCTGATACATCTTGCCGTCGGGCGCGGTCACCGCGTCCAGGCCGATGAAATCATCCAGATCCAGGTAGGGCGAGGTGACATCGGCGCCTTCACCGTCCATGTAGTCGGAAAGCGGGATGACCTGGCCGTAGCGATAATGCGTGCCGATGAGGTCGGCATCGTTGACGTAGCCGTCATAGATGCTCTCGCCGGACTGCATCTCGGTCTGCAGGGCCTCGATGACATCCCCTTCACCGATGAGGTTATGGGTGAGGTTGATGCCCGTGATCTCGCTGAAGGCCTCGGCCAGCACACTGGCCTCGTACTCGTGGGTGGCGATGGTCTCGGAGACCACCGAGATATCCATGCCGCGGAACGGCTCCGCGGCGTCGATGAACCACTCGAGCTGCTCGAGCTGCTCTTCGCGGGTCAGCGTGGATGGCTGGAACTCGTCCAGGTACTGCTCGGCAACAGCCATTTGCTCGGCGGTGGCGGCATGGACACTGCCCATTCCACCCACACCCAGGGCGGCCGCAACGGCAAGCGCCGTCCAGGGCCGCATGGCGCTTTTCTGCTGTTTCATTTCGTTCTCCTCCTGGAGGGGATCCATGTGATCCCGGTTTCCAAGGGCAGCGGCACCGGCCCATCCGGCACTTGCCCGGTTGATGCCATGCACCCGGCCCGGGGGCCGGGCGCAAGCCGGTCAGCCCCAGCGCATCATCACCGCTGCATAGGCAACGGAAATGGCCGAGGCAATCAAAAGGCTCGCGTCCGAGAACGCCAGCCAGATGAGATGGATAAACGCCGAGCCCAGCAGGCTCATGAAAAGCCGATCGCCGCGGGTGGTGGGCACCGGCAGAAAGCCGCGCCGCTCGTAGGTGGGGATGACGAACTGCAGTACGCCAAAGACCACCAGCATCACCACAATGGCGGCAAAGAAGATGGCCACCGGCTGCGTCCAGGCCATCCACGCCAGGTTGAATCCCGCATCACCATTCATGCCATTACTCCGATCAGACCCGACCCAGGGCGAAGCCGCGGGCGATGTGTTTGCGCACGAACCAGATCACCAGCGCCCCGGGCACCAGGGTGAGCACACCGGCGGTGGCCAGAAGCCCCCAGTCCAGGCCCGAGGCACTGACCGTCCGCGTCATGGTCACGGCAATGGGCTTGGCCTCGGTGGAGGTCAGCGTGCGCGCCAGCAGCAGCTCCACCCACGAGAACATGAAGCAGAAAAAGGCGGTCACCCCGACACCCGAGCGGATCAGGGGCAGGAAGATCGTGATGAAAAACCGCGGCCAGGAGTAGCCATCGAGATAGGCGGTCTCGTCGATCTCCTTGGGCACGCCGGACATGAACCCTTCGAGGATCCACACCGCCAGCGGCACGGTGAAAAGGGTATGCGCCAGGGCCACCGCGATGTGCGTGTCATAGAGCCCGACACTCTGGTAGAGCTCGAAAAACGGCAGCAAAAACACCGCCGGCGGCGCCATGATGTTGGTCAGCAGCCAGAAGAACAGATGCTTGTCACCCAGAAAGTTGTAGCGCGAAAAGGCATAGGCCGCCGGCAGCGCCACCGTCAGCGAGATGACCACGTTCATCAACACATAAAGCGTTGAGTTGATATAGCCGGGATACCACGTCGGGTCGGTGAATATCTTGATGTAGTTATCCACCGTCAGGTTCTGCGGCCACAGCGAAAAGGTCGAGAGGATTTCCTGGTTGGTCTTCAGCGACATCATGACCAGCCAGTAAATCGGCAGCATCAAAAAGACCAGCCACAGGCCCAGGAAGATGTAACGACGCCTCGAGCCCATCGATCAGCCCTCCCGGTCCATGTTGAGAATGGTCAGATAGAAGACGTAGCTGAAAAGCAGAATGATCAGAAAGTAGACCAGCGAGAACGCCGCCGCCGGCCCCAGATCGAACTGCCCCACGGCCATGGTCGTCAGACTCTGACTGAGGAATGTCGTGGCGTTGCCCGGGCCACCGCCGGTGAGCACGAATGGCTCGGCATAGATCCGGAAGCTGAAGATAAACCGCAGCAGGATGGCGATCAGCAACACCCCTTTGAGCTTGGGCAGCTCGATGTAGCGGAACACCGCCCAGCGCGAAGCGCCATCGATCCGCGCGGCCTGGTAGAAGGCGTCCGGAATGGCCTGCAGGCCTGCGTAACAAAGCAGGATGACCAGCGAGGTCCAGTGCCAGACATCCATCACCAGCACCGTGAACCAGGCATCCAGCGAGTCGCCGGTGTAGTTGTAGTCAAGCCCCAGGCTGTTGAGTGTCACACCGGCCAGGCCCACGTCCGGGCGGGCGAAGACCTGCCAGATGGTGCCGACCACATTCCACGGCACCAGAAGCGGCAGCGCCAGCAGCACCAGGGCAAACGACACGCCGATGCCCTTTTTGGGCATGCAAAGGGCAAGGCCGATGCCCAGCGGAATCTGGATGAAAAGCACCGCCGCCGAGAAGATGATCTGCCGGACCAGCGCCCCGTGCAGGGCCGGGTCGCGCAGGACTTCCTTGAACCACTCGGTGCCCACGAAAAACCGCGAGTCCGGCCCGAAGATGTCCTGCACCGAGTAGTTGACCACGGTCATCAGCGGCATGATGGCGCTGAACGCCACGATCAGCACCACCGGCAGGACCATCAGCCACGCCCATTGGTATTCGCGCTTATCCACGGCTATTTCCCTCCACCGACCAGACGATCGTCGGCATAAAGCAGCGCATGCTCCCGGGGGAAGACCACCTCGAGGCCATCGCTGCCAATCTTCTCGGACTCTTCCAGGCGGACATGGAGCTTCTGGCTGCCCAGATAACCGGTGACCAGCTCGTAATCGCCCAGGTCTTCGACGTTCTCGACCTGCACGGTCAGGCCCTTTTCGCCGGCGGCGGCGGTGCGGATCAGCCCCGGGCGGATGCCCAGTTGAAGCAGCCCGCCGGCTTCACCGGCGGCCTGCGCCATGGCCGGGTCCACCGCCACCCGATGGCCTTCGATGAGCGCCTCGCCGCCGTCGACCTGGCAGTCGAAGAAGTTCATCCCGGGGCTGCCGATGAAATAGCCGACAAAGGTGTGCTCGGGGCGCTCGAAAAGCGCCTGGGGGGTACCGACCTGCAGCACCTGGCCGGCCAGCATGACCACCACCTTGTCGGCGAAGGTCAGCGCCTCGGTCTGGTCATGGGTCACGTAGACGAGCGTCAGGTTGAGCTGCTCATGCACCTCGCGGAGCTTGCGGCGGAGCTGCCATTTAAGATGCGGGTCGATGACCGTGAGGGGCTCGTCAAAGAGCACCGCGGCCACGTCCTCGCGGACCAGCCCCCGGCCCAGCGAGATCTTTTGCTTGGCGTCGGCGGTGAGGTTTTTGGCGCGACGCTTTAATACATCCTCGAGCCCCAGCATGCCGGCGATCTGGGTGACGCGCCGCTCGACGTAGTCCTCGCCCATCTTGCGGTTGCGCAGCGGGAAGGCCAGGTTGTCGAACACGCTCATGGTGTCGTAGATGACCGGAAACTGAAAAACCTGGCCGATGTTGCGCTGCTCGGGCGGCAGGGTGGTGACATCGCGGTCGCCGAACATCACCCGGCCCTGGGAGGGCTGGAGCAGCCCCGAGATGATGTTGAGCAACGTGGTTTTGCCGCAGCCCGAGGGGCCCAGCAGCGCGTAGGCGCCGCCGTCTTCCCAGACATGCTGCATGGGCTGCAGCGCATAGTCACCGCCGGGGGCGTACTGATGGGCAAGGTTGTTGAGTTCGATTCGGGCCATTGTCTTATCCGCGCTCGCTTGCCGGCGCCGCCGCCAGGCTGTCTGACCCGTCAAAGGCATAGGCCCGTGCCAGGTCGATATGAATCGGGAACTGCTCACCGGGGTGGGCCTGGTGGACACCGCGTTCTTCCACCACCCAGTCACGGCCGTTGATCTCGACATGGACATAGGTCACCGACCCGGCGATCTCGGCCACCTCGACCCGGCCTTCCAGCGCCACCCGGTCGTCCCCCGCGCCGGTGTAGAGGTGATGCGGGCGGATTCCCAGGGTGTAGTCGCCCGGCGTCAGCTCGCGCATGTGCGCGGGCAGCGGCGCCTTGAACACCCCTTCGGCCTGGAGCTGGCCATCGTCGATGCGCACCGGCATGAGGTTCATGGGCGGGTCGGCAAAGACCTGGGTGACGGTGGTATTGGCCGGATGCCGGTAGCATTCGGCGGTGACGCCATGCTGGACCACCCGGCCTTCGTGCAGCACGGTGGTCTTGCCGCCCAGCACCAGGGCCTCTTCGGGCTCGGTGGTGGCATAGACCACCACGGTGTCCCGGTCGGCAAAGAGGTTGCGCAACTCCGAGCGCAGCCCCTCGCGAAGCTTGTAATCGAGGTTGACCAGCGGCTCGTCGAGCAGCACGAGCCGGGCGTCGCGCACCAGGGCCCGGGCCATGGCGCAGCGCTGCTGCTGGCCGCCGGAGAGCTCGGCGGGCAGCCGGTCGATGAGATGATCAATGCCCAGGCGCTCGGCCTCGGTCCGCACCCGCCGGTCGATCTCGGCCTTTGACAGCTTGGCGAGCTTGAGCGGCGAGGCGATGTTGTCGTAGACGCTCAGCGACGGGTAGTTGATGAACTGCTGATAGACCATCCCCACCGAGCGCTTGCGCACCGGCACCGAGGTCACATCCGTGCCGTCTTCGACCACCCGCCCCGAGTTGGGGGGCTCGAGCCCGGCCATGATGCGCATCAAGGTGGTCTTGCCGGCCTCGGTGAGGCCCAGCAGCACGTTGAACTCGCCGCGCTCGAAGGTCAGGTTGATATCACTGAGGAACACCTCACCATCGACGGTGCGGTTCACCCCCTCCAGGACCAGCCCCATTATGCAGTTGCCCTCTTGTCGTTCTGCCCGGCATACCAGGCGGCCACCCGCTCACGCTCGGCCGGCGTGAGCATCAACCCCAGCTTGCTGCGCCGCCAGATTGCATCCTCGGCGGTCATCGCCCATTCGGCATCCGCCAGATAGCGCAGCTCGGCCTCGTACAGATCGGCCCCGAAGTGCGCTCCCAGATCATCCAGTGACGCCGCCTCCCCCAGGATCTGCTCGGTACGCGTGCCGTAGTTGCGCGCCAGCCGCCAGGCCATGTCCTGCGGCAGCCACGGCCGGGCCGCGCACAGCAGCTCGAGGTAGTGCTCGAAATCACCCCCCGGGATGTCCCCGCCCGGCAACGCCGCTTTGCCGGTCCAGTCGTCGATCGGCGCGCCGAGCAGCGGCGCCACCTGATCCACCGCCTGGCGGGCCAGGGTGCGGTAGGTGGTGATCTTGCCGCCAAACACCGACAAAAGCGGTGCAGCGCTGCTGTCGAGATCGAGGCTGTAGTCGCGGCTCACCGCCGAGACATCCTCTTCGTCGGACTCGTCATAGAGCGCCCGGACGCCGGAGTAGGTCCAGACCACGTCCGCCGGCTCGATGCCTTGCTTGAAATAGCGGTTGACCGCATCGCAAAGATACTGGATTTCGTCGTCGCTGGCTTCGGCCTCGGCGGGGTTGCCCTCGTAGGCGACATCGGTGGTGCCGATGAGGGTGAAATGCTGCTCGTAGGGGATGGCAAAGATCACCCGGCCGTCGTCGTTCTGAAAAAGATACGACGCCTCGTGATCGAACATCCTGGGCACGACGATGTGGCTGCCCTTGACCAGATGCACGTCCTTGTCGTCGTTGCGATGCATGGCATCACTGAGCAGTCGTGCCACCCAGGGGCCGGCGGCGTTGATCACCGCCCGGGTGTTGACCCGCGTGGTCTTGCCGCTGACCGTGTCGGTGAGTTCCACCGACCAGTTCTCGTCACTGCGCTGGGCATCGGTGCAGCGGGTCCGGGGCAGCACGGTGCCGCCGCGGGCCTCCACATCCATGCAGTTGAGCACCACCAGCCGCGAGTCCTGGACCCAGCAATCGGAGTACATAAAGCCTTTCTTGAGGCTGTCCTTGAGCGGCTTGCCGGTGTAGTGGGTCTGCAGGTTCAACCCCCTGGAGCCGGGCAGCTTCTTGCGCCCGCCCAGGTGGTCGTAGAGGAAAAGCCCCATGCGGATCATCCAGGCCGGGCGCAGTTCTTTGACATGGGGCATGACAAACCGCAGCGGCCAGATGATATGCGGGGCGATGCCCATGAGCACCTCGCGCTCGGCGAGGGCCTTTTGCACCAGACGGAACTCGTAGTACTCGAGATAGCGCAGCCCGCCGTGGACGAGCTTGGTGCTGGCCGACGAGGTGTAGTTGGCCAGATCGCCCTGTTCGCAAAGCAACACGCGCAGCCCGCGGCCGGCCGCGTCCCGGGCGATGCCCGCGCCGTTGATGCCGCCGCCGACCACAACCAGGTCGTAGGAATCGTTCCGCTGATGATCGGAAGACACGTGCGCCTCTCCTCCAGCCTGTAAGTGGGCGGCTATATTGCCGCCTCTTTATGTTCGGTTTCAAACATACCAGCCGGAAAAGGGGTGTCAAGCGAACATTTTCGCGCCCTAATCGCCGGCCACAGTCAGCCGGCCGCCGTGCTCGGCGAGGATGCGCTGCACCGGCGCAGGGGGCTCGATATCGGTGAAAAGCTCAGCGATTTCAGTGAGATCGCCCACCCGGACCAGGGCATTGCGCCCGAACTTGCTGTGATCGGCACCGAGCAGAACCGAACGGGCATTGCCCATGATGACCTGCAACACCCGAACCTCGCGGTAGTCAAAATCGAGCAAGGTGCCGTCGGATTCGATGCCCGAGATGCCCATCACCGCGTAGTCGACCTTGAACTGACGCATGAAATCGATGGTGGCCTCGCCGGTGATGCCCCGATCGCGGTGGCGCACCACGCCGCCGGCGACAATGACCTCGCAGCCGGGGTTTTCGGCCAGGGTGCTGGCGACATTGAGGTTGTTGGTGATCACCCGCAGCCCGCGATGCTCGCGCAGCGCCCGGGCCACCGCCTCGGTGGTCGTCCCGAGGGTGATATAAAGCGACGCCTGGTTGGGGATGCGCGCAGCGATGGCCGCGGCGATGCGCTCTTTGGCCTCGAGATGCAGCACCTGCCGGGCCTGATAGGCGACGTTCTCGACACTCGACGGCAGCCCCGCGCCGCCGTGGTAGCGACGCAGCAGCCCGGCACCACAAAGGGCATTGATATCGCGCCGAATGGTCTGTGCGGTCACCGCGAAGTGCTGTGCGAGCTCCTCGACGGAGACGAATCCCTGTTCCTCGACGAGCTTGAGCATCGCCTGTTGTCGGCGATTGAGCTCAACGCCTGCATAGTCGGCCATCATGGTCGACCCCTCCCCGGATGTTTCGGATTCGAAAATGATCCTTGACATTTAATGGTTGCATTTGATCATACCGGGTTGTTGAACCGGCGCAATCCGGCAGCCGAATCACGCCACAGGAGGGGAGCATCATGGCCGAGCGAAACGGCATCCTGGCCATCGACCAGGGCACGACCAGTTCCCGGGCCATTGTCTTCGATCTGGACGGACAGATCGTCGCCACCGCCCAGCAGGAATTCCCGCAACACTACCCGCAAAGCGGCTGGGTCGAACATGACCCGCAGGATCTGCTCGACAGCACCCTCGAGACCTGCCGCAAGGCACTGCGCTCGGCCAAGGCGGCCGGTGTCCATGCCCGCACCATTGGCATCACCAACCAGCGCGAGACCACCATCATCTGGGATCGCCAGACCGGCACCCCCATTCACAACGCCATCGTCTGGCAGGACCGGCGCACCGCCGAGCGCTGTGCGGCCCTCAAGGCCGCCGGCCACGAGGCGGTGGTGGCCGAGCGGACCGGGCTGCTGCTCGACCCCTATTTTGCCGCCACCAAGATCGCCTGGCTGCTGGACAACGTCGCCGGCGCCCGTGAGCGGGCCCGCAATGGCGAACTGGCCTTTGGCACCGTCGACACCTGGCTGCTCTGGCATCTCACCGGCGGCCAGTCCCACGCCACCGACGCCACCAACGCCAGCCGGACGCTGATATTCGATATCCACCGGCAGTGCTGGGACGACGAGCTGCTGGCGCTTTTCGACATCCCGGCGAGCCTGCTGCCCACGGTGATGGACAGCGCCGATGATTTTGGCACCACCCACGCCGATGCCCTGGGGATGCGCCTGCCCATCCAGGGCATCGCCGGCGACCAGCATGCCGCGGTGGTGGGCCAGTGCTGTTTTGCCCCGGGGATGATCAAAAGCACCTACGGCACCGGCTGTTTTGCGCTGATGAATACCGGCGATCAGGCCGTGCCGTCGAACAACCGGCTGCTCACCACCACCGCCTATCGCATCGACGGCAAGCCCACCTATGCGCTGGAAGGGGCGATTTTCATCGCCGGGGCGGCCATTCAGTGGCTGCGCGACGAGCTCGGCATCATCGCCCACGCCTCGCAGAGCGAGGGCCTGGCCAACGATGCCGAGGCCGAAGGGCTCTACCTGGTGCCGGCCTTTACCGGGCTGGGCGCCCCCTGGTGGGATCCCAACGCCCGGGGCGCCATCTTTGGCCTGACCCGCAACACCGGGGTGGCAGAGTTTGTCCACGCCGCCCTCGACTCGGTCTGTCTGCAGACCGGCGACCTGCTCGAGGCCATGGCCGCCGACTCGGGCACCGCCCAGGCCACCCTGCGGGTGGACGGCGGCATGGTGGCCAACAACTGGCTGCTCCAGCGGCTTGCCGATCTCACCGGTCTGGCGGTGGAGCGGCCCGAGACCATCGAGACCACCGCGCTGGGGGCGGCCTATCTGGCCGGCCTGCGGCATGGACTGTATGACTCGCTGGACGATCTCAAGGCACAATGGTCGCTCGATGAGCGTTTCGAGCCGGCACTGGCCAAAAGCCACCGCGACCATGTGGTCGAGGGCTGGCATGATGCGGTCAGGCGGACATTAACCACCGGCGCCCACTGAGTGGCGCCGGCCAGTGCGAGGAGGATTCATGCAGTATCTCCACACCATGGTGCGCATCAGCGATATCGAGGCCTCGCTGCATTTCTACTGCGGCCTGCTGGGCATGGAAGAAATCAGCCGGCGCGACAGCGAACAGGGCCGCTTTACGCTGATCTTCCTCGCCGCCCCCGATGACGTGGACCGGGCCCGGTCCGACGATCGGGCGCCCATGCTCGAGCTCACCTACAACTGGGACCCCGAGGTCTATGACGGCGGCCGCAACTTTGGCCACCTGGCCTATCGGGTCACCGACATCTATGGCCTTTGCCAGCGATTGATGGACAATGGCGTGACCATCAACCGGCCACCCCGGGATGGCCACATGGCCTTTGTTAAATCACCCGACGGCATCTCCATCGAGCTGTTGCAAAAAGGCGATGCCCTGCCCCCGCAGGAGCCCTGGCAGTCCATGCCCAACACCGGGAGCTGGTAGCCATGAACCCATCGGCGCCCCCGATGACCGACCGCCGACGCGACCTGACCGGGCTTGCCGTGTGGATCGCGCTGGTGGTGGTCACCGCCATGGGCGGTATCTTGAGCCCGCCGGGCGAGTGGTATGCAGCGCTCGAAAAGCCCCCGCTGACGCCGCCGGACTGGCTGTTTCCGGTGGCCTGGACGTTGCTTTATATCCTCATGACCGCGGCCGCCTGGCAGGTCTGGCGGCGCGTCGGGCTGATCGGCGGGCTGGCGGCGTTGTTGCCCTTTGTCGCCCAGCTCGGCGCCAATGGGCTTTGGAGTGTGTTGTTCTTCCAGTGGCACCGACCGGACCGGGCGCTGGTGGATCTGGTGGTGCTGTGGACGCTGATCGGTCTGACCATGCTGCGCTTTCGGCGCATCCACCCGCCGGCCGCCTGGCTGCTCGCTCCCTATCTGGTGTGGGTGACCTACGCCGCCTATCTCAATATCGGCATTATCGCCCTCAACGGCCCGGCGCCGCCGGGCTGACCCGGCGGGTTATTCGCCCTCGATCCGGGCCTGCCACTCCGCTTCGGTGAACTCCAGCCCCTCCCGCTCCCAGGGCGGGACCGGGGTGAACACCTCGACGAGAAAATCCACAAACGCCCGGACCTTGCGCGAGAGATGCCGGCGATGGGGGTAGAGCAGGAAATACGCCGAACTCTCGTGGGGGTATTGGGGCAGCACCGGCACCAGCTCGCCCCGGCGGATGGCGGGCATCACCAACCAGGTGGAAAGCCGGGCCAGCCCCACCCCGGCCAGTGCGGCCTCGTAGAGCGCATCGGCGGTATTGGCCCGGAAGTTGCCGTTGACATGCAAAACCCGGTGGCCCTTCTCGGCATCCTCAAAGGCCCAGTCGTTGAACTGCGAGACCTCATAGAGGGTCAGGCAGTTGTGATCGAGTAACGCCTCGGGCGTGGTCGGCTTGCCGAACTGCTCGATATAGCTGGGTGCGGCACAGATAATGCGGCGGTTGACGCAAAGCCGCCGGGCAATCAGTGAGGGGTCTTCCATCTGCTCCCGCCACTGGATGGCCACATCGATCCCTTCCTCGATCAAGTCCACCTGCCGGTCGGTGAGCTCGAACTCGATATTCAGATCCGGGTAGCGGTCGAGGAATTCGTTGATCCGGGGCAGGACCTCGACCCGGCCAAAGGCCACCGTGGCGGCCACCCGCAGGGTGCCGCGGGGGTTTTCATTGAGCGCGGTGACCGCCTCTTCGGCCTCTTCGATTTCCTGGATGATGCGGCTGCAGCGATCATAGTAGGCATGGCCCACCTCGGTGAGGCTCACCCGGCGGGTGGTGCGGTTGAAAAGCCGTACCCCCAGGCGATCCTCGAGCCGGCGTATCTGCTTGCTCACCGCCGATGGGGTGAGATCCAGGTCGCGGGCCGCGGCGGAGAAACTCCCCTTGTCCACGGCCCGGACGAACATATGCATTTCCGCGGCCCGATCCATGTCTATTCGTTCCTATCGTTCAAGAATACTGTTCCAGTCTGCCGGATTATCTTTTTCTGGGCACAGGATAGCCTAACTCTTGCAATGACTCACCAGGGAGATGACAGCATGCAGGCCGAAAAGATCAGTCACTCAGAAATCGATGCCGCCCTGCGCCAGGCAGAGATGATTCGCAGCGCCTATATCGCCGGCGCCTGCAAATCGCTGGTCCACCGGGTCCGCCAGGGGCTTGGCGACCGCGCGGCCGCCGGCCACGGCCTCGCCAGCCGCTAACCCCCCAGCAACGCCCGCAGCGCCCACAGGGTGACCATGCCCGCCACCAGCGTGGCGATGGTCCCCTGGGTGCGCCAGGCCACCGCGGCGGCCAGCAGGCCCGCCGCCAGCCGCGGGGCATCGATGCCCCCTTCGGCCTGGAACTGGACAAGCCCCGGCAGCACCAACGCGGCAAAGACCGCCGGCGGCACGTAGTTAAGCGCCCGCCGGACCAGATCGGGCATGTGCAGCCCCCGGCCAAAGACCAGAAACGACCCCCGCCAGAAAAACGTCCCGGCCCCGATCGCCAGCACCACCCACCACACCGGATCAGGCATGGGGTCTCCAGCGTTCGGCCACGACCCCGGTGGCAATCCCGGCCACGGCCCCCAGCGTCAGTCCCAGCCCCGCCGGCAGGCTTGCCCCGGCCACGGCAATGGTGCCGGCCACCGCCGCGGCCAGTAGCCCCGGGAGGCTGCGAATCGACATCACCAAAAGCGCCAGAAAGATGAGCGGCACAAAAAACCCCAGCTCCCAGCCCGCCGGCACCGCCGCCCCGGCCCAGTAACCAAAGGCCGTGGCGATCTGCCAGACCCCCCACAGGGGCAGCGCCGCGCCCAGATAAAAGCAATGCCCCGCCAGCAGCGGCCGGTCATCCATCACCCGCGAGATGGTCAGCGCATAGGCCTGGTCGGTGAGCAGATAGGCCATCAACGACCGGGTCGGCCCCGATGCCTGCTGGAAATGCGGCGCCAGGTGGGCGCTGTACATCACCATCCGCAGGTTGATGAGCAGCGCGGTGACGATGACCAGCGGGACCGCCGCGCCGGCATCGAGTAGCTGGATGCTGGCAAGCTGCGAGGCACCGGCAAAGATCACCACCGACATCCCCATGGTGACCCACGGCCCCAGACCGGCATCCAGCCCGGCCACCCCGGCGGTCACGCCAAACGGCACGATCGCCGCCACCATCGGGGCGACCGCCTGCAAACCGGCGACAAAGGCGGCCCGGCCGGTTGTCATCAGGCAGCCGGTGGCTGGGTCTCGACAAACGAGGGGCGCTGACTGATGCGATCGAGCCACTCGGCGGTGGCCGGATGCTGCTCGCGCCAGGGCAACTCGGCGGCAAAGCGGAACTCCAGCCAGGCCAGGGTCACCGCCTGGGCCAGGCTGCCGAGATCCGGCTTGCCGTCGCCGTCCACGTCCACCGCTTCGGCAATGGCATGGGCCGAGCGCTCAAGGGCGGCGGCCCGCCGACGGGTGAGTGCGGTCTCGGGGTCGCCATGGCGACGCTCGGTGATCACCCCCACGCCGGCATCGATGCAGCCCAGGGCCTGACCCAGGCGGGCATGGACCTGCTCGACATTGTCCCGGCCCATTAGCCGTGGCTCGGGATACCGGCGCTCGAGAAAGAGCAGGATCACCGCCGCCTCGGTCAGCGCCTGGCCATCATCGGTGACCAGCGTCGGCACCCGGCAGACGGCGTTGACCGACTGCAGCGCCGCCGGATCCTGCCAGGGGTCGAGAAATTGATAATCAATGCTCGCCGAGAGCTGCTTTTCGGCCAGCGCCACCCGGACCAGCCGGGCGTAGGGCGATGTCGTCGAGGTATAGAGCTGCATGGGTCCCCTCCCTTTTCAGTGGCGCCAGCATACCCCTCCAGCGGGGCGGCACAAGCCTAGGCCCCGGCGCTTTGCCAGCGCTGCCGCCAGCCACCCAGGCGTTGGCTGACCCGGTGGCCGAGCATCAACAGACAGGGCGTGAGCAGCAGGGTCAGCACCGTGGCAAAGCTCAAGCCCCCGGCGATGGTCGCCGAAAGCTGGGCCCACCACTGGGTGGACGGGGCATTGAACTCGATGCTGCGGCCCAGCAGGTCGACGTTGAGTTTGAGCACCATGGGCATGAGCCCCAGCACGGTGGTCACCGAGGTCAAAAGCACCGGCCGCAGACGCTGTGCCGCGGTGCGCAGGATGGCCTCCTGCACCGGCATGCCCTCGC
This sequence comes from uncultured Ectothiorhodospiraceae bacterium, assembly GCA_913061005.1. Classification (GTDB taxonomy): domain Bacteria; phylum Pseudomonadota; class Gammaproteobacteria; order Nitrococcales; family Nitrococcaceae; genus Spiribacter; species Spiribacter pallidus. The sequence continues at coordinate 16,162 of CAJXSH010000007.1, read as the reverse complement.
CGCGCAGGCCGTTGTAGGTATCGATGAGCACGATGTTGTTATTCACCACAATGCCCGCCAGCGCGATCATCCCCACCCCGCCCATGACGATCCCGAAGGGCCGCTGGGTGAGCATCAGCCCGAGCAGCACACCGGCGGTGGACAGCACGATGGCCGAGAGCACCAGCAGCGTCTGGTAGAGGCTGTTGAACTGGGTGACCAGGATGATCGCCATCAACGCGATGGCCACCACAAAGGCCCGGCTGAGGAACGCCTGGGCCTCGCGCTGGTCCTCGTCCTCACCTTTGAAAAGCACCTGCACGTCACCGGCGAGCGGCTCGTCGGCCAGCGACCGGCGCAGCGCCTGGACCCGCTCGTCCACCAGCCGGCCGCTCTCGACATCGGCATTGACCGTGAGCACGCGCTGGCCGTTGATGCGCTCGAGCGTGCCGGTCCGCGGCGCCGGTTGAAAGTCGACGAAATTGCTCACCGGCACCTGGCCAAACCGGGTCGGCACCCGCAGCTCGCCCAGGCTGTCGAGGTTGCGCTCGGCCACCGGATAGCGCACCCGGATATCGAGCTCGTCATCGGCATCATCCGGCCGGTAATCGGCAATCAACACCCCGTTGGTGACAAGCTGGACGGCGTTACCGACAAGCTGGACATCGGCGCCGTAGCGCGCCGCCTTTTCCCGATCCACCTGCAGCGCCCACTCGATGCCGGGCAGCGGCCGGTTGTCCTCGACATCGGCGAACCCGCCCAGACTGGCCATGCGCTCGCGCAACTGCGCCACCCCGGCGGGCAGTTGATCCGGCAGCCCGGTGACCTGCAGCTCCACCGGCTTGGCCTGGCCGGGGCCCTCCTGCTGCTCGGTGATCTGCACCCGCACCCCGGGCACATCCGCCACCGCCGCGCGGATGTCGCGGATGATCGACGCCGCCGGCCGCCGCTGCGACCAGTCCACGAACTCGAGCTGCACCACCCCGATGGCATCCCGGGCCAGGGACTGGCCGCCGGTGCGGGTGGGGTCGGCAAAGGTGCGGGCGTAGGCAAAGTCCACCTCGTCAAAGGCCATGACCCGGGTCTCGACCTCGCGGACCAGGGCATCCTTTTCGTGGACCGACATATCCCCCCGGGCCTGGATCTGGATACGGGCATAATCCGGCTCGGTGGAGGGGAAGAACTCCACCCCGGCACCCAGCCGGCTGTAGGCGATGTAGGTGGCCACGACAAAGGCAAGCAACAGCACAAACACCGTCCCGGGCATCTGCAGCGCCCCCCGCAGCAGGCGGATGTAGCGGCCGCTGAAGCCATCGAGCTGGTTGAGATCACCACTCTCGGCGATGGTCACGCGGCGTTGATGCGCCCCCTGGGCCTGCTGCGGCCGGGCCAGCCAGCCGCCCAGCACGGGAATGAAAATCAGCGCCATGGCAAGCGAGGCCGCCAGGGTGATGATCACCGTAATGGGCAGGTATTTCATGAACTGCCCGACGATGCCGCCCCAGAAAAGCAGCGGCACGAACACCGCCAGGGTCGTCACCGTGGCCGCGATGATCGGCCAGCTCATGCGCCTGGCCCCGTAGCGATAGGCATCCCGCGGGCTCCAGCCCTCGGTCATGCGCCGCTCGGCGAGCTCGACCACCACAATGGCGGCATCCACCAGCATGCCCACCACCAGGATGAGACTGAAAAGCACCACGATGTTCATGGTGTAGCCCAGGGCGTGGACCACCAGGATCCCGGCGAGGAACGCCCCGGGGATGGCCAGCCCCACCAGCAGCGCCGGGCGCCAGCCCATGGCCGCCACCACCACGATCATCACCAGCACCACCGCGGTCATGACGTTGTTCTGCAGATCCCGCAGCATGGTGCGGATGTCCTCGGAGCGATCCTGGAGATAGGTGACCTCCAGCGACGCCGGCCACTGCTGTTGCATGCCACCGACAATGCGCCGGACCTGGTCATTGACCTGGATGATGTTGGCCCCCACCCGCTTGGAGACCTCGAGTGTGACCGCCGGCTCGCCATTGATGCGGGCAAACTCGTCCGGGTCCTTGAAGGTGCGCCGCACCTCGGCCACATCGCTGAAGGTCACCACCCGGTCGTCGGCCACCTTCACCGGCAGGTTGAGGACATCGTCCATGCTCTCGATGACCCCGGGCACCTTGACCGACAGCCGGCCGGCGCCCGTATCCAGGGCCCCGGCGGCGATCAAGCGGTTGTTGCGGTCGACCAGATTGAAAAGATCGGCATAGGAGACGTCGTAGGTCTGCATGACCCGGTCATCCACCGCCACCTCGAGCAGCTCTTCGCGATTGCCGCCGATATCCGCCTCGAGCACCCCGGGGACCGCCTCGATCCGGTCCTGGAGCTGCTCGGCGGCATCGATCAGCGCCCGCTCGGGCACCGGGCCGGACAGCGCCACCGTGAGCACCGGGAAGAGCGCCACATTGACCTCGTTGACCCGGGGCTCCTCCACGCCCTGGGGCAACTCCGAGCGGGCAATGTCCACCCCTTCGCGGACGTCATCCAGGGCGCGGTCGGCGTCAAAGCCGGCGTCGAACTCCAGAAGCACCGAGGCAAAGCCTTCGGTGGAGGTGCCCTTGATCTCGTTGAGCCCCTCGATGGTCGAGAGCTCGCGCTCCATGGGCCGGACCAGCAACCGCTCGGCGTCCTCCGGCGAGATGCCCTCGTAGGCCATGGAGACATAGATGATGGGGATGTTGACGTCGGGCTCGGCCTCTTTGGGGATGTCCTGGTAGGCCACCACGCCCATGGCGACGATCAGCAGCAGGACAAAGCTCACCGAGCGACTGCGCGAGAAGGCGGCGTCGATCAGCGCCCGCACGGCCTTAAGGCTCCGTGGCCGGCTGCTCGGCCATCACCGGGTCGACCTGCTCGCCGGTCTGGACAAACCCCTGGCCGACGGTAATCAGCCGGATCGAATCGGGCAGCCCGGCCACCCAGACGCCGTCCCGCTGGGTGCGAATGACCTCGACCGCCCGAAACACGACCCGGTTGTCCTCATCCAGGGTCTTGACCCCCATCTCGCCGGCCTCGTTGAGTGACAGCCAGGCGGGGCTCAAGAAATGCCCGCGGGCCGCCCCCAGCGGGATGCGGATGGTGGCACTCACCCCCACGGGCAGTCCCTGCGGGTTGTCGGCGTGGACCTCGACCCGAAAGGTCTTCGACCCGGCCTCGGCGGCGGCGCTGATATAGCGGATCTGGCCGGTCAAGCGATCCCCCGTGGCCAGGGTCAGCTCGGCGCGCCGGCCCAGCTCGATCTGCCGGATGTCCTGCTGCGCGACATGGGCCACCGCCACCAGCGGATCGGTGGTCATCAACCGCGCCAGCGCATCACCCACCCGCACGTAGTCACCCACATCCACCGCCCGGCTTTGCAACAGCCCGTCGATGGGCGCGGTGACCGTGGTATTGGCGATATCCTCGCGAATCGCGGCCAACTGGGCCCGGGCCGATTCCAGCGCCGCCCGCGCCTCGCGCACGGCGATCTCGGATTGGTAGCCATCGCGCTGCAACTGCTCGGCGGCATCCAGGTCGGCCTGGCGCTGCGCAACCCGGGCCTCGGCCTCGGCCAGCCGGGCCTGACGATCGCCCATGGCAATGGTTAAAAGCGTATCGCCGGCCGCCACCCGCTCGCCCTGCTCGACGCGCACCGCGCTGACCCGCCCGGCGGTCTCGGCACGCAGTTGGACATCCTGATCCGCCTCGGTATCGCCCTCGCTTTCGATGAACCGCTGCACCGGCCGGGCGCTGACCTCGACCACCTCGACGGTCATCGGCGCTGCCGCAGACGCGCTCTCTTCGGTCTGGGCGACCGGCTCATCGGCGAACTGCCCACTGAGCATCCAGGCCCCCAGCACCAGCGCCACAGCCAAGGCGATTAGATAGGATTTGAGGTTCATCCCGGCTCCCGACGGTGGCTCAGTCCTCGAACCAGTGACCGAATTTGGCCGCCTTGGTTTCGAGATAGGCATGATTGTGCGGGTTGCGCCCGGCGCGCAGCGACAGCCGCTCTACCACCTGGACCCCGGCGGCCTCGAGGCCGGCCACCTTCTGCGGGTTGTTGGTCAAAAGCCGCAGGCGCTGGATGCCCAGATGGGCGAGCATCGCCGCGGCCACGCCATAGTCGCGGGCGTCGGGGGCAAAGCCCAGGGCCTCGTTGGCCTCGACCGTGTCGGCCCCCTCCCGGTCCTGCACACCATAGGCCCGGATTTTGTTCAAAAGCCCGATCCCCCGGCCCTCCTGGCGCAGGTAGACAATGATGCCCTCACCGGCCTCGCCGATCCGCTGCATGGCCGCCTCGAGCTGCGGGCCACAGTCACAGCGCTGGCTGAAAAGCGCATCCCCGGTCAGACACTCGGAATGCACCCGCACCAGCGGGGCGGCCGCCCCGTCGGGCTCGCCCATGACCAGCGCCACATGCTCGGCGCCCGCCCCATCCTCGAAGCCGTGGATGCGGTACTCGCCCCAGCGCGTGGGCAGACGGGCCTCACCGGTGTGATGCACGCCCGTTTCAACGGTTAAAGCCTGCTCAGACATCATCTTATAAGGATATCACGCGCCCCGATGGTGCGGCGCATCGAGATCCAGCACCGGCCCGGCGGGGATCACCCCGGTGGGGTTAATCATCGGGTGGCTGGTGTAGTAATGGCGCTTGATATGATCCAGGTCCACGGTCGATGCGATGCCCGGCTGCTGGTAGAGGTCACGCAGATAGCCACTCAGATGGGGGTAGTCGTCGATCCGGCGCAGGTTGCACTTGAAATGGCCGACATAGACCGCGTCAAAGCGCACCAGTGTGGTGAAAAGCCGCCAGTCGGCCTCGGTGATGGCGTCCCCGGTGAGATAACGCCGCTCGCCAAGCTGCGCCTCCAGCCAGTCCAGGCTGTCAAATAACGCCGCCACCGCCTCTTCGTAGGCGGCCTGGGTGGTGGCGAATCCGGCCTTGTACACGCCGTTATTCACCGTGTGATAGATCCGCTCGTTGAGCGCATCGATGGCCTCGGCCCGGTCGGCGGGGTAGAGATCGACCCCGGTCTCGACGCCGGGCAGATCATCGAAGGCGCGGTTGAACATGCGCACCAGATCGGCCGATTCGTTGCTGACAATGGTCTCGCCCACCCGGTCCCAGAGCACCGGCACCGTCACCCGGCCGGTGTAGTGGGGATCGGCGCGCTGGTAGAGCGCATGGAGATGCGTAAGCCCATAGAGCGGCTCGTCGGTGGCGCCGGGATAGCGGCCGTCGAAATGCCAGCCGCCGCTACCCATGTAGGGGTGCACCACCGCCACATCGATATGCCGGGCCAGGCCTTTGATCTCGCGCAGGATCAGGGTGCGATGGGCCCAGGGACAGGCCAGCGAGACATAGAGCAGATACCGCCCGGATTGCGGTGGAAAATCGCCCGCCGGGTCGATCCAGCGCCGGAACACGGTCTCCGGCCGCTCGAAGCGCCCGCCGGTGGACTCGGTGTCGTACCACTGCTCATGCCAGACACCGTCAACAAGTAAACCCATGGTCGTCCTGCCTTGTGGTTGGGAATCACACGGCTGGCCAGTCTGGCACAGCCCCTAGCTCGGGTAATCCGGAGTCTTGTCCGAGGCGATGGCCTTGCCCGCCGCCCGGGCCAGGCCGCGGATGACCGCCCACTCGGCCTGGATGCCCCTCAGGCTCTCCTGCCAGCGATCACGGGCCGCCTGCCGGGCGCCGGCGGCGGCGCCATGCTCGGCGATGACCCCCTGGTAGTGGGCCAGGGCGGTGGCCACCGATCGCTCCATGGCAAAGGCATCGGCGGTTGCCGCCACCGCCGAGGCCATGGCCCGGGACTGGGCCGGTGACGGGTGGAGAATGGCCAAAAGCGCCTCGCCCATCGCCCCGGCGTCGCTGTCGGCGGGCAGTAGCCGGCCATTGCGATTGTCGACCACCTCGCGCACCCCCGGGGCATCCAGCGCCACCACCGGCAGGCCGGCGGCCATCGCCTCGGCCACCACCATCCCCTGGGTTTCGGTGAGCGAGGCAAAGGCAAAGCTGTCCATGGCGGCATAGGCATCGGCCAGCCCGGGCAGGGTCATCGCCCCGGGGCGGGTCAGCCGCCCGGCGAGGCCGGCGTTCTCGAAGCGCCGGTCAAAATCATCCGCCGCCGCGCCATCGCCCACCACCAGGCAGTGGACCGTCTCATCCTGCCGGCAGGCGGCGATCATGGCATCGGCCAGATAGCCCAGGTTTTTCTCTTCGGCCAGCCGGCCGACATGGCCGATCACCCGGGCCCCGGCGGGGATCCCGGCCTCACGGCGAAACGCAGCGCCATCGCCGCTGGCAAAGGCGTTGACATCCACCCCGGTGGGCACCACCCGGATGGGGGTGGTCACGCCCCGGTCGGTGATCAGCTCGGCGACGCTCTGGCTGGGGGCGAACACCCGGTCACAGCTATTGGCAAAATGGGTGGAGAGCGCCATGACAAAGCGCTTGAGCGCCGGCGAATCGCCCGGGACGTAGTGGGTGTAGCACTCGTAGAGGGTGTGGTGGGTGAAAACCAGCGGCACCCGTCGCTCGGCGGCCACCCGCAGGGCGGTCGAGCCGATCAGAAACGGGTGATGGGCGTGGATGATATCCGGGGCAAAGCCATCCAGCGCCTCGTCCAGCCCGGTGGGCACCGGCAGGACCACCGAGAAATCGCTGCCGTTGAAGTTCTGCCAGGCCGGGATGCGAATGACATCCGGCTCGTCGGTGGGCATATCCGGGAAAACCGGGGCGACCACCAACACCCGGTGGCCACGGCGACGGTAGCCTTCGGCGAAGGCCGCCACCGAGTTCGCCACCCCGCCCACATGGGGGGTGTAGGTGTTGGTCATCATCACGATGTTCATTCAGGCCACGGCCTCCACCCGGGTTGCCCGCGCCTCGCCGGCCAGCGCCACCGGCGCATGGCCTGGCAGCTCCACAGTGATCCACGCCGGGTCACCACCGTCAATCCGCCATTCCACCCGGCAGCCGCCCGACTCGGGGGTAATGGTCACGCTCACCGCCCCGTACACCGTGGGGGTGGGCCCGAACGACAGCGTCTCGCCCGCCGCCAGCCACCGGGGCAGCACCCCGGCGCCCAGCACCAGGCCGCGGTCTTCCTCGCGGCAGAAGGCGTTGCGCATGACACTCACCCACTCCGCGGCGGCCCAGACATGCTGGCCGTCACCCATACAGCCGCCGCGGGTGTGGGGATGGATGGCCTCGGGCCACTGCCCGGTGGGGCTTGCCAGATCGGCCACCGCCTCGACCAACGCCAGGCCCCGGTCATCGCCGGCGCGCATCAGGATCTGCGCGAGATGCAACGTCAGATAGGCGTTGATCCCGGCATGGATCATCTCCTGGAAAAAGCCACCGCCCACCCGGTGGGCGGCGAGCAGATAATCCACCGTGGCAAGCAGCGCGGCGTCATTGGCCGGGCGCTGCTGCAGCGGATAGCCCCCGACCACCGAGCCGATGGCCCCGGCATCCATGCGCCGCAGCGGCGAGGCGGGCAGCAGCGCGGCCCCCAGTCGCCGGGCGTCGTTGGCCTGGGCCCGGTCGATGCAATGGGCCAGATCCTCGGCCTCGGCGCGCATCCAGCGCGCCGCCGGCGCGTCGGCCTCGGCGTCCATCAGCCGGGCGGCGGCCCGCAACCCGGCCACCGCCCATTCATCATCCCAGTAGTAATAATCATTGGGCCCCAGATGCTCGGCGCTGAAACCGGCGGGCAGAAGCCCCGCCTCGGGCCGGTCGCTGTCGGCATCAAGCCGCTTGCGGGCGATCCACTCCGCCCCGCGGCGGACCACCGTGTGCCAGTCCCGGCCGGCGCTTGTCGACGGCCAGCGCCCGGTCAGGGCATGGAAGCGCTCGAGGATCCACAACGCCTGGCCGTTCGAATCCCACTCGCCCTCCTGGCTGTGAAAATAGCCGGTGGCCCGGGTCTGCCGGGTGGGGAACGCCGCCAGGGCCTTCTCGGCCCGGGCCACCAGCCCGGCCTGCAAAAGGCTATTGATGATGAACGCCGCATCACGAAACCAGAATCGGCGATAGGTATACGGCCCGGGGTAGATATCTTCGACCGAGTGCATGGCAAGCGTGCGCACCGCACTGCGGTACAGGGCCTGATACCGGGCATCGGGCAGTTGCAACTGCGCCGCCGCGGCATCCACCGCGGCCCAGCCCTGGGGGGTGGACTGGGCCGCCTCGCGGCTCAAAGGGATGCGCAGGGTCACCGTCCGCGCCACCCCGGGTTCGATGGCATAGAGCGCCGCGGCGGTGACAAGCCCGGTTTCGCAGTCCTGCTGTTGCGGGGCATCCAGCGCCGCCGACTGGCCGTGGGGCATCTGATCGAGCGCCAGCGCCACATCGCCGCCGTGATAATCCGAACTGAGGGTGGCCTGGGGCCGCTCGCCCAGTTCGAGGGTCGCCGGCGGGCCCTCGCCGCGATCCACCTGCCACCGAAGCCCGCCATCCACCGGCGTTTGTTCAAGGCCATGGACAAAGCTGATGCCCTCGGGGTTGTAGGGCCGCAGCGAGATGGCGAGCCGCGCGGGCTGGTCGGCATCGGCCTGATAGCGGCAGTAGAGCACCGGCCGGTCCGCCTCGCGGGCCAGCCAGGCCTCGCTGGTCAGCCCGAGCCCGGCCTCGGCGAGGCGGGTGACCACACTCAGGTCATCGTCACCGTGTCTAAGCTGCTGATCGGCGCTGGCCGCGCGGGCCGGGTAAAGCGCGCTGCCATCCTCGCCCAGCACCCAGGCGTCCAGCGACCAGCCATCATCCAGCGGTGTCACCAGGCCGCGGGGGTCGACGATGGGCAGCGCGGCACAGTCCGGCCGGCCCACGGCGGTCCAGTTGCGGTGGGTGAGGTTGACGTGGGTGATGCTAAACGCCCGGGGCAGAAACGCGGGGCTTGCCGGGTCGAACTGCTGTTCGATCCACCAGGGCCAGACCCAGTCGAGGTTGTGCTGGATGACCCGGGTGTTGACCAGCCCCCGGGCGTGGAAAATCATGCCGGCGCGCAGCAGCTCGATGGGCTCGGCCACCTCGGCGGGCTGGCCAAAGCGGCGCAGACGCGCCATCACCGCCAGCGGGTCGAGAAACCCCTGCGACCGCGCCGCCCGCCGCAGCAGCCAGCGCCACGGCAACCAGCGGATTGCCCCGCTCAATCGCCCCAATGGATGCCCCCTTGTCGAATTCCTGCAACGCCCATGTAAGAATTGATGGTTCTTGCCATTGTCATGGCGTATTCCCAGCGACTGGAGATCGAACATGAATCCCGATCTGGATCATCACTTTGAGCAGATTATCCGCGGCGTCGGCGAAGACGTCACCCGCGAAGGTCTACTCAAAACGCCCTATCGCGCCGCTCGCGCCATGGAGTACCTCACCCAGGGCTATAACCAGTCGCTGGACGATCTGGTCAATGATGCGCTGTTCGAATCGGACAGCGACGAAATGGTCATCGTTCGTGACATCGAGTTCTACTCGCTCTGCGAACACCATGTCCTGCCGTTCATCGGCCATGCCCAGGTGGGCTACATCCCCAATGGCAAGGTGATCGGGCTGTCGAAGATCGCCCGGATTGTCGATATGTACGCCCGGCGGCTGCAGATCCAGGAAAAGCTCGCCCGGGACGTGGCCAACGCCATCCAGGCGGCCACCGATGCCAAGGGGGTGGCGGTGCAGATGGATGCCCGGCACCTTTGCATGATGATGCGCGGGGTGAGCAAGCAGAACTCCGAGATGAGCTGCTCGGTCATGCTCGGGACCTTCCGCGAGTCCGAGTCCACCCGCAACGAATTCCTCCAGCTCATCCGGCGGCGGGCGACATGAGCGGCGCCGGGCTCGACCGTCCCCTGTCGCGGATCCACATCAAGGACCTGCGCCTTCGCACCTTCATCGGCTTTAACGACGAAGAGCAGCGCAAGCGCCAGGATGTGGTGGTCAACATCCGCATCGACTACGACGCCCTGGCCGCCGCCCGGGGCGATGCGGTGGACGAGGCGCTGGACTACAAAACCATCACCAAGCAGGTGATCGCCCACGTCGAGGAAAACCGCTTCTTGCTGCTGGAAAAGCTGGTCAATGACCTGGTCGAGATCGTCATGGCCCATGACGCGGCCAGGGCCACCGAGGTCGAAGTCGACAAGCCCCACGCGCTGCGCTTTTCCGATTCGGTCTCGCTGACCATGGCGGCGAGCCGATAGCTTGACTCCGGCGGAGTGGCTATCGCTGGCCGCCGTGTGCCTGCTCGGCGCCCTCTCGCCGGGCCCCAGCCTGGCGGTAGTGATGGGCAACACCCTGCGACAGGGCACCGCCGCCGGCATCGCCACCGCGCTCAGCCACGGCCTGATGGTGGGCGGTTATGCCCTTGCCACCGCCCTGGGCCTGGCCGCGCTCATCGCCCGCAATCCCGGGCTCTACAACCTGCTGGCGCTCGCCGGCGCCGCCTACCTGCTCTGGCTGGGGGCCTCGGCCCTGCGCGCCGGGGATGGGGCGACGGCCGAGGGCCCGACCACCGCGGCCCGGCCCGAGCCGTCCGCCGGGCTTGGCGGGGCCTGTCGGGATGGCCTGGCCATTGCCTTGTTCAACCCCAAGATCGCCGTGTTCTTTCTCGCGCTTTTCAGCCAGTTCGTCACCCCCGGCGCGCCCTGGCCGGTGGTGCTCGGGCTGGCCGCCACCGCCATGGTCATTGATGCCGGCTGGTATGCCCTGGTGGCCACGGTGTTATCCCGCTCGGGGGCGGCCCGATGGCTGCGACGCCACCAACGCTGGCTGGACCGGCTCACCGGCGTGGTGCTGGTGGGACTTGCGCTCACCACCGTTGTGGGGGTCGCCGGCGGCTGAGCGTCAGTGCGAGAGCAGCACCGGCACCGTCATCTCGCGCAGCATCCGCCGGGTGGTGCCGCCCAGGATCATCTCGCGAAACCGCGACCGGCCATAGGCGCCCATGACCAGCAGATCGGCATCGGCGTCCGCCACCGCCGAGAGCAGCGCATCGGCCAGAGGGATGTCGGCGTTGGAATGGGCCGCCTCGACCGCCACGCCGTGACGGGCCAGATGGGCGGCCATGTCGGCGCCGGGCAGATCGGCGGCCAGCCGCCGGCCGCCGGGGCCGGTGTCGATGTTCAAGACCTGCACCCAGTCGGCCGCGCGGAGCAGCGGCAGGGCATCGGCCACGGCGCGGGCGGATTCGCGCTCGCCATCCCAGCCGATGATCACCCGTTGGCCGATGGGCCGGGGGGTCCAGGCGTAGGGCAGGGCCAGCACCGGGCGGCCGGCGATCACCGCCGCCTGGCCGGGCAGATCGGCGGCGATGAGATCCGCCGGCCGGTCCGGGTCCACCTGGCCCATGACCAGCAGATCGGCATAGCGGGCCTGCATGGCCACCACATCCACCACCGCCCGGTCGACCCGTAGATCCTCCACCGACCGCCACTCGGTGGTCAGCGCCGAATGGGCCACGCCGGCGTCAAAACTCCGCTGCAGCCGGGCATTGCGGGTCTGCCAGGCCTCGCGGTAGCGGCTGAGCGCCTCGGGGGGCAGATATTCGGCGTGGGCGGCCAGGGGCTCGGCCACCGCCAGCCCGGTCAGCCGCGCCCCCTGGGCCTCGGCCAGTGCCACCGTGGCGGCGATATGATCGGCCTCATGACCATCATCGGTGAGATAGAGCAGGATATCGCGCATCCCCTGGCCTCGCGGTGTTGCCATGCCTTGCCCAAAGCCTACGCCCGCCGCCGCCGGGCGGGCCAGCGCGATTGGCAAAAACCCCCGGCACGGCTGATATGATCGCAACTTTATGGTGACGATGATGTCATCCCAACCGCGGACGGATGCCGCGCGAGAACCAACGATAAGGCTCTGGTCATGCGACTTACCAAGCGATTCCTGATCGCCCTGCTGCTGCTGGGTGTGCTCTTCGGCGGCGTTTTCGGCTATAAGTTTCTCATCCAGATCCCCCAGCAGATGGCGGGATTTGGCGGCCCGCAGCCGGCCAACGTGGTCCAGGCGACCGTCCAGCGCGAGGACTGGCAGCAGCAGCGCGAGTCGGTGGGCAGCCTGACCGCCGTGGACACCGTGGCGGTGAGCACCGAGGTGGCCGGCATCATCGAGTCCATCGCCTTTGAATCCGGCGCGGCGGTCGAGGCCGGCGACACCCTGCTGACCCTCGATCAGACCGTCGACCAGGCCGAGCTCGATGGCCTCGAAGCCGAGGCCGAGCTGGCCCGCATCGAGTTTCGTCGCGCCCAGGATTTGCTCGAGCAGCGCGCCATTTCGCAGTCGCAGTTCGACGAAGCCCGGGCCCGGCTCGACAGCGCCGTGGCCGCGGTCCGCAGCCAGCGCGCGCGGATCGGCCAGAAAACCATCACCGCCCCCTTTGACGGGGTGCTGGGGCTGCGGCGCGTCAGCCCCGGGCAGTACCTCGCTCCGGGCAGCGATATCGTCACCCTGCGGCGGATCGATCCGATCTATGCCGATTTCACCCTGCCCGAGCGGTTTCTGCCCGAGATCAGCAACGGGCAGCGGGTCGAGGTCCGCACCTCGGCCTACGCGTCGGTGTTCACCGGCACGGTGACCGCCGTCGAGCCGGATGTCAGCGACCAGACCCGATCGGTGTCGGTGCGTGCCACCCTCGAGAATGCCGACGGCCGGCTGCGGCCGGGCATGTTCGCCCGCATCCGGCTGCTGCAGGCCGACCAGCGCTCGGTGCTGACCATCCCGCGGACGGCGGTGAACTACAACACCTATGGTGATTTCGCCATGCGCATCGTCGAAGGCGACGACGGCCTGGTCAGCGAGCGGGTGCAGATCGAGACCGGCGCCGTTCGCGACGGCCGGGTCGAGGTGGTCTCGGGGCTCGCCGAAGGCGATCGGGTGGTGGGGGCCGGCCTGGTCAAGGTCCGCCCCGGCCAGCCGGTGACCATCGATGACAGCGAGACGCCGGATCCGGCGGCAGTGAGCGGGCGATGAAGTTTACCGATACCTTCATCAACCGCCCCGTGCTGGCCACGGTGATCAGCCTGCTGATCCTGCTGGCCGGCGCCCGCTCGCTGGGGCTGCTCGAAGTCCGCCAGTACCCGTCCACCGAAAACACCGTGGTCACCGTCACCACCGCCTTCCCCGGGGCGGACAGCGAACTGGTGCAGGGCTTTATCACCCAGCCCCTGTCCCAGGCCATCGCCGAGGCCGATGGCATTGACTACATCACCTCGGAAAGCCGCCAGGGCCAGTCGACGATTGAGGTCAACATGGTCCTCAACTACGACGCCAACGCCGCGGTGGCCGAGATCCAGGCCAAGGTCGCCAGCCAGCGCAACGTGTTGCCCGCCGAGGCCCGCGACCCGGTCATCGAATCCAGCACCGGCGATCAGACCGCGCTGATGTATCTGGCCATCTCGAGCGAGTCGGTACCGGTGCCCGAGATCACCGACTTTGTCGACCGGGTCCTCCAGCCCCAGGTCCAGGCCCTGCCGGGTGTGGCCAAGGCCCGGGTGTTCGGCCGCTCGCCGGCGATGCGCATCTGGCTCGATCCACAGCGCATGGCCGCGCTGGATGTCACCGCCAGCGAGGTCCGCCGCGTTTTGCGGGCCAACAACTACCAGGCGGGCATCGGCTCGACCAAGGGCCCCTACACCCAGATCAACCTGTCGGTGACCACCGACATCAGCGACCCCGCGGCGTTCTCGCGGCTGGTGGTGCGCGAAGAAAACGGCACCGTCATCCGGCTCGAGGACCTGGCCGCCACCGAGTTTGCCGCCGAGACCTACTCGTCGGCGGCCTGGTACAAGGGCCGGCCGTCGGTGTTCATCGCCGTGGAACAGGCGCCCGGCGCCAACCCGCTGGATGTGGCCGGGGCAGTACGAGAAGAGCTCCCGGACCTGCGCCGCCAGCTCCCCCAGGGCATCGAGCTGGCGCTGCCCTATGACGCCAGCGAGTTCATCGAAGACTCCATCAACGAGGTGCTAAAGACCATCCTCGAGGCGGTGCTGATCGTGCTGGTGGTGATCTTTCTGACCATCGGCTCGCTGCGGGCGGCCATCGTGCCCTCGCTGGCGGTGCCCCTGTCGCTGGTCGGCGCCGCCACGCTGATGCTGGCGCTGGGCTACTCGCTCAACCTGCTCACGCTGCTCTCGATGGTGCTTGCCATCGGGCTGGTGGTGGATGACGCCATCATCGTGGTGGAGAACATCCACCGGCATATCGAAGAAGGCCACTCCAACCGCGAGGCCGCGCTCATGGGAGCCCGGGAGCTGGCCGTGCCGATCATCGCCATGACCACCACCCTGCTGGCCGTCTATGCGCCCATCGGTTTCATGGGCGGCCTGGTGGGGACGCTTTTCACCGAGTTCGCCTTCACCCTGGCCGGCGCGGTGCTGATCTCGGGGGTGGTCGCACTCACCTTCTCGCCCATGGTCTCGGCCAAGGTGCTCAAGCCCGGCGGCAACCCGGGCCGGTTCGAGGCCGGCGTGGAGCGGCTTTTCAACAACCTCGCCGCCGGCTACAAGCGCGTCCTCCACGGACTGCTCGAGACCAAGAGCGTGCTCATCTTCTTTGGCGTGGTGGTGCTGGCCTCGAACTACTTTATGTTCGTCACCAGCCAGAACGAGCTCGCCCCCACCGAGGATCAGAGCATCATCTTCTTCCAGGGCTCGGCCCCGCGGACCGCCACCTACGACTATCTCGACCACTACGGCAAGCGTTACCAGGCCGCCGCCGAGAGCATCGATGAGTACCAGGCGACCTTTATGATCCTGGGCGGTTTCTCGCCGGATACCATCTTTGGCGGGCTCAAGCTGCCACCACCGACCGAGCGCGATCGTGATCTTGCCGCCGTACAGGGCGAGATGACCGGCAAGTTCAGCGCCAACCCGGGGCTCGACACGGCGGTGTTCCCGCCCTCGAGCCTGCCGGGCTCGGGCGGCGGTCTGCCGGTCCAGTTCGTGCTGACCTCCTCGGCGGGCTATGAGGCCCTGGACGCCCGGGCCAACGAGCTGATCGGCCAGGCCATGGCGAGCGGCAACTTTATGTTCCTTAAAAAATCCACCGAGTTTGACCGGCCCATGACCACCCTCGAGGTGGACCGGGACCGGGCGGCGGATCTGGGCATCACCATGGCCGATCTGGGCAACAGCCTCTCGGGCATGCTCGGCGGGGGCTACGTCAACCGCTTCAACCTGGATGGCCGCAGCTACAAGGTCATCCCCCAGGTGGACCGGCCCTACCGACTGACCGCCGAGCAGCTCCAGGACTACTACATCGACACCGCCAGCGGCGAGCAGGTGCCGCTTGCCAGTGTGGTGAGCCTGAGCGACTCGGTGGTGCCCAGTTCGCGCAACCGCTTCCAGCAGCTCAACTCGGTGACCCTCGAGGGCATCCCCACGCCCGGGGTGCCGCTGGGGGATGCCCTTGGCTTTCTCGAGCGCACCGCCGAGCGCACCCTGCCGGCGAGCTTTGGCGTCGACTACACCGGCCAGTCCCGGCAGCTCGCCAACCAGGGCACGGCGTTGGTGGTGACGTTCTTCCTCTCGATCCTGGTGATCTATCTGGTGCTGGCCGCGCAGTTCGAGAGCTGGCGCGATCCGGCCATCATCCTGGTCTCGGTGCCGCTTAGCATCGCCGGGGCGCTGGCGTTCATCACCCTTGGCTTTGCCACGGTCAATATCTACACCCAGGTGGGGCTGATCACCTTGATCGGCGTGGTGGCCAAAAACGGCATTCTGATTGTCGAGTTCGCCAACAACCTGCAGATCAACAAGGGCATGGATAAACGCGCGGCGGTGGAAGAGGCCTCGGCCATTCGGCTGCGGCCGATCATCATGACCTCGCTGGCGCTGATCATGGCCATGGTGCCGCTGCTGATCGCCACCGGGCCGGGGGCGGTGAGCCGGTTCCATATCGGTTTGACCATCGCCACCGGGCTTGGCATCGGTACGCTTTTCACCCTGTTTGTGCTGCCGGCGTTCTATCTGATCCTGGCCCGGGACCATAACGCCCAGCCGGCGACCGCGGCCTAGGCCATGGCGGTGCCGGTGGATGAGGCGATCACCGGATCCGCCGCCACCGGCGGTGGCGCGGCGGTGGGTGCGTCCGACGCGCCGGCCATCACCGCCCGCGGGCTCACCCGCCGCTACGGTGGGGTGAACGTGGTCGATGGCATCG
>CAJXSH010000006.1 GCA_913061005.1 uncultured Ectothiorhodospiraceae bacterium | reverse complement strand
CCTGCAACTTCGAAATCATCATCGCCGGCGTACAGATCGACGTATCCACCACCTGTAACGTATACGGTGTCATCAGATTGCGTCGCACTAATGTTTTCTATTGCTACGAGCTTGTCAGTACCGAGGCTGATTCCGTCCTCAACCCCCTTATCGACGGTATATGGAGCGAGACCTGCGTACGCTGACGCGGTGTTGTTGACAATGATGCCGTTGGTGGGATTCAGCCCACCGTAGCTGGCTCGGTCTCCTTCGCCCGCACCACCATCCAAGGTGTCATCGCCCTGGCTTGCATTGAGGACGTCATCGCCTCGACCACCCATTAAGTGATCCTGGCCCTCTCCCCCGAATAGCTCGTCATACCCGGCGCCGCCAATGAGCGTGTCATTGCCTTGATCACCGTAAATGAAGTCATCGCCGTCGCCAGCATCGACGTGGTCATCGCCGGGCCCGCTGTAGAAATCTTGATAGCCGGCAACGCCTGTCAGCGAATCATCACCATCTCCAGCAAAAACATAGCCGTTTGTCGCTGTCGTAAACTCATCGTCATAGGCGGTTAAGTGAAAGCCCACAATATCTGAAAATTGATCGGTCGATTCACCGTCATCACTAACCGCCGTGCGGGGATTGATGCCACTGACCACCTCATCCGTATCGTTGACGGTTACCGCCGAATCAAACGACTCGTAGAAGACAACGTTGCCACCTTCGTTCCCAACAAGGGCGTCATCGCCCGCAGAGGCGCGAAACCAGTCATCCCCACTGCCTCCCACAAGGTTGTCATCGCCATCGGTGCCCTGATGGTTTGCGATGGCCCTGGGGAGAGACGCGTATGGAATCGACTGATCGGGCCCATAAGGCGATGATTCCGCGGATATTCGGGTCAGTGCGTCACGCGAAAGGTTGGCGTCCGGGACCAGTTCGTAGTCTAAATTCCCAGTGCTATCCAGAAAAAAGAAGTACTGGACATCTCCCGATTGATCGGAAACCACGATCGTGGGCACGTCGGATCCATTAAACCCTGGAAGGGTGCCGATATCCAGACGCTCGGCTTGCGCCAGGGATGGAACGCCATAGTTATCGTCGTTCGCATAAACCGACGCATTATCTAGGCCAGAGACTATCTCGATCTCCGTCGTCTGGTCGTTTAGATAGCGATAATTGAATTCTCCAGCGGCCCCAGAGTTTATAAAAAGATAAGTATCATTGACGGGCGACCAGGCCGAGCCATCGCCAAAAAATTGCCGGGCCTCACCCCTTAAGCCGTACTCGTAGATCATGCCATCGCCTTGTTGCAAACTATTTTGGAGTCGCTTTCTCCGGGCTGGTTGATCGTCACGCCAGATTGGACTGGCAACGATGCAGTGCCATCGGCCCAGCTCTGCACTGGGGCGGACGCCTTATACGTAAACCCCGTCTTCGCCGTTGGGAGTTACACTACCTTATTGGTGAGTACCTGACCCCCCCTCAAACGAGGGGGGTCTTATGGGGGAAAGAAGCGGGGAATAGGGTTTCCGTCAGGCGCTCAAGAGAGGGTGGCTACGAAAGCAAAAGCCCGGCATGAGCCGGGCTTTGATCGAGGTCGGATCAAGTCCTTCCATTAAACCGTTTTTTTAACCGGTCCGACGCATCCCTTCCTGGCCACTGCCGTCGCCGGTCTCGACCAGCGCCGCCTCGAACTGATCCACCGCCCAGTCGATCTCTTCGGCGGTGACAATCAGCGGCGGGATCCAGCGGATGACGTTGCCGCCCCAGGGGCCGCAGCGGATCATCAAAAGCCCCAGCCGTTCACAGGCTTTGAGCATTTTCATGCCGCGGTCACCATCGGGCTTGCCGTGGGCATCCACCAGGTGGGTGCCGATCATCAATCCACGGCCGGTGATGGCACCGATTTCCGGGTGCCGGCTTTGCACATCCTCGAGCCGTGCACG
Source organism: uncultured Ectothiorhodospiraceae bacterium (assembly GCA_913061005.1). Lineage (GTDB taxonomy): Bacteria > Pseudomonadota > Gammaproteobacteria > Nitrococcales > Nitrococcaceae > Spiribacter > Spiribacter pallidus. Next base: position 76,921 of record CAJXSH010000006.1, on the reverse strand, counting down.
CAGCTGCTCGCCACGCTCGGCGGCGTTTTCCACCAGCTTTTCGTCGCGCATGACATCCAGCGTCGCCAGGCCGGCGGCACAGGCCACCGCGTTGCCGCCATAGGTCCCGCCCTGGGAGCCGGGCAGGGCCTTGCTCATGAGCTCGGCCGGGGCGGCCATGAACGAGAGCTGAAAACCGCTTGCCACGCCCTTGGCCGAGACCACCACATCCGGCTCGACGCCGAAATGCTCGTAGCCCCACATCAGACCCGTCCGCCCGTTGCCGGACTGGACTTCGTCCATGATCAGCAGGATGCCGTGTTTGTTACACCGCTCCTGCAGGCCCTGCATGTATTTGGTGTTGGCCGGGATATAGCCCGCCTCGCCCTGGATGGGCTCGATGAGCATGGCCGCGGTCTCCATGGGGGTGCTTTGCACCTGCAGGATGTAGTCGAGCTCGCGCAGGGCAAAATCGGCCGCCTCGTCCTCGCTCATGCCATACCAGTTGGTATCCGGAAACGGCGCGGTCACGACCCCGCCCATCAACGGCTGGACCCCCTGGCGCACCGCCGCACTCGAGCTTGTCGTCGACAGCGAGCCCATGGTCCGGCCGTGAAAGCAGCCCCGGAAGGCGATGATGTTGGGCTTGCCAGTGGCCTGGCGTGCCAGCCGGATGGAGGCTTCCACCGCCTCGGTACCCGCGTTGGAGAAAAACACACTGTCGATTCGATCCGGCAGCAGTTCCACCAGCCGGTCCGAGAGCTCGAGGATGGGCCGATGCTTCATAATGGCGTACTGGGCATGGACCACCTTGTCGATCTGGGCCTTGGCGGCCTCGACCACGCGGGGATGACAATGGCCGGTGCTGAGCACGCCGATCCCCGAGGCGAAATCCATGTACTTGCCGCCATCCTCGGCGTAGACGTACATCCCCTGCGCGCGCTCGACCAGGATATCGCTGGACTGGCGCAGCAGCGGCGAGAGATGGTGGACGTTGTCGTTCATGACAGCCTCCTGGCTAGAGAATTCCCGACCCAGCATACGCGAGTCGGCATGGCTTTTCCTCCCGTCTCGGCGGACCGCCTCGCGGGTGTTATTCTGTCTGACAAGTGGACGGGACGAGGGATTCACCATGGCAATGCAAAGCAACGAACCGGTGGTTTTCGAGCGCGATTGCGAGGCCGCGCTGATCCCCGCCGGTGACACGGGCATCATCCCCAAGGGCGCCGAGGGCATGATCACCCAGGCCCTCGGGGGCAGCTACACCGTCTATATCCAGGGCAATCTCTTTCGTATCGACGGCAAGGATGCCGACGCCATCGGCAAAGAACCCGAGCCCACCCCGGAGCTGCCGGATGACGCCTCCACCGCCGATGTCGAACAGCTGGTCTGGGACCAGATGCGGCGCTGCTTCGACCCGGAGATCCCGGTGAACATCGTCGATCTGGGGCTGATCTATCGCTGCGAAATCCGCGAACAGGACAATGGTAGCCGGGCGGTCGAAGTGGACATGACCCTCACCGCACCCGGGTGCGGCATGGGTGACATCATCGCCTATGACGTGCGCGAGAAGGTCCGCCAGGTGCCGACGGTGGATGAAGTCAATGTCGAGATCGTCTTCGACCCGCCGTGGAGCTTCGAGATGATGTCCGAGGCGGCCAAGCTCCAGACCGGCATGATGTAGCCCCGGCCGTAGCGACGTGGACTTACTCCGGGACGGGGTGACACTGCCCGCCGGCGGTTTCCTCGCCGCCGCGGCCGCTGAGTTCGCGAAGTGCGGGCACATCCAGCAGGTTGATCTCGCGGCCGTCGGCCTCCAGCCACCCCTGCTCCTGGAAGCGTCGGAAAAGCCGGCTCATCGTCTCGGGCGCCAGCCCCAGGTAGTTACCCAGCTCGGTGCGGGCCATGGGCAGGCGAAACCGGCTTGGCGACAGCCCGCGGCGGCCAAACCGGTCAGAAAAACTCAAAAGCAGCATCGCCAGGCGCTCCTCGGCCGAACGGCGGGCCATGGCGAAGAGCATCTCCTGATCGGCAAAGATTTCGCGTGACATCAACCGGAAAAGCTGTCGTTGCAGCCCCGGGATGTCCGCCGCCAGGTTTTCGAGCTCCTCGAAGGGCAGTTCGCAGACGCTGGTGGTCTCAAGCGCCGAGGCCCCGCAGGGGTGGACCCAGCTGTTGATGGCATCCAGCCCGACCAATTCGCCGGGCAGATGAAAACCGGTCACCTGCTCTTCACCGTTATCGGCGGTGGTATAGGTCTTGAGTGACCCGGAGCGCACCGCATAAATGGCCCGGAACGAATCCCCCGCCCGGTAGAGATGCCCCCCGCGGTCCAGGGGCTTGCGGCGCTCGACGATGGCATCGAGCTGCTCGATATCGGCCTCGCTGAGCGACATGGGCAGGCAGAGCTGATTGAGGCTGCAGTGGGTGCAGGCCTGGCGCAGGGTCGAGATACGAAAGTCCGAACGGGTCGAGCCAGTCATCGCCGATTGTGTCGCTGGCCGTTCGAGCCAGCCCCCATCTGTTGCCCCAAACGTGCCAGAGGGTAATCCACCCGACCGCGATGATGCCAATACAAAATGCCGATGGCCGCCGCGGGATGGCTCAATGATCAGCCAAAATGCCGATAACCGCCCCTGGCCGCCGCATCGGCGCTCTGCCCGCCCCAGTCCACGCCGGCACCCCGTACGACCCGGCCAATGCAGCGGACCGGCGTCCGGGTCTGACCGGCGACCTGCCCAATGACCGGTCCTGCCTCGTCCGGGGCGGTGAAAAGCAGCTCGTAGTCGTCACCACCGGCCAGGGTCAGATCTTGCCCTGCCGCGGCACCCGCCCAGGCCCGTAACCGCGCCGACGGCTGCAGCGCCGCCGGGTCGAGCTGCAGGGCAACCCCGCTGGCCTCGGCGATATGCCCGGCGTCCGCCAGCACCCCGTCCGAGACATCGATGACCGCCGAGGCAATGCCACGCAGCGCCTGCCCCAGAGCGATCCGCGGCCGGGGTTCGGTAAACGCGCGCACCAGGCCCTGCCAGCGCGGGGTCTCGCGGTGCGCCGACTGCCATACCGCAAGCCCACCGGCGGCATCGCCCGGCCGCCCCGACACCCAGACCCGATCCCCTGGCCGGGCGCCGTCACGACGAAGGGGAGCGGGGCTGAAGCCGGTGATCTGCAGGCTGATGGTCAAAGGCCCGCGGGTGATATCGCCGCCGACAACGGCGACGTTGTTAAGACGGGCGAGCCGATCCAGCCCCCCGGCAAACGCCGCCACCCAGTCGGTATCGGATGCCGGCAGGGTGAGCCCCAGCAACGCCCAGGCCGGTGTCGCGCCCATCGCCGCCATGTCGCTTAAGTTCACGGCGAGGGCCCGATAGCCCACCGCCGCTGCCGGCAGGTCTTGCGGAAAATGGACCCCGGATACCAGCGTATCCAGCGCCAGCACCGCGGGCATTGATGCCGGCGGGCGGGTGATGGCGGCGTCATCGCCCACCCCGTAAGTGACATCGCCGCGGTCGGCGCCCAACCCGGTGAGGTATTGCCGGATGAGATCGAATTCACCACAACCGGCCATGCGCGGGCTCAGCCTCGTTGGGCGTCAAGCTCGGCCCGCCGCAGCGGGACCGCCTGGCCGACGCGGTCAAGGACGCCGTTGATGTAGCGATGGCTCTGCTCGGCGCCAAAGGATTTGGCAAGCTCCACGGCCTGATCGATGCACACCCGATAGGGGACATCCAGGCGCTCGCGCAGCTCGTAACTGCCCAGTCGCAGCAGGGCCAGTTCCACCGGGTCAAGGGTTCGCGCCGGTCGGTCGAGGTAAGCATCGAAGGCCTGATCCAGCGTCTCGGCCTGGGCGGTGACCCCCCGGAAGACCTCCGAGAAGAACTCAAGGTCCATGCGACCGAGTCGATGATCCCCCAGAAACTGGCGCTCGATGGCCACCGGCTCGTGGCCGGTCAACTGCCATTGATAGAGCGCCTGAAGGACCCGGCGCCGGGCTCTTGCGCGGGCCCGCTTTGCCTCGCCGGGCCTCACAGTTGACGCAAGAGGCTGATCATCTCGAGCAGCGACATGGCCGCTTCGGCGCCCTTGTTGCCGGCCTTGGTGCCGGCCCGCTCGATGGCCTGCTCAATGGTGTCGGTGGTCAACACACCAAAGGCCACCGGCAGGCTGCGTTGCTGCATGACCTGTCCCAGGCCCTTGGCACACTCGCCGGCGACATAGTCAAAATGCGGCGTCCCGCCACGGATCACGCAGCCCAGCGCGACGATGCCGTCGTACTGACCGGATGCCGCCGCCCGGTCGACCACCAATGGCATCTCCCAGGCGCCGGGCGCGCGGATCAGCGTCAACGCCTCGTCGGCGACGCCGTGACGACGCAGCACATCCTCGGCGCCACCCACCAGGGCGTTGACGATATAGTCATTGAATCGCGTGGCCACCACGGCAATCCGTGCATTGCTGGCGGTAAAATCACCTTCAAGGGTTTTCATGTCGGTTCCGTTGTCTGTTGATCGCCTGCGGCAAGCCTAAACCGCCGGGCGGCAAGTTGAAACCTCAACCGCCGGGCTCACTTGCCGGCGGACTGGACGTAATCCACGACCTCGATCCCGAAACCGCTCAAGCCGTACATGATCTTGGGCGAGGAGAGCACCCGCATCCGGTGGATGCCAAGATCGGTAAGGATCTGGGCGCCCACACCGTAGGTCCGAAGCGCCTGGCTCTGTTCACTGGCCGAGCGCGGCTCGGGCATCATCTCACCGCTGCGGGCGAGCGCCTGGAACTCGCGGATGCGCGCCAGTACCTCGTCCCGGTCGCTGGCCTGCCGAAGCATGATCAGGCAGGCGGGATCGGCCTCGCTGCCGCCGATTTCCTCGAGTGCCTGCTTGAGCGACCAGGTCTGATCCGGGGCGGTGGCCCCGAACAGATCCGAGAGCGTGTTCTCGACCTGCACCCGCACCAGGGCGGGATTATCCGGCGTCGGCTGGCCGCGCAACAGCGCGAAATGCAGCGCCCCGTCCACCCGGTCCTGATAGGCATAGAGGTGGAATCGGCCGTATTCGGTGGGCAGCTCGCAGTCGGCCACCCGCTCGACGGTACGCTCGTTGCGGATCCGATAGGCGATGAGATCGGCCACGGTGCCGATCTTAATGTCATGCGAGCGGGCGAAGGCCAGCAGATCATCGCGGCGCGCCATGGTGCCATCCTCGTTGAGCACCTCGACGATCACCGCCGCCGGTTCGAACCCGGCCAGCCGGGCCAGGTCACAGCCGGCCTCGGTATGGCCGGCGCGGGTCAGCACCCCGCCCGGCTGGGCCATCAACGGGAAGACATGCCCCGGCTGGATGAGATCCTCCGGCGTCGCCTGCGGCGCGACCGCCGCCTGGACGGTGCGGGCCCGGTCCGCTGCCGAAATGCCGGTGGTCACACCGCTGGCCGCCTCGATGCTCAGGGTAAAGCGGGTGCCCTGATGGTCACCGCCGCTCGCCACCATCAGCGGCAGTCGCAGCTGCTCGCAACGCTCGCGGGTCAGGGTCAGACAGATGAGCCCCCGACCGTACCGGGCCATGAAGTTGATATCATCCGGCCGCACCATCGAGGCGGCCATCAACAGATCGCCCTCGTTCTCCCGGTCTTCGTCATCGAGCATCAGCACCATGCGCCCGTCGCGCAGCGCTTCGATGATCTCTTCGATGTCGTTGAATGCCATGATCAGTCCCCGAGAAAACCGCTTCGCCGCAGCAATGCCTCGCTTACGCCGTCGCTGGCGGCGCTTTGGCCGGACTCGAGCAGGCGCTCAAGATAGCGGGCGAGCAGATCGACTTCGATGTTCACTGGCTGGCCCGGGCGATACTGGCCCAGACTGGTGACCGCCGCGGTGTGCGGGACGATGTTGACCTCGAATTCCGGACCCTCGACCTGGTTGACGGTCAAGCTGATGCCCTCGATGGCGATCGAGCCTTTCTCGGCAATGTAGCGGGCAAGCGACGCCGGGGCCCGGAACCGCCAGCGCTGGGACCGCCCCGCCGGGCTCACATCGACCACCTCGCCGACGCCGTCCACATGCCCGCTGACCAGATGCCCGCCCAGGGGGGTGGCCAGGGTGAGCGCCGGCTCGAGGTTGACCGGATCGCCGGGCTTGAGTGATCCAAGGGTGGTGCGATCGAGACTCTCCTGAGAGACATCCGCGGCAAAATGCCCAGCCCCCAGCTCGACCGCGGTGAGGCAGCAGCCGTTGACGGCGATGCTGTCACCCGGTTTGACACCGTCCAGATCAAGCCCTGCGGTGGTGAACTCGAGGCGTCGGTCTCCGCCCATCTCGCGGGTTGAGCGAAGCGCGCCGCAGGCCTGGATGATGCCGGTAAACATTCAAACGTCCTCGTCGTCGTGCAGACAAAAGGTCAAACGCAGGTCCTCGCCGACCCAGCGGCTGTCGGTGCGCCGCAGCGCAAGCCGGTCATCCATCGACGCCAGGCCGGCCAGCGCCAGCAGTGGCTGGCCTTCGTGCCCCATCAGGTGGGGCGCCAGATAGATGATGAGCTCATCCACCACGCCCGCCTGAACCCAGGCGCCGGTCAGCCGTGGCCCGGCCTCGAGCCAGACCTCGTTGATCTCGGCCGCGGCCAGGGCCTCGAGGGCCGCTGCTGGCGCGACATGGCCGTCCTCGTCGGTCGCCACCTGCCAGAGCTCGGCGCCGGCATGGACAAGATCGGTCTCGCGGGCCGGCATGGTGCCCCCGTGGATCAGCACCACGCCCTGCTGATCGGCCAGAAGCCCGGCGTCCGGTGGTGTGCGCAGATCGGTATCGATCACCACCCGCCGGGGCGGGCAAAACTCGCCATCGACATCCCGCACCGTCAATGCCGGATCATCGGCGATGACGGTATCCACGCCGGTGACGATCGCCGAGCTGGCCGCCCGCCAGCGGTGTACATCCCGCCGGGCGGGTGGCTCGGTAATCCACCGGCTCTCGCCCGAGGCCATCGCCGTGCGCCCGTCCAGGCTGGCGGCAAGCTTGGCACGGACCCACGGCAGTCCGCCGCGCATGCGCCGGAAAAACCCCGGGTTGAGCGCCTCGCTTTGCGCGGCCATCAGCCCCGAGGCCACGGCGACGGCCGCCTCGCGCAGTCGCTCGAGACCCCGGCCCGCCACCCGCGGATTGGGGTCGGTGGCACCGGCCACCACCCGGGCGATGCCCGCTTCGATCAGCGCATCGGCACAGGGTGGCGTGCGCCCGTAATGGCTGCAGGGCTCCAATGTGACGTAGGCGGTGGCCCCGGCGGTATCCCCCCCGGCCGCGGCAATGGCGCGGATCTCGGCATGATCCTCACCGGCCCGGCGATGGCCGGCTTCGCCGATGCACACCCCATCACGCACCAACACACAACCCACTCGGGGGTTGGGATCGCAGGTCCACCGCCCCTGCTCGGCGAGTTGCAGCGCCCGGCTCATCCAGGCGTGATCACTGGCACTGAAGCCGCTCAAGAGCGTTCACCGGAGTCGATGAAAGGCGCATCGCCATGTTCCAGCCCCTCGATCACCTCGCGAAACGCCGAGACGTCCTGAAAACTGCGATAGACCGAGGCAAAGCGCACATAGGCCACCTCGTCGAGCTGGCGCAGTTCTTCCATCACCCAGTCCCCGACGGTGCTCGCGGACACCTCGCTGTCACCCAGTGCCTGCATGCGCTGGCGGATACGACTGATGGCCGCTTCGACATCCTCGGTGGCCACCGGCCGTTTCTCCAGAGCGCGCATCATGCCGGTGCGCAGTCGGGCCTCGTCGAACTGCACCCGCGTCCCGTCGCGTTTGACCACCCGGGGCATGACAAGCTCGGCACCCTCGTAGGTGGTAAAGCGCTCGCCACACCCGACACAGGCCCGGCGGCGGCGGACCTGATCCCCCTCGCTGGCAAGGCGGGAGTCCACCACCCGGGTGTCCTGGGTGTGGCAGAAAGGACAACGCATGGGCTAGATCCGGCTCTGCAACGCCTCGTAGACCGGAAACCGGGCGCAGATCTCGGTGACCTGATCCCGCACCCGGTCACGGACCGCGGTGTTGTCGATGTCATCCAGCACATCGCAGATCCAGCCGGCCAGCTGACGACTCTCGGCGTCGCCAAAGCCCCGGGTGGTGATGGCCGGCGTGCCGATCCGAAGCCCCGAGGTGACGAATGGCGACTGCGGATCGTTGGGGACGGTGTTTTTGTTCACCGTGATGTGGGCGTCTTCGAGGGCCGCGTCGGCGGCCTTGCCGGTAATGCCCTTGTCCACCAGATCCATTAACAAAAGGTGGTTGTCCGTGCCGCCGGAGACCACCTTGTAGCCGCGCTCGATGACCGTCTCGGCCATGGCACGGGCGTTGGCGATGACCTGCTGTTGATAGGTGCGAAAATCCGGATCCTGGGCTTCGAGAAAGGCAACCGCCTTGGCGGCGATCGCATGCATCAGCGGCCCGCCCTGGGTGCCGGGGAAGATCAGCGACTGGAGCTTTTTGGTGACATCAGGGTTTTCCCGCGCCAGGATCAACCCGCCCCGCGGGCCGCGCAGGCTTTTATGGGTGGTGGTGGTGACCACATCAGCGTGGGGCACGGGGCTGGGATAGACGCCGGCGGCCACCAGGCCGGCGATATGGGCCATGTCGGCCACCAACCAGGCCCCCACGGCGTCGGCGATGGCGCGGAACCGGGCCCAGTCCACCACCCGTGAATAGGCCGAAAAGCCGGCGACGATGATCTTGGGCTGATGCTCGTGGGCCAGCGCCTCGATGGCGTCGTAGTCCATTTCGCCCTTGTCCGGGTCGATGCCGTACTGCACCGCGTTGTAGATCTTGCCCGAGAAGTTGGGCTTGGCCCCGTGGGTGAGATGCCCGCCGTGGTCGAGGCTCAGGCCCATGAGGGTGTCACCGGGGTTGGCGAGCGCCATGAACACCGCCAGGTTGGCGCTTGAGCCGGAGTGGGGCTGGACGTTGGCGTAATCGGCGCCAAACAGTGCCTTGGCCCGCTCGATGGCCAGGTTTTCGGCCATGTCCACGAACTCGCAGCCACCGTAGTACCGCTTGCCGGGATAACCCTCGGCGTATTTGTTGGTCAGTACACTGCCCTGCAGCTCGAGGACCCGCGGACTGGCGTAGTTCTCCGAGGCGATCAGCTCGATATGCGCTTCCTGGCGCTGGCGTTCGCGGTCAATGGCGTCGGCAAGCGCCGGGTCGAATCCGGCGACGGTCATGTCGGTGGAATACATGCCTGATCCTCTTTGACGGGCGGGTTCGAAGGAACCTCCCATGATAAAGGATTCGACATTCGCTTGCATGCCGCCCGGCGGCGTGTAAAAGGCCACCCGACCGGGCGGTCGGGTGGCGGTTGGCAGCCGATCAGCGCGGGGCTTACTCGGCGTTGGGGGTAAAGAGCTGCTGGCCGCGCAGACGATAGGCACCGATGGCCGCCTGGCCCTGCTCGGAGACGAGCCAGTCGTGCCAGACCATGGCCAGGTCATGCTTGACGTCGTGGGCCTCGGGGTTCACCAGCACGCTGCCATACTGGTTGAACAGAATCGGATCGCCCTCGAAGAGGATTTCCAGATTCTGCCGGTTATCAAAGCTGATCCACGTCCCGCGGTCGGCCATGATGTAGGCATCCATGCCGGCGGCGGTGTTCAGCGCCGCACCCATGCCCGAGCCCAGCTCGCGATACCAGCTGCCCGAGGGGTCCACGCCGGCCTCGGACCAGATGCCCAATTCTTTTTTGTGGGTGCCGCTGTCGTCGCCGCGCGAGGCAAAGGGCGCCTCGGCATCGGCGATGATGCCGAACGCCTCGGTGGCGCTGTCGGCATCGGCCACACCAGCGGGGTCATTGCCCGGGCCGATGATCACGAAGTCGTTGTACATGATCTCGCGCCGATCAACGCCACAGCCATCATCGATGAACTGCTGCTCGGCGGCCGGGGCATGAACCAGCACCGCATCCGCGTCGCCATTGCAGCCGATGCGAAGCGCCTGGCCGGTGCCGACGGCCACGACCCGCACCTCGATCCCGGTCTCGTCCTCGAACTGCGGGATGATGGACTCGAAAAGCCCGGAGTTCTCGGTGGAGGTGGTCGATGCAATGGTGATAAACCCGCGATCCTGCGCATGGGCCAGCGAAACGGCCAGCGCCATGCCAAGTACCACGGCCCAACGAACAAGTTTGTATCTACTCATGGTGGCTATCCTCTCTTCTGGGGTGAACGGCCGGCGAGACGGTATGCTCACCGGCCAGGAACTGCTGGCCCTGACGGCTCTGCGGTCGTGTCAGGAAAGCCTCGGCCTCGGCGCGCTCAACCACGCCGCCGTCGGCCATGAAAACGATCTCATCCGCCAGGCGCCGGGCCTGACCCGGACTGTGGGTGGTCAGCACGATGCGGGTCCCCCGCTCGTGGAAGCGCTGGATGGTCGACTCCACCGCCTGGGCCGCCTGCGGATCCAGCGCCGAGGTGGGCTCGTCGAGGAACATCACCTCGGGTTGCAGCACCCAGGCCCGGGCAAGGGCAAGGCGCTGCTGCTCGCCGCCGGAGAGCACGCGCGCCGGCCGTGATCCCAGCCCCTGCAGGCCCACCATCGAAAGCGCCTCATCGGCCCTCGACCGGGCATCGCGACCCTTGATGCCACGCCGGTTCAGGGCGTAGAGGACATTGGCCTTGACCGAGCGGCGCAACATCACCGGGCGCTGAAATACCATGGCCTGCCGGCGCCGGACCCGCGGGTCGGTGGGCGCACCGGCCACGCCGCATCGCACCCGCCCGGCGGTGGGCGCGATCAGCCCGTGGCAGAGCCGCAACAAAAGGCTTTTACCCGCCCCGTTGGGCCCCATGACGGCGGTCCGCTGACTGCCCTCGAAGGTCAGATCCAGCGGCCCGAGCAAGCGCGTCGCACCGTGCTCGAAGGCGACGCCCTCGAGCCGGATGGGCAGGGTGCGAACCACCGCGCCCATCAACCGATGCGCCGCCGCGCAAACTGGCCCAACCCATAGGCCAGGCCGTTGATGATGATGGTCAACGTCATGAGGATGACGCCCAGCGCCAGGGCCAGGGTGAGATTGCCTTTATTGGTCTCGAGCGCGATGGCGGTGGTCATCACCCGGGTGACCCCGGCGATATTGCCGCCGACGATGAGCACCGCCCCCACCTCGGCCACCGCCCGGCCGAACCCCGCCAGCAATGCGGTGACCAGGCTGTAGCGCCCGTCCCAGAGCAACGTCGGAATGGCCCGCAGCCGCCCGGCACCCAGTGAGGTGAGCTGTTCGCGGTACTCCTCCCACAGATCGCTGATGATCTGGCGGGTCAGCGCCGCGACGATGGGAAAGATCAAAAGGCTCTGGACGATCACCATGGCGGTGGGGGTGAACAGCAGCCCCAACGGTCCCAACGGGCCGACCCGCGAGAGCAGCAGATAGATCATCAGCCCGGCCACCACCGGCGGCAGCCCCATGAGCGCGTTCAAAAGCACGATGACCGCGCTGCGGCCGGGAAAGTGGAAAAGCGCCACCGCCGCGCCCACCGGCAATGCCAGCAGGCCGGCAAAAAACACCGCCGAGAGGCTCACCCGCAGTGACAGGCCGACGATACCGGCCAGTTCGGCATCCACCGTGGCGATCAACGCCAGGGCGCTGGCAAACGCATCAAGCAATGTCGCTCTCCTCCCGCATCCAGCATCAGTCTAGGTATGATGCTGAAAAGCGATACCGGTCATGGAAATTGATGCAGTTAGATGCATAGGAATGCACGATGGATTTGCTGACAACCGCGGAAGTTGCCGAATATCTGCGTCTTAAAGAGCGCAAGATTTACGATCTGGTCAGCCAGGGCGCCATCCCTTATGCCCGAGTGACGGGCAAGCTGGTCTTCCCCCGCCAGGCCATCGACCTCTGGGTGATGAAACACCTCGAAGGCGACCAGGCCCTCGATGCCAATACCCCGGCGGTCTATGCCGGCAGCTCGGATCCGCTGCTGGACTGGGCGCTGCGCGAAGCCGATACCGAGCTCGCCCAGCTATGCAACGGCAGCGGTGACGGGATCACCCGGCTGCTCGACGGCCGGGCTCAACTGGTGGGCCTGCATGTCATCGATTCGACGACCGGGCGGTTCAATGACCCGGCCCATTGCGGCCTTGGCGGCATGCGGGATCTGATCATGCTGCGCTGGGCCAAGCGCACCCAGGGCCTGGTGCTGCCCCCCGGCAACCCGCTGGGGATCCGCGGCATCGAAGATCTTCGACGCACCGATCTGCGGGTGGTCCAGCGTCAACCCGGGGCCGGGGCTCAGGCGCTGCTTTTGTACCTGCTCGACCGGGCCGGCGTTCAGCCGCCGCCCGCCCCCCGACCGGGCCACGCGGCGCTGGATGAGGACGCGGTGGCCGTCGAGGTGGGCAGCGGCCGGGCCGATTGCGGCCTGGCCATCGAGGCGGCGGCCCGCCGGCACGGGCTGGATTTCATTGCGCTGATCGAAGAGCCCATGGATCTGGCGATGAAACGGCGCAATTACTTCGAAACCCCCATCCAGCGGCTGCTCGCTTTCACCGCCACCGAGCGCTTTCGCGAGACCGCCGCGGCCATGGGCGGATACGACCTCAGCGAATGCACCCGGGTGCTATTTAACGCCTGAGCGCTTAGACTAAGGGGATGGCACAGTACATCTACACAATGAATCGGGTCGGCAAGGTCGTCCCGCCCAAAAAGCACATTCTCCGGGATATCTCGCTTTCCTTCTTTCCGGGGGCAAAAATCGGCGTCCTCGGACTCAATGGCGCGGGCAAGTCCACCCTGCTGCGCATCATGGCGGGCATCGACACCGAGATCGAGGGCGAAGCCCGGCCGCAACCCGGCATCCACATTGGCTATCTCTCCCAGGAGCCGGAGCTCGATCCAGACAAGGATGTCCGGGGCAACGTCGAAGAGGGTGTTGCCGAGACCAAGGCCCTGATCGATCGGTTCAACGAGGTCTCGGCACAGTTTGCCGACCCGGACGCGGATTTCGAGGCCCTGATGGCCGAACAGGGCAAACTCCAGGATAAGATCGACGCCGCCGATGCCTGGGATCTGGAGCGCAAGCTCGACCAGGCCGCCGAGGCGTTGCGCCTGCCGCCCTGGGAGGCCGATGTCACCAGGCTCTCCGGCGGTGAGCGCCGCCGCGTGGCGCTCTGCCGGCTACTGCTGTCGAACCCCGACATGCTGCTGCTCGACGAGCCCACCAACCACCTGGATGCCGAATCGGTGGCCTGGCTGGAGCGCTTTCTCGCCGAATTCCCGGGCACCGTGGTGGCGGTCACCCATGATCGCTACTTCCTCGACAATGTCGCCGGGTGGATCCTCGAGCTGGATCGCGGCCACGGCATTCCCTGGGAGGGCAACTACTCCTCGTGGCTGGAGCAAAAGGAAAAACGCCTCGAGCAGGAGGCCCGGGAACAGGCCGCCCATCGCAAGGCCATGCAGGCCGAGCTCGAATGGGTGCGCGCCAACCCCAAGGGCCGCCAGTCCAAGAGCAAGGCCCGACTCAAGCAGTTCGATGAGCTGCAGTCAAAGGAATTCCAGGCCCGCAACGAGACCAACGAAATCTACATCCCGCCGGGCCCGCGGCTGGGCAACGTGGTGGTCGAAGCCGAAGGCGTGCGCAAGGGCTTTGACGACACCCTGCTGGTCGACGATGTCTCGTTCAATCTGCCCGCCGGCGGCATCTGCGGCATCATCGGCCCCAACGGTGCCGGCAAGACCACCATGTTCCGCATGATCGTCGGCCAGGAGCAGCCGGATGCCGGCACCCTGCGTCTGGGCGAAACCGTGGATCTCGCCTACGTCGACCAGAGCCGCGACCACCTGGATGATGGCAAGACCGTCTGGGAGGAGATCTCCGACGGGCACGACATCCTTCAGGTCGGCAAGTACGAGGTGAACTCCCGGGCCTATGTCGGGCGGTTCAACTTCAAGGGCCAGGATCAGCAAAAGCGCATTGGCGATCTCTCCGGCGGTGAACGCAACCGGGTGCATCTGGCCAAGCTCTTGCAACGCGGCGGCAATCTGCTGTTGCTCGACGAGCCCACCAACGACCTGGATGTCGAGACGCTGCGGGCGCTTGAAGAGGCCTTGCTGGTCTTCCCCGGCTCGGCCATGGTGATCTCGCATGACCGCTGGTTCCTCGACCGCATCGCCACCCATATCCTCGCCTTCGAGGGGGACAGCCGGGTGACCTTCTTCGAGGGCAACTACCAGGAGTACGAGGCGGATCGCCGCCGGCGCCTGGGCGATGAGGCCCTCAACCCGCAACGCATCAAGTACCGGCGTCTGGCCGACTGAGCTCAAGCCCCGGCTGCCCCCGGGGAACAAGGGTCATGGACAACGACACACCGCGCACCGCCACGCTGCTCATGCACTGCCCCGACCGGCCCGGGCTGGTGGCGGGCGTGACCCGTTTTCTTGCAGAACACGGGGCCAACATCATCGATTTGGATGAGCATGTCGACCGCAGCGAGGGTCAGTTTTTCATGCGCGTGCGCTGGGAGCTGGCCGGCTTTGCCCTGACCCCCGCGGCATTCGGCGAAGCCTTCGATACCGCCATCGCCCGGCCCTATCAGGTGACCTGGCAGCTCCACGACGATGGCCGGCCGCAGCGGATGGCCATTTTCGTCTCGACCATGAGCCATTGTCTCTACGATCTGCTCTCCCGCTGGCAGTCCGGCGAATGGTCCGTCGAGATCCCGCTGATCATCAGCAACCATGAAACCCTGCGTCCGGTGGCCGAACAATTCGGCCTGGCCTTTCACCACTTTCCGATCACCCCCGAGAACAAGGCCGATCAGGAAGCACGGGAAATCGCCCTGCTTGCCGAACACCAGGTGGACTTTGTCGTGCTGGCCCGCTACATGCAGATCGTCAGCCCCCGGCTGATCGAGGCCTTTCCGCAGCGCATCATCAACATCCACCACTCGTTTCTGCCCGCCTTCGCGGGCGCCCGGCCCTATCACGCCGCCCATGAACGGGGCGTGAAGATCATCGGTGCAACCAGTCACTACGTCACCGAAGACCTGGACGCCGGGCCGATCATCGAGCAGGACGTCACCCGCATCACCCACCGGGACTCGGTGGGCGAGCTGGTCCGCAAGGGTCAGGATCTGGAAAAACTCGTCCTCGCCCGGGGTGTCTGGGCGCATCTCCAGCGCCAGACGCTGGTCTACCGCAACCGCACGGTGGTGTTCAGTTAATCGGTATCGGCCCCGGCCATCGCCGGGCGTTCACAGTCCGGGACACGCCCCGCGTCGCGGGCCTGCTCGTAGAAGTACATCGCCCGCGGCATGGCCTTTTGTAGATCCTCGATACGGGTATCACGCGATGGATGGGTCGAGAGAAACTCCGGTGGCGCGCCCCCGCCCGCCTTGGCCATGTTGCGCCACAATGCCACGCTCTCACGCGGGTCAAACCCGGCGCGCGCCATCAGGTTAAGACCAATGGCATCGGCCTCGGATTCGTGCAACCGGCTGAAGGGCAGGATGATGCCGACCTGGGCACCCAGCCCGAGGACGGCCATGAGCTCCTGGCGTTGCGGATCATCACCGGCCGCCACCTGCAACGCCCCCAGGCCCAGCGTCGTGGCAAACTGCGTACTCATCCGCTCGTTGGCGTGCTCGGCCATGACATGGGCAATCTCGTGGCCGATCACGGTGGCCAGCTGATCCGGGGTTTCGGCGACCTCGAGCAAGCCGGTGTAGACCCCCATCTTGCCGCCCGGCAGGGCAAAGGCATTGACCGCCTCGTCGTCGAAGACCGCCACCTCCCAGCCGTTATCCCCATAGCCCTCGGGCACATGCGGGACGATGGCACCGGCGACACAGTCGACATAATCCGCCAAGGGGCCGTCATCGACCGTATCCTGATCGGCTTTCATCTGCTCGAAGGCATCCACCCCCATGCTGCGCATCTGCGCCTCGGGAAAGAACTGCAGCTGTGACCGGCCCGTCGGCGAGGTCGCGCAGCCGGCGACCAGCGAGCCGATCAGCAGCAGGGCAAGGCCCCGCCGTATCCAGGGCGGGTTAGTCCCGGCGCTCCGGGTCCGATTCGTTATGCCGGGTCGGCTGATCGTCATGGGCATCCTCTGAATCGTCCGGAAATTCCACCGGCGGTTCGATGGGCGGCGGCCCGGCCTTGCGCTGGGCCAGAATCTGCCAGCCAATATGCCACATCCCCATGGCCAGGCCGAAAACGGCCACAACGCCAATCCAGCCGCTTTGCACGAACGGCGTGCTGAACAAAAACCACAACCCCGCCCCCACGGCAAACCAGCGCGCGGCAAACGAGCCGCAGTGGTCCCGGCACCAGCGTGCCCGGGTGAGCGCATCGGCCTCGGCGAGCGGCGGATGATGCAGATGCCAGAGGGCAAGAAAATAGGCCATCGGCCAGCGGATCCAGTCGTTCATAAGCGCAGTATGAACCGATCACCGGCCATGACCAATCCACGAAAGGCTGAACGATACGTATAATGGTGGTTTTGCCGATGGCAAGACGGAGTTCGCCTTCCATGTCCCACCGCGTTGAACGCCTACGCCAGGCCCTGGCCGAGCGCATACTGCTGCTCGACTGCGGCATGGGCACCATGATCCAGACCTACGAGCTGGAGGAGGGCGACTTTCGGGGCGAGCGGCTCGCCGACCACCCCCATGACCTCAATGGCAACAACGACCTGCTGGTGCTCACGCGTCCGGATATCATCGACGAGATCCACCGGCAGAACCTTGCTGCCGGCGCGGATATCCTCGAGACCAACACCTTCTCGGCCACCACCATCGCCCAGGCCGACTACGGCCTCGAGCATCTGGCCCGCGAGATCAACGTCGAAGCGGCGCGGCTGGCCCGGCAGGCCTGCGATGCATTCGAAGCCGATGACCCGGACCGCCCCCGTCTGGTCGCCGGTGCCATCGGCCCCACCAACCGCACTGCCTCGATCTCGCCGGATGTCAACGACCCGGGCAAGCGCAATGTCACCTTTGACGAACTGGTTACCGCCTACCGCGAGGCCGCCGAGGGGCTGATCGAAGGCGGCGCCGATCTGCTGCTCGTCGAGACCATCTTCGACACCCTCAATGCCCGGGCCGCGATCTATGCCCTGGAGGCGTTGTTCGACGCGCGCGGCGAGCGCCTGCCGGTGATGATCTCGGGCACCATCACCGATGCCTCGGGCCGGACGCTCTCCGGCCAGACCACCGAGGCGTTCTGGAATTCGGTGCGTCATGCCCGGCCCTTTACCGTCGGGCTCAACTGCGCGCTGGGGGCGGATCTGATGCGCCCCTTCGTCAAGGAGATCAGCCGGGTGGCGGAGACCTTCGTCACCATCTACCCCAACGCCGGGCTGCCCAACGAGTTTGGCGAGTATGACCACTCGGCCGAGTTCATGGCCGATATCGTGCGGGAGTTCGCCGAGAGCGGCTTTGTCAATATTGTCGGCGGCTGCTGCGGCACCACGCCGGATCACATCCGCGCCCTGGCCGAGGTGGTCGATGGGCTGCCGCCCCGCGCCATCCCCGAGCCGGAGCCGGCCATGCGGCTCTCCGGGCTCGAGCCCTGCAACATCGGTGAGGACGCGCTATTCGTCAACATCGGCGAGCGCACCAACGTCACCGGCTCGGCCCGGTTCAAGCGGCTGATTGTCGATGAGGACTACGACACCGCCCTGGAAGTCGCCCGGGAACAGGTCGAAGGCGGTGCCCAGATCATCGATGTCAACATGGACGAGGGCATGCTGGATGCCACCGCCGCGATGGAGAGTTTTCTGCGACTGGTGGCCGCCGAGCCGGATATCGCCCGGGTCCCGGTCATGGTGGACTCCTCCAAATGGGAGGCCATGATGGCGGGGCTGAAATGCCTTCAGGGCAAGTCCGTGGTCAACTCGATCTCGCTCAAGGAAGGTGAGGCCGATTTTCTCGACAAGGCCCGGGCGCTCAAGCGCCATGGCGCCGCGGTGGTGGTCATGGCCTTCGACGAGCAGGGCCAGGCCGATACCTACGAGCGCCGCATCGAAATCTGCCAGCGCGCCTATGGCCTGCTCACCCAGCGGGTGGATTTTCCGCCCGAAGACATCATCTTTGACCCCAACATCTTTCCGGTGGCCACCGGCATCGCCGAGCATGACCGCTACGCGGTGGATTTCATCGCCGCCACCCGCTGGATCAAGGACCACCTCCCCTACGCCAAGGTCAGTGGCGGGCTGTCAAACCTGTCGTTCTCGTTCCGGGGCAACAACGCGGTCCGCGAGGCGATGCACTCGGTATTCCTCTACCACGCCATCCGCGCGGGTCTGGACATGGCCATCGTCAACGCCGGGCAGCTCGAGGTCTACGACGATATCGACGATGAGTTGCGCGAGCATGTCGAGGACGTGGTCCTTGCCCGGCGCGAGGATGCCACCGAGCGGCTGCTGGATCTGGCCGAGCGCTACAAGGGCCAGGGCGGCCGGAAGAAAGAAGAAGACCTGGCCTGGCGCGAGCAGCCGGTGGCCAAGCGGCTGGAGCACGCACTGGTCAAGGGCATCGCCGATTACACCGACGAGGATGTCGAAGAGGCCCGGCAGCAGTTCGCCCGCCCCATCGAGGTCATCGAGGGGCCGCTCATGGATGGCATGAACGTGGTGGGGGATCTCTTTGGCGAGGGCAAGATGTTCCTGCCCCAGGTGGTCAAATCGGCGCGGGTAATGAAAAAAGCCGTCGCCTATCTGCTGCCCTACATCGAAGAGGAAAAGGCCGCCGCCGGCAACACCGATGACGAGCCCGCCGGGCGCATCCTGCTGGCCACGGTCAAGGGCGATGTCCACGACATCGGCAAGAACATCGTTGGCGTGGTGCTCCAGTGCAACAACTTCGAGGTCACCGATCTGGGGGTCATGGTCCCTGCCGAGCAGATCCTGGATACCGCCATCGAGAAAAAGGCCGATGTCATCGGCCTCTCCGGACTGATCACGCCCTCGCTGGATGAGATGGTCAATGTGGCCAAGGAAATGGAGCGCCGCGGCATGCAACTGCCTCTGCTCATCGGCGGCGCCACCACCTCGCGGGTGCACACCGCGGTCAAGATCGACCCCCGGTATGCCGGCGATGTCATCTACGTCAAGGACGCCTCCCGGGCGGTGGGCGTGGCCAGCAACCTGGTCAGCGACACCCGCTACGAGCCCTTCGCCGCCGAACTGCGCGACGAATACGAGCGCGTCCGGCAACAGCATGCCGGCCGGCAGAAGCGCCACAAGTGGCTGGATATCGAGGCGGCCCGGGCCAACCGTACCCCGGTGGACTGGGCGGCCTGGCAGCCGGTACGGCCCAACCACCCGGGCGTCCACGAGATCGAGCCAACGCTCGAAGAGCTGGTCGAGTACATCGACTGGACGCCGTTTTTCCACGCCTGGGAGCTGGCCGGCTCTTACCCCCGGATCCTGGATGACGAGGTGGTTGGCGAAGAGGCCCGCAAGCTGCTCGCCGACGCCCGCGCCATGCTCGAGCAGCTGGTCGCCGAACGCTGGCTGCAGCCCCGTGGGGTCTACGGGCTGTTCCCGGCCAACGGGGTCGGCGACGATACCGAGATCTATACCGACGAGACGCGCAGCCACGTACTGACCACGCTGCACCACCTGCGTCAGCAAAACGAAAAGCCCGCCGGCCGGCCCAACCAGTCACTGGCCGATTTTGTCGCCCCCAAAGACACGGGCTGCCCGGACTGGATCGGGGCGTTCGCCGTATCCACCGGGACCGGCATCGATGCGCCCGTGGCGCGCTTCGAGGCGGACAACGACGACTACAGCTCGATCATGGTCAAGGCCCTGGCCGACCGGCTCGCCGAGGCCTTTGCCGAGATGCTCCACCAGCGCGTGCGACAGCAGTACTGGGGGTATGATCCGCAGGAGCAGCTCGATAACGAATCGCTCATCGACGAGCAGTACCGGGGTATCCGGCCGGCGCCGGGCTACCCGGCCTGTCCGGATCACACCGAGAAGGATCTGCTCTGGTCGTTGCTCGATGTGGAGCAACGCATCGGGCTGACACTGACCGAGAGCAAGGCCATGTATCCGACAGCCGCGGTCTCGGGATGGTATTTTGGCCACCCGGAGAGCCGTTATTTCGGCATTGGTCGCATCTATCGTGACCAGGTCGAGGACTACGCCCGGCGCAAGGGCATGACCGTGCGCGAGATCGAACGCTGGTTATCACCCAATCTGGGCTACGAACCGGCCGAGGACGGATGAACACAAAGAGGACACCATGAAACGCCAGATCAACCTGCAACCCTCCCTCGCCCGCGGCGCCGCCGCGCTGATGATGGCCCTGGCGCTGCCGGCAGTCGCCCAGGAAGCGGCCGAGCCGACCATCACGCCCGAGTCCGATCAGGCCCAGGCCTCGGTCACGGCGGAGTACGAGGACTGGATTGTCCGGTGCCAGGATGCACCGGATGACGCCTTTGGCGCCGGCAAGCTCTGCGAGATGTATCAGCAGGTCAGCGCCCAGGAGACCGAGCAGACGGTCCTCGAGGCGGTGATCGGCTACCCCCAGGGCGCCGAGCAGCCCATCGCTTTGTTCAACCTGCCGCTTGGCATGCGTCTGCCCCCCGGTGTCGAACTGCAGGTCGATGACAACGACCCCATCGGTTTTGCCGTGCAGATCTGCCTGAGCAGTGGCTGCCGGGCGGATATCGCACTCGACGGGCCGCTGGTCGAGCAGATGCGGGCCGGCACCGAGGCCACACTGACCATCGCCGACCCGCAGGGCCAGCGAGTTCAGCTGCCTCTCTCGTTGATGGGCTTCAGCGACGCCCTGGATGACGTCGAGGCCAACCGCTAGGGCGCGTGCTGTCATGTCACCGTCACGGCGGTGTCACAGACTGACCCGATGTTCAGGGCCACCGTCGACGCCGCCGCACTGATCTACAGCGGCCTTGCGCCCAACCGCGCCAGCCTGGTCGAGGCCGGGTGGCGGCGCCGGCTGATCACCCTGGGGCTGGCGGTGATCCTGCCGCTCGCCCTGCTCTACTACTGGATCGGGCTGGGGCTCGATGAGATCGTCTTTCGGGGTTATCGCCGCGTGGCGGTCCGCCGGCCGGTGTTCATCCTGGGCGTGCCACGGAGCGGGACCACAGCGCTGCACGAGGCGCTGGCCCAGGATGGGCAGTTCACCACCCAGCGCACCTGGGAGTGTCTGCTCGCCCCGGCCATCAGCCATCGCTACCTCTGGCGCGGCCTGGCGCGGCTGGATCGGCTGGCGGGCAACCCGCTGCGACGGACCGCGGGCTGGTTCAACCGGCGCTGGCTCGCCGGTCTGACCCATGCCCACCCGCTTGCCTTGTCGGCGCCCGAAGAGGACTACCTCAGCCTTCTGCCCCAACTCTCGGCCTTCATCCTGGTGGTGGCGTTTCCGGACTCGGCCCGGCTCTGGCGCCTGGGCCGGGGCGATGAGGCACTGAGCGAGGCCGAGAGGGCAAGGCTGATGCGCGCCTACCATCGCAGCATCCAGCGGCATCTTTACTTCCATGGCAGTCAGCGCATCTACCTGGCCAAAAACGCCAGTCATGCCGTGCTGGCGGCCAGTCTCTGCCAGACCTTTCCCGATGCCCGTTTCATCGCCTGTCTGAGGGATCCGCAACAGGTCGTCTCGTCACAGCTTGCCAGCCTGATGCCGGCCATGGCGGCCCTGCATGGCCGCATCCGGCGCCCGGCACTGACCCGGCGGATGACCCGGCAGCTGCGGTTTGCCTATAGCCATCTGCTTTCGGTGTTGCCACAAAAGGCGCCCCGGCGGTCGGTGCTTGTCCCCCTCGATGCCCAGCGCCACGGGCTCCAGGCGACCCTGACCGCAATCTACCCGGCCCTCGGGCTGACGCTGTCGCCGGCGTTTGCCCGGACACTGGCCGGGCTCGATGAAAAGGCCCGCCAGTGGCAGTCCGGCCACCGACACAAGGCCGCCGACTTCGGGCTCACCCGCGCGGATATCGAGCAGGCATTCGGTTTTCTGCGCGCCGGTTTCGACTTCGCCGCCCGGCGGCCGATCCCAGCCACCGAGGTCGAGCGCCCGTCCCCGCCGTTGAATGTCGTGGTGGTCTCGGATGCGATCCCGCAACGCAACGGGGTCGGTACCTACTATCACGACCTGCTCGCCCATCTGGCGGATCAGGTCGGGCAGATTGGCCTGATCACGCCGGCCACCCCGGGCATCCCGCACTGGTGGGAAGGCCCCATGCCGGGCGATGCCACCCAATCCATCGCCCTGCCCTCGCCCGCGGCGCTGCAGACGGCCATCGCCGATCAGACCCCCGATGTCGTGGTCGCCGCTACGCCAGGGCCCTACGGAGTGATCGCCACCCATATTGCACGCCGCCTGGGGGTGCCTGTGATCGCCGGGCTGCATACCGATTTCGAGTCGATTGCCGGGCTCTATTTCGGCCCGGTTCGTGGTCGGCTCAACCGATTGTTGATGCGCTGGGTCAACCGCTACATGTTCTCGCGGGCCGCTGCGGTCGTGAGCAACGCCACCGCCATGCAAAGCCTCGCCCGGGCGCGGGGTGCACGGCGCGCGGTGCCGGTGACAACCCCGGTGCCAAGGGAGTTTATCGACACCCCCCCATCCCGGCTCAATACGCCGCCGCAGCGTTTGCTCTTTGTCGGACGGCTTGCCGAGGAGAAACGCGTAGAGACACTGATCGACACCGCCGGCGCCCATCCCGATCTGCAAATCCGCATTGCCGGCGATGGACCGCTGCGATCGATGGTCGAGGCGGCTGCCCGGCGGCTGGAGAACCTCGAGTATCTGGGATGGATGACGCGACCGTCACTGCGTGAGGCGCTGGATGCGGTGGATATGCTCGTGCTGCCCTCACGGATCGAGGCCTTCGGGACGGTGGCCCTCGAGGCCATGGCCCGCGGCCGCATCACGCTGGTGACGCGGGGCTGCGGCATCACCGACTGGCCGGACCTGGCCCGGGGCCTGCACATCGCCGAAGTCGATGAGCCCATCCCCGAGGCGGTGGCCCGGGTACGGGCGCTACCCGCCGACACCCTCACCCGACGGGCAGAAGCCGGACGCGACGCCGCCCGGGCGATGGCCCATCGTTGCACCCGGGAATGGCTCGAGCTGCTCCACGCCCCGGAGGCCGCGCGATGACCGCGGTTCACCTGAGTATTCACGATGTCATGCCCACGACCCTCGAGCCGGTCGCGGATCTGATCCGGATGAGCCAGGCCCACGGCTGGCCACCGCCCACACTCTTGGTGGTCCCCGGGCTTGAATGGGACCAGGCCGGCATCGAGCAGCTGCATGCCTGGCAGGCCGCCGGCCACGAACTGGCCGGCCACGGCTGGCGGCACCGAATCAGCGGCTACGGCGGGCTCTACCATCGCCTCCATGGGCTTTGCATCTCGCGGGATGTGGCCGAGCACCTGAGCCTCGATGCCGACGGGATCCTGGATTTGATGCGGCGCTGCCACCGCTGGTTCGGGCAACAGGGGCTGGATGCCCCGACTTTGTACGTGCCCCCGGCCTGGGCGCTGGGTCGTCTGCCCCGCTCAAGGCTGGGCGAACAGCCGTTCCGGCGCATCGAGACACTGGGCGGTATCAATGATCTGGAAAGGGGCGGCGTGGCGTTTCGCGCCCTGCTGGGCTATGAGGCCGGCAATCCGTTGCAGCATGCCGCGCTTGTCATCAACAACGCCATCAACCGAAAAAGGGCCCCGCGGGCGGGGCTGCGCATCGGGCTGCATCCACAGGATGCGCAGCTCCCCCTCGCCGGGGCCCTGCATCAGGACCTGGCGCGGTTCACGCCGCCGCGAGCAGGCGGTTGACCTCGTCCCAGTTGACCACATCCCAGAACGCCTCGACGTAATCCGGCCGACGGTTCTGGTAGCGCAGGTAGTAGGCGTGTTCCCAGACATCCAGCCCCAGGATGGGCGTGCCGTTGTCCTCGGCCACATCCATGATCGGGTTGTCCTGGTTGGGGGTCGAGGTGACCTTGAGCCCCTGCGGCGTGGCGATCAGCCAGGCCCAGCCAGAGCCGAAACGACCCAGGGCGGCATTGGTAAAGGTCTCGCGAAAGGCATCGAACGAGCCAAAGGCCTGATCGATCCCGCTGGCCACCTCACCGGTCGGCGCGCCGCCGCCATTGGGCGAGAGCATCTTCCAGAAAAGCGAGTGGTTGTAATGCCCGCCGCCATTGTTGCGCACCGCCGCGGGCAGGGCCGAGACATTGGCAAGCAGCGCTTCCAGGTCCTTGCCCTCGTGCTCGGTGCCGCCGACGGCATCATTGAGCTTGGTGACGTAGGTGTTGTGATGCTTGGTGTGGTGGATCTCCATCGTCCGGGCGTCGATGGACCGGTCCAGCGCGTCATAGTCGTAGGGCAAATCCGGTAGCGTAAAGGCCATGGAAATCTCCTTTGCGTTTGCGTGCATGGGTTCGGGAAAACCCCTAAACCGTACCCTTTCAGTCCCATTTTGACCACCACCGGCCCGGGCTTCCGGCCGGATGGGGCTGGCCAATCACCGGGCCAATCGGCAATACTGCACCGCAGAAATGCATTTGACTCACCGGAGCTGCCAATGACCGCCCGCCAACTGCTCATTTTATTCGTCTGCGCTTCTACCCTGACGGCCTGTGGCATGATGCCCGGCGGCGACAGCGATCCCGAGGCGGCCGGGTCGACGGCACCGGCCGAACCCGCCGAGCCGGTGAGCAGCAACCGCTTCCCGGAACTGACCGTAGGCACCAGCACGCCGGATACCTTCTCGCGCCAGCTCGGCCGTTACACCACTTACGCACGCACCGACTGCAACAACGACCGCGACCAGCGGGCGGCCTTTGTCGAGACCCTGGACAAACTCAAGGGCAACGCCGTCGAGGATGGCGCCGATTATCTGCGCGTGCTTGGCACCGGCGAGCTCGAGAGCCGGGGGCTTTGCCATAACGACATGTTCCAGCTCACCGGCGTGGCCTTTCGCGAGGAGACCCTGCCCCAGGGCGGCAACGCGGGGGGTGGCAGCAACACCGATTCGCTGACCAGCCGGCTCGAAGAGCTGGATACCCTGCGCGATCGCGGGCTGATCAGTGACAACGAGTACCAGCAGCTTCGCGAGCGGGTCCTCAACGAAGCCTACTAGGCCGGCAACATGCCCGCACGGGGCGAGTGGGTCTGGTCGCTGGCCCTGCCGGCGGCCTTCATCCTTTTATGGAGCACCGGCTTTATCGGCGCCAAGCTTGGCCTGCCGTGGATCGAGCCGCTGACCTTTCTGTCCATCCGCATGGTCATCGCCGGCGGCCTGCTGGGGCTGGTGGCCTTGCTCACCCGCGCACCCTGGCCGGCGGACCGTCGCGCCATTGTGCATACCGCCGTTGCCGGCCTGCTGGTCCACGCCGCCTACCTGGGTGGCGTGTTCTGGGCCATCGATCGGGGCCAGGCGGCGGGTGTGACGGCGATCATCGTCGCCCTTCAGCCGCTTTTGACCGCGACACTGGCCGGCCCGCTGCTCGCCGAGCGAGTCAGCGCCCGCCAGTGGCTGGGGCTTGTCCTGGGGTTCGCCGGGGTCTCGCTGGTCATCCTCGGCCGGCTCGAGGGCGGCGCGATCTCGACCCAGACCCTGACCGCGACGCTGATCGCGCTTGTCGGGATCACCCTCGGCACGCTGTATCAAAAACGCTTCTGCCCGGTCACCGACCTGCGCAGCGGCGGCGCCATTCAGTACGCCGCCAGCGCCATTGTGCTGGGCAGTCTGGCGGTTGTCCTCGAGGAGCAGCGCATCATCTGGACCGGCGAGCTTGTCTTTGCACTGGCCTGGCTGGTGCTGGTGCTGTCGGTGGGTGCGATCGGGCTTTTGTTCCTGCTCATCCGCCATGGTGCGGCCTCGCGGGTGGCATCGTTTTTCTACCTGGCCCCACCCATTACCGTGGTCACCGCCTGGCTGCTGTTCGATGAAATCCTCCCGCCCCTGGCACTGGTCGGCCTGGCGGTGGTGGTGATCGGCGTGGCGCTGGTGCAGCGGCCATCGCCGGTTCAGTCCAATCGGGGGTAGTCACCCGCCGACAGGGTGCTTATGCTCGCGGCTATGAGTGAAAGCCTCCAGGATCAACTGTTAAAGGCCGGGTTGGTCGACGAGCAGTCGGTCAAAAAGACGCGCAGCAAAAAGCGCAAGCAGCGCCGGCGTGGCGAGACCGACAGCGAGCAGGCCAGTGCCAGTCAGGCCGCGATCCAGCGCGAAGCCGACCGCAAGGCCCGGGCCCGCACCCTCAATCGCCGCCAGCAGGAGGAACGCCAGCGCGAGGCCGCCGAGAAGGCCGCCCGTCAGATGGTCATCGACCAGGAAGTCCCCCATGACGGCGATGAGCGCTTTCAATTCGAGCACAATGGCCGCATCCGCCCGGTGAATGTCAGCGCCGCACAGCGTCGTCAGCTCGCCGCCGGCGAACTGGCCATCGCCCGCACCCGTGGTCGGTATCGCCTGGTCCCCGCCGCCGTCGTGGCAACCCTGCGCCGGGACGCGCCCTTTCTGCTGGCCTGGGCCGCCGACCAGGCCGGCCCCCACGAACAGGCCGAGGCGGCCTACCCGGATCACCCGGTCCCGGATGACCTCATCTGGTGATGCATTGAGGCGATCAGATCGGTAAAGCGGTCGCCCTGCACCCGGACATGGGCGCGCAGTGCCTCTGCAGCGGCCTCGGCATCACCGGCCTCGATGGCGGCCACCACCTCGGCATGCTCCTGCTGTGATCGCTGCAGTCGATTGCGCATCCGCAGCTGCAGCCGTCGATAGGGTTTGAGCCGATCGTGCAGCCGACGGGCCTCTTCCTCGAGAAAGCCGTTCTGACTGGCACGGTAGATGATGTGGTGGAAGTGCTCGTTTTCGTAGTAATAGCGATCGGCGTCGCCCTGGGCGGCCGCGCTCTGGCACGCCCGCAGGGCTTTGCTGAGTTCGGCCATCTCGGCGGTGCTCACCCGGCGCGCCGCAAGCCGTGCCGCCATTGCCTCGAGCTCGGCCATCACCTCGAAGCGTTCGATGAGTTCGGTCACACCCAGTTCGGCGACAAATGTCCCGCGCTTGGGCACCACCACCAGCAGCCCACTGGCGTGGAGCTGCTGGATCGCCTCGCGCACCGGCGTGCGTGAGCAGCCGTAACGCTCGGACAACGCCTCCGGATCGATCTTCTCTCCGGGGCTGAGTTCGCCGTTGATCACCGCTTCGGCCAGTTCATCGCGCAGGCGCTGCATTTGCGAGGTCCGCTCCCGCGTCATGACTCCCTCCTTGATCCGCTAAGGGTTGACACCCCCGCTTTCCTTCACTATACCGATGTATACATCAATTCGTTTGATGTATATCAAAACAAACACCTGACAATCCATCAGGAGGAGAGAACGATGATACGCAATCATCACATCATCGGTGGCGCCGTTGCCATCGCCGTCGCCATCGGCAGCACCGCCATGGCCCAGACCACGCTGCGGGCGTCACACCAGTGGCCCGGTGGCCAGGGCGATGTCCGTGACGAGATGGTCCAGATCCTCGCCCGCGAAGTCGCCGAGGCCGATGTCGGCCTCGAGGTCCAGGTCTACCCCGGGGCGTCGCTGTTCGGCCCCAAGGAGCAGTGGGGCGCCATCGCCCAGGGACGGCTCGACATCACCGCCCTGCCCCTGGACTACGCCAGTGGCCGCCACCCGGAGTTCTCGGCAACGCTGATGCCCGGGCTGGTGCGTAACCACGAGCGGGCCGAGCGTCTCAACGATTCGCGCTTCATGGACATGATCAAGGATGTCATCAACGAAGGCGGGGCCCGCGTCCTGGCGGATGCCTGGCTGGCCGGCGCATTCGCTTCGAACGAGCGTTGCATCACCTCGCCGGACAGCGTCGAGGGCCAGACCATGCGCGCGGCCGGACCGGCCTTCGATGAACTGCTCGCCGCCGCCGGCGCATCGATCGCCTCGATGCCCAGCTCGGAGATCTACTCGGCCATGCAGACCGGCGTGCTGACCGGCGCCAACACCTCGTCCGGGTCGTTCGTCTCTTATCGCATCTACGAGCAGGTCACCTGCCTGACCCGCCCGGGTGAGAACGCGCTGTGGTTCATGTACGAGCCGATCCTCATCTCCGAGCGCACCTGGCAGCGGCTCAATGACGAGCAGCGTGAGGCGCTCATGGATGCCGGTCAGGTGGCCGAGGAGTACTTCGCAGCTGAGGCGGCCGGACTGGATGAGACGCTGGTCGATGTGTTCTCGGAAAACGGTGTCGAGGTCGTCGGCATGTCCAGCGAGGACTATCAGGCCTGGCTCGAGCTGGCACAGCAGAGCTCCTACCAGACCTTTGCGGACAACGTCCCCAACGGCCAGGAACTCATCGATGCAGCCCTCGAAGTCGAGTAACGGCCCCGCCACGGCCACCCCGGGCGGGGTGGCCGCGGCCTATATCCGCCTGATCGACCGCTTGTCAGTGACAACGGCGGTGATCGCCGCGGGGCTTTTGATATCGGGTGTGGTGGTCGTCTGCCAGATGATCTTCGTCCGCTACATCCTCAACCAGAGCACCGTCTGGCAGACCGAGTACACGATCTACTCGATCACCGGCGCCATGATGCTGGGCGCGCCCTATGTCCTGCTGACCAAAGGGCATGTGGCCGTCACGGCACTGCCTGACTTTCTGGGCGGTCGCGCCCGGGTGGTCATGCTGACGATCGGCAGACTGGTCGGCCTGGGGTTTTGTCTCGCCCTCACCTATGCGGCCTGGTATTACGTCTATGAGGCCTGGCATCTGGGATGGGGCACCGGCACGGTCTGGAATCCACCGCTGTGGATACCGATCTTCCCCATGGCCGTTGCGGCGACCCTTTTGTGTCTTCAATACATCGCAGAATTCCTGCGCGGAGCACCCTGATCATGGATCCATTGACCAGTGGGCTGCTCGTGGTCATCGGCCTGTTCGTGCTGATGGCCATCGGCACCCCCATCGCGTTTGCCCTGGGCGGCATCTCACTGATCGCGCTCGTGGCCAGTCGTGGGTTGCCGGAGCTGACCTACTTTGGTGAAACCTTCTACGAGAGCATCGCCCATTTTGGCTTCGTGGCGATCCCCATGTTCATCATGATGGGCGCGGCGGTGGCCTCATCGCCTACCGGCCGCGACCTCTACCGCGCGCTCGACGTCTGGCTGGGCCGAGTGCCGGCCGGGCTTGCGGTCTCCAACATCGGTGCCTGCTCGATCTTTGCCGCGCTGTCCGGCTCGTCGCCGGCCACCTGTGCGGCCATCGGCAAGATGGGCATCCCCGAGATGCGGCAACGCGGCTATCCCGACGGCGTGGCCGCCGGTTGTATCGCCGCCGGGGGCACGCTCGGCATCCTCATCCCGCCGTCGGTCACCATGATCGTCTATGGCATCGCCACCGAGACCTCCATCGGGCGGCTGTTCATGGCCGGGGTGTTTCCGGGCTTCATGCTGGCGGGGCTTTTCATTGTCTGGACCATCATCGCCTGCCGCATCAGCGGTGGATACGGCGGCTCGGTCAAGGCCGGTGTCAATCAGGTGGCCAACAATGTCCGCGCCAACCTGGATGCCATCCGGCGGGTGCTGCCCTTCCTGGCGGTGGTGCTGGGCATTCTCTTTACCCTCTACGGCGGGGTCGCCACGCCCTCCGAAGCGGCCGGCGCCGGGGCCTTTCTCTGCATCCTGCTGGCGATTGTCATCTACCGGATGTGGGACCGTCAGCGACTGCAGCTGATCTTCCGCGACACCCTGCGCGAGAGCGTGATGATCATGCTGATCATCGCCGCGGCCGAGATCTTTGCCTTTGCCCTGTCGTCGCTATTCATCACCCAGACCCTGGCCGAGGCGATCGCCGCCATGGAGGTCAATCGCTGGGTGCTGATGGGCATTATCAATGTCTTTTTGCTGGTGGCCGGTTTCTTCCTGCCGCCGGTCGCCGTCATCGTGATGACCGCTCCCATCCTGATGCCGATCATTCTCAATGCCGGCTTCGATCCCTACTGGTTTGCGGTCATCCTGACCATCAACCTCGAGATCGGGTTGATCACCCCGCCGGTGGGGCTGAACCTTTTCATCATCAACGGGATCGCCCCGGAGATCTCGCTTCGCGACATCCTGCTCGGCAGCCTGCCCTACGCGCTGTGCATGGTGCTGGCGATCATCATCCTTTGCTTTTTCCCGGGCATCGCCACCTGGTTGCCGACCACCATGATGGGCTGATCGGCCATGGCCATCGTCAACGTCGGCTTTCTCCAGGATCTGCTGCATACCATCACCCAGCGTGACAGCCGGGCGATGCGGCGGGCACGCCAGCGCGGCCTGCCCGACTCGGCCGCTGATCTGATCGATGCCTGCCGCACACTCATGGACAGTGACGGCGAGGCCTCGAGCATCGCGCTGGCGCAGCGGGCGCTTGATATCTACAAAAGCCTCGCCACCGACGAGAAGAAAGCCTTCTTCCAGTCACTGGCCCGTGACTTCTCGGCCGACCGGGTTGCCATCGAGCAGGCCTATGGCGCCTGGCAGTCCCACCACGACGAGGCCACGCTGGGGCAGCTGTTTGCCGCCTGCGAGCCGGCCCGCCAGGAGCTTCTACGACGGCTCAACCTGCCCGCCGGCGGCACCCTCGAGCTGGTCCGCATGCGCCAGACCCTGCTAGAGGTCATGGGTGATGACCCCGAGCTGCGCGCGGTGGATGCGGACTTCCAGCATCTGTTCGGCTCGTGGTTCAACCGGGGTTTCCTGGTCCTGCGGCGGATCGACTGGCAGACACCGGCGGCCATCCTCGAGAAGATCATCGCCTATGAGGCGGTGCATGCCATCAGCGACTGGCAGGATCTGCGGCGACGCCTCGACCAGCGCGACCGACGCTGCTTTGCCTTCTTCCATCCAGCCACCGGCGACGAGCCGTTGATTTTTGTCGAGGTGGCCCTCGAGCCGGCCATCCCCGAGCGGGTCCAGGCCATCCTCGACGAGGATACCGATGGCGCCGCCGACGACGGGCCGTTGACCACCGCCGCTTTCTACGGCATCAGCAACTGTCAGCGGGGGCTGCGCGGGATATCGTTTGGCAATTTCCTGATCAAGCAGGTGGTCACCGAACTCTCGCGCGAACTCCCGGACCTGCGCCAGTTCGTCACGCTCTCTCCCATGCCCGGCTTCCGGCGCTGGCTCGACGAACTGCGCCGGGCCGAGCCGGCGCGACTCGACGCCGAGACCCTTGCCACCCTCGATCGGCTCGATGACCCGGACTGGGTGGACGATCCGTCGACACAGGAAGCGCTGGCCGGGCCATTGCGCGCCCTCGCCGCCCACTACCTGGGCGTGGCCAAGCGCCGCGGCAATACCCCGCTCGACCCGGTGGCCAACTTCCATCTTGGCAACGGCGCCCGGCTCGAGCGAATCAACTTCCTCGGCGACCGCTCGGCCAAGGGGCTGGAGACCGCCGCCGGCATGATGGTCAATTATCTGTATGTCCCCGACGAGATCGAGCGCAACCACGAGCGCTTTACTGCCGATGGCCACATTACCCAATCCAGCAATGTGCGTGATCTTTCAAGACGCGCCCGCAAGATGATCCAGGAGAATCCGGCGCCATGAGCGACAATCTCTACCAGCACTTCCACACCGTTATCGAGCGCCAGCCCGAGGCGACGTTCATGACCACGCCCGCCGGGCGGGTCATCCGCTACGGCGACCTGCCAGGCCTCACCGCGGGGTTGGCCGGCGCGCTGCAGACAATGGGCGTGGCGCCGGGCGACCGGGTGGCCGTGCAGGTGGAAAAAAGCCCCGAGACCATCCTGCTCTACCTTGCCTGTCTGCGTATGGGCGGTGTCTATCTGCCGCTGAACACCGCCTACACCGGCGAGGAGATCGCCTACTTTCTCGCTGACGCCGAACCGGCGCTGTTCGTCTGCCGGCCCGAGGACGAGGCCAGTGCCCGGGCGCTTTGTGCCGACGCCGCTCAGACAAGCGTGGCCACCCTCGATGGCGATGGCCGGGGCAGCCTGATCGAGGCAGCCGCCCGGGCCGAGCCCATGTCGGGCATCACCCCCAGGACGGCGGACGATCTTGCCAGCATTCTCTACACCTCGGGCACCACGGGCCGCTCCAAGGGGGCGATGCTCACCCACGGCAACCTGCTCAGCAATGCCCGGGCACTGGCCGAGACATGGCGGTTTACACCGGACGACCGGCTCATCCATGCGCTGCCGATATTCCATATCCACGGGCTTTTTGTGGCCTGCAACACGGTGCTGGCAAGCGGCGCCTCGATGCTGTATCTGCCGCGCTTTGACGCCGACGAGGTCATTGATGCCATGGTCGATGGCACGGTGCTGATGGGCGTGCCGACCTTCTATACAAGGCTTTTGAAGTCACCACGCCTCACCCGCGATGCCGTCGCCGCCATGCGCCTTTTTGTCTCGGGGTCGGCGCCGCTTACCACCGAGACCCACAACGCCTTTTCCGAGCGCACCGGCGTGGCCATTCTCGAGCGGTACGGCATGACCGAGACCGGCATGAACAGCTCCAACCCCTATGACGGTGAACGCCGCGCCGGCACCGTGGGCTTCCCGCTGCCGGGGGTGGAAATCCGCATCACCCAGCCCGAGCAGGCCACCGCCCTGCCGGATGGCGAGGTCGGGATGATCGAGGTGCGCGGGCCCAACGTCTTCAGTGGCTACTGGGGCATGCCCGAGAAGACCGCCGAAGAGCTTCGCAGCGACGGGTGGTTTATCACCGGCGACCTCGGGATGATCGACGACCGCGGCTATCTGCAGATCGTCGGCCGTGGCAAGGATCTTGTCATCTCGGGCGGCTACAACGTCTATCCCCGCGAGGTCGAGCAGATCATCGACGAACACCCGGATGTGGAGGAATCAGCCGTCATTGGGGTCGCCCACCCGGATTTCGGCGAGGGGGTGACGGCGGTCGTGGTCCCGGCCGCCGGGGCCAACCCCAGCGAATCATCCATCCAGCAAGCCCTCGACGGCCGACTGGCCCGATTCAAGCAGCCCAAACGAGTGGTGTTTGTCGACGCCCTGCCCCGCAACGCCATGGGCAAGGTGCAGAAAAACCAGCTGCGCGATACCTACGCGACCCTCTACTCGGCCAGCGAATAGGCCTTGAGCAAAAAGGCATAGCGCCGGGCCACCTCCTCGAGGTACTGAAAGCGTCCCCCCGGCCCGCCGTGGCCGGCGCTCATGTTGGTATGCAGCAGCAACATGCCCGACGGCTGGCCCTCGGCCCGCAACCGGGCCACCCATTTGGCCGGCTCCCAGTAGGTCACCCGGGGGTCTGACACCCCGGCGGTGACCAGCAGATGCGGGTAGGGCGCCGGCGAAATATTGTCGTAGGGCGAATAGGCGGCGATATCCGCATAGGCGCCGGCATCCTCGATGGGGTTGCCCCATTCCGGCCACTCCGGGGGCGTCAACGGCAGGTCGGGATCGAGCATGGTATTGAGCACATCCACAAACGGCACATCGGCCACCGCGGCATGGAAAAGCGCCGGGCGCTGATTGATGACCGCACCGACGAGCATGCCACCGGCACTGCCGCCATGGACGGCAATCCGGCCGGCGCCGGTGTAGCCGGCCTCGATCAACGCCTCGGCGGCGGCGATGAAATCGGCAAAGGTGTTGTGCTTGGCACCGGCTCGCCCCTCTCGATACCAGCGATAACCCCGCTCCTTGCCGCCGCGGACATGGGCGATGGCATAGACAAAGCCACGATCCACCAGTGACAGCCGGTGAGGACTGAACCCCGGCAGTTCGCTGATGCCATAGGCGCCGTAGCCATAGAGCAGCAGTGGGGTATCGGCGTCCGGGACCCGATCACGGCGGTGGAATAACGACACCGGCACCTGCTCGCCGTCCGGGGCGGTGGCAGTCAGGCGATGCGAGACATAATCCGCCGGATCGTGGCCCGAGGGGATCACCTGGGTCTTGCGCAACACCCGCTCACGGCTTGCCATGTCGTAGTCATAGACCCGGGTGGGATAGGCCAACCCCGAGATCGCAAAACGCAGGGTATCGGTGCGGTACTCCAGGCCGGGGATCAGCCCCACCTCGATACACGGATCGGGCTGGTCGATGACATGCTCCTCACCGCTCGTCAGCGACCGGATCACGAGTCGCGACTCGGCATCCTCCAGCTCCTGACGGACCAGCCAGTCGGCAAAAAGCAGCATCCCCTCGATCAACCGGCCCGGCCGGTGCGCGACCATTGACTGCCAGTGCGCCTGTCCCACCGCGCCGATCGGCGCCCGGGCAATCCAGAAATCCTCGGCGCCACCGGCGTTGGTGAGGATCAGCCACTCGTCGCCATGGTCGCTGATGGCGTACTCCACACCCGGTTGCCTGGCGGCGACCAGCTGCGGCTCGACGCCGGGGTTGTCGGCGGGTATCCAGCGCACCTCGCTGGTGGTGTGATCGTGGCTGTCGATGAGCAGATAACGACCGCTTTCGGTCAGATCCACGCCCAGGAAAAACCCCGGATCGGTCTCGGTGTAGACGCACTCATCGCTGCCCGGGGGCGTCCCCAGCCGGTGGCGATAGACCCAGCGCGGCCGGTGCGCTTCATCCAGCACGGTATAGAGCAGGGTCTGGTGATCGGCGGCCCAGACCAGATCGCCCCGGGCCTGCTCGATGACCTCATCGAGATCTTCGCCGGTGGTCAGATCCCGAAACCGGATCTCAAAGGCCTCGGCGCCGGTACGATCGACCGCATAGGCCAGCCAGCGGTGATCGGCGCTGTGCGAGGCACCCCCCAGGCGAAAATACTCACTGCCCGCCGCCTCGGCATCGCCGTCAAACAGGATCTGCTCGTCCCCGCCGTCACGGGGCCGGCGGCAGAGCAGGGCATGCTGCCCACCCTCGCGAAAGCGGCTGTAATAGGCCCAGGGGCCATCCGGCGCCGGCACGCTGCTGTCATCCTCGCGGATGCGGCCGCGCAGCTCATCGACCAACTGCCGGCGCAGGGGCTCGACATCCGCCAGCATGGCCTCGGCGTAGCGGTTTTCGGCCTCGAGATAGCTGCGGATCGCCGGATCCAGCCGTTGCGGGTCGGCCATGGCATCGCGCCAGTTGGCATCCCGCAGCCAGGCATAGGGATCTTCGCGCCGCTGACCATGACGTTCATCCAGTACCACCCGGCGCGGGGCAATCGGGGGGTGGATGGAGTCGGTGGACGTGGCGTTTGTCATAGTGCAGAGGCCTCAAGACCGGCCCGGGCACGGCGCTCGGCGCGGAGCGCCAGCCAGGCGTGGGTGGCGACGGTCACCAGGATAATGCTGCCGCCCACCAGGGTCAGCGCCGGTGCCGCTTCGCCCAGCACCCACCACACCCAGATCGGCCCGAGGATGGTCTCGAGCAGCAGACACAGGCTGACCTCCGGCGAGGGGATGTAGCGGGTGGCCACGGTCAGCATGAGGGTGGCAAGCGGCATCTGCACCAGCCCCATGGCCAGCAGCACCGCGTAGCTCTGGGCAGACAGCGCGAAAGGATCGGCAAAGGGGATGGCCATCGCCCCGGCGATGGCACCGCTGACACAGACCAGCGGCAGCCGCGGCGTCGCCGGAAAGCGCCGCAGAATGGTCAGCTGGCCGCCGACGGTCATGGCCAGCAGCAAAGCCAGACCATCGCCGACCCACGAGCCGCCCTGCAGGCCACCGCCAAAGACCACCACCACACCGGCCATGGCCAGCGCGATGGCCACCCAGGTGCGCAAGGGCACGGGCTCGGCGAGAAACAGCCGCGAGAAGATCGCGGCGAAAAACGGCGACGCCGCCAGCAGGACCACGGTATTGGCGGCGGTCGTATGACTGACCGACAGGACAAAAAGCGAGGTGTTGCCCGATAACAAAACCACGGCCATCAACAGCAGGCCACGATCCCGCCGGCGCGGGGGCAACACCGCACGGCGGCCAGTGAGCAGCATCCACCCCCCCAGCGAGGCGCAGATCAGCCAGCCCCGCCAGAAGATGATATCCCAGTGATGGGCATCGGCGAGCCGCACCATGAGCGCATCAAAGCTGATCAAAAGCACCGCCCCCACGGCGATGGCCAGGCCCCGGGCATGGGCCTGCGGGCCAGAGAAAAGGGCTTGGGCCGGTGGTGCGGACAAACAGCCTCCTGCGGTGGGTAAAAGCCCAAGAGCCTATCCCCCGGGCCGGCCGATGACCAGTGGCGATCGTTTGTTCGCCATAATCCGGGCGTTTACACTACGCGCTCAATCAATGGTTCAGAGGTTTTCATGCAGATTGCAAACAACGCGGTGGTTGCCATCGATTACACCCTGCGCGACACCGAGGGCGAGGTCATCGACGCCTCGCCGGAGGGCCAGCCACTGCAGTATCTGCATGGCGCCGGCAACATCATCCCCGGACTCGAAAAAGCCCTCGAGGGCCGCGAGGCCGGCGACGATGTGGATGTCAGCATCCCACCGGAAGAGGCCTACGGCGAGCGCGACGACCGGCTGCAGCAGGACGTCCCACGCAGCATGTTCGAGGGCGTCGACAACATCGAGGCGGGGATGCGCTTTCAGGCCCAGACCCAGTCGGGCACCCAGGTGGTGACCGTCGCGGCCGTCAGCGGTGATCAGGTGACCGTCGATGCCAACCATCCCCTCGCCGGCCAGACCCTGAACTTCAAGGTCAAGGTCTCGGACGTTCGCGAGGCCTCGGACGAGGAAATCGAGCACGGCCACGTGCACGGCGAGTAAACACCCGGGGGCGACAAGGTGATCGAGATCGAGCGGGTTTCGCGGGCATTCGGTGGTCTGCAGGCAGTCCGCGAGGTCTCATTCACCGTCGCGACCGGCAGCATCACCGGCTTGATCGGGCCCAACGGCGCGGGCAAGTCGACGCTTTTCAACATCATCGCCGGCAGCATCCCGCCCGACAGCGGCGCCATCCGGTTGCAGGGCGAGGACATCACCGGTCTGCCCACCCATCGGCTTTTCCACAAAGGCCTGGTCCGCACCTTTCAGATCCCCCACGAGTTCTCCCGCATGACGGTGCGCGAGAACCTCATGCTGGTGCCCGCCGCCCAGCGCGGCGAAAACCTGCTCAAAAGCTGGCTGAGCTGGTGGAAAGTGGTCCGCGAAGACCGGGAAATCCTGCGCCGGGCCGATGATGTCCTGGCCTTTCTCGAAATCGACCACGTCCGGGACGAGCTGGCCGGCAACCTCTCCGGCGGCCAGAAAAAGCTGCTGGATCTGGGCCGGACCATGATGACCGATGCCAGGGCGGTCTTGCTTGATGAACCCGGCGCCGGCGTCAACCGGACCCTGCTCGGCAAGCTCGCCGAGGCCATCGAGCGACTCAACCGCGAGCGCGGCTATACCTTTTGCGTGATCGAGCATGATATGGATCTGATCGCCCGGCTCTGCGACCCGGTCATGGTGATGGCCAACGGCGAGCTCATCGCCGAGGGGGATATGGCCAGCCTGCGACAGAACCCCCAGGTCCGCGAGGCCTATCTGGGCACCGGCAGTAGCGGCCAGACGGGGACCGGCACATGAGCCTGCTCGATGCCCAGGGGCTGTACGCCGGCTATGGGGGCGTGGATATCCTGCGCAACACCCACCTTCGGCTGGGCGCCGATGAAATCGTGGTCATTGTCGGGCCCAACGGCGCAGGCAAATCGACGGCGATGAAAGCGGTCTTCGGCCTGGTGCCCATCCGCGAAGGCCGGGTCCATTATCAGGGCGAGGACATCACCAATCGCCCCCCCGAGCGGATGGTCACCCGCGGCATCGCCTATGTCCCGCAGGAAGCCAACGTCTTTCCGTCGTTGAGCGTGCTGGAGAATCTGGAGCTGGGGGCCTATGCCCTGCGTGGCGATCATCGCCCGCGGCTCGAGAAGGTCTTCGAGATCTTCCCCCGGCTCAAGGAGCGCCGGAACCAGCAGGCCGGCGTGATGTCCGGTGGCGAGCGGCAGATGGTGGCCATGGGCCGGGCGCTGATGGTCGAGCCGCGGCTTTTGATGCTCGACGAACCCACCGCCGGGCTGTCGCCGCGGTTGATTGATGAGACCTTCGAGCGCATTCGCGAGGTCAACCAACTGGGGATTGGCGTGCTGATGGTCGAGCAGAACGCCCGTCAGGCCCTGGCCATCGCCGACCGTGGCTATGTGCTCGCCACCGGCGAGAATCGATACGAAGACACCGGCCCCGCCCTTCTGGCCAATCCCGAGGTGGCGGAAATGTTTCTGGGCGGATAAACAACCATGGTTGAGGTCATCCAGCTACTGATCAACGGCATTCTGCTGGGCAGCATCCTGGCCCTGGGCGCGGTCGGGGCGACGATGATTTTCGGGGTGCTGCGTTTTGCCCATTTTGCCCACGGCGATTTCATGGCCGTGGGCGCCTACTTTGCCCTGAGTGTCGTCACGGTGTTCAACCTGCCGGTGCTCGCGGCACTGCCCGTCGCCATGGCGGCGACCGCCGGGCTGGCGGTGGCCATCGATCAGCTGGTCTACCGGCGCATCCGCCGTGTCCAGCCGGTGATCCTGCTGATCTCCTCGTTTGCCACGGCGCTGGTGCTGCGCTCGCTGATCCAGATGATCTGGGGCAGCAGCAATCAGGTCTATCAAACCGGTATCCAGCTGCCCTGGCGGATCGGGCCTTTTACCCTCAAACCCGATCATCTGCTGATCTTTCTCGCCGCCACCGGACTGGTGATCACCGTGCATCTTTTCCTCACCCGCACCCGGCTCGGCAAGGCCATGCGGGCGATGAGCGACAACATGAACCTGGCGCTGATCACCGGCATCCCGGCCGACCGGGTGATCATGGCCACCTGGGCCATCGGCGGTGCACTGGCCGCGGCGGCCGGCGTGTTTCTGGGCATGGATACGCGGCTCCACCCGGTGATGGGCTGGACACTGCTGCTGCCGATTTTCGCCGCCACCATTCTGGGCGGCATCGGCCGGCCCTACGGGGCGATCTTCGGCGGGCTGGTCATCGGCTGTGCCATGGAGCTCTCGACACTGATCATCCCGGGCTCATACAAACCCGCGGTGGCCTTTGCCATTATGGTGGCCACGCTGGTTTTCCGGCCCCAGGGCATCATCAAGGGGACGGTCTGATGGATCTGGCAGGTCTGCTCGCCTACGGGCTTTTCTTCCTCAACCTGGTGGGCATCTACGCCATCATGGCACTGGGGCTGAACATGCAGTGGGGAATGACCGGGCAGTTCAATATCGGCATCGCCGGGTTTTTTGCCGTGGGCGCCTACACCAGCGCCATCCTGACCACCGGGCCATCGCCGACCTGGTTGGGCGGCTTCGATCTGCCGTTTCTGCTGGGGCTGGCCGCGACGGTTCTGGTCTGCCTGCCCATTGCCTGGCTGGTGGGCCGCATCACCGCCCGACTGCGCACCGATTATCTGGCCATTGCCACCATCGGGATCGCCGAGATCATCCGGCTTTTCTTTCTCAACGAGGGGTGGCTGACCAACGGCGTGCGGGGCATCCCCGGCATCGAGAAACCCCTGGGCACGGGCAACGGCGGCTACCTTTTGATCGTCACCGCCTTTGTCGCGCTGATCTGGCTGTTGGTCGAAATGGCCCGGCGTTCGCCCTGGGGCCGGGTTCTGCGGGCCATCCGCGACAACGAGCCGGCCACCGCGGCCGCGGGCAAGGATATCGCCCGGTTCCGGCTGCAGGCATTCGTGGTGGGCTCGTGCATCATGGCGCTGGCCGGCGGGCTCTATGCCCACTTTGTCGGCTTTGTCAGCCCCGAGGCCTTCCGCCCGCTCTACGGCACCTTTCTGGTCTGGGTCATGCTCATCGCCGGGGGCAGCGGCAACAACCTGGGCGCCATCCTGGGGGCGCTGGTGGTCTGGCTGATCTGGTCATCCACCGAGATGCTCGCCGGGGTGCTGCCCACGGATCTGATCGGCAGCGAGAGCGCCTTTCGGGTATTCCTCATCGGGGTTTTGCTGCAGATCATCCTGGTCAGCCGGCCCCAGGGCATGTTGCCGGAGCGCCGACCGCCCATGCCCGGCGAACCACGCTAGCGGCGACGGACCGCTCAGGGCCCGCCAACCACGCTCAACCGCGCCCGGGGGTTGCCCGTCACTGACACGCCGGCGCGGTGGCCAGCGCCGCAACGGGCACCCCCGAACCCGGTCGGCCGGTTACATGCTTGGCTCGAAGATCTCGAGGGTGCGGTATTCGCCGTCCTCGATCACCCAGTGGGCAAAGGTGCCGCCGACATCCCCGTTGGCATCAAAGTCCACGCTGCCCGAGGCGCCCTGGTAGTTAATCGCCTCACCGGCTTCGAGCCGATCCACGGCCTCGGCAAACTCGCCCGGGCCGACGATCTCGCCATCCGGGTCGTTGATGGCCCGCAGATGATCACGGATTGCCACCGGATCGGTGCTGTCAGCGGCCACCGCGGCCAGTGCGATGCTGTAGACGGCATCATAGGCGGTATCGATGTAGGGCACCGGCGGCACCTCGCCATAGGCCTGCTCGTAGGCGCTGCGGAAATGCTGCGCGGCATCGGTATCATCGCGGGCTTCGGCAGCGGTGCCGAAACTGCCGTTGAGAAACTCCGCCCCCAGGTTCTCGACGATGACCGGCGACTTCATGCCATCGGTGAAGAAGAAATCACTGAAGTACCCCCCCTCCAGCGCCTGACGCAGGATGGTCTGGCCGTTTTCGGGGTAGCCGATCAAAAGCAATGGCGACTCGCCGTCCGAGACCGCGCTCAGATCGCCGCGATACGACGCCTGGCCCGGCTCGTAGCCGTTGCTGCCCACCACCGTGCCACCGGCGGCCTCGAAGGCATCGGCAAAGGCGTTGGCAAGCCCCTCACCGTAGTCGTTGTTGATATACAGGATCGCCGCGCTGTCGACGCCGTTTTCCACCGCCACCGAGGCCAGGGCCACGCCCTGGAAGGCATCCGACGGCGTGGTGCGGAAGAGGAAGTCATTGTCGTCGAGATCGGTCATCACCGGCGAGGTCGAGGCGTTGGAGATCTGGGGTACGCCCTCCACCGACGAGACACTGCTCGCCACCGGAATGGTGACGCCGCTGGACAACGCGCCGACGATGGCCGACACGCCCTGAACCGAGACCAGCCGCTGCGCGGCATCCACACCGGCCTGGGGTTCGGTCTGGGTATCGGAGACCTCGAGCACCACCGGCTCGCCCATGACGCCGCCGGCGTCGTTGATCTCGCTGATGGCAAGCTCAACGCCGTTACGCGAACTCTCGCCGTAGGCCTGCAAATCGCCGGTCATGGGCATGAGCGCGCCGACTGTGAGCTCGGCCTGGGCCGCGCCGGCGGCCATGAGCACAGACAGGGCGCCGGCGGCGCCCGCGAGTTTGCCGTTTGTCTTCATGTCCAACACTCCGCTGGATGGTTGTGGATTTTTGATCAGCTCGACCGAGAATACTCAGCCACGGACGCATTCGCAAAACACACCCAGGCGTCCGCCCAGGGCATCTCCGCCGTCAGGCGCGGGCCTGGCCGGCCGCTTCGGATTCCGCCGCCTCCAGCGCGGCTTCGGCCGCCATCCATTCGGCCTCGGCCGCGTCGCGGGCCTGCCGCAGCTGGCCCTGCTCTTTTAAAAGGGCCTGGAGCCGGTCATTGCCCTCGTCCTGATAAAGCGCGGGGTCGGCGAGCTGGCCCTCGAGATCGGCAAGCGCCTGGTCAAGCCGCTCCAGCGCCTCGACGGCCTGATCCACCCGACGACGCGCCGGACGCAGCGCGGCCTTGGCATCGGCCACCGCCTGGCGTTGCGCCCGGCGCGCCTGACGACCGCGACCGGCGGTCGCCGGCGTCGACGGAGTAGTCTCCACCGACGCGCCCGCCCGGGCCTGTCGGCGCTTCTGCCGCTCGTCCCGGGCCAGCCAGCGGCGATAGTCATCCAGATCCCCGTCAAACGGCGTCACCTGACCATCGGCGACCAGCCAGTAATCGGCCACGGTGCTCTCGAGCAGGTACCGGTCGTGAGAGACCACCACCACAGCGCCCTCGAACCCCTGCAACGCCAGATTCAACGCATGCCGCATTTCCAGATCCAGGTGGTTGGTGGGCTCGTCGAGCAGCAAAAGGTTGGGCGCCTGCCAGACCAGCATCGCCAGCACCAGACGCGCCTTCTCGCCGCCGGAGAACGGCGCCACCGGCGCCAGCGCCTGATCACCGTTGAAACCGAACCCGCCCAGAAAGTCGCGCAGGCGCTGCGGTTCGGCATCGGGACTGAGTCGCTGCAGATGGACCACCGGCGAGGCCTTGGCGTCCAGCTGCTCGAGCTGATGCTGGGCAAAATAGCCGACTTTGAGTTGCCTCGCCCGGCGGATCTGGCCGGCAAGGGGTGCCAGATCCCCGGACAATGCCTGGATGAGGGTCGATTTGCCCGCGCCATTGCGCCCCAGCAGCCCGACTCGATCACCGGGCGCCAACCCCAGCCGCAGTCCGGCAAGCACCGGCCGCTGTCGATAGCCCAGATCCACATCGTCGAGGTTGAGCAATGGGTTGCCGGCCCGTGGCGCCGGCGGAAACTCGAAGGTAAACGGCGAGTCGACGTGGGCCGGGGCCACCCGCTCCATGCGCTCGAGCGCCTTGATGCGGCTCTGGGCGGCACGGGCCTTGGTGGCCTTGGCCCGAAACCGGTTGATGAACGCCTCCATATGCGCAATCTCGCGCTGCTGGCGCTCATGCAGCGCCTGCTGCTGGGCCAGGCGCTCGCTGCGCTGGCGCTCGAAGGCGGTGTAGTGGCCGCTGTAGCGGTTCAGGCGGCGATGTTCGATGTGCACGATCTCCTCGGCGACGTTGTCGAGAAAATCCCGGTCGTGGGCGATCAGGATGAGGGTGCCCTGATAGGCCTGCAGCCACTGCTCAAGCCACAACACCGTCTCGAGATCCAGGTGGTTGGTGGGCTCGTCGAGCAGCAGCAGATCCGACGGCGCCATCAGTGCCCGGGCCAGGTTGAGCCGCACCCGCCAGCCGCCGGAGAACTCCCCGACCGGACGGTCGTGCTGAGCCGGCGCAAAGCCCAGACCATGCAAAAGCACACCCGCGCGGGCCCGGGCGTCATAACCGCCGGCGTTTTCCAGATCGGCGTGGGCATGGGCGATCCGCTCGCCGGCGCCGCTCGCCTCGGCGGCCGCCACCTCGGCCTCGGCCCGGCGCAGCGCGGTATCGCCATCGAGCACAAAATCAATGGCCGACTCCGGCCGGGCCGGTGTCTCCTGCGCCATCCAGGCCACCCGCCAGTCGGCGGGCAACGACACATCCCCCTCATCCACGCCGATCTCGCCGCGCAAAAGGGCGAAAAGCGTGCTCTTGCCGGTGCCATTGGCCCCGACCAGGCCCACCTTACTGCCGGCGTGGACGGTGAGCCGGGCGCCCTCGAGCAGCGGGTCGGGACCGCGACGCAGGGTGATGTTGTTCAGCTGGATCAATCCGGATACTCCCCGCAGCGCCAGCACTGCGCGAACTGCCCCTCAATCGTCTCGCCGCAGCCGCGACAGACCCAGGATTCGGCTGCCGCGCCGGTGGGCTCGAGGACTTCGTCGATCAGTCGCCGCGCCGCGGCGGCATCCTCGGCGTCCACCCAAATCTCCGGCCAGGCCTCCAGCGGCGGGATTTCGCCGGCACCACCGACCAGATGGCGATTACGGACATGGCAATGGATGCCGCGCTCGCTGAGGATGGATTCGAGATGACCGGCGATGAGCGGGTCCGCGACCGTCAAGACGCGCTCCAGATTGCCCTCTGTCTTATCCATCCCGCAAGGCTACACCTCGTCGCCGCCACGCGCGCCAGCCCAGAAAAATGGCCAGGAGTGCTGCATAGATCAATGGTTCGGTCCAGCGGTTGGCGCGAATCAGCCAGAAAAAATGCACCAGCCCCAGTACTGCCGCCGGATAGACCAGCCAGTGGAGCTGCCGCCAACGCTTACCCAGCCGCCGGATCCAGCCACGGGTCGAGGTCAGGGCAAGCGGCAGCATCAATAAAAGCCCACTCATGCCCACCAGAATGAACGGCCGTTTGGCGATATCCTCGATCATCGGTGCCAGGGCCAGTCCATGATCGAAAACGGCGAATACCGCAAAATGGCAGCTGGCGTAGAAAAACGCCCACAGCCCCACCTGCCGGCGCAGACGCACCACCCAGACCGCGCCGGTCAACCAGCGGATCGGGGTCACGGCAAGGGTTGCCAGCAAGAATCGCAACGCCCAGATACCGGTGGTATCCAGCAGGGTCTCGACCGGATTGACGCCCAGCTCCCCCTGCACCAGGCCGACCACCAGCATCATCGCCGGTAGCCCGGCCACGGCAAAAAGCCCGACGCGCAGCGCCCGCAGACCGGCCGGCGAGGGCGTACGAGCCAGCGTCGCCGCGCCCATCACCGACTGCCCGCCGCGCATCCGCTATCAGTAATGCTTGCTGAGGTCCATGCCGGCGTAGAGATGGGCCACTTCCTCTTGATAGCCGTTGAACATGAGCGTGTCCTGTTTGAAGAACTCGCCGATGCGCCGCTCACGGGCCTGGCTCCAGCGCGGATGGTCGACGTTGGGATTGACGTTGGCATAGAAGCCGTACTCGTGGGGGGCGAGCTGGTTCCATGTCGCCTCGGGCTCGGTCTCCTGAAAATGGATGCGCACCACCGACTTGATGCTTTTGAACCCGTATTTCCAGGGCACCACCAGACGGATGGGCGCGCCGTTCTGCGACGGCATTTCCTTGCCATACAGCCCGGTGGCCAGCAGGGTGAGCGGATTCATGGCCTCGTCCATGCGCAGCCCCTCGGTGTAGGGCCAGTCGATACTGGCGAGAAAGCCCATGCCCCGGGCCGCCTGAGCCGGAAACACCTGC
This sequence comes from uncultured Ectothiorhodospiraceae bacterium, assembly GCA_913061005.1. Lineage (GTDB taxonomy): Bacteria > Pseudomonadota > Gammaproteobacteria > Nitrococcales > Nitrococcaceae > Spiribacter > Spiribacter pallidus. The sequence goes on along the minus strand of CAJXSH010000006.1, from coordinate 32,117 downwards.
GGGTCATAGCGGGTGTAGAACTTCACGTATTTGGCCCGCGAGGTCGGGCGCGCCCGGCGGATGACCTCGGCCAGCGGGACGCCGGCCCACGGGATGACCATGGACCAGGCCTCGACACAGCGCAGTCGGTAGATCCGCTCTTCGACGGTGAGCCCACGCATGAAATCATCAAAGCCGTACTCGCCGGTGTTCTCGGCCTCGCCACTGACGGTCACCGTCCAGGGCCGGTGCTCGAGTCGACCGGGGGCCAGACGCATGGGGTCTTCCTTGCCCGAGCCGAACTCATAGAAATTGTTGTAGGTGGTGATCTCTTCGTAGGTATTGGCCGGGGTGTCGGTGCTGAACTCGCTTGCCGGCAGCTCGCCCAGCGGTTCCAGCGCTTCCATGGGTTTGGCAAGACTCCAGCCCGGGGCCAGCAGGCTCCCCGCCGCAGCCAGCGCCGAGGTGCGCAGAAAGCGTCGGCGGTCGCGGTAGATGGACTCCGGCGTGATCTCCGAAGGCAGCACATCGCTGGCGCGGCGTTTTTTGATCAGCATCAGACAAACCCCACTGGTGTTTCACGCTTCGAGCCCCGCACCTTCGCCGGAGTTCAGTCGCGAATCAAGCGCCGGTCACCCCAGCGCCCGTCGGGCGTTGCGAAAGAGCCGCAGCCAGGGGCCATCCTCGCCCCATTCCTCGGGATGCCACGAATGCTGCACCGTGCGGAAGACCCGCTCGGGATGCGGCATCATGATGGTGACCCGGCCGTCGGCGTTGCAAAGCCCGGTCACCCCCAGGGGCGAGCCGTTGGGGTTGGCTGGATAGGCCTCGGCGGGTCGGTCGGCGGCATCGATATAGCGCAGGCCCACTTGCCCGGCATCGATGGCTTCCCGGGCCCCGGCATCGGTCGAAAAGACCGCCCGGCCTTCGCCGTGGGCCACCACAATGGGCAGTCTCGAGCCGGCCATGTCACCGAGCATCAGCGACTGCGAGGGGAGCACCTCGACCATCGCCAGTCGGGCCTCGTACTGCCGCGAGCGGTTGGCCTTGAAATCGGGCCATCGCTCGGTGCCGGGGATGATCCCGCGCAACGCCGACAACATCTGACAGCCATTGCAGACCCCCAGTCCCAGGGTATCCGGCCGGTCGAAGAAACGGGCAAAGGCATCGCGCAGTTGCGGGTTGAACCGGATCGTCCGCGCCCAACCCACACCGGCACCCAGGACATCCCCATACGAGAAACCGCCACAGGCCACCAGGGCCTGGCAGTCTTCGAGCCGGCCGGGGTCGGCCATCAGATCGGTGGTGTGGATATCCCGGGGCTCGAAACCGGCGCGCTCGAACGCCGCGGCCATCTCGATGTGGCTGTTCACCCCCTGTTCGCGCAGCACCGCCACCCGGGGACGGACCCCGGTATTGACCATGGCCGCCGCCGGATCCTCGCTCGGGTCAAAGCTGAGCACCGCCCGCAGCCCGGGGTCGTCGCGATCGGCCAACGCCTGGTGGGCCTCACCGGCACAGGCCGGATCATCCCGCCGCGCCTGCATGTGATAGCTAGTCTCGTGCCAGGCCTGTTCCAGCTCGCCCAGGGCCTTGTCGAGTACCACCGCGCCATGGTGGCGGATCACCAGATGCTCAGCGGCGATCGGCCGGCCCAGCCGGTACAAACGCTGCTCGAGCCCGGCGGCCTCAACGGCTGTCTGCACCGCCTCGAGTGCCTCATCGGCGACCTGCAGCACCACGCCCAGCTCTTCGGCAAAGGCGGCCGCCAGGGGATCGTCCGAGAGGGTGGATAAATCCACCGCCATCCCCTGACGCCCGGCAAATCCCATCTCGGCCAACGTCACCGCCAACCCGCCGTCACTGACATCGTGCAAGGCCAGGATGCAATCATGGCCAAGCAGATGCTGGACGAGGTCAAAACCCGCGCGGAATGCCGCCGGGTCATCCAGATCCGGCGCCTTGTCACCGAGTTGCCCATAGACCTGGGCGAGGGCCGAGCCGCCCAGACGGCGCCCCCCGCCAAGATCCAGCAACAGCAGTTGGCTGTCCGGCCGGGCCGCCAGCTGCGGCGTCACCGCCCGGCGGGCATCCGCCACCGGCGCGAAGGCCGAGACCACCAGCGTCAACGGCGCGGTGACCGTTCGTTGTTGATCGCCGGCCTGCCAGACGGTTTTCATCGAAAGCGAATCCTTGCCCACCGGGATGGCAATGCCAAGCGCCGGGCAGAGCGCCCGTCCCACCGCCTCGACGGTGTCATAAAGCCGCGCATCCTCACCGGGGTGCCCGCAGGCGGCCATCCAGTTGGCCGAGAGGTTCACCGCCGAGAGCCGGCCGACCGCCGCCCCCATCAGATTGGTCAGCGCCTCGCCAATGGCCATGCGCCCGGATGCCGGGGCATCCACCAGCGCCACCGGGCTGCGCTCGCCCATGGCCATGGCCTCGCCCCGATAGCCGCTGTAGTCACCCAGGGTCAGGCCAAAATCCGCCACCGGGACCTGCCAGGGCCCCACCATCTGGTCGCGGGCGGTCAACCCGCCCACGGTGCGATCGGCAATGGTGATCAGAAAGGCTTTACTGGCCACGGTGGGCAGGCGCAGCAGCCGCTCCATGGCCTCGGCCAGGCTCACCCCCGCCAGATCCAGGGGCCGCAGTGGCGGCTCGGCCCGGCGGACATCCCGCTGCATCCGGGGCGGCTTGCCCAACAGAAGGTCCATGGGGATGTTGACCGGGTCCTCGTCGTCCCCGGCATCCGCCAGCACCAGCTGCTGCGACTCGGTCGCCTCGCCGACCACGGCACAGGGGGCCCGTTCGCGTTGGCAAAGGGCAAGGAACGCCTCGAGCCGGGCGCTATCGAGGACCAGGACATAGCGCTCCTGGGCCTCGTTGCACCAGATCTCGAGCGGTGAGAGCCCCGGCTCGGCGCAGGGGATGTCACGCAGATTCATGCGCCCGCCCCGACCGGCATCATCCAGAAGCTCCGGCAGGGCATTCGAGAGCCCGCCGGCGCCGACATCATGGATGGCGATGATGGGGTTGTGCTCGCCCAGACGCCAGCAGGCATCGATCACCTCCTGGCAGCGCCGCTCCATTTCGGGATTACTGCGCTGCACCGAGGCAAAGTCCAGCGCCTCGTCACTCTGACCACTGGCCACCGACGAGGCGGCGCCACCGCCCAGGCCGATCAGCATGGCCGGCCCGCCCAGGACCACCAGCGGCGAACCGGCCGGTGCCTTGCCCTTGTCGATTTGATGAGTCCGAATCGCCCCCATGCCGCCGGCGATCATCACCGGCTTGTGATAGCCGCGGATCGCCTCACCCTCGACATCGGGGACGGTCTGCTCGTAGGTGCGAAAATACCCGACCAGCTGCGGACGGCCGAACTCGTTGCCGTAGCGGGCCGCCCCGATCGGGCCATCGAGCATGATTTCATAGGCCGAGGCCATCCGGTCGGGCCGCCCGTGGTCGACCTCCCAGGGCTGCTCGGCGCCCGGGATGCGCAGGTTCGAGACCGAAAAACCCGCCAGCCCGGCCTTGGTCCGTGCCCCGCGGCCGGTCGCGGCCTCGTCGCGGATCTCGCCGCCCACGCCCGTTGCCGCGCCGGCAAAGGGCGAAATGGCCGTGGGGTGATTGTGGGTTTCGACTTTCATCACCAGGTGGGCGGGCTCATCGACGTGATGGTAGGCACCGTCGCGGTCCGGCCAGTAGCGATCGACACAGCCGGCCTCGATCACCGCCGCGTTGTCGCTGTAGGCCGAAAGCACCCCGTCGGGGCGCTCGCGATGGGTATGACGGATCATCGCGAAAAGCGAATGGGGCATGGGCTGGCCGTCGATCACCCAGTCGGCGTTGAAGATCTTGTGCCGGCAGTGCTCGGAGTTGGCCTGGGCGAACATCATCAGCTCGACATCGGTGGGGTCGCGTTGCAGCGCCTGGTAGTTGTCGAGCAGATAGTCGATTTCATCCGCGGACAGCGCCAGGCCCAGTTCGGCGTTGGCGCGATCGAGAGCGGCCCGGCCATCGCCGCTGAGATCGATCCGCTTAAGCGGCCGCGGCGACTGGGTGGCAAAAAGCGCCTCGGCGGCGGCCAGTTCGCCGAGTACCGATTCGGTCATCCGGTCATGCAAGGCATCGGCAAGCGCCCCGCCCGGGGCCAGGGCAAGCCCGTCGCCGGCGGCGTCGCAGGCGCGATAGACCACCGCCCGCTCGACCCGCCGCACCCCATCAAGCCCGCATTGCCGGGCGATTTCGGTGGCCTTGCTGGCCCAGGGCGAGAGGGTGCCAAGCCGTGGCGTGACAAAGACCTGGCGGCCGGCGGCTTCATCCAGGCCATCCGCCGGAGTCACCGGCCGGGCGTCGAGCAGTGACTGAAGCTTCTGGTGCTGAGCATCATCCAGGGGTTGCGGGGCATCCACCAGATAGAGCGTGCGCACCCACAGCGTGTCGAGACGCGGTTCGGCCCCCCGGGCCCGTTCGACAAGACGCGGCTCCGCCACCGGCTGGGCGGGGGTATCGGCGAGCAGCACCCACATGGCGGTCAGGGCTTGAGCTGTTCGGCCAGGACTGCCAGCACCTGGCGGGCCGCGCCGCGGGGCGCCGGGTCGCCATTATCGGTCTCGACCTGTACGCGCGAGCCCTTGCCGCGCTCGTCGATGCGCACCTGATAGGTCACCACCCCGGGGTCGGGTTCGCTGCGCCAGAACGCCAGGCCATCGAACAGACCGCCGCTGTCGGCGGCAATCACCGGTGCCACGCCGCTGTCATAACGGATGCGGTGGGTGTGGGCCGACTCGTCCGAGTCGATCAGCGAAAACCCGCTGCGCTCCAGGGCCCGGCCGACCACGGCCCAGGCCGGCTGCCGGGGCAGCCCCAGATCCAGGGCCACGAACGACCCGGTCTCGGTCAGCCGCGAGGCGTCCGGCTGGCCATCGGCGCCGGTGGCGGCTGTCGAGGGCCGATCGATGGCCTCGGTCATATCCTCGTCCCGGGCCTCGGCGGTGGCAGCGGACAACACATCCGGCGGCGTGCGAAGCCGCTCGGCAAGACGCTCGGCCTCGGTGGGGCCACCCCCGATCCAGCTGCAGCCGCCAAGCAAGGCGACCAGTCCGATCAGCGCCAGGCCCGTGGGCCAACGTCGAGACTGCAAACCGGTTGGCGTCACAGCGCATCCGCCAGTTTCAGCGCCTGACGTACCGTCTCGTGGTGCTGCTCAGAGAGCGGCGTCATGGGCAGCCGCATGCCGGGGCCGATCAGCCCCATCTCGGCCAGCGCCCACTTGACCGGGATCGGATTGGTCTCGAGAAAGAGCGCGTTGTGCAACGCCGCCAACCGGGCGTCCAGCGCCTCGGCCTCGGTGGCATCGCCCTGGAGCACGGCCATGCACATACGGTGCATCAGATCCGGGGCGACATTGGCGGTCACCGACACACAGCCCTTGGCACCGGCGTTCATCAGCGCCAGGTTGCGCGCATCCTCGCCGCAGTACACATCGATCCGGTCACCACAGCGCTCGATGACCTCTTCGGCCCGCTCCAGGCTGCCCGAGGCCTCTTTGATGCCGACGATATTGCTGATCTCGGCCAGCCGATCCACGGTCTCGGGCAGCAGATCGCACCCGGTGCGCCCCGGCACGTTGTAGAGGATCTGCGGCATGGGCACCGCCTCGGCGATGTGGCTGAAATGCTGATAAAGCCCTTCCTGGGTGGGCTTGTTGTAGTACGGGGTCACCAGCAGCGCGGCGGCACAGCCGGCCTCCATCGCCACCCGGGTGAGCTGCTCGGCCTCCCAGGTCGAGTTGGCACCGCAGCCGCCCATCACGGTGATCCGGCCATCGGCGATCTCGACGGTACGACGCATGACATGGGCATGCTCGTCATGATCCAGCGTCGCCGACTCACCGGTGGTGCCCACCGCGACAATGGCATCGGTGCCGTGGCTGACATGAAACTCGACCAGCCGCTCCAGGGCACGCTCATCCAGGGCGCCATCGTCCCGCATGGGGGTCACCATCGCGACCATACTGCCCTGAAACATCGGCTCATCCTTTCTCGGTGGATCAATGCGCGGATGGTAGCCCCGGACCCCCGGGCTGACAAGCGGATCATGGCCGCCGACATGATATCCTCACCCCCTTTGACAGGGGTGCGCAGGGGCAGCATCGGGCAAAACCATGCAGACGAATCTTCTGGTTATTTCCGCCCTGGGCGATGATCGCCCGGGCATCATCGATGAGCTGGCCGGTTTGATCACCGAGTCGGGCTGCAGCATCGAGGACTCGCGCATGACCGTGCTGGGCGCCGATGTGGCCATGGTCATGATGGTGGAGGGGCGCTGGAACGAACTGGCCAAGCTCGAAGCCGGGCTGCCCGCCGCCGGCCGGCGGCTCAATCTGCAGATCAACGCCAAGCGCACCACCACGGCGGTGCCCTCGGGCAATCGCCTGCCCTACACCGTCGAAGTGGTCTCGATCGACCACCCCGGTATCGTCCAGCACCTCGCCGGGTTTTTCTCGACGCGCGGAATCAACATCCGCGAGATGGCCACCACCACCTACACCACCGCCCATACCGGCACGCCGATGTTTCAGGTGCACATGACCGTCGATGTGGCGGCCAGCCAGCATATCGCCCGGTTGCGCGAGGAATTCATGGACCTCTGCGACCAACTCAACCTCGATGCCATCATCGAGCCGGCCAAACTCTAAGGAGCTTTTCGATGAGCGACATCCGCCTCGACGCCCCGGTCCCGGATTTTGAATGCCCCACCGATACCGCCGAGACCTGGCGGCTCGCCGACCACCGCGGGCGCTGGGTGGTGCTTTTTTTCTTCCCCAAGGCCAGCACCCCGGGCTGCACCGTCGAGGGCCAGGCGTTCCGCGACCTCGACCCGCGCTTTGCCGCGCTCAACGCCCAGGTGGTGGGGATCTCGCGGGACGGCCCCAAAGCGTTGGCCAACTTCCGGGCCAAGCACGACTTCCCCTACCCGCTGCTCAGTGACAAGCAAGAGCAGGTCTGCAACCTGTTTGGCGTGATGAAAGACAAAGTCATGTTCGGCAAACCCGCCCGGGGGATCGAGCGCAGCACCTTTGTCATCGACCCCGAGGGCGTGCTGCGGGCGGAGTGGCGCAAAGTGGCCGTGGACGGCCACGCCGAGGCGGTGCTTGAGGCCCTGCAGGCCAAGCAGGCCGGCTGAGCCATGCGTCGGGCCTGTCTGCTCGATACCTCGGTCCTGCTGCATGACCCGGCGGCGCTGTTCCGCTTTGCCGAGCAGGACATCTACCTGCCGCTCGCGGTGCTCCACGGCCTGGATGCCGCCCGCCACGGCAACAGCGAGGAAGCCCGTAACGCGCTGCAGGCCGCGCGCTTTCTCGACGAGCGCCTGGCCGGCGTGGACCCGGCCTCGCTCGATCGCGGACTGCCGCTCGGCGACGGCCTGGGCCGGCTGTATTTTCTCGACGAGGCGCAGACAACCCAACCACCCAGCGCCGAGGCCCGTAACACCGCGGTTCTGGCCGCCGCCCGGCAGCTGGTGCACACCCACCCCGATGTGCGGGTCACCCTGGTGGCCCGGGATATCAACCTGCGAATCCAGGCACGGGTGCTCGGCCTGGCGGCCATCGACCATCAGGGCGAAGGCCCTGTAGACGACCCGGATCTGCTGCCCTCGGGCGTGGTCACGCTGCCCCCGGATACCGAGCCACAGGCCTACTGCGACAGCCAACAGCCGGCGCCACCGGTGAACAGCTTTGTCGTCGATGCGACCCGCAGCTGGCGGGTGGTCGGCGAGCGGCCGGGCGAGCACCGGCTGGTGCCGGTCGCCGACCGAAGCGCCGATGGCGAATCGGTCTGGGGCATTCACGCGCGCAACCGGCAGCAGAACCTGGCCCTGGAGTTGCTGATGGACCCGGAGGTCGACATCGTCACCCTGTTGGGCCCGGCAGGCACCGGCAAGACGCTGCTGACCCTGGCGGCCGGCCTGGCCCAGACGCTGGAGACACAGCGCTACGAAGAGATCCTCATGACCCGGGCGACGGTGGCCATCGGCGAGGACATCGGCTATCTGCCCGGCACCGAGGAGGAGAAGATGACGCCCTGGATGGGCGCGCTGATGGATAACCTCGAGATCCTGGCCGCGCCGGGCGGCGGCAGCGGCTCGGCCGGCAGCAGCCGATGGGGTCAGGCGGCCAGCCAGGATCTGCTGCAAAGCCGCATCCGGGTGCGCTCGCTGAACTTCATGCGCGGCCGCACCCTGCTCAACCGGTTCATGGTGCTGGATGAGGCGCAGAATCTCACACCGCAGCAGATGCGCACGCTCATCACCCGAGCCGGGCCGGGCACCAAGATCGTCTGCCTGGGCAACCTCGGCCAGATCGACACCCCGCTACTCACCCCCAGCACCTCGGGGCTGACCTATCTGATCCGGCGCTTTGCCGACTGGCCCCATGGCGGCCACCTGACCCTCACCCGCGGCGAGCGCTCGCGTCTGGCCGCCCATGCCAGCGACGTGCTCTAGCCGGTCGGCGCCTGAGAGTCGGCGCCTGCGGGCGTTTCGTCCGCCGTGGCCCGGGGCCAGGCATTCATCACCGCCTGGATGACGGTTGCCAGGGGGATGGCAAAAAACACCCCCCAGAACCCCCAGATCCCGCCAAAGACCAGGATGGCGATGATAATGGCCACCGGGTGCAGGTTGACTGCCTCGGAGAACAGCAGCGGCACCAGCACATTGGCATCAATGGCCTGGATGATGGCGTAGGCGATCAACACCCACATGAACTCACTGCTGGCGCCAAACTGAAAGTACGCCACGATGGCAATCGGCAGGGTCACCACAATGGCCCCGACATAGGGGATGATGACCGACAGCCCGACCAGCAGGGCGAGCAGCATGGCAAAGTCGAGGCCCAGGAAAAGGAAGGTCAGATAGCTGCCGAACCAGAGGATGGCCACCTCGACGAACTTGCCACGGACATAGTTGCCGATCTGCAGATCCACCTCGTGCCAGACCGATATGGCCAGGCCGTGGTGACGCGGAAGAAAGCGCCCCATCCAGCTCAAGATCTTGCCCTTGTCCCAGAGAAAGAAAAAGATCAGCACCGGCAGCAGGATGGTGTAGACCACCAGGGTGATGACGCTGACCACCGAGGCGAACGAAAACGACGCCGCAATCGAGCGGGCATAGGCGATCGCCTCGCGGCGGATGGTATCGAGCAGCGCCGCGACCTGATCGGCCGAGAAGTACTCGGGATAGAGCTCGGGCAACTGCAGCACCGCCGCCTGGCCCTGCTCGAGCATCGCCGGCAGACTCTCGACAAGCTGCACGACCTGATTGACCACCGTCGGCAGCAGCGCCAGAAACACCGCCCCGAGGACCACCAGAAAGAGCAGGAACACCCCCAGCACCGCCCAGCGCCGACCGAGGCCATGACGGGTCAACACCCGCACCACCCCCTCGAGCAGATAGGCAAGCACGATCGAGGCGAACACCGGCACCAGCATGCTGCCCAGCAGGGTGACCACCGCCACGGCGGCGATGAGCAGCAACGCCAGGCTGACCACCTGGGGATCGCTCAGGTGGCGATGGATCCAGTCTCTGACGGTGTACATGGGTGTCGACACGATAACCTCCGGTTGCGGGGTATACTTTTGCACAATCCCGGCCGGCAGGGGAACGTGGGCGACCCGCTCGGGTCTGAGACGATGCCCCCGCCGCCGATCCCGACCACCACAACGGTTTGCCTGATGCCCAGACACTCGCCCGCCGCGCCGCCCCTGTCACCGCCCCGACGCCCATTGGCGCCGGGGTGGATCGTGCTGGTGGCCATTCTGGCGTTTGCCCACGGCAGCGCCGCCGCCCTGGATCTGTCGCTGCCGGAGCTCGGTGACCCGGCCGCCCGGGTGCTCTCGAGCCAGGAAGAAGCCCGCATCGGCCAGCAGATGATGCGCGAAATCCGCCGCGAGGTCGCGCTTGTCGACGACCCGGCGATCAACGCCTATGTGCGCGATCTTGGCACCCGCATCGCCACCGCCACCGACATGCCGGGGGCGGCGTACCGGTTTTTCGTGGTCGATGACCCGCGCATCAATGCCTTTGCCATGCCCGGCGGCTATGTGGGGGTCCACAGCGGGCTGATCACCGCCTCGCGCAATGAAAGCGAGCTGGGCGCGGTGATCGCCCACGAGCTCGCCCACGTCACCCAGCGGCACATCGCCCGGCGCGTGGCGGCCACCCAGGGGGTGAACCTGCGCACCACGGCGCTGGTGCTCGCCGGGCTGCTGATCGGCTCGCAAAACCCCCAGGCGGGCATGGCCGCCGCCACCTCGGGGATGGCGAGCGGCATCGACAGCCAGTTGGCCTACTCACGGGACCACGAGCGCGAAGCCGATCGGGTGGGGATGCGCATCCTCGCCCGGGCCGATCTTAACCCCCAGGGCATGCCGGATTTCTTTCAGGTGCTCATGGACGACAGCCGCTATCGCAGCCAGCCCCCGGCCTTTCTCAGCACCCATCCGCTGACCGAGGCCCGCATCGCCGATGCCCGGGCCATCGCCCGCTCGATTGCCCCCAGCGAGATCTTCGAAAGCCCGGATCACGCCTTCATCCGCGCCCGGGCCCGGGTGCTGGCGGCCGAGAATCCCGACGAGGCCGTCGAGGCCTTCGCCGCCCGCGTGCAATCACAACCCGATCGGGGCAACCGCTACGGGCTCGCCTATGCGCGGATCCGCGCCGGCGATGTGGACCGGGCCCGGCGTCTGCTCGACACCCTGGCCTCGGAACAACCCGAACATGCCCTGCTGGTGCTTGCCCGGGCCGAGGCGGCCATGGCAGACAACGCCCCCGAGGCGGCACTGGCCGAGTTGAACCGCGGCCTGAGCCTTTTTCCGGACCACCCGGCGTTGACCCTCACCCGGGTCGAGGTGCATCTGCAAAGCGGCCGGCCAGACAAGGCCCTCGCCATTACCCGCACCCTCAGCCATCAACAGCCCAATGCCCCCGAGGTTTGGTCGTTGCACGCCCGGGCGGCGAGCGCCGCCGGCGATGATGACGAATCGGCGCTCGCCATGGCCCAGTACTACGCGGTGCAGGGGGATACCCAGGCGGGACTCTCGCAGCTCAAGCGGCTTGATCCAGCGACCGCCACGCCCAACCAGGTGGCCCGTGCCCGGGCGCTGCGCGAGCGCTGGGAGTCGCGCATCGCACCCGATGGCTGAACCCGGCCCCGACGCCGGTGTAGCATGGCATCTGTCGGGGGGAGGACTGCATGGCCGGGCCAGACGATCACAGGGATGCGCACAACGGCAGCGACTGGACCGACCCGCTGGGGGTTGGCCGGCTACTGCTGCGCAGCGCCGAGGCAATGGAATCGGCCCGCAGCCCGGCCGAGGCCATCAATCGCCTGGTAGCGGCCATCGACGCCGAGCGCGCCGCGCAGGCCGAGCGCGGCAACAGTCTGGATGCGTTGCTCAAACACTGGGCGGATACCCTGCGGGTGATCGGCCCGGTGCTGCCGGATACCGATATCGGCGACATCCCGGCGCTGGGCCCGTATCCGCGGCGGCAGACCCTGCTGCGGTCGCTGGCCGAGCGCAGTGACACCTACCAAAAGGCCCTCGCCGCCCATCTCGAGGGCCTGACCGATCTGACCGAGTCCTGCCTCGCCGCCTTTCGCGAGTCGCTGATCCAGCGCTACGGCGAGGATCTGGGGGCCCGTACCGCCGAGCCCGGGGCATTGATCCAGTGCTGGAACGAGACGGCCGAGCCGCGATACGAGGCCTGGCTCGCTCGGGCGCAGACCCAGGATCGCATCGCCGCGCTGGTGAACGCCTGGAGCCATCTGGTGGAGACCCTCAAGGCCCTCGCCGATGAGACGCTGGAGAGCCTGGGGCTGCCCTCAAGCCGCGGGATGGAGGACATCAGCGCCGAACTGCAGCGTCAGCGCCGTCGACATCGGCGGGATATCGCCGCGCTGCGTGCCGAAATCGAGGCCCTGAAAGCCGGCCAGGATCATCCATCGTGACCCGGCCGACCGACACCCCCGGTGCCGCCCCGGAGCTGCAGCGGGCCCTGGCCCGGGCCGCACGGCTGGATGGCGCCAACCAGCCGGTCACGCCTGCCGAGCCGGTCACCGAGACCGACAACGCCACGCTGTATCGCTATGGCCATGCCGACAGGCCGCCGCTGCTGATCATCTACTCGCTGGTCAACCGGCCGGCCATCCTCGATCTCAGTCCGCAGCGCTCGGTGGTCCGGCGCCTGGTCGACGGCGGGCTGTGCGTCTATCTGCTGGCCTGGCACCCGCCCGGTGCGGCCCGGCGCTATCTGGGGCTGGCCGACTACATCCTGGGCGATATTGCCGAGGCGGTGGCCTGGATCGGCAACGCCCATGATCAATCACCCCACCTGCTCGGGGTATGCCAGGGCGGTGTGCTGGCGCTCTGCCATGCCGCCCTTCAGCCCTGTCGCAGCCTCACCACGCTGGCGACGCCGGTGGATACCGGCACCGACGGCGATCAGCTGGCCGCACTGGCCCGGGCCATCGATTTCGATGCCCTGGTCCAGGCCACCGGCAACCCGTCGGGCCAGGGCATGGCGGCCGTTTTTGCCAGCCTCAAGCCCTTTGCCCTGGGTCCGCAGCGTTATGGCGGGCTGACCGCCCTGGCCGATGCGGACGCGGCCGCGGTGGAGGCGTTCATGCGCATGGAGCGGTGGATGTATGACGGCCCGGATCTGGCCGGCCAGGCCTTTGCCGAGTTTGCCCGGGCCATCTACCAGGACAATGCCCTGGTCGAGGGCGGGCTGATGCTGGATGGGCAGCCTGTGAGGCTCGATCGGATTGGCTGTCCGGTCTTCAACGCGCTGGCCGAGGACGATCACCTGGTCCCGCCGGCCGCCGCCGCGGCGCTCGAGCGGCATGTCACCGGCCGGTGCACCACCACCGCCCTGCCGGGCGGTCACCTGGGGCTGTTCATCAGTGCCGAGGCCCATCGGCGGCTCTATCCGGCGTTACTGGACTGGCTGCAAGCCCTTTAAACAACCGCGCTGCCGTGTCGCAGCGCATCACAAAAAGGGCTTGCGTCCGACATAAGGTCACATTAACGTCACCTATCACAACGATAGAGCGCCAAGAGGAGGAGCGGGTCCACCGGCCGCGCCACCGGCACGTCCTGACAGGTGATGACCCACAGACAAAGCACCCCGCCCATGAGGGTGCACTTCTACGGGAGACCTGGTCTCCCCTTTTTTCGCCACAGGATGCTGCGCTGCAGCACCCCGGCGATGATCAGAAGCTGCAGAAAAGCGCGCCGTTCACCGGCAGATTGGCGCCGTTGATGTAGCCGGCCTCATCTGCACAGAGAAAGCGCACCGCCCGGGCGATGTCGGCGGGCTCGCCCATGTCGCCGGCCGGGATCTGGCCGACAATCGCTTCACGCACCTTATCGGGCATGGCCGCGGTCATGCTGGTTTTGACATACCCCGGCGAGACGGTATTCGCCGTCACGCCCTTGGGTGCGCCCTCCTTGGCAAGCGCCATGGTAAAGCCGTGGAGTCCGGCCTTGGCGGCGGAGTAGTTGGTCTGGCCAAACTGGCCGGTCTGGCCGTTGACCGACGAGATATTCACCACGCGGCCGAAGCCCCGCTCACGCATGCCGGCCACAAACTGACGGGTGACGTTGAACGCCCCGGAGAGGTTGATATCGATCACCGAGCGCCACTGCTCGTTTTCCATTTTGTGCAAAAACCCGTCGCGGGTAATGCCGGCGACGTTGACCAGGATATCCACCTCGCCAAAACGCTTGCGCACATCCTCGGCCATGGCCTCGCAGGCGCTGTAGTCGGCCACGTTGCAGACCACCCAGTCCGCTTCGATGCCCTCATCGCGGAGATTCTGCGCCCACTGCTCGATGTTCTCCTGCTCGGGGTCGAGGCAGGTCGTGACGATGCGACGCCCCTGGGCGGCCAGTTGCCGGCAGATCTCTGTGCCGATTCCACCCTCGCCGCCGGTTACCAGTGCCAGTCGCTGCGTCATCTTTGCCTCCCGGATTTGTGCGTCGCAACAAGTTATGTTGCGCAGCATCATAGGGAGGCGTCATGACCCCTGTCAACGCAGCGGATCAGTCCTTTTGATCGTCCGAGGCATCCTTCGATCGATCGCGGGCGCTGCCCTGATCGGGTTTGAAGCTGTCCATGGCCTGCTGCCACATGCTCAGATTCTGCTCGGCAATCTGCGAGAGCACCTGGACCGGATTGCTGACATCCATGAACGAGCGGGCCCGATCGCGCAGCTCACGCTGCTGATCGGCCCACAGCTCCATGGATTTCTCCAGATAGGTGGTCAAAAGCGTCTGCATGTTGCCGCCATAGGCGCGGATGATCTGCGCGAGCAACGCGCTCGAGAAGATCGGCTCGCCGCCTTCCTCCTCTTCGCTGATGATCTGCAACAGAATGGTCCGGGTGAGGTCCTCACCGGATTTGGCATCGTTGACCTGAAACTCCACGCCGTCGAGCACCAGCGCCTTGACGTCCTCGAGCGTGACGTAGCTGCTGATGGCCGTGTCATACAGCCGCCGATTGGGATACTTTTTGATCAGTCGCATTTCGGCCATCAGTCCAGCTCCTCTCAGCGTTCCACCGCCAGCGCCACACCCTGACCACCGCCGATGCACAGCGTGGCAAGGCCTTTGTGAGCGTCCCGGCGTTTCATCTCGTGTAACAGGGTGACAAGGATGCGCGCCCCGGAGGCCCCGATCGGATGCCCGATGGCAATGGCGCCGCCGTTGACGTTGACCTTCTCGGCGTCCCAGCCCAGGGTCTTGTTGACCGCCAGCGCCTGAGCCGCGAAGGCCTCGTTCGATTCCACCAGATCGAGATCGTTCACATCCCAGCCGGCCCGCTCCAGGCAGCGGCGGGTCGCCGGAATGGGACCGCTGCCCATGACATGGGGCTCGACGCCGGCATTGGCATAGGCCTTGACCCGCGCCAGGGGTGTCAGGCCCAGCGACTCGGCCTTCGAGGCGGACATCATCACCACCACGGCGGCGCCATCGTTGATGCCCGAGGCGTTGCCGGCGGTCACCGTCCCTTCTTTATCAAAGGCCGGGCGCATCTTCGCGAGCTTCTCGGCGGTGGTGCCATGACGCGGGAACTCGTCGGTGTCAAAGACAATGGGCTCGCCTTTGCGCTGCGGGATTTCCACCGGGACGATTTCCTCATCAAACCGCCCGGCTTTCTGCGCGGCCTCGGCGCGCTGCTGCGACTGGGCGGCAAAGGCGTCCTGCGCTTCGCGCGTGATGTCGTACTCCCTGGCCAGATTCTCGGCGGTCACACCCATGTGGTAGTTGTTGAACACATCCCACAGACCGTCCTTGATCATGGTGTCTTCCATCTTCCACGGCCCCATACGCTGACCATTGCGCGAATTGGGCAGGGCGTGGGGTGCCTGGCTCATGGATTCCTGGCCCCCGGCGATCATCACCTCGGCATCGCCGGCGTTAATGGCCTGGGCGGCCATGTGGGTGGCCTTCAGCCCGCTGCCACAGACCTTATTGATCGTCATCGCCGGCGTCCCCACCGGCAGGCCCGCGTTGAGGGACGACTGCCGGGCCGGGTTCATCCCGCAGGCGGCGGTCAGCACCTGTCCCAGGACCACCTCATCGATGGCCTCTGGCTGGATGCCGGCGCGGCCGAGCACCCCCTTGATCACCTGCGAGCCGATGTCCGCGGCACCCAGAGGGGCCAGGGTGCCGCCAAAACTGCCTACCGCGCTGCGTCCCGCGGCCACAATGACAATGTCTTCCATCTCTCTGCCTCCCCGCGATTTCAAACCGCTATCGATCAAAACTCTGCATCATATCAGCGTCAAACGGAAATTGCTGCTCTGCAACATGCGCCTGGCCGCCTTGTTCCACCACCCCGCAGAAGGCCTCGGCCTTGGCACTGGTCTCGTCGTATTCCTCGCGGCAGGCCGAGTCCATCACCAGTCCGCCGCCGGCGCGATAATCCAGCTGGCCATCCCGCGCGGTCATGGTGCGAATGGCGATGTTGCTATCCATTGCCCCGTCGTAGCCGATATAGCCGATGGCCCCACAGTAGACGCCACGCGGGCCGTCTTCCAACTCATCGATGATCTCCATGGCCCGGTATTTGGGCGCGCCGGTAATCGAACCACCGGGCAGACAGTCCCGCAGCAGATCGGTGGCATGAAAGCGCGGATCCAGCCGGCCGGTGACGACACTGACCATGTGATGGACCGTGGCGAATGACTCAAGGGCACAGAGCCGCGGGACCGTCACGGTTCCCGTGGCGCAGCAACGGCCGATGTCATTGCGCAGCAAATCCACGATCATCACATTCTCGGCCCGATCCTTGGCACTCGATAGCAGCGACTCGCGGGCCCGTGCGTCGGCCGCCGGATCGGCCTGCCGGGGGCGGGTGCCCTTGATCGGGCAGGTCTCGACACAACCATCACGCAACCGCAGAAAGCGCTCTGGCGAACCGCTCAGGATCGGCCCCCCGGGCAGCTCCAGATACGCGGCAAACGGCCCGCCCGCCCGGGCGCGGAAGTCCCGGTAGAGCCCCAGCGGATCCCCCTCGAAATCCCCACGAAAGCGCCGGGCGAGGTTGACCTGGTAGCAGTCGCCATCGCGCAGATAACCCATCACCCGATGGAAGGCCTCGGCATAGCCGCCAAAGCCGGGCGCGCACTGGACATGCCCCCCGGTTGACCATGGACCGGGCGATTGCGCCGCCGCGCTTGTCAGCGCATCGGCCAGGGCAGCCGGCGGCTCGCCGGCCAACCAGGCCCGGCGCCTGCGGTGGTCGAGCACCAGCGCCCAGTCATAAAGGCCCACCGCCATCTCGGGCATGCCCGCATCGGCGACGGTCTGCCCCTGCAGACGCCGACCCAGCTCGTAGCTGAAATAACCAATCGCGCCCCCGGCAAAAGGCCCCTGCCCGGGCCGCACCGGGCCCAGGCGCTCGCGCAGATGGGCCAGCGGATCGCCCTTGCCCAGCGCTCGGGCGGGCCGGTCCGACAGCGGATCCGCCACCCAGGTCTCGCCCCCACGACTGATGAGCTGCTCGCGTGGTGCGGCGCTGATGATGCTGTGATCCCCACCGGCGTCGCCGTCGAGCCAGACCACCGCTGGCCAGTCGCGGCGGATCGCCGCCACGGTTGCCACCACGTCAATGGGGTATGGAATGAAGGTCTGCGCCATGTGCCCTGCGATCCAGCGTCCTGTCGGAGCTTTTTCGGCATGGTAATCTGCCGATTGGCGAATTGATATGGGCCGATCGGACGAGGGAGACCATGGCAGGGCACAGTAAATGGGCCAATATCCAGCACCGCAAAAAGGCGCAGGATGCCAAGCGCGGCAAGGTGTTCACCAAGATGATCCGCGAGATTACCGTCGCGGCCCGCCAGGGCGGCGACGACCCCGACGCCAACCCGCGCCTGCGACTGGCGGTGGACCGGGCGCTGGCGGTCAACATGCCCAAGGACAAGATCGAGAAAGCCGCCGCCCGTGGCGCCGGCACCGATGAGGCCGCGGCCTACGAGGAAGCCCGTTTCGAAGGCTATGGCCCCGGCGGTATCGCGATCATGGCCGATTGCATGACCGACAACCGCAACCGCACGGTCAGCGAGATCCGCCATGCATTCAACAAACACGGCGGCAACCTGGGCACCGATGGCTGTGTGGCCTTTATGTTCGAACAACGCGGGGTGCTGATCTATCCGCCCGATACCGATGAGGATGGATTGATGGAGGCCGCCCTCGAGGCCGGCGCCGAAGACGTCATCAGCCACGATGACGGCGCCTTTGAGGTGCTGACCACGCCCGAGGCCTTTACCCAGGTGCGGGATGATCTGGTGGCCGCGGGCCTGGAACCGGCCGATGCCGAGGTCACCATGCGCCCGACCACCACCACCGCGCTGGAGGGCGATGAGGCCAGCAAGACCCTGCGGCTCATTGAGCGCCTGGAAGACCTGGACGATGTCCAGCATGTCTACACCAACGCCGACATCCAGGCTGACGCCTACGAGGAGGCCTGAGCCCGGTGGCCAGCGCCGCACCGACCACCGCCCGGCCGCCGCGCCGGGTGCTTGGCATCGACCCCGGGTCGGTGAAGACCGGCTTTGGCGTCATCGAGGTAAGCGGCGCCACGGCCGGCTATATCACCAGTGGCGTGATCCAGGCCGGCACCGGGCCTTTCGCCGGGCGACTGCATACGATCTTTACCGGCATCACCGAGGTGATCGCCGGCCATGCCATCACCGAGGCGGCCATCGAAGAGGTATTCATCAACCGCAACCCGCAGTCCGCGCTCAAGCTCGGCCAGGGCCGCGGGGCGGCCATGTGCGCCTGCGCCAGCGCCGGACTGCCGGTGCATGAATACACCCCGCGGTCAGTCAAACAGGCCCTGGTCGGCCGCGGCGGCGCCGAAAAGGACCAGGTGGGCTACATGGTGCGGGCCATCCTCGGGCTCAAGGGCGCGCTCAAAGAGGACGCCGCCGATGCGCTGGCCGTGGCCCTGACCCATGCCCAGCAGGATCGATTCAACGCCCGGGTGGCCGGGCAACGCTGACGGGGGCAGATCATGATCGGTCGTATCACGGGCACCGTGGCCGAAAAACATCCACCTCAGGTCATCGTGGATGTCCACGGCGTGGGCTACGAGCTCGAGGTGCCCATGTCGAGCTTCTACCAGCTGCCGGCAACCGGCGACGGGGTCACCCTGCGCGTCCACCAGGGGGTGCGCGACGAGGTGCCGGTGCTCTACGGGTTTCTCACCGAAAGCGAGCGCGGGCTTTTCCGCCACCTCATCCGGGTCAACGGCGTCGGCCCCAAAATGGCGCTCGCCATCCTCTCGGGGATGAGCACCGATGAGTTTCGCCGCTGTATCGAGCAAAAGGACATGGCCACGCTCAACCGCCTGCCGGGCATCGGCCGCAAGATCGCCGAACGCCTGACCCTCGAGATGCAGGACCGGCTTGAGGGCATCGGCGGCGGCACGACGCTGCCCGGCGCGGGGCCGCCGGGCACGGCAGCGGTGGTGGATGACCCGGTGGCCGAGGCCAGCGCCGCGCTGGTGGCACTGGGCTACAAGCCGGCCGAGGCACAGCGGCTTTTAAAGGACGTCGATGGCGAGAGCAGCGAGACATTGATCCGCGCCGCACTGCAGAAGGCGGTACGCTAGGGGCATGATCGAAGAAGACCGTATCATCTCGAGCACCGCCGCCGCCGAGGATGAGGCCGTCGACCGCGCCATCCGGCCACGGCGGCTTGATGAGTACATCGGCCAGTCGGCGGTGCGCGAACAACTGGAGATTTTCATCCAGGCGGCCCGGGGACGCGCCGAGTCGCTGGACCATGTCCTGGTCTTTGGCCCGCCCGGCCTGGGCAAGACCACGCTGGCGCACATCATCGCCCATGAGCTCGGCGTCAACCTGCGCCAGACATCCGGCCCGGTCATCGACCGCCCCGGCGATCTGGCCGCGCTTTTGACCAACCTCGAACCCGGGGATGTGCTGTTCGTCGACGAAATCCATCGCCTCTCGGCGGTGGTCGAAGAGGTGCTCTACCCGGCCATGGAGGATCAGCAGATCGATATCGTGGTGGGCGAGGGGCCGGCGGCCCGATCCATCAAACTGGATCTACCCCCCTTCACCCTGGTGGGCGCCACCACCCGGGCCGGCCTTCTCACCTCGCCGCTGCGGGATCGGTTCGGCATCGTCCAGCGGCTCGAGTACTACACCGAGGCCGAGCTCACCACCATCGTCAACCGCAGCGCCGGGTTGCTGGCCCTTGCCATGGAGCCGGATGGTGCCGCCGAAGTGGCCCGCCGCGCCCGCGGTACCCCGCGGATCGCCAACCGGCTGCTGCGCCGGGTCCGGGACTACGCCGAGGTCAAGGCCGATGGCCGCATCACCGGTGCGGTGGCCGCCGCGGCCATGGACATGCTCAAGGTTGATCACAATGGCTTTGACACCCAGGACCGGCGGCTGCTGCTGGCGATCCTGGATAAATTCGACGGCGGCCCGGTGGGCGTCGAGAGCCTCGCCGCCGCCATTGGCGAAGAGCGTGGCACCATCGAGGATGTCATCGAGCCGTTTCTCATCCAGCAGGGCTTTCTGCACCGAACCCCGCGGGGTCGGATGGCGACCCGCACCGCCTATGCCCATTTCGACCGTCCCGCCCCACCACGCATCGAAGACCCCACCGGGGCGCTTTTCGACGATGAGTGAACCGCAACGATAAGGATCAGGTAACCATGGCCGCCGACCTCTCGATTACCCATCTCATCCTCGATGCCAGCCTCGTCGTCCAGCTTGTCATGCTCATCCTGCTGGCCGCCTCGGTCAGCTCATGGGCGGTGATCTTCCGCAAGATCCGTCAGCTCAAGGCCGCCCGCCACGGCGCCGAGCGCTTCGAGGACGAGTTCTGGTCGGGCGGCAACCTAAGCGAGCTCTACGCCCGCAGCGAGCACCCGGATCTGCACACCGGCGGGCTCGAGCGCATCTTTCGGGCCGGCTTTCGCGAGTTCAATCGCATGCGCCAGCAGGGCGCCGCCGCCGAACCCACCATGGAAAGCGCCCAGCGGGTCATGCGGGTCGCGCTCAACCGCGAGATGGACCAGCTCGAGCAGCAGGTGCCCTATCTGGCCACGGTGGGATCGACCAGTCCGTATATCGGGTTGTTCGGCACCGTCTGGGGCATCATGAACTCGTTTCTGGCCCTGGGGGCCATGCAGCAGGCCACCCTGGCGACCGTCGCCCCGGGGATCGCCGAAGCGCTGATCGCCACGGCACTGGGGCTTTTTGCCGCGATTCCGGCGGTCATGGCCTATAACCGCTTCTCCAACCAGTCCGAGCGCATTGCCGGGCGCTATGAGATGTTCATCGAAGAGTTCACCAGTTTTCTGCAGCGTCATCTGCAGGGAGGAGCCAGCCGGTGAATGCCGCGCCACTGCGTCGCCGTCACCGCCGCCGCGCCATGGCGGAGATCAACGTCGTCCCCTACATCGACGTCATGCTGGTGCTGCTGGTGATCTTCATGGTCACCGCACCGCTGCTCTACCAGGGGGTGGAAATCCAGCTGCCCCAGTCCACCGCCGAGCCGATGCAGCCCCAGGAGCAGGAGCCAGTCATCGTCGAGGTGGACCGCAACGGCCGCTATTACCTGAGTATCGGTGAACAGGACGATGATGAGCCGGTCAGCGCCGAAGAGGTCATCGTCAATGTCACCGCCGTGATGCGCGCCCGGCCCGAGACGCCGGTTTTTGTGCGCGGCGATACCGGGGTCGCCTATGGCCGGGTGGTCGAGGTCATGACCGCCCTGCAGCAGGCCGGTGTCCCGCAGGTCGGGCTGATGACCCAGCCACCGCCTGGAAGTGGTGCGGGCCAATGAAAATACCGGCCGGGCTTGGCAAGGGCTGGCTCGACCGGCTTGGCAGCGGGCTGAGTGGCGGCGGGATCGCCGGGGTGAGCTGGCGGGACCTGGGCCTGTCACTGGCCGCCCACGGGCTGCTTTTCGCCGCCTTCGGGGTGAGTTTCCAGTGGGGTTCGGTCACCGATCAGGCGCCGGCCGGCACGCAACAGGCAGTGCAGGCGGTGGCCGTGGACGAAGCCGAGGTCGAAGCGGCGGTCGAGGCGCTGGAGGCGCAGGCCGCCGCCGAACGCCGCGCCCGCGAAGCCGAACTGGCCGAACTCGAGGCAGCCCGCCGCGAAGAGGCCGAACGCCTTGCCGCCGAACGCGAGGCCGCCCGGGCCGCCGAGCAGGCGCGGCGCGAGGCCGAGGCCGAGGCCCGGCGTCAGCGCGAGGCCGCCGAACAGGCCCGGCGAGAAGCCGAGCAGGCGGCCCAGCGCCAGCGCGAAGCCGAAGCACAGGCCCGCCGCGAGGCCGAAGCGGCCGAACAGGCGCGGCGCGAGGCCGAAGAACAGGCCCGACGCGAGGCCGAGGCCCGGGCACAACGCGAGGCCGAAGAACAGGCCCGGCGCGAGGCGGAAGCCGAGGCCGAGGCCCAGGCGCGTCGAGAAGCCGAAGCCGCGGCGGCCGCCCGGCGCGAAGCCGAAGCCCGCGCCCGCGCCGAAGCCCGGGCTCGGGCCGAACAGGAGGCCGCCCAGCGGGCAGAGCGCATCGCCGAGGCCCGGGGGACTTATGACGGCGCCATTCGCCAGAAAGTCGAAGCCGTCTGGAATCGCCCCGCCGGCACACCCGAGGGACTGAGCTGTGTGGTCGAGGTCAGGCTCGGCCCCGGCGGTGTCGTGCTCGCCGCCCAGGTGGTCCGCAGCAGCGGCAACGCCGCCTTCGACCGCTCGGCGGAAACCGCGGTCCGTCGGGCCGATCCCTTGCCGATGCCCGATGATCCGGTGCTGGCCGCCCCCTATCGCGAGGGGGTGGAGCTGGTTTTCGCGCCCGACGAATGAACCGGCGCCCCGCGGCTAACATCCAACGATTGGTTCCGTTAGCATTGGGCCCTGGCAATGGATCATTCACCTCGCGGTCGCCCTGGCGGCGGCCCGGAACCTGCGGAACGCCACTGATGAGCAGCATCCACACCCTGCGCGATCTCCTCCGGCGACCGGCAACGCGGCAACGACGCCCGCTCGCCGGGCTTTTGCTGCTTGGCCTGCTGCTCGCGGCACCGATCATCAGCCACGCCCAGGTGCGCATCGAGATCACCGGCGGCGCCGAGGCGGCCCTGCCCATTGCCGTGGTGCCCTTCGCCGCCGACGGCACCCGGGTGAACGTCGATGTCGATCGCATCATTCGCGACAACCTCTACCGCAGCGGATTGTTCGACCCGCTGGACCCCGCCAATTTCATCAGCAACCCCAGCCGGTTCGACGATGTCCGCTTTCGTAACTGGCGGGCGCTGGGGGCCGACACACTGGTCGTCGGCCGTATCCGCCCCGGGACCAACGGCAACTTCCAGGTCCGCTACGAGCTGCTGGATGTCTATGCCGGCGAGCGGCTGGCCGGGCAGCGCTTCAACGTCACCCCGGCGGGGCTGCGCAACCTCGCCCACACCATCAGCGATCAGATATTCGAGGCGCTGATTGGCCGGCCCGGTGGCTTTAACAGCCGCATCGCCTACGTCGAAGAACGCGGACCGGTGGATGACCGCCAATACCACCTGGTGGTGGCCGAGGCGGATGGCCACCGCCCGCAGCGCATCCTCCAATCCGCCGAGCCGCTGATGTCGCCGGACTGGTCACCGGATGGCGAGCGGCTGGCCTATGTCTCGTTTGAATCCGGGCGCAGCTCGCAGATCTTTGTCCAGGAAGTCGCCACCAGCGAGCGGCAGAGCGTGGCGAGCTTTGCCGGCATCAATGGCGCACCGGCCTGGTCACCGGATGGCGAACAGCTCGCCATCACCCTGTCACGCGGCGGCAACCCGGATATCTATCTGCTGGATCTGGAAAGCGGCGAGCCGCGGCAGCTGACCCGGCATTTTGGCATCGACACCGAGCCGACCTGGTCGCCGGACGGCCAGACGATCTATTTCACCTCCAACCGGGGCGGCAGCCCGCAAATCTACTCGGTGGATGTGGCAAGCGGCGATGTCGAGCGCGTGACCTTTCAGGGCAACTACAACGCTAGCCCGAGCATCTCCGGCGATGGGCGTTTTCTGGCGTTCGCCCACGAGGTGGATGGCGGTTTTCGCATCGCCGTCCAGGATCTCGAAGAGGAATTCATGCGTGTCCTCACCGAGGGCCCGCTTGACGAGTCACCGAGCTTTTCGGCGAGCGGCAGCATGATCGCCTACACCCGCTCGGCCAATGGCAGCACCGAACTGGCGACGGTATCGGTCTTCGGTCGGGTGCAGGGCGAACTCACCGAGTTCAATCACACCGTTCGCGAGCCGGACTGGGGACCGCTTTAGGCGGATGTCAGAGGGATGTCACGGCCCGAGGCTTTCCCCCGGGCGCGATTTCGGCGTTTAATAGGGGGCCATTGACGGTCAACGCGCATTACACCAGGAGAGCATCCATGAACCGCACCAAACATTGGCTTTTAATGCTGACCGCTTCGGTCCTGCTGGCCGGCTGCGCGACCACCGACGATGACATCGACGACGCCGAGATGGCCGAAATCGATCAGGCCGCTGCGGCCGAGGCCACCACCGGCGCCACCGCATCCGGTGCCACCACCGGCACAGGCTTTGAAGGCGAACCCCTCGAAGACCCCTCAAGCCCGCTCTCCGAGCGAGTGGTCTATTTTGACTACGACAGCGCCACGCTTGGCAGCGAGGCGATGAACCTGATCGAAGCCCACGCCGCCTACCTGGCGGATCATCCCGACAGCCGCATGCTGGTCGAGGGCCACACCGACGAGCGCGGATCCCGCGAATACAACCTCGCCCTCGGCGAGCGGCGGGCCGAATCGGTCAAACAGGCCCTGCTGCTGGCCGGTGCCCGGGACGGACAGGTGGATACGGTGAGCTATGGCGAAGAAAGCCCGGCGGTCAGCGGCAGCACCGAGTCGGCCTGGTCCCAGAACCGCCGGGCGGAGCTGGTCTACGAACGGTGATCGCCCGATGATCGATCGGCCTCGCGCAATCGCACTGACACTGGCTGCCGGCCTCCTCACGGCCCTCGGCCCGATGCCGGTCGTCGCCCAGAGCGATCTGGAAAACCGCGTCAGCCGGCTGGAACAGCGGCTTGAAGGCAGCGCCCTGATCGGGCTGATGAATCAGGCCGAATCCCTGCGTCAGGAAGTCACCACCCTGCGCGGCGAAATCGAAGTCCTCCAGCGGCAGATCGATGATCTGCGTGATCAGCAGCGACAGCTCTATCTGGATCTGGACGGCCGGCTGCAAACGCTGGAGCAGGCCGATCCCGGCACGGCGCCGGGTGACGCGGCGGCGACCGGCGAGCGCGCCGCGACCGGTGGCGATGGGTCTGCAGCCGGCGATGGCGCCGGTGATGGGACGGATGATGGCGCAGGTGATGGAACTGGCGCACCCCAAACGCCGGCCACACCCCGGACCACCGGTGATGTCGACCAGCCGGCGGTCTCGGACGCTCAGTCCGATGCCGACGCACCGGCCGACCCTGCCGCCGCCGAGGCCGCCTACGAGGCCGCCTTCGAGATCCTGCGTGCCGGGCGCTATGCCGAGGCCGCCGAAGCATTCGAGCAATTCCTGGCCGACTATCCGCAGGCAGCGCTTGCCGCCAATGCCCGGTACTGGCTGGGCGAGTCGCATTACGTGGTACGCGAGTTCGAAACGGCGCTCGGTCATTTTCAACAGGTCATCGACAACCACCCCGAAAGCAACAAGCGACCCGATGCGCTGCTCAAAATCGGTTATGTCCACTTTGAGCAGGGCCGCATGGCCCAGGCCCGCACCGCGCTGGAACGGGTGATCGAAGCCCACCCCGAGTCCACCGCCGCCAACCTGGCCCGGCAGCGGCTGGATCAGCTCTAGCCCCTGCCATCGCCATTGCCCGACCCAACCGGGCGTCGTATCATTGACGGCCGTTGGGTCGTTAGCTCAGTTGGTAGAGCATCGGACTTTTAATCCGCTGGTCGCAGGTTCGAATCCTGCACGACCCACCAAATATCAAGCACTTACGCTCTCGTAGGTGCTTTTTTCTTCTTAACACACCTGTAGCACACCGAATATGGTGTGTTATATGCTGTGTGTATGCCAACCAAATCTGTGCAAGTCATACCTTCCGTTGCAGTGCTTTATAAGCGCGAACGCAGTAGCGTGTGGCAGTTGCGTGTGAAGTTAAGTGATGGCAAGTGGCACAGACTGTCAACGCGTGAACACGAGTTAGATGCTGCAAAGGAACGCGCACTAGACTTGTACTATGAAGCACGCGCAAAGCAGCAAGCTAACTTACCTGCTGCAAGTCGTCGCTTCTCTAACGTCGCCAAACTCATCATCAACCAAATGCAAGCTGAGCTTGATGCTGGACGTGGCAAGAGCGTGTATCGCACATACATCTCCGTGCTTAACAACACGCTCATACCTTATTTTGGACGGATGAATGTAGACACAATAACGCCGCAGGTGATGACACAGTTTGAACAGTGGCGTGAACAGAAAACGAACAAACCTATACCTGCAAGCACAATCACTAATCACAACACGATGCTCAACAAGGTATTTGAAGTGGCAGTGCAGCACGGCTGGGCAAGTAGAGAAAAGCTACCAACTCTAACGAACAAAGGAAGAAAGAGTGACGTGCGTCCAACTTTCTCGTTGCCAGAGTATCGTCGTTTAGTACAACGATTGCGACACTGGAGCAGGAACGGACGAACAGAAAGAACACGGCAGATGCGTGAACTGCTGCGTGACTATGTGCTGATACTGGCAAACACAGGTATGCGACACGGAACTGAAGCACAGAACTTAAAGTGGAAGCACATAGAGTGGTACGTTGACCTACAGAAACAGCAGTACTTGCAGATGACTGTGAGTGGCAAGACAGGAACAAGACAACTAATCGCAAAACATCAAGTAGCACGCTACCTGCAACGCATTAAGGACAGATTTGACGACTTACAAGGCTACACGTTGGATGAACTATTGAATGCGCGTGTGGATGAATATGTGTTTAGACTACGTGATGGCACACGCACGCAGAATCTACACCAGAGCTTTGAACAGTTCCTACGTGATGCAGACTTGCTGTACGGAACGACGAGTGAAAAGGCGCGCACGTTGTACTCATTGCGTCACTTCTACGCAACGATGGAGCTGTACAGAGGCAGGAATATACATCAACTTGCAGTACAGATGGGAACAAGTGTAGGTATGCTGGAACAGCACTACAGCAAGCTAACGCCTATGCTACTTGCAGAACAGTTCGCTGGCACACGCAGTGAGAAGGATATAGAAGCAGCACTGCGTTAAACACAAAAAAACTACTTGCGTCAGAAGGAGCGTCGTATGGGCTTTAATATCGAAGTATTTTTACTCGTAGTAATCGCAGGGCTCTTGCTTGTTATAAGCAGAACACTTACAGAGATAGCGAACAAAACAAAAGCGGTATATGACGAGCTGGTGAAGATACGATCGCTTAAACAAGATGAAAGATGACGCTTATCTACGAGCTATTAAAGAAACACATCCTAACTCGCTAACTCCGCTGCATTTCGCAACTGTGTGTTGCTAACACTGACATAACGCTGTGTCGTGCTTATGTGCCTATGTCCTGCAAGCTGCGCCAGTACAAAAACACCTACGCCTTTGTCTGCAAGCTTTGTAAGATATGAACGTCGTCCGCTGTGACTTGTAGCGCCTTGCATACCTGCGCGTGCATAAATGCGCTGCAGAAGCTGTGTCGCAGTGTTTGCAGTAAAAGCACGGCTCTTTTGCGTGCTAAACAAAGAACGTTCGCTGTAGCGCTTGTTTGATGCTTGTAGGTACTTTTTTATCTCGCGCTGCAGCCTTGTAGAAACAAACACCGTGCGTGCGTGCTTCCCTTTTGTCTGTGTACTACTCAATCTAACTTCGCTGCGCACAGCACCGTCCTCTGTCACTACATCACATACACGCAGTGCTACTACCTCACCAACGCGCATACCTGCCCAGTGTGTTAACAACAGCATAAGACGATTGCGTGCTGCGTGACGCTCACACGCGTCGTTGTAGTTGAGTACTTGTTTGAGTTCCTTATCTGTTAATACACGTGCCTGCGTCATCTTTGTCTCCAAAACGTTGTGTTTGATGACATACAGTGTGTTTTCTGATGTTTTGTTTGAGCAAGAGTCTATCGTGCTCTTTCTGTATCTTTCTGTATCAAGCACTTGCGCTGTAATGTAATAGTCTCGTTATTCTCTTATGTTTTCTGTTTGATGTGTTTGAGTTGAGTGTTTTGACAGTACTAACTACTACGCACTCAAGCGCATCATCACCCTCCTCTGCACACTAACTTTAGTCTGCGTGCAGTGCTGCGCGTGGAATAAATGTGTTTTCTACGCACCAAATGCCTATATCGCCGATGCTGCCTTCCTTAAGCGTGTAATCAATAAGCCTTCTACTGCCGTCATAGTTGCAGACGTGTACATCATCTGCCTGTTGTGCCTTGTTTAACCAGCAATGCCTGAATAGTGTTTGAACGTCTTGTGCTGTGAGTATGCCTGGTAGATTTCCTACAAGTACGTTGACGTGCATTGTTTGATGACGCAGTGCGCTGGCGCTAATGCACTCAATCGTTGAAAATGTGGCTGGACGGTAGATATGCGGCTTGCGCTTTGCTCTACTTGCGTGTCCAGCGTTTACCTCGCTTGTAAAGCAGTTAAGTGCGTGTTTTAACGCTTTCGCTGTATCATCGCGAGCTTGAGCTATACGTGCGTCTGTCTTGTTGTATGGACGAAAGTGCGTCTGCGCAACGATGTAGTACTGCATTAGATGCGCGTTCTCATACGCAAGCCTTGCAACGTCTTCCTTTGTGTACTGCCTCATATGCATCTCCGCTAAATACAACTGCACGTCAACGTGTGCGTGTATTTATTAACGGAGCGAAGATATGGCGGCAAAACTGTTAGAGACGATATACAGCGAACTGGAGAGCATAGGAGTGGTGCAGACGCGCAGTGAGTTTTGTACGCAGTGGCTGGGACGCAGCGAGGGCTATGTACGCACGCTGCGCTTTTGTGCTCAACAGCCGAGTATTGATGTGCTGGCAGTGTTATCTAACAGACTGCGCTACTACGCCAAACAGTACGCAAGCAAAGAAGGCAACGCGAACAAGGCAGCAGCACGACACTTTGAAGCGCTTGCAAAAGACTGTGACAGCGACATAGAGCAACGCAGCAGCACTGTGTGGATAGAGCGTGCGAAGGAAGCGATATGAAAAGGCTACTACGGCAGCGTTTCTGCGTACTGCAAAATCTGGCGCTGAAGTACTTACAGATTGTCGGTGGTGATTTGAACTCGGTACGCTTTTTAACAAGGGCGATGCTGTGAGCAAGGCAGCGCTGCAAGACATACAGCGCAGTCTGAACGCTATACGTGACACAGTGAGCGCAGAAGATGCGCAGACGAGGATGGCAGCACTGCAACTGCTACTTGGCGCCAGCGAGAGCATTGTGCAGTTAGCAAGGAAGATGGACGGCGCTGACAGCAAGACAAAGACGCGCACACAGAAAGTGGCTATACCGCAGACAAAGGTTGTGAAACAGAGGGCTGCGACGAACAGTGACGCAGACGACGCAGAAAGAACACGTGACAAGCGTGACACAGCACCAACACAGCCGCAGCCTCCGTTAACGCCTCAACAGCAGCGCGAGCAGTAAGCGTCACATTACACGTTGGAAGGATACGATTAGGGCTACGTAGCGTGTAGTTGCAGTACAGACGAGGTTGAGGCTATGCTGCAGCAGGTACAGATAATCGATAAGGTCAAAAATGACAACGTTAGAAGAACTTGAACAGCAGAAGACTGAGTTAGAAAAAAGAATCCAAGAAGCAAGCAAGAAGCAGAGACAAGAGGATTTAAAACTCGTCCGTAGTCTATGCAAACGACATGGTTTTACTTACCGCATGCTGAAGAATGTTTTGAAACCTGGACGAGTTACTAAAAAATCGTCCAACTAATTTCGTTTGAAATTGTAGAGGCTGACATGAAATACATCTACATAATCGCGATAGTTATTGCAATATCTGGCTGTCAGACACTGCAGGAGTCTGCGAAAAAAGGATTTGGACAAGCACTGTCTGACAGCGGTATTACAGCAGATATGAAAGTTGTTGAGGCGACAGATAGCAGTGTCACTATTGCTGTTAATGGTGGCGAGTACATTAGGAGAGAACCAAACGAAGCAGTTAGTGCACTTGCAGATACGACATGCAAGAAACTTGGAAAAGAAGAGGCTGCGTACCAATCAACAATTATTGAGGCAACAGCGACAGAAAATCACTTCCTTTATCTGTGCATTTAAACGAAGCACTGGTTGCAAAAGACTATACTACTCCTATACTATTTGACTTAGATATTATGTAAATTATTGATTTTATTGATCTATAAAAAAGCGTAGAGTCTTCGGGAGGCAGGAGTCGTGAGTTCAAATCTCGCCACCCCGACCATTTTTTCTTCATAGAATCAATAATTTAGCGCCACTTCGGCGCTATCTTTTTTCTCAATCGTAGTATAGTTTTTTCTATACTACTTTCCTCCACAGTTGCGTGCTACAGTTCTACTCAACGCAAGCACAGCATCACTAACAATCTGTTTCTGCTTGTATTAGTTGCTGCGCTGTTTGAAGCACGGAAGCGCTATGACTGACAAACAAACTACTACCAACAAAACACGTCATCGCACGCAGCCAATCGCTGAAACGCTCACTTACGTAAAAGGCTATCCACGCAAACTCACGCTATATAAGTGCGACGCAAGCAGATACTGGCAAGTGCGCTACTACGCTGATGGCAAAGTTATGCGTCGCAGCACAAAGACTGAGTCAAAGCGTGAGGCGATTGAGTATGCGAAGAAGTACTACGACGAAATCAATCTAAAGCGTGCTGCTGGCGTAGCAATTATGTCACGCACAGCATTCGCACAGTGTGCTGAACACGTTCTGGAGTCGCAGCGTGGCAAGTTAGCACGCGGACAGTTGACGAAAGACACTGTCGACATTGTGACTTACAGACTGCGTCGCAGTGTGATGCCTTACTTTGGCAACACAGACATCAACGACATCCACTACGAGCACTTAGAACAGTATCTGTCGCATCTGTCTGCGCAACAGCCTCCGCTGTCTATCTCAACAATCGGCGCATATATGCGTTTGGTTAAGCGTGTGCTGAGTGATGCCTACAAGCGTCGTCTGCTTACACAAATGCCTCATATGCCAACTGTAGGCACTGAAGATGCTGCGCGTGGCTACTTTACAGCGCGTGAATATCGCAAACTCTACAGTCGTGCTAAGGCGCTTATAGGCAAGCGTTATCAATATCGTGTAGTGCGTGACAACGATGGCAACACTACACACGCTGACTACTATGAGGAGCAAACAGAGAAGCAAGGCAAACTCATACGCACAGTGACTATAACGCGCGAGTTGCGCGAAATGATTGTGTTTATGCCAAACACATACATACGTCCAACAGACTTAAAAAATCTCAAGCACAAGCATGTTGAGATAGTGCGTGACGAATACACATACCTTCGCCTCAATCCACCACGCTCTAAAAAGCACGACGGCACTATCGTAAGTATGAAGATGGCAGTTGAAGTGTATGAGCGACTTACTGCGTACAACAAATCACAAGGCAGAGGTGTGAGCGCTGATGACTATGTGTTCTATCCACAGTACGAAAACAGAGGCTATACGCTGAAACTGCTACAGCAACAGTTTGACATACTGCTGAGAGAGTTAGATTTGGAGTATGGCGCGAAAGGTGGCAAGCGCACAATCTACTCACTGCGTCATACTGGCATTATGTTTAGGCTGATGTATGGCGAGAAAATGGACTATGTGACGTTGGCAAGGAATGCGCGAACGAGTGCGGAAATGATTGACAGATTCTATGCCAGCCAACTTGAGAGTGAGCAGAATATTGACTTAATACAGTCACGTCGGCGTCGCATACGCTAATCACAATAAGGTTGTTTCTAACTCGCCAACTCTGCTGCATTCCTCAACTGCGTATCACTAACGCTGACATAACGCTGTGTAGTGCTGATGTGTTGATGTCCAGCCAACTGCGCAAGCACAAATACACTTACTCCTTTGTCAGCGAGTTTGGTTAGATACGAACGACGACCGCTGTGACTTGTAGCACCTACAATGCCAGCACGTGCGTATATGCGCTGTAGCAGTTGCGTCGCAGTGTTAGCAGTAAAAGCGTGGCTCTTTTGTGTTCTGAACAAAGAACGTTCGCTGTACGGCGTGTTTGACGCTTTAAGATACTTGATGATTTCACGCTGCAATCGTGTTGACACGAACACAGTGCGTGCTCGCTTGCCTTTTGTCTGTTGTGCGCTCAGCCGAATTTCTGTTTTTGGCTTGCTATCTTCCGTAATAACATCACTGACACGCACTGCTACTACCTCACCAACGCGCATACCTGCCCAGTGTGTTAACAACAGCATAAGCCGATTGCGTACTGCGTGACGCTCACACGCGTCGTTGTAGTTGAGTACTTGTTTGAGTTCCTTATCTGTTAATACACGTGCCTGCGTC
>CAJXSH010000005.1 GCA_913061005.1 uncultured Ectothiorhodospiraceae bacterium | reverse complement strand
CGGGAGATCAACCCGGATCAGGCCGGTGACTCGCTGCTGGAGATGACCGTGCGCACCGCGAACGGCCGGCATACCGCAGCCGAAGTACTCGGCCATCGGGAGTTCGTGTTAACGCGTCTTTTCGAAAGCGCCTGAACCCACTGCGGCCGCGTCACCCTCTGCGCTTGATTGCGGAGGGGACGCGGCCTTTTCATGTGCCAGCGCCCACCCCCGCGGATCCCCGCTCAGATGCCGATGCCCGCGTAGATCACGACACCAAGGACCAGTGCCAGTAGCAAACCGGTCTCCAGGAGCATCAGCGCCACCGGCCTCCACCCCACAACCACCAGCTTCTCGAACGACGTTTTTACACCCAGTGCCGCGATGGCCGCGACAAGGCACCACCGTGAGACGACCGACAGGCCCTCACTGGTTGTCTCGGGAATCCACCCCAGACTGTTGACGATGACCAGCAGAATGAACACCACCAGAAACCCGGGCAACATCACGGCCTTGCCCTGCTCGCCCTCGCCCCGGGAATGGCGGAAAAACCACATGAACCCGAGCACGACCGGCACCAGCATGGCCACACGCAAAAGCTTGATTAACGTCGAGACGTCGCCGGTTTCATCGGAGATCATGTACCCGGCCCCGACCACCTGGGCAACATCGTGGATTGTCGCCCCGAGAAAGACCCCCGCCTGAGCGTCTGGCAGGCCGAGCGCCCCCACAATCAGCGGATAGATCACCATCGCCATCGTTGAGAGGGTCGTCACGCCCACGACCGTGAGGATCGTATTTCGCTCATGGGTCTCATTGCGCGGCATCACAGCCGATAGCGCCAGCGCCGCCGATGCGCCGCAGATCGCCACGGCACCGCCGCTCAGCAGGCCAAGATCGCGGGGAAGCCCCAGTAAACGGGCGATGAAGGCACCGGCAACGATCACAACAAGCACCGAGAAGAAGACCAGCACCACCGGTCCGAGCCCCAGTGCTTCGACCTGTTCGTAAGTAATACGCACCCCCAGAAGGGCAACGCCGGCACGAAGCACCGTGCGGGCCGTAAACTCGATCCCCGGGCGACAGGTCTCGTTCTCGCTGAGAAAGTGCACCGACATGCCAAAAAGAAGCGCATAAAGCAGCGTCGGGCCGCCGTAGTGGTCGGCGATAAAGGTCGTCGCGAATGCGATGAGCAGACAGATCAAAAGCCCCGGGTGTATCGCTCGATAACGCCCCACCAGCGAACCGGCCGCTCCGCTGAGACGACCACCCGCTGGCCCGTTGAATGGTAAACGCAAACCGCTCCTCCCTTATGGATGTCTGGACGGGTATCTAGATGCCCGCTCTAAACTCAAGCCCCCGTTCTTGGAACTGCCCCTCGATGGACCGGGCGATGGCCAGCAACCGAGCGTCATGCCAAGGCGCAGCAGCGATCTGGAAACCGACCGGCAGGCTGTTATCCGGGCTGGCAATCGGCAGACTGATCGCACAGTAATCCTGGACATTTGTCACTCGACTCAACGCCAGCGAACGACCGACGAACTGCACCGCAGAACCAACCTCACCGAGCGTGGCAAGCGGCGGACTCTGAATGCCACTGGTCGGGCCAACGATCGCGTCCAATCCATTCATCCGTTGCCGCGCTTTCATGCGCAGGCGCTCGAGTTCTCCAATCAGCTCATCAACTTCTGCCTGGTTGATGCCTGTAGCGCCTGTGAGACGCTCTTGGACCACGGGATCAAGCTGATCCCAGTCCCGGGCAAGGCGCGTTTCACCCAACGCCTTGCGCAGGTCGCCGGCGACCAGGCGACCGAACAGCCGCTCCACCGTGGCGCGCTCCTCGGTCCATGTCGAAACCGGCACCAGATTGACGCCGCCGTTGGCGAGGGCGCGAAGCGCGTGATCATAGGCGTGTTCCACTTCCCGACAGAGGATATCATCGGCGTACTGCTCATAGCCTATCGTCAGGCGCTTTAACTCAGGTATCGGAAGCTCAGGCTCGCCCTGGAGCCCAGCGAACACAAAGGCAGCGTCATCGGCCTGTGCCGTTAAAAGACCGAGTGTGTCCAAATGGGGGGACAGCGGAAAGACCCCATCCAGTGGCCAAAGTCCACGAGATGTCTTTAATCCGCACACACCGCAGAATGCCGCTGGTACTCGAATCGACCCCCCGGTATCCGATCCAACCGCAAACCCGGTCATTCCTCCTGCAACCGCCACCGCCGAGCCACTGCTCGACCCGGCAGGGCTTCGATCAACCTTACCGTCCACCGGATTCAGAGGCACCCGATGAGTGATGTTGTGTGCCCCGGCAGCGAATTCTGTCGTTCGCGTCTTGCCCATCACGACGCAGCCCTCACCCCTGAGTCTTTGGACAAATGCGCCCTCTTCGCCGATCAAATCGGCAACGTCGATCCGCGAGCCTGCCCGGGCGGGCGGCATACCATCGACCGCCAGCAGGTCTTTGACAGCGACCGGTATCCCGGCAAGCGGCCCCGGATCTTCACCACGGGCAAGACGCGAATCGATCGCCCTGGCTGCGGCCAGCGCTGCTTCGTCATCGAGGTAGACAAACGCGTGTCTGGTTTCATCCGCTTGACGAGTGCGGCGAATCAGGTCAGCGATCACTTCGGTGGCGCGATATCGGCCAGCACGCAATCCATCGCTGAACTGTCTGAGACCCGCCCGCAACGGTTCGTCAATCGCTCCCTCTGTCACGGGATCAGAAAGAGGCTGAGCGCCGGCACCATTGCAATAACCAGCAAAGCGGCAATAATCGCCAGCAGAAAGGGCAGGACCGCGTAACTCAATCGCTCAATGCTGATGTTACCGATCCCGCAACCGACAAAGAGGTTGATGCCCACGGGTGGCGTCAGAAAACCCGACGCCACGCCAATCAGCATCACAACGCCAAAATGCACCGGATCCATGCCCAACTCGCTAACCACGGGCACGAACAGAGGAGCCAGAATCAATATGTTGGCGAGCGCGTCCATGAAGGTGCCCAGCACCAGGAGTATGAGAATGATCAAAAACAAAATAACGTATGGACTTTCCGACAGCCCGGTCATGTAAGAGACGATCTGATTCGGCACATCGTTGAACAGTAGGATTTGCCCGAATGCCGTCGCTGTGGCCACTACCAGGAAGATTGAAGCGGTGGTCAGTGCGGTGCTTCGCATGACATCCCAGAGCTTGATCCAGCTCAGACTCCGGAGAAACAGGACCTCAGCCAACAGGGCGTAACCCACCGCACTGACGCCAGCCTCGGTGGGTGTCATGATGCCGCCGTAGATACCACCGAGGACGATCAGCGGGACCATTAGGGCGTGTCCGGAGGCCCATAGCGCCGCAAGGGTTTGTTTTTTGCCGGCACGAGGCCCTGCCGGGCCATGCCCTCCACGCCTTGCGAGGATATAGGCGGTCAACATCAACGCCAGCCCGACGATAATGCCGGGGATGATGGTGGCGATGAACAGATCCCCAACCGATACGCCTGCCGTGGTGCCGTAGATGATCAACGGAACGCTCGGCGGGATCATCACGCCAAGGCAACCCGCCGATGTACTGACGGCGGTCGCGTAGCCGCTGCTGTACCCCTCACGCTGCATCGAAGGGATCATGATGCCTCCAACGGCAGCGACCGTTGCTGGCGACGAGCCACTCAATGCGCCAAAGAACAGACTGGTCAGGATGCTGACCTGCGCCAGTCCACCTCGCAGATGTCCCACCAGGCACTGCGACAGCGACAACAATCGCGTAGCCATGCTGCCCTTCTGCATGATCTCGCCCGCCATAATGAAAAAAGGCACGGCCAAGAGGGGAAAGCTGTCAAGCGAGGTAACAAGTTTCTGGATCAAAAAGGTTGTCGACATATCCCCGATAATGATCGCCACAACCACGGTTGCGCCCAGGGCAAAACCAACCGGCACACCAATTAGAATAAGCGCAAACAAGATTATAAAAATCAGTATGATAGGGACTTCCATTCAACGTCCCTCCGAGCTTTTTCCACCGGCGATGGCAGGATGACCGGGCTGCAGCCACCGCCTCAGCCCCAGGGTGATGCGAACGCTTGTCAAAGCGAAACCGAGGGGGACACACAGATAGACCCAGATCACAGAGATCCCCAGAGCCGGCGCGCGCTGACCGGTCATTGCCAGAAACTGGAGCATCCCGACGCTCCACCAGGTGGCTACCAGGCAAAAACTCAAACTCACCAGATCCGCCGCCGCACCGGTGATCCGGGCGGCCATGGGGGGCGCAAAGCGCTGCACCAACTCCACACCGAGATGCTTTTGCTGCTGGCTGACAAAGGCGCAGCCGATGTAGACGGCCCAAATAAAAAGATAACGGCCCAACTCTTCAGACCAATAAAGGGAGCTACCCAGGACATAGCGATTGAACACCTGAAGTGAAATCGTCACCACCATCCCGACAAGACAAAGCGAGGCAACGACTTCTTCGAGGCGATCGAGTGCGGTGATGATTCGCATCCCCCCTCCCCTTCGGTTTGAAGAGCCGCCGCGATGCAATGCACCGCGACGGCATCAATCATCAAGCAGAACCAGCCCTACTGATTCGCCTCGATGGTCTGGCGAGCAGCTTCGATCAGATCCCGGCCAACCTCATCGCCGAATTCGTCATAAACCGGCTGGGCGGCCTCCATCCAGGCCTCGCGCTGCTGCTCAGAGAGCTCGACGATCTCAACGCCTTCTTCGGCCATCTGCTCAAGGATACGTTCTTCGTTGCTGCGAATGAGATTGCGCTGGAACAGCTTCATCTCGGTGAATGCCTCCAGCACCATCAACTGATCCGCCGGATCGAGCGAGTCGTAGAACGGCTTGCTGAGCATCACCAGGTGGGGACTGTAGAGCGACCCGACCAACGTCAGGTTGTCTGTTACTTCGTGGAAGTTGTTGTACCAGGCAAGGTTGAGATCAATGTCGATCCCATCAACCGTTTCCTGCTGCATGGCCGTGTACACCTCGCTCCACGCCACCGGCGTCGGGTTTACACCAAATGACTCAAGGGTCTTGATGTGAGCCTGACTGGGCGTTGAGCGGATCTTAAGGCCATCCGTATCATCCAGCGACTCGATCGCCCGCTGATTGTTGAACAGGTGGCGGAAGCCGATTTCGATATACCCCAGCCCCAGAATCCCGCTTGATTCGAGAGACTGCGCGGCCTCCTTGCCGATGGGCCCGTCGGTGATCAGATCCGCCGATTCATAATCAGGGATCAGAAAGGGCATATCAAAGATCAGGAAGTTATCCGAGAACGGCGAGAGATTGGGTGTCGAGGCCGATCCCATCTGCAGGGTGTTGGTCTGCAGCCCCTGGACGACGCTGTCGAAATCGCCGAATTTACTGCTGTCGAAGATCTGGACACGGAACTCTCCATCGCTGCGTGTCTCGATCATCTCCTTGAAGTACTCAAACCCCTGCCCCATGGGATGCTCCGGGACATTGGGATGGGCAATACGAATCACCGTCTCGGCACTGACCGCTCCGGCGACGCCGAGGGCAATGGCGGCGGTGCCGGCGAGCCAGGCGCTTTTGATTGCTTTGCTGGTGTCCATGACGACCCCCTCTGTAACTTTGGTACGAGCCAGTTGCTGTAGCGGGCAACCCGTAGGAATCCGCTACGAGGTTCATCATCAGGCAGTTTTAAAATGCAACGCCAATGCCCATTCAGTTAAGGCCATAAAGAAACAGTATAAGTGCACCGACGCTGGTCAGAACGCCCCAAAACGTCGCTCGCTTGAGCCTTTTTAGCGCATGGCTCGTGCATCTCGCACCTAGTCCGAGTGGCCATGGCTTTTGCGCGTGGTCTCTCGAATGCGGGTCCACAGCGCGTCGAGCGCGGGGTTGACGTAATCGGTCAGTCGACAGACGTGGATCTCCAGATTGGGAGCGGGCAGACGATCCGCCAGTGAGATAAGACGCCCTTCTGCCAGCTCTTCTTTTACCAGCGCATGCGGCAGCCACGCTACGCCGAGGCCTGCCAGACACATGGACTTGATCCCGGCCGCGAAGGAGGTTTCACACACGGTCTCGACCTCAACCGCCGGACCAATCTGGTTCCGGCACAGATCTCGCACAACCCGACCCAGAAAGCTCTCGGGCGCATAATTGATCAATTGGAGCAAGCCCGGCCAACCAGCGATTTGACCATTGGACTGGGGCGACACGGTCGGGACCAGTGTCTCCTCGGCAACCGCAAGACATTCGAGGTTAGCCAGCTCATCCCCAGGCACCCCGGCACGCGTGCCCGCGCGATAGGCGATCAGGACATCCGACGCACCACTGGCAATCTGCGAGACACATTCATCGAGATCGCCGGTGCGAACCTGGAACCGGGTAGCGGGTTGCCAGCGCTGGAATAACTGCAGCCATCCAGGCAAGTGCGTGAGCATGAGTGTGTGCTGGGTGGTCACCGTCAGCTGCGGCTGTTCGGCCGGATCCGCAGCGACCCGAACGCGTAGATCCTGCCAGCGCTGGACAAGGGCTCGAATCTCCGGCTCGTAGCGAAGCGCGGTCTCGGTTAGCTGGAACTGATTCGCTCGCCGATCGACAAGCTCAGCGCCAAACCACTCCTCAAGCATCTTGATCCGTCTGGAAAACGCAGGCTGGGTGATGTTGCGCCGTTGTGCCGCCGCCGAGAACGTTTCACTGTCAACCAGCTCGAGGAAATCTTCCAGCCAGGTGAGCTTCACGGATCACCTCCTTGCATCTTCCACGACGCTACCACAGCTCTATGCCATCCGTTTATCGACCCCAGAAAAGCGGCATTGGCGCATAGCCAACCACAAAGCTTAACTTCGCAAGCATTCTGCTTTACGCACATCACAATCTGACTGGAGGTCATGATGCATCTCTCCCGCTATCCAAGGATTTCACTCGGTCACCTGCCAACCCCCCTCGAGCCCATGCCGCGGCTGACCGAGTGGTTGGGTGGCCCGAACCTCTGGATCAAGCGGGATGACTGCACCGGCCTGAGCACCGGTGGCAACAAGACCCGAAAACTTGAATTCCTCATTGCTGATGCACTGGAGAAAAAAGCCGACGTGGTCATCACCCAGGGGGCGACGCAGTCGAATCATGCCCGCCAGACCGCCGCCGCAGCTGCGAAGGTCGGGATGGACTGTCACGTCCTCCTTGAGAACCGCACAGGACGCACCGACACCCCCTATCTCGAAAACGGAAATGTCCTGATGGACAAGCTCCACGGCGCCACCGTGGAGCACCATCCCGGCGGTGCGGACATGAATCAATTGATGGAAGATGCCGCCGAGCGCTTCAAGGAACAGGGCGCCAAAGCGTATATCGTGCCGGGGGGCGGATCCAACGAGGTGGGCGCCCTGGGCTATGTGGCAGCGGCGCTTGAGCTCGTCTACCAGGCCAACGAGCGAAACCTGCGCATTGACCGCGTTGTTCATGCAACAGGCAGCGCCGGCACCCAGGCGGGACTGGTCACAGGGCTTTGCGGCATACGCTCTGCCATCCCCGTGCTCGGTATCGGGGTTCGTCACCCCAAACCAAAGCAGGAAGAAATCGTCTACAACCTCGCAGCAAACACCTGTGACTTCCTCGGGATAGGAGAAGCCGTCTCGAGAGGCGATGTCGTCGCGAACACAGACTACGTGGGAGAGGGGTATGGCGTTCCGGCCCCGGACACACTGGATGCCATCGACCGGCTCGCCAAGCTCGAAGGCATCCTGCTCGACCCCGTTTATTCGGGCAAGGGCATGGCAGGGCTCATCGACCTGATACAGAAAGGCGAGTTCAGCCAGGGTGAAAACGTAGTGTTTCTGCATACCGGAGGCAGTGCCGCCCTTTTCGGTTACCCCGAGACCCTCGACGGCAACCGGCATTAGGGTTCGCCAGGCAATCATGCACACCGGCACAAGAGACTGAGCGCAATTCAGTCGAACGGCGAATAGGCCGCTCGCCGCCACCGACCTAGTCTTTTCCGCGCTAACCATTCAATCGGCTGCGCGGGAGTGTGCATGGCTTTCAAGACCCTCAACGAGGGCAACAACCCTGTTGCCGTTGGCCGTGAGCGGCTTCTCGGACTCGTCATCGTGGGGCTCAGCGGCGATGAGCTCGTCCAGGCCGCCCTCCACCTGCGGCGCGATACAACGCGCGGCCATTACCCGATTTTTGCCGATACGCAGGCACGGCCCGGGCAAGAGGCATCCCAGGGCCCGATCCTGGATTGCCTGCTGGATGGATACGTCACCGGTGAAGACGATGCCCTGACGCGAGCCGAGCAGTACTGGGCCGCGGCCGCGGACAAAACCGATCTACCGGTGCACAACAGCGATGCCCGGCTGCTGAGTTATCTGCTCATGCGCCCCGACATCGACCTCGCGCCCATCCGGGACTGGGCGTCGCCGGAAATCTATCGCTACCCATTGATCGAGGCATTCGGTGGCACCGATTGTGCCGAACTGCTCAATCGCCTGGCCGCGAGAGGCCTCATTCGCCGGCAATCGATCGTCGAACGGCTGCGCCTCTGCCCTGCCTGCCATGGAGGCCATGCGCTTTTCGTGGACATCTGTCCCAACTGCGAAGGGCTGGAAATCGAGCAGGATCAGTCTCTGCACTGTTTTACCTGCGGGCATGTCGCCGGCGAGCGAGCTTTTCTCGCCGGCGCTGCGCTGCAGTGTCCGAATTGCCGGACACGGTTGCGTCATATCGGCACCGACTATGACCGTCCAATGGAGCATTACGGATGCCGGCAGTGCAACGAACGCTTCATCGACCCGACGATCATCGCCCGCTGCAGCATCTGTAACCACCAGACCCGCCCGGAACGTTTGATCACCCGCGAGATTGGCCGCTATACGCTGACCGAGCAGGGCCGAGTGTGCGTGCTCGCCGGGATGACCGACGAGATACCCTCGCCGGTATTGCCGGATGGACTGATCACGCCGCCGGCCTTTGAGTATCTCCTCAGCTGGCAATCGGCACTCGCCGACCACCATCGGCAGTGCTTTTTCACCTTGTTGATGCTGCGAATGCGTCGTCGCGATGCGAGCAGTGACGCGCCGGCGGATACGCAGCTGGCGCGCAAACTCCACGAGCTCAGCCAACGCATCCACCACGCCCTGGAGGCCGGGGAGCTGGCAACGCGCACCCAGGAAGGCGAGTTCTGGATCCTGATGCCCCAGGCCGGCGAGGAGCGGGTCCGGGAGCTCATGCAAACGCTTGAGACATGGCTCACCGACGACAGCGGTAGACCGATCGCCGGGGTCGATCTGCAGGCGCGGATGATGGCCTCCAACGACCCACGCGCATCCGGGGCGGATGGGGCGGCACTCATGCAGCAACTCGCCAGCACGACAACGGAACGCGCCCATGCTTGAGTCGGTTGCAGTCGGCGTGCTGATGCATCTGGGCGCCGTCGGCGTGTTCTTCCCGGTGCTGCTGACCATCGAACTGCCTGTCTACCTCACGATCATTCTCGGCCTGACCCGGGATCGGCTGTCCCCGCGCCCGGCGGATCCGCGCCCCACCCTGCCGGCCCCGACGGTGAGCTGCATCATCACCTGCTACAACGAAGGCGCACGCGTCGAGCGGACCGTCACGACCCTGATGGAGCAGACCTACCGCGGATCGATCGAGATACTGGCGATTGTCGATGGCGCCGCCGGCAACACCGAAACGCTCGCGGCACTGAAACGCCTGACCCACCGATACGCCCGTTCATCCCGACGCCGGATGATGGTGATCCCGAAATGGCAGCGTGGCGGTCGCGTATCGAGCCTCAACACCGGTCTGTATTTAAGCCGTGGCCAAATCATCATGGCCCTCGACGGCGACACCAGCTTCGACAACGACATGGTCGCCAACGCCGTCCAGCGGATGGCCAACGCCAATGTGATCGCCCTCACCGGCACGCTGCGGCCTCGCAACCAGCACGCCGGGCTCTGGACCCGCCTGCAGGCCCTGGAATACCTCATCGGTCTGCTCGCCACACGAACCGGGCTGTCGGCATTCAATGTGATCAACAATATCTCCGGGGCATTCGGGGTGTTTCGCCGCGACGCACTGCTTCGGGTTGGCGGCTGGGAATGCGGAACCGCCGAGGATCTGGACCTGACCCTCCGGCTGAAACGTTATAACGGGCGAAATCCGCGCCAGATCCTGGCGTTTGAGCCAACCGCGGTTGCCCACACCGATGTGCCCGAGACGCTGACCGATCTGCTGCGCCAACGGCTTCGGTGGGATGGCGACCTCTATTACATGTATGTCCGCAAGCATCGCAGTGCGTTTTCACCGGATCTGCTTGGCTGGCCGAACATGATCGCCACGGTCTGGTACGGGCTCATCCACCAGGTGGCTCTGCCGTTTGTCATCGCCGGCTATCTGGTCTGGCTGGTGTTGCTCCATCCACCGGCCGCGGTGCTCACCGCCCTGGCGGTGGTCTATGTCATCTACCTGGCCATCACCATGGTGCTGGGCGGGTTGTCCGTGGCGTTGCTCAGCGAGCGCCGCCGCAGCGACCTGCCATTGCTGGCCATCGCCCCTGTCTACCCGGTTTATCGGGGCTTGATGCGGCTTTGGTCGGTGGTCGCCCTCCTCGCCGAAATCATCCTCCACCAACACAAGGACACCAGCATGGCGCCGTGGTGGGTCCTGAAACGGAGTCAGTATTGATGCTTGCAAAAATGGCCGTGGCGATCGCGATTGTCCTTTGGGTCGGGCTCAGTCATGCGCCTGCACAAGGTGCAGAGGCTCGCGCGCGGGCCGAGTTTTCAACCCCACCGATGGCCGCGCCTGCCGTCGAAAGCGCCCGGGCCGAGGCTCGCCGAATTGCCGAACAACGGCGTTTGGTCGAGGCCGAGTCCGGCTGGCGGCTCTTGGGCGGTGTCACCACTGGGCGGATCAACGAAATCGAGGGCGAAAACGCCAACCGCCGTTATGACCGTCTGCAGGCCGATGCCGGACTGGAGCATCCGCTGCTCGGCGCAAGGCGGGCGCAGCAGCGCAGCATTCGCGATCTAAAGCGCGAGTACCTAAGGGCGAGCGCCCGGGTTGGCCAAACCCGACAGACCAACCGCATCCGGATCCATCGCGCCTATGCCCGCTACTGGCTGGCGCAGATGCAGATCCGGTTGGCCGACGCGTGGTTGGCCGTGGTCACCGTCGACATCCCCGGACTGAAGCAGCAGCGCGGAAAGACCATCCGCGACAGCGAGGTGGATACCCTCCTCGCCGCCGTCAACGCCGCCCGAACCGATCGGTTGACGGCCCGTCAGTCGCGCGACACCAATCGTCGCCTGCTGGAGACCCTCACCGGGACCCGGATTGCGCCGTTTACAGCGACTTGGCCCGATCTCAAGGGGCTTTGCACCCGAGTGACCGCCTGGCGTCGGGCAATCTGGACCCAGACCCCGTCGGTGGCGGCAGCCCAGAACGAGCTTGCCCTGCTCGCCAGGACGCCGCGATCGGGTGCGACCGACAGCATCCGTGCCCGGGTTCGTCTGCAGCACAGCCAGATCGTCGAGGACTGGGACGAACAGGGCGACGAGACCAACCTGACGGTGAGCGCGGATATGCCGTTGGCGCTCACATCGGCGCGGCGGCAGCAGATCGCACTCCACAATGCCGAAAAACGGCTTGTGCAGCGGCGGCTCGAAGCGTTGCGACAAACCCTGTTGGCCGATCTTGGCGCCGAGTTGCAGCGCCTGACAGAGGCACGGCTGCAGCGCGAGCGTGCCACCGAGGCGCTGCAGACCGCCAGACGTCGCTGGCAGGCCGATCAAAGGCGCATCCAAACGGGTATCGACGGCCCCGGGCGGGCTGGCATGGAGAGCGCCATCGACTGGTACGACACCGCCCGTCAGCGATTGGCCGCCGAGATCCGCTGGCTCGAAGCCCGCGCGCCGCTGGAGGTCCTCAGCACCCCCGATTGCCACAGCGCACCGCCGTCCGGCATCCCGTCCAGGGCGCTGCAGCCACCGACCATTGATCCACCGGAGCAGGACGCATGAACATCGACTTTCGCGGTGAACCCGCACCGCAGCGCTCCAATGGTCTACCGGTTCGTTATGCGCCGGCGCGGCGGGCCATCCCCAGGCTGCGCTGGGCCCTTGTCGCACTGATTGTCACAAGCCCCATCCTCTATCTGGGCTGGGTGGTACTGCGCGGTGGCTGGGTGGTCGAATCCACCGGCCGGCTGACCTACGAAACCACCCGCATCGGTTCGGTGGTCGGGGGCGTGGTCAGTGAGGTGCTGGTGAGCGAAAACGATACCGTCACCCCCGGCCAACCGCTTTTTCGGCTGGAAAACCCGGCTATCAATGCCCGGGTCGAGCATCTGCTGGATGAGCTCGATCGATTGAGTGCCGAGCAGCTCGCGGCGCGCCGCCGGTCAGAGGCCGAGCTGGCGGTCCTTGATGAGCAAATCACCGCCCTGGAAGATTTGATCGATGAACAACAGGAGTGGTTGTCACAGATCGAGCTGCTGAGCCGCAGCGGCGCGGTCACCCGGGCCGAGCGCCGGCGGGCCAACGCCGAGTTGCAGCGCAGCCGTGGTGACCTGATCCGGGCGATCGGCCAGCGGCAGGCCCTCGCCCGCAGCATCGCCCAGGGCGACCCGCAATTGCGTGAACGCGAACAAGCGCTGCGCCTGTCCCTGGATATGGCCCGCGCCGACCGCAGCTATCTCAGCGTCAAAGCCCCCGATCCGGGCAGCG
The DNA here is from genome assembly GCA_913061005.1 of uncultured Ectothiorhodospiraceae bacterium. Taxonomy (GTDB): domain Bacteria; phylum Pseudomonadota; class Gammaproteobacteria; order Nitrococcales; family Nitrococcaceae; genus Spiribacter; species Spiribacter pallidus. The sequence continues at coordinate 90,246 of CAJXSH010000005.1, read as the reverse complement.
TCATCGAACTCAACGTCGAACCCGGAGACACCGTGGGCCCGGGCTCAACGCTGTTGACACTCGCCCGTCCTTCCCGACCGCGGCTGACCGCCTATTTGCCGCCCGCCGACGGGGCCTTTGTCCAGCGCAACCGACCGGTGACCGTCCACCTGCCGGATGGCTCGCAACTGACCGGCCGCGTGAGCGATCGCCCGACACTGACCGGTCGCATACCCGACCCCATGCAGTCGATATTCCGCGAATCCGACACCGCGTTAATGGTCCGTATCCGGCTGGATCGGCCGGTTCCGGCATCGATGGCCGTCCATGGATTACCGGTTGAGGTGGAGTTTGACCGTGGCATCGCGGTCATGCTCGCTCGCATGGATCTGATTCCGGCCTTTGCCAGCGAAGCGCCCGGGTTACACTGACGCCCTCAACTAAAGCGCGAGGAGAGAGACTGTGACCGAACCGGCAAAGACTGTATTCGTCACCGGTGCCACATCGGGTTTCGGACGAGCCACTGCCCGCCGCTTTGCCAAAGCGGGGTGGCGGGTTGTCGCCAGCGGCCGACGCCGCGAGCGACTGGATGCACTGGCGCAAGAGCTGCAGGGCGAGGCGGGAGAAATCCACGTCATGACCCTGGATGTGCGCGACAGCGAAGCGGTGAAAAAGGCCGTACAGAACCTCCCCGAGGGGTTCCGGGCGATCACCTGCCTGGTGAATAACGCCGGGCTGGCCCTGGCACCGGAACCGGCCCAGAAGGTCGACCTGGCCGACTGGCACACCATGATCGACACCAACGTCACAGGGCTGGTGAACGTCACCCACGCCCTGCTGCCAACGCTGATCGAGACCGGTCGGGGTGCGAGCATCATCAACCTGGGTTCGGTGGCCGGACAGTGGCCCTATCCCGGGGGGCATGTCTACGGCGCCAGCAAGGCGTTTGTCGAGCAGTTCGGCTATAACCTGCGCTGCGATCTGCTGGGTACCGGTGTGCGGGTGACCGATGTGGCCCCGGGGCTATCCGAGACCGAGTTCACGCTGGTTCGCACCAAAGGCGATCAGGCGGCATCGGATCGGCTCTACGCCGGCACCGAGCCCATGCAGCCCGAGGATATCGCCGATCAGATCTTCCACGTCGCCAACCTGCCGGCCCATGTCAACATCAACCGCATGGAGCTCATGGCCACCCGGCAGGCGTGGTCGCCCTTTGCCATCGATCGAGATTAAGCCGAGTCCCTGTCCGGTTCACCCAGGGCGTGGCGCTGTAGGCGCTTGATCTCATCACGCAGCTTGCCCGCTTCCTCGAACTCGAGGTTGCGGGCGTGCTGGTGCATGGCCTGCTCGAGCTCCTTGATCCGCTTGACCGCCTGGGCGGTGGTGAGATCGGCATACGCCCTCGCCTCCTCGGCGACCTCGGCGTAGTGCTGCGGTGTATCCGGGGCACCGGTCTCGCCCCGTTCCATGACATCGGCAATGGCCTTGCGGATGCCCTGGGGCGTGATGCCGTGTTCCTCGTTATAGGCGATCTGCTTGGCCCGGCGCCGTTCGGTTTCATCGATCGCACGCCGCATGGAGTCGGTCATTTCGTCGGCATAGAGAATGGCCCGGCCGTTGACGTTGCGCGCGGCCCGGCCGATGGTCTGGATGAGCGAGCGTTCGGCACGCAAAAACCCCTCCTTGTCCGCATCCAGAATGGCGACCAGCGAGACCTCCGGAATATCCAGGCCCTCGCGCAACAGGTTGATGCCGACCAGCACATCGAACTCGCCGAGCCGCAGGTCGCGAATGATCTCGGTGCGTTCGACGGTATCGATATCCGAGTGCAGATAACGCACCCGCACGCCGTTTTCCGAGAGGTATTCGGTCAAATCCTCGGCCATCCGCTTGGTCAGGGTGGTGACCAGCACCCGTTCGCCGGCCTCGCTGCGACTGCGAATCTCGCCGAGGACATCGTCGACCTGCGTACTGGCCGGCCGGATATCCACCGCCGGGTCCACCAGCCCGGTGGGCCGCACCACCTGCTCGGCCACCACCGCTGAGTGTTTGTCCTCGTAGGGACCGGGCGTGGCCGAGACATAGACCCGCTGCGGGGCGATGGCGTCGAACTCTTCGAACTTCAGCGGGCGGTTGTCCAGTGCCGAGGGCAGCCGGAAGCCGTACTCCACCAGGGTCTCCTTGCGCGCCCGGTCACCCCGGTACATGCCGCCCACCTGACTGACCGTGACATGGGATTCGTCGATGAACAGGATGGCGTCGTCGGGGACGTAGTCAAAAAGGCACGGCGGCGGCTCGCCCGGCCCCCGGCCAGAGAGATAGCGCGAGTAGTTCTCGATGCCGTTGCAGTAGCCAAGCTCCTGCATCATCTCCAGATCAAAACGCGTGCGTTGCTCGAGCCTTTGGGCTTCGAGCAGTCGGCCGGCGTTCTGCAGCACCTCGAGCCGCTCGCGAAGCTCCTCTTTGATCCGGTCGATGGCACCGAGCACGGTATCGCGGGGGGTGACGTAGTGGGATTTGGGGTAAACGGTCAGCCGTGGCACCCGCTCGAGCACTTCACCGGTGAGCGGATCGAACCAGGCAAGGCTTTCGATTTCGTCATCGAATAGCTCGACCCGCACCGCTTGATCCTCGGATTCGGCCGGGAAGATATCGATGACATCACCCCGCGCGCGGTAGGTGCCCCGCGAGAAGTCATGATCGTTGCGCGCATACTGAAGCTGGGCAAGCCGGCGCAGGATCTTGCGCTGATCGACCTCATCGCCGACCTGCAGATGAAGCACCATTTCCAGGTAAGCCGAGGGGTCACCCAGCCCGTAGATCGATGACACCGAGGCGACGATCACCGTGTCGCGTCGCTCGATGATCGCTTTGGTCGCCGAAAGCCGCATCTGCTCGATGTGCTGGTTCACCGAAGCGTCCTTCTCGATAAAGGTATCAGAGGCAGGGACGTAGGCTTCGGGCTGATAGTAATCGTAATAGGAGACGAAATACTCGACGGCGTTGTCCGGGAAGAACGCCTTCATCTCGCCATAAAGCTGGGCGGCCAGGGTCTTGTTGGGGGCCAGGATCACCGCCGGGCGCTGCTCCTGGGCGATCAGGCTCGCCATTGTGAAGGTCTTGCCCGAGCCGGTCACGCCCAACAGGGTTTGATGATCATGCCCACGCTGCAGGCTGTCGGCGAGCGCGGCAATCGCCGAGGGTTGATCGCCGGCGGGCGCGAACTCGCTCTCGAGCCGAAAAGGCTTTCTTGGTTCACTCATGTCAATGCAGCCTTGTGCAGGTTTGGCGTATCATCGCGTTGACTGGACAACAAAACGACGGAGGCGATCCTTGGATATTCAACTTGCTGAGCGCGTCAACCGGGTCAAGCCCTCGCCCACCATGGCAGTGACCGCCCGCGCGGCGGAGATGCGCGCCGCCGGCCATGACATCATCGGCCTTGGTGCCGGCGAACCCGATTTTGATACCCCGGAGCATATCAGCGAGGCCGCCATCGAGGCGATCCGTCAGGGCCAGACCCGCTACACGGCGGTGGATGGCACGCCGGCGCTGAAAAGCGCGATCATCCGCAAGCTCGAGCGCGACAACGGCCTGGCCTACGAGGCCAATCAGATCCTGGTCTCGTCCGGAGCCAAGCAAAGCCTCTATAACCTCTTCTCGGCGGTGCTCAACCCCGGTGATGAGGTGGTGATTCCCGCGCCCTACTGGGTGTCCTACCCGGATATGGCGCTGCTCGCCGATGCCACGCCGGTCGTGATCGAGGCGGGCCAGGAACAGCGTTTCAAGATCACCCCCGAGCAGCTGGAAGCCGCCATTACCGACCACACCCGCATCGTGGTGCTCAACAGCCCCTCCAACCCCACCGGCAGCGCCTACAGCCGCGCCGAGTTCGAGGCTCTGGGTGAGGTCCTGCGGCGCTATCCCGATGTGTTGATTGCCAGTGACGATATCTACGAGCACATCCTCTGGACCGAGGCACCGTTCTGCAACATCGTCATGGCCTGTCCCGATCTTTTCGATCGCACCGTGGTGGTCAACGGCGTCTCAAAGGGCTATGCCATGACCGGCTGGCGGATTGGGTACGCCGCCGGGCCGGCCAGGGTCATCGGCGCGATGAAAAAGATCCAGTCCCAGAGCACCTCCAACGCCAGCTCGATCTCGCAGGCCGCCTCGGTGGCGGCCCTCGACGGCGATCAGAGCGTCATCCCGCCGATGATCAAAGCGTTCCGGGACCGACACGATTACGTGGTCGGCCGGCTGAACGCCATGAAGGGCGTCAGCTGCATCCATGGCGATGGCACCTTCTATGCCTACCCCAACGTCGCCGGCGCGATCGATGCCCTCGAGACAGTCGCGGATGACACGGCGCTGGCCGAGTATCTCATCGACGAAGCCAACGTCGCTCTGGTCCCCGGAACCGCCTTCGGTCTGCCCGGCCATGTGCGGATTTCATATGCCACCAGCATGGACAATCTGGAAAAGGCCATGGACCGTCTTGAAGCGGTTTTTGGCAAAGCGTAGGGCGCTGTCGCATGGGCCGTGGCGGTTGACGACGCGGCCCGAATCGCTACACTAACGGTCTTCTTGACAGGCATTTCCCCGGTAGCTCAGCGGTAGAGCGAGTGACTGTTAATCACTGGGTCGGCGGTTCGAATCCGTCCCGGGGAGCCAATCAAATCAATCGTTTACTTCTCCGAAAGATTTCCTTAACTCCGCTTGAGCCACGTAATAGTCACACTGCGAGGGCACCACTGCCGGCAAGTCCGTCAAAGCCTGGTTCCCCATTGGTGATTTTACAGCCGCTCTGCCACGCTGAACTTTTCTATCTCACCACAGTTAAACGAGCCCCTGGATAGGCGTAGCTGCGACACGCGACTAGACCGCTTTGCTGGTCGGACTGACCGCGATGGAGGTGGCACCCCGATGGCTGTTTTATGCACTGGCCGCCGCCCTTGGGCTGTGCGCAAGCGGCTGGAACGGCGTATTTTTTGCCGAAGTGGCGCGTGCGGTACCGGCCGCCGCCCTGGGAAGCGTTACCGGGCGTGCACTTACCATCACCTTCGCCGGCGTGGTGGTGGGCCCGAGTGTGGCTGGTTTTCTGCTATCCACACTGGCGCCCGCCATCGCCCTGCTTGGGCTGATGGCCGTTGCCCTCGCCGGGTCGTTGCTTGCCTGGGCCGGCGTGGTCAAATCACGGCGTCTGACCCGTAGAGACCATGCCGACCCCGTCTCTCTGTGATAACCTGTCTGACAACTTCTACCAAACTGACGGAAAGCCGGTATGCAGGTCGGGCAGGCTAACGCCAACACCAGTGCCGTAAAGCCATTCGCGCAGGCACTTGCGCAAGCCGGATTCAAAGGTGACATCCGCCAAGATGTATCGACGCGACTTCTTGCTGCCACTGATAACAGCGTCTATCAGGTCATGCCGACGCTGGTACTTATGCCCGCCAGCCCCGCTGACATCGCTTTGCTCTCCAATGTTGCCGCCCAGCCCCAGCATGCCGCGATCCGCTTCGCGCCGCGTGGCGGCGGCACAGGTACCAACGGTCAGTCACTGACCGATCAGGTCGTTGTCGATACAAGTCGTCATACAAACCGGATCCTTTCCATCGATGTTGAGGCAAACCGCGTGGAGGTTGAACCCGGCGTAGTCCTCGGCCAGCTCAACGCCGCGCTCTCCCCGCATGGCCAGTTTTTTCCGCCGACCACCTCAACGGCAAGCCGGGTCACCATCGGCGGCATGATTAGCACCGATGCCTGTGGCAAAGGCTCGCGCATCTACGGGCGAACCGGCGACTACGTGGAATCGCTGCAGTTGCATCTGCCGGACGGGCGCGAGATCACCTGCCGGCGCTACACCGCCGAGGAGCTGGCAGCCACCTCCGAGGACCCCGGCCTTTGCATGGCGCAGGCGATCCGTGACCTGCTGCAGCCCCAGGCCCGGCGCATCCGCGAAGACTTCCCCGACCTGCACCGTAGCCTCACGGGCTACAACCTGCACGACGCCCTCATGGATGACGGGTCGATCGACCTCACCCGCCTGATTGCCGGCGCTGAGGGCACGCTGGGCCTGATCAGCCGCGTTACGCTGCGCACCCGCCCCCTGCCCGCCTGCAAGGCGGTCATCGTGGTCCGCTATCGCGACTTCGACGAGGCCCTCCGCGACGCCCGCTGGCTGCTCGACTCGAAACCGGCGGCGGTGGAAACCCTGGATGATCACATCCGCGACCTGGCGCAGCAGGATCCGCTGTGGGAACGCGTATCCGAGGCAATGACCGGTACCGGCGGGGGCGCCGCCGACCGGGTCATGTGTAATCTGGTCGAGCTCATTGCCGACTCAAGGGACGCGCTGGAAAGGCAGATCGCCGAACTGGCCGCCCGGCTCGAGGGTCGTGGCAGCGGTTATCACGTGGCACGCGACCCATCCGAAATGGCGGCACTCTGGAATATCCGCTCCCGGTCGGTCGGGATGCTGGGGCGCACCAACGGTAGCCGCAAACCGGTGGCGTTTGTCGAAGACACGGCGGTACCGCCCGAGGCACTGGCCGATTACATCGCCGAGTTCCGCGAACTGCTCGCCCGGCACGGCGTCGACTACGCCATGTACGGCCATGTGGATGTCGGCTGCCTTCATGTGCGCCCGGCGCTCGACATGACCGATCCCGAGGATCGACGCCGGTTGCGCGCCATTTCCGACGAAGTTGTAGCACTGGTCCGGCGCTATCGCGGATTGCTTTGGGGCGAGCACGGCAAGGGCTACCGTGGCGAATACACGAAGCACTTCTTCGGCGACGCGCTCTATGCCCTGCTCGCCCGGGTCAAGGCACTGTTCGACCCTGACAACCGCCTGAATCCGGGCAAGATCGTGGCGCCCTCATCGCGGCCCGAGCCCTTGCACGCAATCGATGATGTACCGTTCCGGGGTGAATACGATGCCCGGATTCCGCCGGAAACCCGGATGCGCTGGGGCGGCGCCATGGCCTGCAATGGCAATGGCGTATGTTTTGACTGGGACACCGCCAACGTACTGTGCCCAAGCTACAAGGTCACCGGCGATCGCATCCACTCGCCCAAAGGCCGCGCCACATTACTGCGGGAATGGCTCCGGGAACTTGCGGACGAGGGTCAGGATCCCGACGCGACACCGCAGCTGCGTCTTCCCCGCAAGCGCAGCCAGGCGCCGGACGACATTGCCCATGCCGTGCATGACGCGATGGCGGGATGCCTGGGCTGCAAGGCCTGCGCCACGCAATGCCCGGTGCATGTCGACATCCCCACCATGCGCTCGCGCTTTCTCGATATCTATCACCGCACCTATCGCCGTCCAGTGCGCGACCACCTGGTGGCCCGAGCCGAGGATATGGCCCCGTGGATGGCACGCTTTGCAATGCTTGCGCGGCCTGCGCTCGCCAGCGCCCCGGGGCGCCATCTTGCGCGCCGGCTCGGGCTTGCGGATCTGCCGGTGCCGGCGCGCAGGACCGGCCTTGCGATCTGTCGCGAGCGCGGTCATCTTGTCACCCGCCGTTGGGCGGATGCGCGCAAGCAGCTTGCCAACGCTACCAACGGCGTTGCTGTCATGCCGGATGCCTTCACCGGGTATTACGAGCGCGACACCCTGCCCGCCGCGTGCGACCTCATTGCCGCCTCCGGCGCCACCCCGGTGGTCCTGCCGTTCATGCCGTCAGGCAAGGCCCTGCATGCCCAGGGATTCATGGCGCAACATCGCCGGGCATCCCGCGCTCTGCTCAAGGCGCTGCTGCCCATCGCCCGGGACGGCACACCCTTGGTGGTCGTCGAGCCCAGTATTGGCCTATTTCTTCGGGAGGACTGCCGCGGACTGGCCTCCGCTTCCGTCCCCGTCCAACTTCTGCCGGAGTGGATCCACGCCCAGGCCCGAAACGGCTCATTGCGGGGTCAAGACGCACCCGCGGAGGCCCTGCCTTACACGCTGTTCATCCATTGCACCGAACAGACACACCAGGGCGAAGTCGCGGCGCGCGCCTGGGCGGATGCCTTCGCTGCACTCGGGGCCAGTATGGACGTCCGCAGGGTCGGCTGCTGCGGCATGGCGGGTGCGTATGGGCATCAGGCCGAGCAGCTCGAAAACTCCCGGACGCTGTTCGATGCCACCTGGCGACCGGCGCTGGAGGAGTCTCCGGCCGAGCGAATACTGGCGACCGGTTATTCCTGCCGCACCCAGGTGGCACGGTTTACGAATCACCGGGCACGCCATCCGGCCGTCGCACTGGCGGCTCTTGCCCTGCAGGGAGACGATTCCTGATGCCCGCGAAGGGCCGCCTGCCAACCGAGCTTGCCGCGGTGCTCGAGCATGAAATCCGTCAGCGCCGTTATGAGCCAGGCCAGAGGCTGCCGACCGAGGCCGCGCTCTCGGCGCGCTTTTCCGTCAGTCGCGCCGCGGTTCGCGAGGCGATTGCGCATTTGCGCAGCAGCGGGCTGATCCATACCCGCCAGGGCGCCGGGAGCTTTGTGGCGAGCCCTCTTGCGTGGCGCACCGACAGCACAACGGACCAGTCACCCCGCCATGTAACGGCCCTGCGACAAACCTTCGAGGTGCGTCAGGAGCTGGAGCCAGGCGCAGCGGCGATGGCGGCCCGCAACCGGGATTCGGCGGCGATTCGGACGCTCGAGACGGCATTTTCAGGGCTGTCGCGCGCCTTTCAGTCCGGCGCCCCGGCCGGGGAGGCGGACGCCGCGTTCCACCAGGCGATTGCCAGCGCCACGGGCAACCCCGTGTTTGTGGAGTTGATCGGCTATTTCCACGCATCAATGCTGCAGTCGATCGTGCTGGCCCGCTCCAATACGGCACGCCGCGGTTATCCGGGCAGCACAACCCATGCCGAACACCAGGCCATCCTCGAGGCCATCACCGATGGGGACCCGGATGCGGCCCGCGCCGCCATGCATCTGCACATCGCCAATGCGCGCCGCCGCCTCGGACTGGCTCCGATCAGGTCATGTACAGGCCACCCGCCACATCAATCGTCTGCCCCGTGACAAAGCTCGCCTCGTCCGACACCAGATAGGCGGCCAGATCGGCCACCTCATCCGGTCGCCCGAGCCGGTTCATGGGAGTCTTGGCGATCTGCTCGGCATTCACCGCCTCACCCACTGCCAGCACCATGGGGGTCTCGATGCGCCCTGGCGCAATGGCGTTCACACGCACATTGGCCGGGCCAAGCTCTGCGGCGAGATGCTTGGTGAAGCCGATCAGTGCTGACTTGGTGGCGGCATAGTGGCAGGCCACGATTGGCGAGTGTGTCTTGCCGGCCACCGACGACATATTGACGATGGCGCCCTCACCAGCCTCGCGCATCGCGGGGCTGAGGCAGCGAATGGTGTTGAATGCACCGGTCAAATTGACGCCCACCACCGCGGCCCACTCCGCCGGATCCATCTCCCAGACACCATGCGGCCGCCCGTCATGCTTGGGCGAAATACCCGCATTGTTCACAACCGCCTGAAAAGCTCCCCCGAGGGCCGCCTCGGCGCGATCGATTTCGGCGGCGACGGCCGCATAGTCCGAGACATCGGCACAAAGGGCAATGGCGCCGCCGGGGGCCGCTGCGGTGATTTCCGCCGTTACCGCCTCGGCCGCGTCACCGCTGCGATCGAGCACTCCAACCAGTGCCCCCCGCCCCGCAAAGCCAAGGGCAATGGCCCGGCCAATGCCCGAGCCCGCCCCCGTGACCAGAACCCGGCGTCCCGCATGACCCGCTGTGTTCGTCATCGGTTAGATCCCCAGATAGGCCTTGCGCACATGGTCATCGCCGATCAGCTGCTCGGCCTCGCCACCCATGACGATTTCGCCGTTCTCAATCACGTAGCCGCGATCGGCAATCTTCAGAGTCTGATAGACGTTCTGCTCGACGATCAGCACTGTCGTCCCCCCGGCCGCGATGGCCCGAACCACGTCGAACACCTGCTTGACCACAATCGGCGCCAACCCGAGTGATGGCTCATCGAAGAGCATCAGCCGCGGGCAGGCCATCATGCCGCGGGCAATGGCCACCATCTGCTGCTCGCCACCCGACAGGGACTGGGCCTGCTGCGAGAAGCGCTCTGCAACCCGCGGGAAGAGCCCGACCACCTCGTCGAGCTTTTCCTTGTAGTGGGCCCGGGCATGGCGCGTGAACGATCCCATCTGCAGGTTTTCCAGCACCGTCATCTCGGGAAAGAGCTGGCGTGCCTCGGGGACCATGGTGATCCCCGCCTCAACCACCTTGTGGGCCTTCATGCCCGTTATGTCACGCCCTTCAAACTGCACCTGACCGCTGCGCGCGCGGATCAGCGAGGAAATAACCCGCAGGGTCGTGGTTTTGCCGGCGCCGTTACCGCCGACAATGGTCACGATTTCGCCCGCATTCACCTCTAGTGAGACGCCATGCAGAATCGTGGTCGAGCCGTAGCCGGCCATCACGTCATTCAACTTAAGCATTGCCGTGCTCCTTGCCCAGATAGGCCTCGATCACCGCCTCATCGCGAACCACCGTTTCGGGATCACCCTCCGCAATAACCGCACCCGAGTTGATGACGACCACCCGATCCGAGAGATCCATCACCGCGCGCATGACATGCTCGATGGCGATGATGCTGACCCCGGTGTCGCGAATGGCCTTGATCAGACGAATGGCCTCCAGCAGATCCGACGGGTTGATGCCCGCCATCACCTCATCGAGCAGCAGGATTCGCGGTCGCATGGCCATGACGCGGGCCACCTCTAGGCGCTTGAGCCCGCCGATGGGCAGGTTGCGCGCTTCCTCATGGAGATAGCGTGCCATGCCAAGCTCTTCGGCAATTTCGCGGGCCGCCGCCCGCGCTGCATCAACACCGGGATGGCGGTGGAACGCGCCAACCATGATGTTTTCCTCGACCGTCATGGAGGCAAACGGCTGCACGATCTGGAACGTCCGCCCCACGCCCAGGCCCACAAAGTCGGCAGGCGTCTGGGGCTGGTGGACATTGCCGTTCGCATCCATCACCGCCACGCTGCCCCCATCCGCCGCCAGGAAGCCTGACAGCATGTTGAACAGCGTCGTCTTGCCGGCGCCGTTCGGGCCGATAATGCCCAGAACCTCGCCTTCACGCAGCGTCAGCGACACATCCTGGGTAACCGCAAGGCCTCCAAAGTTCTTGACCAGATGATCCACGCGCAGCACTTCCCGCCCAACAGGGGGCCGCTCACCGGTCTTGACGGACTCGGGGTGCATCTCACCCATTGCCTCGTCATCCAATGCCTCGCCGCGGGTGTCGTCAAACTCCTCCGGATCCATGGCGGCCCGCAGCCGTTGCGGCAGCACTCTCACGATGCCATCCGGCATGAACACCACCACCAGCATGAGGATGACGCCATAGACGAACCCGTGCAGGCCAAGGGCCGAGGCGCCCAGCAGGCCACGGGAGATTTCGGTGATCGGCACCAGCAGGATGGCGCCAAGCAATGGTCCGAAGACAGTGCCGATACCGCCCACCAGCGCAAACAGCACGATCTGGATGGAGAAGACCAGATTGAACGCCGCATCGGGTTCGATGAACGTCAGATACATGGCGTGAAAAGTGCCCAGTATCGATACCAGCGCAGCTGATATGGCAGCCGCATAGATACGCACCCGAACGGTGGGAATACCCGCCGCACGCGCCGCGGATTCACGCTCGCGCGTGGCAATCAGGTAAAAGCCGAGGCGTCGGTGCCGAATGACCTGCGCCACCACAAGCGTAAAGCAGAGCATCCCGAACACGATAATCAAAGACGGCAGGCGCTCGCGGAAGATCATCCATTCCCAACCCACCTGCAGCGGTACCATCTTCCCGGTCGCCCCGCCGGTGAGCCATTTGAGCTCGATGGCCAGGACGTGGAACACCTCGAGAAAGGCGATCGATGCCAGCGCATAGAACGGCCCCTTGAGACGGAAACAGGGGTAGGCGATCAACACACCAACCACGGCCGAGACGGCAGCACCGACAAACATCCCGATCCACGGCGTAATGCCCGCGTTGACCAGAATCATGCCGGTGTAGGCACCGATGCCGTAGTACATCGCATGTCCGAGCGAGAGCTGCCCGGCAAAACCGCCCACGATATTCCATGCCGTCGCAAGCCCGGCAAACAGGCAGATCGTGATGAAAACGTGGTAGACAAAATCATCGCCCACCACAATCGGGGTTAGAAGAAGGGCAGCCAGCAACAGCAGCACATACAGTGTGCCGCGCATGTCCGCCGAGTTATCGACCCCGAGCGCCCGCAGCAGCGCCGGTGCTCGAGTTGTTTGTTTCTGGCTTGGCATCACGTATTACTCCAACAGGCCGTTCGGTCTCGCTCAGGAGACATGCGAGAGGTTGCGCGCGCCGCCGAACAGACCCTGCGGGCGGAAGATCAGCACCAGCAGGAAAATGCCGAAGACGACCAGATCCTTGACGTTGGCGCCCAGATAGAACCCGGCGAAGGCATCGACAAGGCCAATGATCATGGAGGCCACCAGCGCGCCGGTAATACTCCCGAGTCCGCCCATTACCACCACGACGAACGACAGCAGCACGAAGTACTGCCCCACCTCGGGCGACGTTGGGTAAAGCGGTGCGATCAGCACGGCCGCCAGCCCCACGCAGGCTGCACCGATGCCGAAGGTCACCATGTAAATCCAGGAGACATTGATACCCATGAGCTGGGCGGCCGACCGGTTCTGACCCGTCGCTCGGATTGAGCGGCCAAGCTGGGTGCGCGTAAGAAACAGATGGATCCCGCCGACCACCGCGATGGCACAGATCAGGATGTTCAGCTGCCCGGTAAGGAACATGCCGGAGCCGATATTCACCGGCTGGCGCAGCCCCGACGACGGCGTGTTCAGGATATCCGGGCCAAAGATCAGCAGCATCAGGTTGATCAGCGCAATGGACAGCCCCACCGTGGCGAAGATCATGATGTGCTCATCGGAGTTTTGCAGCGGCTCGATGAGAAGGCGCTGCACCAGCATGCCCATCACAAAGGCTGCCGGTAGCACCAAGATCAGACTGAAGTAAGGGTGAACGCCAAAAAATGTCGTCACCAGGTAGACCAGAAACATCGAGACCATCAAAAACTCGCCATGGGCGAAGTTGATGACCTTGACGATTCCAAAGACGAGTGTGAGCCCGACGCTGACGATCGCGTACAGCGCACCTAGCATCAGGCCGTTGACGATATTGGTAAAAACGAGATCCATGGCTAACCCGACCCTTTAACTGCTGGGCTCCAACGACCCGGGCGGGCGCAGCGCACCCGCCCGGTCTTCTCCGAAAACCGCCTCAGAACTCCAGGTCGGCAACAGCCGCCTCGGGCGGATACACCGTGACCAGCGCTCCGTCACGCCACTGCATGCCCATCATGAAGGCCGCGTCGTTCTGGCCGTTCTCGGCAAACTTCACGCCGTAACCCACAGCGGTCTCACCGGCCGGCACATCCACCGCGCTCAACGCCTCCGCAATGGCCTCGGGCGAGAAGCCGTTGCCCTCATCCAGCGCCTCCAGGATCACCTTGGCGCCCACGTAGTTGTTGAGCGAGTGACCGGAGCGCGGATCAGAGCCGTACTTCTCCCGATAGGCCTCGACGAAGTCGTTGACGCCCGTGGCGAAGTCCGCATTGACGGCATACTGGGTGAAATCGGCATTGAGAACGCCCTCGATGACATCAAACCCGACCGCCTCGGCCGTTGGCACCATCGAGTAGCCGCCGCCGCCGCCAATGATGGCCGAAGGCTCGAAATCACGCTCGTTGGCCTGGCGCAGGAACAGGATGCTGTCATCCTGGTAGGAGGTCTGAAGGACAATGTCCACATCGCGCTCCTGCAGCCGCAGCACAATCGAGGACATGTCCACGGTTGAGGCCGGGTAGGCTTCATTGACCACGATGTTGAGGCCGGCCTCCTCACCAAAGACCTCCTGGAAGCTCGCTACCGAACTGCCGTAGTTGGAGTCCTCGTGAATGATGCCGATCCGCAGATCAGCCGGGTCCCTGCCGAGTTCGGGGGCGATCGCATCGACGATCATATCGACGTGGGTACGGGCCATATGCCGGGCCGTCGGGTTCGTGCGATAGATGTTGTCGAAGTCGCGGTTGGTGATTTCGTGGGCAACGGCACCGAGTTCGAAATACGGAACGCCCGCCAGCTCACTGACCTGACTCGCCGCGATCGAACGCGATGACGAGTAGGTGCCGAAAATGGCCTCCACGTCCTCGCGGGAGATCAGCCGCCGCGCCTCGCCGATCGCCTGGTTCTGGTCGACCGCGTCACCACCGGCAAGCACAATCTGCTGGCCCTGGACGCCGCCATTGGCGTTGACCTCCTCGACGGCCAGTTCAAGCCCGCGGAAACTCTCCTCGCCCAGCAGAGCCAGAGAGCCACTCAGGGGATAAAGCGCGCCAAACTTGACCTCATCCGCGCTCGCCGTGCCCGCGATACCGGCACCGGTCGCCACGGCCAGAACAGCGGGGGCAATTACGCCCGTCATCTTTTTCTTCAGGATCATTTCAACTCTCCTCGTTTTGGATAACATCCACCCCGCAGGGCAGGGATAAATTCACGGTTACCAGAACTGTTCGGTCAGCGCTTCGCTGCCGGAGTAGGCGGTAACCGGCGGATAGGCACTCGGGTCCACCAGGACATCGAGTACCGTGACGCTCGGTCGCGCGATCGCCGCTGCCAGCTCGGCGGCATATTGATCGGGTTCGGTAATGCGCACGCCATGTCCGCCGCAGGCCCGGGCAATGGCGGCATGATCCACCGGCGCGAAGTCGCAGGCGTCGGTATAGTCGCCATGCAACACTTGTTCTGAATGCTTCTGATAGCCCAGCAGCTGATTGTTGAGCACCGTCACGATGACCGGCAGGTCAAGGCGGATTGCCGTCTCCAACTCAGCCCAGACATGGCCGAACCCACCGTCGCCGGTGACGCAGTGGACAACATGCGCGGGGTTGGCGGCCTTGGCGCCAATGGCAAACGGCAACCCCCAACCCAGGCCGGCCAGCCCCCGCGGTGTCAGGAACCCCGGACCCGGGCTACGCGCCGTCAGGAAGTTCGCAACCCAGATGGAGGAATAACTGGCATCGGCAACCACGGTCGACTGCCCGTCGAGCATGGCATCCAGTTCGCCCATTACCCGTTCGGGCCGAATGGGCGTCGCACTGGCATCCACCCATCGCGACATCTGCCCCGCCCAGTGCTGACGGCCGCTGTCGATAAGCGCCTCGGCGGCCGCCTGCCAGGAAGGCTCCGACCCTCCCAGCCGCGGGCGAAGGCGCTCGACCAGTCCTTCGAGGGCAAGCCGGGCGTCACCGACCAACCGTAACGCCTCGTAGTTGCGACCGATCTCCAGACCATCCACATCGATATGAATGTAACGGGCATCCCGCGGATAGAGCTGCCAGCTGTCGGTGCCGTTCTGGTTGGTGCGATTCCCGACCAACACGACCACATCCGCCTCGCGAATAAGCGGTCGCATGCCCTCGCTGCGGCTGCGGGGGCCCATGAAGTAGCCCACCACACCCGCCGAGAGCGCATTCGTCTCATCAATTGCGCCTTTGCCCATTACCGTTGTGGCCACCGGAAGCCCAAGCCCCTGCAGCTCCGCGAGTGCGTCATAGGCCTGCGAGCGGTGTATGCCGCCGCCGGCAATCACCACCGGTGCGCGGGCACTGGCAAGCCAGTCGGCCGCCTCGTCGAGCCGCGCTGCCTCGGGTGCGCTACGATCGAGCGGATAGTGACCGCGCGAGGCGCTGCGCGGCGTTGTCGCGGCGGTTACCGCCTCATCGAGCACATCCACGGGCACCAGCAAAACGGCCGGTCCCGGATGACCAGACGCAGCCGCAGCAAATGCCATGTCCACGTAGTCCTCAAGCCGGTCGGCTCGCTCGCAACGCCGAACCCAACGGCTGACCGGCGCAAACAGCGCCAGATGATCCAGCTCCTGAAACGCGTTCCGATCGCGCGCGCCGGTTGCGACATCCTGCACAATCGCGACCACCGGCACTGACGCCTTCAGGGCCTCACCCAGCCCCGGCACCAGTAGCGTGGCGGCCGGCCCGTTCTGCGCGGCAACAACGCCTACGCGCCCGCTCGCCCGGGCATAGGCATCCGCCATCGCGGCGCCGGCGTTTTCGGTCCGGTAGGCAAGCTGGCGCAGGCCCTGGCGACGACCGCGCAGGAAGAGCTTCGAGGGGATGCTCTGCCCAAAGATCTCACGCACGCCATGGCGTTTCAGGGCTGCCGCAAGAATATCCGCTCCGATCGACATGCTGTCCCCTACTGCTCCATGACCAGAATGACCTTGCCAATGTGCGCCTCATCCATCCGGCGATGGGCGTCGACCACGTCGGCAAACGCATAGGTACTGTCAATCACTGGCAGGCAGCGTCCCTTGGCCCAGAGGGGGGCCACTTCAGCCTCCAGCTCGCTTGCGATCAGGCCCTTTTCCTCAACGCTGCGTGGCCGCAGCGTCGAGCCGGTCAACCAGAGCTTTTTCAGCATGATGCGGCTCATGTCGATCGTGGCCTGTGGCCCGGACTGCAGGGCGATCTGCACGATCCGCCCGAACGGTGCGGCCGCTTCCAGATTTCGGTTCACGTACTCGCCCGCAACCATGTCCAGGCAGAGGTCAAAACCATGTCCGCCGGTGCCCTCGGCCAGCGCGGCCACAAAATCGGTCTCGCGATAGTTGATGGCGAGATCAGCGCCAAGCGCACGACAACGCTCGCATTTCTCTTCGCTGCCGGCGGTAATCGCCACCTTCGCCCCGCGGGCATGGGCGATCTGGATGGCGGTGGTACCAATGCCCGAGCTGCCGCCATGGACCAGGAGCCACTCGCCGGCCTGGAGCTGTCCCCGCTGGATCATGTTGGTCCAGACCGTGAAGAAGGTCTCGGGGATCGCGCCCGCGGTGACCGGGCTGACATTATCCGGCACACGCAGCGCATTGCGTTCGTCGACCACCGCATACTTGGCATATCCGCCCGCGGGCACCAGGCCGCAGACGCGATCGCCAATGGCAAACCGCCGGGCCTCGGCGCCCACTGCGACCACCTCGCCCGCCATTTCCAGTCCGAACACGTCACCCACGCCGGGAGGAGGCGGGTAGTTCCCCATGCGCTGCATGACGTCGGGGCGATTGACCCCGGCAGCGGCGACACGCACGAGCACCTCGCGCGGCCCCGGCGTCGGTACGGGGCGCTCTTCAAAGGCCAGAACCTCGGGGCCGCCTGACTGGGGGGCAACGACGGCCTGCATGCGATCGGGAATGTGCGCGGGCATGGACTGCTCCTCTCGGGTTGATTCAGTAGTAACCGTAGGCGGTCCAGCCGCCATCGGAGGTCACGACCTGACCGGTCATGAAGCCTGTCTCGGGTGAGGCGATAAAAAACACCAGATCGGCCATTTCCTCCGCGGTGCCGAGTCGGCGCTGCGGGGTGCGGGCGCGAATGCGCTCCAGATCCACACGCCCGTCGTCGGCCAGGGCTTCCAGGAAGGGGGTTTCGATGTAGCCAGGCGCGATGCCGTTCACCCGGATGCCGCGGCTGGCCCACTCAATGGCCAGAACGCGCGTCATCATGGCCACGGCGCTTTTGCTGGCGCAGTAAGCGAGCCGCTCGGGCGCCGCAACCTCGCCGTACATGGACACGACGTTGACGATGACCGCATCACCGTGTTGATGGCGACGCGCCAACTCGCGACTGAACAGGAAGACCCCGGTCTGGTTGATATCGAGGGTGCGCTGCCAGGCTTGGGCGGTGAGTTCGCAGGTTGGCACACTGCAGGCGATGCCGGCATTGTTGATGAGCACGTCAATACGCCCCCACTGCCGGATCACCTCATCAAACGCGCTCGCAACCCGCGCCTCGTCAGCCACGTCACCCACCAGCGGCAGCGCTTCCGCACCCAGCGCCCTGACCTCCCGGGAAACGCTATCGGCAGCCTCGTGGTCCAGCTCGAACACGGCCATGCGGTCGCCGGCCCGGGCAAACCTGTGTGCGAAGGCTCGCCCCATCCCGGCACCCGCGCCGGTGACCAGAACGACGCGCCCTTGCGGTGTGGGCATGGCCGCTTCAGATGCCAATCTGCTCTCCTCCCTTTACCCGGTTTTTACCGGTTCGGCGATTCGTTTTATCATCTCTTCTGCTTGTCTTACAAATAGCAATCTGAGAAGCTCCGGCCCATCGCCAGGGGAGAGAAAAACGCATCATGTACCGAAACTACATAGCCGGAGAATGGGTTGAGGGCGAAGCCACCAATCGCAACATCAACCCGTCTGACACTCGCGATATCATTGGTGAATACGCTCTCGCCAGCGCCACACAGGCCGACGCCGCCATCAGGGCCGCAGCAGACGCCGCACCGGCCTGCGCCACGGCCACTGCCGAACAGCGCAGCGACGCCCTTGATCGAATCGGCACCACCATACTGTCCCGCCAGCAGGAACTCGGGGAGCTCCTGTCACGCGAAGAGGGCAAGCCGCTCGCCGAGGGCATCGGTGAGGTCGTGCGCGCTGGGCGCGTCTTCAAGTATTTTGCCGGCGAGAGCCTGCGCATGGGCGGTGAACGCCTCCCTCCCGTGCGCCCGGGGGTGGAGGTTGATGTCACCCGACACCCCGTGGGCGCCGTTGGCGTCATAACGCCCTGGAACTTCCCGATCGCCATCCCGGCCTGGAAGATTGCGCCCGCCCTTGCCTACGGCAATTCCGTGGTCTTCAAACCAGCCGGCCTGGCGCCGGGCTGCGCATGGGCGCTGGCGGAGATCATTGCCGAGACCGCGGGGCTGCCAGCCGGAGCCTTCAACCTCGTCATGGGATCCGGAAGCGTCGTGGGTGATCGGCTCGCCCGTTCTCCGCAGATCGACGCGCTGACATTCACCGGCTCCACGGCTGTTGGCCGGGGGCTTGCTGTTCTATGCGCCGAGCGCGGGGCGAAGGTGCAGCTCGAGATGGGCGGCAAGAACCCGCTGATCGTGCTCGACGATGCCGATCTCGAGCAGGCCGTCCAGATCGCGGTCAACGGTGGCCTCTACTCCACCGGCCAGCGCTGTACCGCCTCGTCGCGAATTATCGTCGAGGCGGGAATCCACGACCGCTTTGTGACCCGCATCCGCGATGTTGTCAGCCAGCTGCGGGTCGGACATGCCCTCGAGGCCAGCACCGACATCGGACCCGCCATCAGCGAAGAGCAGCTGAACCAGGATCTGCACTACATCCACCAGGCCCGGGACGAGGGCGCAAAGCTGGAATGCGGAGGCGAAGCACTGCGCCGCGAGACACCGGGCTACTACCTGTCGCCCGCGATTTTTTCGGAAACCACCAGTGATATGACGCTCAACCGTGAAGAGGTCTTCGGGCCGGTACTCGGGATCATTCGAGCCAACGACTACGACCAGGCGCTCGAGTTCGCGAACGGAACCGAGTACGGCCTCTCATCCGGCATCTGCACCCGCTCCCTCGCCCATGCCGCCGACTTCCGACGCCGGTCGAAGGCCGGAATGATCATGGTCAATCTGCCCACCGCCGGCGTTGACTACCACGCACCCTTTGGCGGCACCGGGGCCTCGAGCTACGGACCCCGTGAGCAGGGGGCGCATGCGCGGCAGTTCTTCACGACCACCCGAACCAGCTACATGGCACCCGGAGACGTCTGATGGAAATCACCGGCAACACCCGGATCAGCGCGATCATCGCCGATCCGATTCATCACGTGAAAACACCCCAGGGGATCAACGCCCGGCTGGATGAGCTCCGCGTCGATGGCGTCCTGGTCCCCGTGCATGTCACCGCTGACGGGCTCAGCGCGGTCGTGGACGGTTTTCGGCAAATGCAGAACTTCCAGGGGTTCATCGTTACGGTGCCGCACAAAAGCGCCATCGTGGCGTTGTGCGATGAGGTTGATCCCGATGCCGCGCGCATCGGCGCCGTGAACGTGGTGTGCCGCGAAGCGGATGGCCGCCTGAAAGGCTACATGCTCGATGGCGAGGGATTCGTGGCGGGGCTGCGCGAGGCGGGCATCGACCCTGCCGGACGGAGTGCCTACCTCGCCGGTGCCGGCGGCGCCGCCAATGCCATTGCATTCGCCCTGGCGCGGGCCGGCGTCACGCGGCTTACCATCGCCAACCGCACGGCCAGCAAGGCGGAAGGTCTCATCCAGCGGGTCGCCGGCGCCTATCCCGAGGTCCCCTGTCATATCGGTGGGCGGGATGCCAACGGCCATGATCTGGTGGTCAACGCCACGTCACTGGGGCTGCACGAGGACGATGCGCTGCCGCTGGATGCCGACAGCCTGGATGCCGGGCAGATCGTCGCCGAGATCATCATGCAACCCGCCCAGACGGCTTTACTGGCCGCCGCGGAAGCCCGCGGCTGTCGCACCCATCCCGGGCTGCCCATGCTGCAGAACCAGCTGAAGCTGATGACCCGAATCCTGGGTTTCGTGGACAACGACTGACATGAACACATTCGACTACATCATCGTTGGCGGCGGAACAGCCGGGTGTGTCCTTGCCGAGCGCCTGAGCGCATCCGGCCGCTACTCCGTTCTGGTCCTTGAGGCGGGAGATGCCCCACGCAGCCCATGGATCCCGATCCCGGCGGGCTTCGCCAAGCTGCTGGTCAACGAGCACTACAACTGGCGGTTCGAGTCCACCCCCGAGGCGGTTACACGCAACCGCGCCATCGCCATCCCGCGAGGCCGCGGACTGGGTGGATCGTCGCTGATCAACGGCATGATCTATGTGCGCGGCCAGCCGGCCGACTACGACCGCTGGGCCGATCTCGGCGCGGCCGGCTGGGACTGGCAGTCCGTCGAGCCCTATTTCCGGCGTTTCGAGCAGTGCGCCTTCGAGGCGACCGGTCGCGGACGGGAGGGCGCGATGCACGTCGAGCGCGTGGAAGAGCGCTGCGACATCAGTGACGCGATCCTGCAGAGCGCTGCCGAAGCCGGCCACCCCATCAATCCCGACTACAACGGCAGAAAGCAGGACGGCTTTGGCTACTACCAGGTCTTCCAGCACAACCGCCGCCGCTGGAGCGCCTACGACGCTTACCTCAAACCGGCGCTGGCACGCGGCAACCTGCAGGTGGTCACCAATGCGATGGTCGAGCGGCTGACGGTCTGGAACGGCGTCTGTACCGGCGTGATCTGGCAGGAGGCCGGCAGTAAGCGAAGCGAGGCAAGCGCCCGCCGTGAGGTCGTGCTGTGTGCCGGCAGTGTCCACAACCCTGCCCTACTCGAGCGCTCCGGCATCGGTCAGGTGGAGCGCATTCGCGCTCTCGGCCTCGAGCCGGTACACAGCCTTGATGGCGTTGGTGAGAACTACCAGGATCACTACGCCACCCGAATGAACTGGCGGGTGCGCAATACGATCACGATCAACGAGCGCTCTCGCGGGTTCCGCCTCATTGGCGAGTTGGCGCGCTACCTCACCCGACGCCGGGGCATTCTGAGTCTCGGCACCGGCCTGGTGCATGGCTTTGTTCGCACACGCCATGCCCGCCAGGGCCCCGATATCCAGTATTTTGTGGTTGATGCGAGTTATGCCAATGCCGCTGATCGGGTGCTTGATCGTGCCCCCGGCATGACAATCGGCGTCACCCAGCTCCAGCCCGAGTCGGTTGGCTCGATTCATGCGAGTGCGGCAGCCCCCGACGCCCCCCCGGACATCCGGCCCAACTTCCTCAGCGCCGGTAACGATGCCGCCGCCCTTGCCGAGGGCATGCGCATCGCGCGTCAAATCGTCGGGCAGCCTTCCCTGCAGCGCTACGTCGTCAATGAGATGAACCCGGGCGATGACATTTGCGATGACGCCGCGTTGATTGACTGGGCGCGTGAGACCGGCCAGACCATCTATCATCCAATCGGCACCTGCTCCATGGGCAGCGGCGCGAATGCCGTCGTCGACGCCCGTTTGAAGGCGCGGGGACTCACGGGCTTGCGTATTGCCGACGCCTCGGTCATGCCCGGCATGGTGTCGGGCAATACGCAGGGTGCCGTGATGATGGTCGCCGAAAAGGCGGCCGACCTGCTTCTGGAGGATGCCGCGGAGGCGGCGCCGTCCAGCTGATCAGCCCTCGCGGCATCAGGCGTGCAGTCCGCGTCCCCAGGCATTCAGGACCGATTCGTGCAGGGATTCCGAAAGCGTGGGGTGCGGGAAGACCGAGTGCATGAGCTCCACCTCGGTGGTCTCGAGTGTGCGCCCCACCACAAAGGCGCCGATGAGCTCGGTGACGTCCGGCCCAATCAGATGGGCGCCCAGCAGCTCGCCGGAGTGCACATCGAACACCGTCTTTGCCAACCCATCCGCCTCACCCATGGCAAGCGCCTTGCCATTGGCCGATAACGGAAAGCGCCCCACTCTGACCTCGTGCCCTGCGGCCTGCGCAGCCGCCTCGGACATGCCAACGCTCGCCACTTGAGGATGGCAGTAGGTACAGGCCGGGATGGCGGATGGATCCACCGGACAGGCTCCAGGCGTGCCAAGCGCGTGCTCGACGCTGGAGACGCCCTCGTGACTGGCCTTGTGGGCAAGCCATGGCGCCCCGGCCACATCGCCGATCGCATAGACCCCGGGCTCTGCGGTGGCGCCCCAGGCGTCCGTGACAATATGGCCCCGGTCGATTTCAACCGACGTGTGCTCCAGGCCAAGCGACTCGACGTTACCGGTGATGCCGGCGGCAACAATCACCCGGTCGAATTGCCCCCCGGACAGCCCGGAGGGCCCTTCCAGGGACAGAGCGGCCCCAGCATCATGCCGCTCGCAACCGGTAACCTGCGTACCAGTACACAACGTGATGCCCTGGGTCTCAAGGGCTCGAGAAAGCCGTTCAGAGATTTCGGCTTCTTCCTGCGGAAGCATGCGATCCGCCCTCTCGATAAGCGTCACCTTGCTTCCAATCGCCGCATAGAAGCTTGCAAACTCCACGCCGATGGCTCCGCCACCGATGACGGCGAGACGCTCCGGCAGGGCCTTTGGCGTCATGGCCTCGCGCGCCGTCCAGACAACCTCGCCATCGGGCTCAAGGCCCGGGAGCATACGCGGTCGCGCCCCCGTGGCGAGGATAATCGTCTCGGCGCTCAGGGTTCGCTCACCCGCGGCGCCGTCGATCACCACCCCACCACCACCGGTAAGGCGGGCATGCCCGGCGATAAGGGCCACTTCGTTCCGACGCAAAAGCCCCCGCACACCCTGATTGAGGCGGGATGCCACCGCACGCGACCGGCCAACGGCCACGCCCAGATCGAATCGTGGCGTACCCTCCAGCACCAGGCCGGCGTCCGCTCCATGACAGGCGGCACGATAGAGATCGGCGGAATGCAGCAATGTCTTGGTGGGAATGCAGCCCCAGTTAAGACAGACACCGCCGGGCTCGTCGGCCTCGATGATTGCAACGCGCGCGCCCAGCTGGGCGGCACGAATGGCGGCAACGTAGCCTCCTGGGCCGGCCCCGATGACAAGCACCTGATAATCCGACATCGTGCCCCCTAGACCAGCAGCGAGAGAGGATCGTGGAGTCGATCCCGCAGGGCGGCAAGAAAGCGGGCAGCGTCGGCACCGTCGATCGATCGATGATCAGCCGACAGGGTCAGCGTCATGATCAGTCCGGCCACAACCGCGTCATTGCGCACGACCGGCTCGCTGCGTACCGCGCCTGCGGCAAGAATAGCCGCCTGGGGCGGATTGATAATCGCGGCGAAGTCGCTGATGCCATACATGCCCAGATTGCTGACGGTAAAGCTGCCCGCCTGGTACTCGTGCGGCGACAGCTCTCCGGCGCGGGCTCGCGCGGCCAGCTCCGCAATCTCCCGCGACAGGCCCACCATGTCCCTGCGGCCGGCATGGCGTACCACCGGCGTCAGTAACCCGCCCTCGGTCGCCACCGCCACACAGACGTCGGCGTCTGCGTAGCGCAGCAGGCCATTTTCCTGCCAGCTCACATTGACTTCGGGCACCGCCTCTAGGGCCTTTGCGGCAGCCCGGACGATGAAGTCATTGACCGACAGCCGCCAGGGTTCCCGCTCTGTCTCGCCAAGCCGATTAAGCTCGTGGCGCAGATCCAGCACTTTCTCCATCGCGCAATCAATCGACAGATAGAAATGCGGCACCTGCTGCTTGGATTCGGTAAGCCGGCGCGCGATGGTCTTACGCATGCCCGAATGCGGGATCAGCGACGAGGTCTGGCTCCCGGGCAGCGGTTGGGAGGCGGGCGCTGCCGCGGCAGCCTGCTCAACATCGATCCGCACAATTCGCCCATGCGGACCACTGCCGACAAGATCCGCAAGCTCGACCCCGCGCTCGGCGGCCAGACGTCGCGCGAGCGGACTGACCCGCCGTCGCTCGTCGCTCCGGGATGGAGAACCCTCCTCGGCACCAGGTGCCTGCGTGCTGGCTGAATGCGCGGTTTCCGGCGCCGGCGGCGCTGCGGGCGCCGCGTCTTCAGGGGCGCCCGCAACCTCCAAAGCCGCAGGCAATGCCCCGCTATCCTCGCCGGGTTGCAACAGATAACCAATCACGGCCCCGACGGCCACTTCGTCCGTCCCACCCGGCACATCAATCCGGCCGAGCACCCCGGCACCGGGGGCCTCCATCTCCATGACGGCCTTGTCGGTTTCAACCTCGGCAATGACCTCGCCGGTGGCTACGTCATCGCCCTCCGATTTCAACCAGCGCACCAGGCTGGCGTGCTCCATTCCCGCCGCCGCGGCGGTCATTTCTATGGGTATCGGCACCTCGTGATCCTCTTGTTCATGCCCGCTGGCGCAACACTCAGTCGACCGGCCTGCCCTGCGCCGCCATCACGGCCCGCAGACCTGCCTGGACTTCCTCGATGTCGGCGCAGGCCGCCCGCTCAAGCACTTTCGAAATGCTGGGCGAGGCCTCACCGCCATGGACGCGCTGCACCGGCTGATCCAGCCAGTCCATGAAGCGGCGCTGGATTTCATCGCCCAGGAGACCGCCATACGCCGTCCCGATCGATCCCTGCTCGACCACCAGGACGTTGTTGGTACGACGGATACTGGCCTCGATGGTGGGCCAGTCGATCCCTGCACGATCCAGACTCCGCAGGTCGATCACCTCGGCGTCTACGCCCAGATCCTCCGCGGCCCGGCAACAGCGCTCGACCATCGACAGATAGGTGAGCACGGTCACGGCCCGACCCGGTCGGACCACCCTGGCACTGCCGAGCGGGATGCAGTAGTCCAGATCGTCATTCGGCGCCTCGAAGCGGCGGGTGTAGAGATCGGTGTGTTCGATCACCAGAACCGGGTCATCGCAGCGAAGGGCGCTGTTCATCAGGCCCACATAGTCATACGGCGTACTGGGGGCGACGATCCGCCAACCCGGCGAGGTCGCAAAGATGCCGGCTGGATCCATGGAATGCTGAGAGCCGTAGCCCGTACCCATCGCCACCTTGGTGCGCAGGACCAGCGGCATGGTGCCATCGCCACCAAACATGTGGCGCGCCTTGGCAATCTGGTTGAACACCTGATCGGCCGCCACCCACATGAAGTCGGGATACATGAACTCGATGACGGGGCGATAGCGGCCGTCCATTGCGATCCCGCCGCCCAGGCCCACAAAGGCATTCTCGCTGATCGGCGTGCCCAGGCAGCGGTCGGGGAAATCCTCGGAAAGCCCGCGGGTTGCGCCGTTGGTGCCGCCCTTCAGGCGATGGACATCCTCACCCATCACCACGATGCGCTCGTCCTGGCTCATACGGCGGTGCATGACATCGGCCACGCTGTCGACGAAGCGCCGCGGTTCCAGTCGCCCGGCGTATTGATCCTGCTCGACGTAGCGGGCGTCCTCGAGTTCGCTGAGATCCCCGCGGATGTGTGCATCGCGAAAATCCGCCGATGGCCATAATGACTGGCGGATGGCGGGTTTGTCGGCAGCCGTCTCGACCAGCGCCGCGGTTGCCTCCGTCATCGCTTCGACCGCCGCGGCCCGCACCGCCTCCACCTGCGCCGTCGACGCCTGGCCCAGCTCGATCATCTCCCGGGCAATCCGATCCAGCGGGTCCCGCTCGCGCCAGATGCCTTCCTCGTCACGCGAGCGGTAGCCGAAGGCACTGCCGGGGAGCGGGCCATTCTGGTGATAGAAGCGGTAAACATCCGCCTCGATGACCGTCGGGCCCTTACCCTCACGCATGTGCGACACGGCATCCGTCATGGCGCAATGCACCGCCAACGGGTCCATTCCGTCCACTTTCCACGCCGGAATACCGAATGCCAGCCCCCGGGAAGAGAGCCGGGAATCAGCAGTAACCTCACTGACCTCGGTGGACACGGCGTAGCGGTTGTTTTCGATGAAAAAACAAAGGGGCAGCTTCCAGGCGGCGGCCAGGTTCATGGTCTCGAGTACCGAGCCGATGTTGACGGCGCCGTCACCGAAGTACGTCACGGCCACATCGCCCTCCCCAGCGCGCCGATGGGCCCATGCCGCCCCGGCGGCCATGGGCACACCACCACCGACAATGGCATTGGTGCCCAGCACTCCGGCCTCGGCCCAGCGCAGATGCATCGACCCGCCCCGGCCGCGGCAGAACCCCTGCGCCAGTCCCATGATTTCGGCAAGTGTGCGCTGGAGCAGTGCCTGCGTATCGTCACTGACTGGTGCAGACAGCGCCATGCCGCCCGGATGCAGATAGTGCAGCGCTTTTGCCAGGAACTGGTGATGCGCGCGATGCGAACCGTTGATCTGGTCGCTGGCGCGAAGCGCCAGGGCCGACGCCACCGCTCCCCCCTCCTGGCCAATGCTCGAGTGAGCCGGGCCGTGAACAAGCCCCTTGCTCACGAGCTCGAGGACCGCCTCCTCGAAGGCCCGGATCAAATGCAGGCTCACCAGCGTGGTACCCAGAAGCGTGGGGTCTGCGTGCTTCCAGTCATCGGCCGTTGTGGCCAATTCCACCCAGGGTGCTGATGCGCCCAACGGCTGGGATGTGGGCATGGGCTCTGCTCTCTCCGGCCTACTCGTTGCTTTTGTGGATCAGATTATCATACAAACATAACCGTCAAAGCACAGCGAGGAGAGCCATCGTGAGCACGCATCCTGCTCAATCAGAACGCGTCGTTATCACCGGTGCTGCCGGAGAAATCGGCTTTGCCATGGCGCAGCGCTACGCCGCCGCCGGCGCCAGGCTGGTGCTGACCGACCTCAACGCCACCCGTCTGGATGAGGTTCGCAACCGTCTGCCCGCCCATGCCCGAATCACCGTGACGGCGCATGACGTTACCTCAATGGAGGCGGCCCGGGCGGTGGCAACGGTCTGTGAACACCATCTCGGTCAGGTCGACACCGTCATCTGCTGCGCCGGCCTGTACGAAGAACTGCACCTTGAAACGGTGGACGAAACCGCCTGGCGCCGCAGTCTGGCGGTCAACCTTGATGGCGTTTTCTACACGGTACAGGCATTGCGGCCCCTGCTGGCCAAAGGCAGTGCCGTGATCAACATTGCCTCCCTTGCCGGCCACCGTGGCAGCGTGTCACATACGCCCTACGCGGCCGCCAAAGGGGGCGTGCTCACCCTGACACGCAGCCTCGCGCAGGAACTGGCGCCGCATACGCGCGTAAATAACATATCACCGGGGCTGATCGACACCGGAATGGTGCGCGCGCTTGACACCGGCCGCAGAGAGGCAATGATTGCAGCAACACCGCTCGGGCGATTGGGTTCCGCCGAGGAAGTGGCGGATGTGGCGGTGTTTCTCTCCAGCCCGGCAGCTGCTTTTATGACCGGGGAGACATTACAGGTGAATGGCGGGTTATATCTTCACAGCTGAGATCCCGCACGCACAAGAGGAGCATAGAGACGCTGATGTCCGGGGGCGAACAACCGATACAGCGGCCCGGGGGGCTGCCGGCAATCATTGCAAGACGGCTGCGGGCCAGCATCGCGGATGGGCGGTTCGAGCCCGGTGAGCAACTCCCCACCCAGGCCGTATTGGGCGAGATGTATGGCGTCAGCCGTTCGGTGATCCGCGAGGCGATCTCGCTGCTCAAGTCCGACGGGCTGGTGATCTCGCATCAGGGGCTGGGGCAGTTTGTCAATCCGGAGGGCAGCAGTGTATTCCGGCTGGATGCCGACCTCGGCGATGGCGAAAACCTCTCCGAACTGATCGAGTTTCTGGTGTCGGTCGAATCCGCCGCTGCGGGTTATGCCGCGCAGCGCCGGACCGACAGGGATCTTGCCGCGATCAACGGTGCACTGCGAGCACTGGCTCGAGCGGTTGACGCCCGCGAGGATGGCGTCTCGGAGGACGTCGCCTTCCATCGCGCCATCCTCAAGGCCACGCACAACGAGTATTTCATCGACTTCGGAGACTTTCTCGAAAACCGGGTTCGCGGCTTCATTCGCAAGGCGCGAACCAACACGGCCAGGCAGGCGGAGTCGCTCATGGCAGAGGTACAGCAGGAGCACGAGGCCATCGAGGCGGCCATTGCCGCAGGCAATGCAGAGGCGGCGCGGCTTGCCTCCCAACGGCATCTGCTCAACGCCGCCCAGCGCCTCCGGATCTACCTTGCCGATCAGTTGACCTAGGCGCCGGCCCACCACCTCGTGTTACCGTTGTCGGAACGCCATGGGGCCACGTCCGGAGAGCCTCAATGGATCTGCAGAGACTGGTCGACACGTTCGAGTTTCTCAATAATTGGGAAGACCGCTATCAGCTTCTGATCGACCTCGGCGAGGACCTCCCGCCGTTCCCCGAGGAGGAACGCACCGAGGACAACCGGGTCGAGGGCTGCACCAGCAACGTCTGGCTCGTGAGCGAGACCGGCGAGGAGCAGCCGCCACGACTGCATTTTCAGGCCGACGGTGACGCCTTCATTGTCAAAGGCCTCGTCGCCATCCTGATGAAGACCTATTCCGGGAAAACCGCACAGGAAATCCTGGAGCTGTGTATCGAGGGGCTCTTCGAGCGTCTCGGGCTTGGCCAACAGCTCACGCCCAACCGACACGACGGCTTCGTGGCCATGGTCAAACAGATTCGGGCCCGTGCCCAGGCAACAGCCGCCCAGGCCTGATCTCCGCTAAACTGCCGGCGGGGCTGAACGCTTCGGCCTGCCTGCTGTCCAGCCCGACAGGGCGGTCAGTCACTCCCGCACATGAACAGGCGAGGCCGGTATGCGTCAGGTATCCGTTGCGGGGATGGGCCTTCTGGGGGCGGGCATTATTGCCATCACCTACGGCCTCGCGCGGTTTGTCCTCGGACTTTTCATGCCGATCATTCGCGAAGACCTCGGGCTCGATACAACGGCGGCGGGGTTTATCGGCGCACTCCCTTTCCTAAGCTTTATCGCCGCGGTTGTCGTCGGTCCCCGGCTGACCGAGTCTCTTGGCCCGCGCAATGCAGGCACGCTCACGGTGATGCTGGCCATCAGCGGGCTGCTCCTCATCGCCGGTGCCCCTGTCTGCATACGTCCGTAGGGTGCTCGCGAGGGAGCTTACGTCAGGTGATATGACTCAAAGCATTGTTATAATTGGCCTTTACCCTATTGCAACAATAAATTGATCATTATGTTCTATGACTGTTAATCACTGGGTCGGCGGTTCGAATCCGTCCCGGGGAGCCAATCCGGCGTTGGTGCCCGATCGCGCCTGGCCCATCCACCATTCATGAAACTCCTACTCATCCGCCACGCCCAGACCACGGCCAACCACGAAGGACGCTGGCAAGGGCATAGTGATTTCCCGCTCAGCGCGCTTGGCCATGCCCAGACGGCGCGGTTGGCCGAGGCGGTCGCCGGATACCTCGGCGCCGAGATCGGCCAACCACCGCACTCGACGCATCCATCGGCCAACCCGGTCGTGGTCTACAGCTCACCGCTGGGGCGGGCCCAGGCCACCGCCCAACCGCTCGCCGCGGCCATTGGACAGCCCGTTGAGACCCTGGAGGCGCTGCGCGAATACGATGTGGGTGTTTTCTCGGGTCATACCTGGGCCGAACTCGAAGCCCAGCACCCGGATGTGGCGCGCCACTTTGCCCAACACCGCGACTGGGATGCCGTGCCCGACGCCGAGCCACTGCAACAACGATCAAACCGGGCACGATCGGCAATCGATCAGCTCATCAACAACCACGATGATCAACAGGCCGTCGTGGGCATCACCCATGGCGGCTTTCTGCAGTATCTCATCGCCGCGCTGCTTGGCACGCCGCGTGTCTGGGGCATCCGGCCGGGGAACACCGCGATCTTTGAATTCCACATCAATCGCAAGGCCTATCACCGCCAGACGGCATCGGCCGGCGCGCTCAACTCCTACCATTGCCGGATTCAGCGGTTTAACGACACCACGCATCTCGACGCCGATGCACGCGGCACCCACCGCGGCATCGACTAGCGGCGAACCCCCGCGACCGGTTACGGTGCAGCCATGGAACAATTCGCCAGCACCAATGTATTGGGCCAACCGCTCGAGACCTGCGGGATGGATCCGATGACGGGGTTCTATCGGGATGGTTGCTGTAACACCGGCCATGCCGATGGCGGCATGCATACCGTCTGCGCCATTGTCACCGAGGCCTTTTTGAGTTTCTCGCGCAGCCGTGGCAACGATCTGACCGCCCCCATCCCGTTTACGGACTTCCCGGGACTCAAGCCCGGCGACCGTTGGTGCCTGTGCGCCGGCCGCTGGCTGGAGGCCCATCGAGCGGGGGTTGCACCGCCCGTCGATTTGGCCGCCACCCACGAAGAGACGCTGGCCGTGATCGATCTTGAAACCCTCTGGGCCTATTCCGCCGACGCGCCCGGATCCTAGGCCCGGCCCGACCGGCTACGCGTGCAGCCGCTCCCTTGGCACATGCCGGATGTGGCTTGCCACTACACCGCCGGGGATAGCGGCAATCCGATCGGCGATCGCAGTCAGACGGTCGATATCAATCCCTGTTTTGATACCACACGCCTCGAAGGCGAAAACCAGGTCTTCCGTGGCGGTATTGCCGGTGGCGCCCGGCGCGAATGGACAACCACCAAGCCCGGCTGCGGCGGCATCGAATCGCCGCACACCCGCTTCATAGGCGGCCAGGGCGTTGGCCACCCCCAGCCCGTAGGTGTCATGACCATGAAAGGCCCATCGGGTGCGGCCATCCGGGCTGTCCGCCTGCACCCGGGCAAAGGCCTCGGCCACCTGCCGGGGGTTGGCGCGCCCGGTGGTATCACAAAGGGCGATTTCGGCATCGCTAATGATGGACTGTACCTCGCGCACCCGGGCGGTGAGGGCTTGCAGCGACTGCCGCCCGTCAAACGGGCAATCAAAACTGGTAGCCAGATTGACCCTGAGCCGCCAGCCCTTGCCCTGGGCCGAAAGCCAGTCCACAAGACTGGCCAAGTCTTGCATCGAATCATCCACGCTGCGGCGGACATTGTTCTGGTTATGGGATTCCGAGACCGAGAGCACGTAGCCGAACTCATCAAACCCATTTGCAAGCGCAAGCTCAATGCCCTTGCGGTTGGGCACAAGCACCATGAAGCGGACCTGCGCCGGGCGTTCGATCCCCGCGGCGATCGCCCCCATGTCGGCCATCTGCGGGATCGCCTTCGGGCTGACGAATGATCCCGCCTCGATACGCTGACAGCCCGCCCGGGCCAGGGCATTGATCATCTCGATCTTCGCCTCGGTACCGATGGGCTCGCGGATCGACTGGAAGCCATCCCGCGGGGCGACCTCGACGATTTCCACCGGCTCGATACGCTCAAGCATTGCCGTGACCCGTCCGTGTCGCGTGATCCCCGACCACCGCCGCATGGCCCTTGGCGAAGAACTGGATCGCAAACTGAATCCCCAGCATGGTGAATCCAAGAGGAATGATGGAATACGGAAACACCAGGGGGGTTCCGAATGCGCTCGAGACCCGCTCGCCATATTCAAAGGCTTGCCAGGCGATGATCCCGCCACGCCAGGCGAGCACCGCACAAAAGGCCACCCCCACCGCGGCCACGAAGGCCTCCAGAACCGTTCTTACCCGCCAGGGCAGGTGATTGGCAAAGAATTCAATACGGATATGCGACTCATCGCGCTGGATTTCACCGGCGGTGGCCAGCCCCAGGTAGACGAGCAAAAACTGATTGACCTCCAGACTCCAGCTGGTGGGCATGGCAAAGAAATGCCGCATCATCGCGTCGTAGAAAATCGTCAACGCCATGAAAGCCAGCACCACCTGGCCGCCGACAATGAGCAACTGGCTCAACCTCCGCCACAGGCGCGGAGGTTGAGCCATTATTACCGAGTGACTGCCGGTCATGCCTCGCCCATGGCCAGTGCAATGGCCCGTTCACCCACCTCGGTGCCGACCTCTTCGACCCAGGCATCGCGGACCGACTGAGCCGCTTGCGAGAGCGCCTGCAGATCCTCGCCCGAGGGCTCGATCATCTCGATACCGGCATCCGCCATCAACGGCCAGTACTCCTGACCATAGATGACATCGTTGCAGTGGCTGGCGAAATTATCGTCATACCACCGACCCGCGGCCTCAAGCAGCTCACGTTGCTCCGAGCCCATGTTCTCCCAGGTGCGTTTGAGCACGAACGGCGCGACGGTAAATGCCGTCGTGGGCAGTTTGTAGCAATACGCGTACTGCTCCTGGAGGCTGCGGCCGACCACCGTCGAGATATTCATGATGGCTGCATCGATGGTGCCACGCTGCAGCGCGACGTAGGTCTCGGATGAGGGAATCCGCACCGCCGCCACGTCATAGGCCTCAAGCGCCTGAGTGGCCTCGAAGCTGACGATTCGCACCTTCTTGCCGCGCAGATCCTCCAGCGATCGGACCGGGTTGTCCGGCCCGCTCCAGATATACTCTGGCTCGAGGATGCCCCGGCCGGCCGAGATCATGTGCAGATCCTCCTTGCCCAACTCTTCGTTGATGAGCTCGAACAACGGCGACCCCATGGCAAGGCGCTCGGGGTTGCGGTAGAGCTCACCCACCACACCGGGCAGCCCGGTAATGCCAAGAATCGGCAGCGAACGGGTCACATACGAGGTGGTGTGGAACATGAAATCGATGTTCCCCGCCCGCAGTGCCGGCAGCTGCTCATCGGCCTTGAGAAGCTGTCCCGAGTCATAGAACTCGACATTGAAAACATCGCTGCCCTCGCTTTTGAGAAAGTCCACGAACCCGTTCGAGCCGTAGGACAGCGCCTTGTAGGACTGGGGCAGATAGGTCACACCGGTGAACGTCTGCTGCGCCCGCGCCCAGGGCGACCAAAGCGCCGTCGGGCCGGCAACCGCCGCGGCCGCCCCCAGGGTGCCGGAATACTTGAGAAAATCCCGTCGTTTGATGGTCATCGATCTCTCCTCTCTCTCTCTTTTTTCCCGAACTAAAGCAGCCCCGGCAACCAGAGACTGATTTCCGGAACCAACACGAAAAGCATGAGTACTGCGAACTGAACCAGAACAAACGGCACAACGCTTGCGATGATCTCTTCCACCGACAGTTGCGGACAGACGCCGCGGAGCGCGTAGAGGTTCAGCCCCACCGGGGGCGTGACCACGGCGATCTCGAGGTTCATCACAAGCACGATGCCAAACCACAGCGGGTCATAGCCCAACGCCGTGACCAGGGGCAGCAGGATGGGCGTGGTCACCACGATGAGGGAAACCGCATCGACGAGCATGCCAAGTAGAACGAGCAAGATCATAATGGCGGTGAAAATCGCCCACGGCGGCAGGTCGGTGGCGGTCAGCGCATCGGTGAGCATCTGCGGGACGCGCATGAAGTTCATGTAGTCCCCGAAGATCTTGGCGCAGGCCATGATCAGCAGGATCGCGCCACTGACCTTCGCCGTTTGCAAGAGAATCTCGCCGATGCGTTTCGGCGGCAGCGCCCGGAAGATCACCGCGGCGATGAGAAACGCCCCCACCGCCCCCACCGCGGCCGCTTCGCTGGGGGTGGCCACGCCGGTATAGATCGACCCGAGCACGGCGATGATCAATACCGCCGCATGCCAGATGCCCCCGAGGCTTTTGACCCGCTCGCGCCATGAAATGGCCGTCTCGTTGGCCGGTGCCTCGTGGGGGTTTCTCAGCACCCGAAAATAGATATAGGCCGAAAGCGCCGTCGCCAGGGCCAGCCCCGGCACGATACCGCCAATGAAAAGATCGGCCACCGAAACCCCGGAGACCGCCCCGTAGATGATAAACGGCACACTTGGCGGGATGAGCATGGCCAGCGCCCCGGCGCTGACCACCGCCCCCGAGGCGAGGGGGCGGGAGTAGCCGCGCTTTAGCATCTCGGGCACGGCAATGCCGCCGACCGCGGCGACACCGGCAATGCTCACGCCGCTGACCGCACCGAACAGTGCCGATGCCCCGACCGATGCAATGGCCAGGCCACCGCGCAGCCAACTCAGCCAGCACACCGCGGCGTGAAAAAGATAGCTGCCAATGGGTGTGGCCGCGAGAAAATTGCCCATGAGAATGAAAAGCGGCAGGGCGATGAGCTCAAAGCTATTGAGCTGTCCGAACGCCGAGGTGGGGGCGAAGAACAGCGCCAGTCCGCCGCGCTCCAGATAAAGCCCCAGCAACCCGGCGGCCCCGAGCGCAAGGAAGATCGGCGCACCGGCCACGATCATGGCCAGCAAAAGGACCACCACAATGGCGACTTCCATCTAGATCACTCCCTGCTCGGCGAGCCGCTCAATGTGCTCGGGGGTCATGGCGGCCCAGTCCTGCAGTACCTCTCGGGTGTGCTCACCAAGTGCGGGGCCGGTGTGTTCGATACAACCGGGCGAGCGCGACAGCCGCGGAAAGGCATTCTGCATGGGGATTTCACCCAGTCGGGCATCCTGCATGCGGACAATGGATTCGCGGGCCTGCATGTGCGGGTCCGCCAGCATCTCCGGGGCGCGATAGACATGGCCGGCCGGCACGCCGGCCTCGGCCATCCGCTCGACGATCTCATCGGCATCGTGCGCTCGGGTCCAGTCGGCGATCCGGGCATCCAGGGCGTCCTGATTGCGGCCCCGCGACTGATGATCGATGTAGCGCGGGTCATCCGCCAGTTCCGGGGCACCCATCGCCTCGCAGAGCCGGCGAAAGACCGTATCCTGGTTGGCGCCGATCACCACCTCACGGCCATCCCGACACGGGTAGGCGTTGGACGGGGCGATGCCATCGAGCCGGCTGCCCGAACGCTCGCGGATGCGGCCGGTTTTTTCGTATTCGGGAATGAGGCTTTCCATCACGGTCATGACCGATTCATAAATGGCGCTGTCCACCACTTGGCCACGCCCGCTTCGGTGGCGTTCGTGCAGGGCCATCATCGCGCCCATTGCACCGTGCATGCCGGCCAGGGTGTCACCGATGGAAATGCCCATACGCACCGGCGGGCGATCCGGGTAGCCAGCGATGTAGCGCATCCCGCCCATCGCCTCGCAGACCGAG
The DNA here is from genome assembly GCA_913061005.1 of uncultured Ectothiorhodospiraceae bacterium. GTDB lineage: Bacteria > Pseudomonadota > Gammaproteobacteria > Nitrococcales > Nitrococcaceae > Spiribacter > Spiribacter pallidus. The sequence goes on along the minus strand of CAJXSH010000005.1, from coordinate 54,861 downwards.
GCATACCCGGCGCGGGTGGCATAAGGACCGGTCTGGCCAAAGCCGGTGATACGCACCATGACAAGCCGGGGATTGATCTCGCTGAGTGCCTCGTAGCCAAGCCCCCAGCGCTCCATGGTTCCGGGCCGGAAGTTCTCGATGATGACATCGACCTGAGCGGCCAGCTCGCGGATCACCGCCTGGCCGGCCTCGGTGCGCAGGTCCAGCGTCATCGAGCGTTTATTGCGGGCGATGACCGGCCACCACACCGTGTTGCCATGCGCATCGGTGCTGCCCCACTGACGCATGGGATCGCCGCGGCCCGGGGGCTCGACCTTCACCACCTCGGCGCCGAAATCGGCCAGATACTGTCCACAGAACGGCCCGGCGATCAGCTGACCGAGCTCCAGTACACGAATCCCCTCAAGCGGCCCCATCGGCCTCAATCCTCTGTTGTTTGATACGGTTGATGACGCCCCCCATCCACAGCAGTTCGCGCTGGCGATCGGTGAGCTCGTGGACAAGGGCAATCGGCTCGCCATCGAGATGAGCGTTCACGGTGTTGCCGGCGGCAAGCTGGCCGTGGATGTCGTCGAAGCGCAGTCGACCGCCCGCCTCGAGCCGCCTGGCAGCCGTTTCATCGGCCGGCGAGAGCGGCAGGACGCCAAAACAGACGAGGTTCTGCCAATGCAGCCGGGCAAAGCTCCTGGCCACGACGACCTTCAGGCCCTGCAAGGCTGGCACCAGGGCGGCATTCTCGCGGCTTGAGCCCTGTCCGTAATTATCCCCCCCGACAATGGCATGGCCGCCGGCGTCAGCGACATCAGCCGCCTTTTCCGGGTAGCCGGCATCGATGGGGGCAAAAAGAAAACGCGCCGAGGCGTGGACGTTGCACCAGTAAGGGATCGCCGTGCCTGCCGGCATGATGTCGTCGGTGCTGATATCATCGCCGACCGTCAGCAGGATCGGCACGTCGAGCGAGTCAGGCAGCGGCTGGAGCGCTGGCAGCGGCGGGGTGTTGTCACTGATGGCAAGCTCGGGTCGGGCGGCCCCGCCCGGGCCCGCCGGGGCTTTGAGCCCGGCATCCGCCGCCGGCAGGCGATCCGGTTCGGCAACCCGTGGATAGGCGATGTCCAGCGTCCTCGGATCGGTGATCGTGCCAGTGATCGCCGAGGCGGCCGCGGTCTCGGCGCTGCATAAAAACACGCTGTCTTCGGGTGTACCGGATCGTCCGGGAAAATTCCGCGGGACCGTCCGCAGACTGTTCTGGCCCTGTGCCGGCGCCTGCCCCATGCCGATGCAGCCATTGCAGCCGGCCTGATGAATCCGCGCGCCCGCCTGAACCAGTCGGGCCAGTGCGCCGGATTCGATCATCGCCCCCAGCACCTGTCGGGTGCTGGGATTGATATCCAGCGACACCCCCTCGGCACTTGGCCGGTCATCCAGGATCCCGGCCACCGTGGCGAACTCGCTGTAGCCGGGGCAGCCCGAGGATCCGATGTAGCTTTGATAGACCGGGGCACCGACCGCTTCGGTCACCGGCACGACGTTACCCGGGCTGGATGGCAGGGCAATCAGAGGCTCCAGCGCCGAGAGGTCGATCTGCTCGTGCAGGTCGTAGACACAGTCCGAGTCGGCGCAGAGCGGTTGCCAGACGGCCTCGCGGCCCCGGGCAGCCAGAAAGCGTCGGGTGTTGTCATCGCTGGGGAAAACGCTTGTCGTCGCCCCCATCTCGGTGCCCATATTGGCGATGATATGCCGATCCATCGCCGACAAAGAGGCAACGCCGGGTCCGTAGAACTCGAGGATGCAGTTCTTGGCACCGGCAACGCCATGGCGCCGTAGAAGCTCCAGTGCCACATCCCGGGCCGAGACCCACTCGGGCAGATGCCCCGTCAGCTCGACGCCCCAGATGCGTGGCATCTGCAACACCAGGGGTTCACCGGCGATGGCAAGCGCCACCTCGATCCCGCCGGCTCCGATCGCGAGCATCCCCAGTGATCCGGCCGCCGTGGTGTGACTGTCCGACCCCACCAGGGACTGGCCGGGTACGCCGAAGTGTTCCATGTGCACCGGATGGCTGATGCCGTTGCCCGGGCCGCTGTACCAGATGCCGAACCGTTCACAGGCGCTTTTCAGGAACCGGTGGGCATCCGCGGTCAACGGCCCCTGCTGAACCAGGTCATGGTCGATGTACTGGACCGTGGGCTGCGGCACCGCGCGCTCGACCCCCATGGCCTCGAGCTCGAGCATGACCAGCGTCCCGAGGATGTCCTGCAGCAACGCCTGGTCCATGCGCAGTGCGATCTCTTCTCCGGCTCTGGCCCGACCTTCGACGAGATGATCCTCGATAAGCCTGGCGCTCAGGGTTTTGCCCGCCATGCGCCCTCCTCCGAACGATTATTTTTGGATTTTCGGAGAGGTTCTCTTGATTGGATACAATTTGCAAGCCATTAACCCTGATTGTTCAGGTTTTTCGATGTGCGGATGCAGCATTGTATGCAGTTCAGCGGTGGGACGACTCGGTCAGCGGCGCGTCGCTGCGGTGATGGGCCGGTCGGGCCGCGAGAATATGCGAACGCATGACCGCCGCGGCCCAGACCGGATCCCCGGCTTCGATGGCCTGCAGGATTTCGCGGTGCTGCGTCATGCTGCGCGCCATTTCGCTGGCGTTGTAGCGGTGAAAACTGCGTGTGGTCATTGGCGCCTGAACGATGGCATTGACCAGACGCTGGAGCCGCGGGCTGCCGGCCGATTCAAGGATGGTTTGATGAAACTGGTCGTTGAGCGTTGCGATATCTTCGCGGCTTTCGCTTTGCTGCGCGCTGCTCAGTGACTCCATGGCATCCACCAGATGACGCAGCCGGGCAATCTCGCGTGGTTGCATCCGGGTGGCGGCACGGCGGACCGCGTGGGATTCGAGAATGCTGCGCAGCTCGAACACCTCGTCGGCGTCGTCACGTGTCCACTCGACAACCCGCGCCCCCCGGTGGGGAATCTGCTCGAGCCACCCTTCGGAAACCAGCCGCCGAAGGGCCTCGCGTATGGGCGTACGACTGATCTGGAATTCCCGGGCCAGGCCCTCTTCGCGGAGGAACTGTTCGCCGTCGTAGACCCCCTCGAGGATGTTCCGGCGAATCGCCCGATAGACCCGCTCGGTGGCGGTGGTGTGTGGCGTTGACCGCGTCTTCGTCATTGCTTGGTGCCCATCCCTGCTGACTGACCCCGGGGCGACGATCCCCGTGGGCGGTCATGTCAGATTAGCAAAACCGCAACCCGGGTTGATCGGGATTAATGTTTGACACCGATCGATGCTGCTAGGCTCTGGGCAATGACAGTTGATTGTTGGTGAGTTGGCGATGAGCACATCCCCCCGTTCGCAGAACAACCATCCGCCCGCCTTCTGGCTTTTTCCCGCCGGTGTCGTGCTGGCCATGGGGGCTTCCATGCTGCCGGGGCAGTGGCCGCTTTATATGGTGCTGGCCCTGAGCACCGCGGTTCTGGGCCTGCCCCATGGCAGCCTCGACACCGCGGTGGCGACACGCTATCTGCATTTGGACAACCCGCTGCGCATGATGATGTTTCTTGGCGGTTACATGCTGCTCGCCGCGCTGGTGCTGGGATTATGGTGGCTGGCGCCCAATGCGGCGCTCGCGGCGTTCCTGCTCTACTCGGCCGTGCATTTCGGCGATGATGTCGCCAACCGGCTGGGCCGGATCGGGGGGGTCGGCTATGGATTGTGGATCATCGGACTGCCGGTCGCGCTGCAGCCGGCGCAAGTGACCCCGATTCTCGAAATGCTCGGGGCCGACCAGGCCGCGACAATCGTCGCCACCGGCCCCTGGGTCCTCGCCATAGGGGGTCTGATTCTCGCCGCCAGCCTGGCGCTGCGGCCCGAGCGGTCGGTCAGCGACTGGCGCGACCCGCTGCTGCTGGCGGTCACCGCCGCGCTGCTTCATCCGCTGGCGTACTTCATCGCCTACTGGTGCTTTCTACACAGCCCACGCCATCTTGAAATCGCCGCGCGAGACCTGGGGCTGTATGGCTGGCGCGAGCGGTTGCGCGCGGTTGCCCCCACGACCCTCGCCACCTACGCCCTCGCCCTGGCGGCGGTCCCGTTTCTCATCGGCCTGCCCAGCGATGCCGTGCTCATGCGAGTGATCTTCATTGGCCTGGCCGCGCTGACCGTGCCGCACATGATCCTCGAGCTCATTGCCAGCCCCCGACGGAGCGAGTGACCCTCGGGGCGGCTAGCGATCGGCCCGCCAGGCGGTCCAGCCCGCCCAAGCCACCGCGGCCCAGGCGATCATGAGCAGGGTGCCGCCCACCGGTGTGACGAAGGTCAGGATCATCATCCCGCTCCAGACCGCAAGGTAGATGCTCACACTGAAGAGCACCGTGCCCCAGACCATCAACCAGGCACCAATGCGCAGGCGCTTGATGACATCGGTGCCAAGCGGCAACACCAGCCCAAGGGCAAGCGCCAGCAAGGCAACGGCATGCACCTGGTTATAGCGAATCGCCGTCATGAGAAAACGAAACGACTCGGCGTCGATATTCGGACGCAGGGCGTGCTCGGACCAGGCACCAAACCCCACCGAGAGCAGGCCAAGCAGACCGGCAATGAGTAGAAGAGAACGCATGCAAACCCCTGTCAGGCTAAGGTAATCTGCCACCTTTTGATCGCAACAGGCAGACATCATAACAATGCAAGGGACACTGGCGCTGGCGATGGACAACCTGACATCGCCGATCATTCTGTTTTTCGTCCTCGGGGTCATCGCCGCATTCGCGCGCTCCGATCTGTCCATCCCCGAGGCCATCGCCAAAGGGTTGTCGATCTATCTGCTTTTTGCCATCGGCTTCAAGGGCGGTGCCAGCGTTGCCTCCCACGGCGTTGACGGGACACTGGCGCTGTCATTGCTGGCGGGGCTGGTGCTCTCGTTCGCCCTGCCGGTCATCGCCTATGCCCTGCTCAAGGGAATGACCCGGCTTTCGGTCACCGACGCGGCCGCGGTTGCCGGTCACTATGGCTCGATTTCGATCGTCACGTTTGTGGCGGCCAGCTCTGTGGCCACCACCGCCGGCCTCTCGCCCGAGGGATACATGGTCGCGGTGGCCGCGGTCATGGAGGCACCGGCCATCCTCTCGGCGCTGTGGATCATCGCCCGCTCCAGCCCGGCGTCCGCCGAAATGGAGGAAGGCCTGATCCGCGAAATCCTGCTGAATGGCTCGATCGTCCTGCTCGTTGGCTCGTTTCTGATCGGCTGGATCACCGGTGACGAGGGCCTGACGCTCATCGAGCCGTTTATCGTGGCGCCTTTCCAGGGGGTGCTTTGCCTGTTCCTGCTCGATATGGGGCTTGTCGCCGGCCGTGGACTGCGCGAGGCGCGATCGGTCCTCACGCCCGGCCTCTTCGCCTTTGGCGTGATCATGCCACTGATCGGTTCTGTCACCGGTCTGGGGGCGGGATTGCTGATCGGGCTGAGTACCGGCGGGGTTTTGTTGCTGATGACGCTGGCGGCATCGGCCTCCTACATCGCCGTGCCAGCGGCCATGCGGGTCGCCCTCCCGGAAGCCAACCCGTCAATCTATCTCACGCTCTCACTGGGTGTGACCTTTCCTTTCAACCTCACCCTGGGGATTCCCCTGTACCTGGCGGTGGCCCAGACCCTGACCGGAGGCTGAACCATGCAGACCCACAAGGCTAAACGGGTGGAAATTGTCATCGAAGCGGTCATGGAAGAGCGCCTGAGCACGGCACTGATCAAGGCAGGCGTGACCGGTTTTACCGTGCTGCCGGTCATCAGCGGCTCGGGCCGCTCCGGCCATTGGTCCGGCGAAGGACAGGTAAGCCGTGTCGGCGGCATGGTCAGTGTCAATTGTATCGTCCGCCCCGATCGGGTGGATGCGCTGCTCGATGCCGCCTTTGGCGTGGTCGAGCGGCATATCGGCGTCGTCAGCGTCATGGACTGCGAGGTCCTCAGGGCAGAGCGCTTCTAAGCCCTCGATCACCCGCCGCGGTCCTGACCCGCCAACAGGGCAAGTGCCGTTGTCGTTCGATCGGCGGCGGTCTCCAGCAGCTGGCGGGGCAGATCGGGAAGACGCCGGCCAAAACGCGCCGGCACCCTGACCTGATAACGGCAGCCGCCCTGCTCGGTCGCTGACCACGCGCCGATATGGGGCGCGCCGGTGGCTACCTGGCATTCAAGCGCATTGAGGGCATCGCACTGCTCGGCCAGGGCGGCCGCATCATCGATTGCTCCGGGCAACTGGAGCACGAATTCGAACCCTGGACCAATGGCGGCGATTCCGGCGCCGACAAACAGCGAGGCACGGGCCCCCGGGGGTATGCCTTCACCGACGGGCAAGGCGGTGAGGCTGTCGGCCGAACGACGGGTGACCCGCCAGGCCTGCGGATCGACGCCCGGGATGCTCTGAATCCCGTTGCGCCAGACACCCAGTCCGGCCCGGTTGAGCTGACGATTGGCCGCAGGCGGTCGGTCAAAGAGCGCCGTCCCGGCCTCGAGGGCCACCAGACAGGTCAGCTGGCGGCCGGTCGGATGCCAGGGAACTTCCCGGTCAATACACACCCGACTGACAAGCGACAGCCCCTCGCGCGTCGAGCCACGACCATCTAACGATCCGGTCAGAGAGCCAATGGCATTGCGCGGATTGAGTTGAAAGGCCCGCGTCCGGGCTGAGCCGGGCATCGCCAGGTTGCCCCGCAACACCGTCTCCAGACGCAAAGCGCGATACTGACCTCCATCGCGCCCGGCCACCGTTTGCTCCTCAATGGTGGTTCGGGTGTTCTCCTGGATCACCGTTACACCGGCATCGGAAACCTCCAGTGCTACACCCGGGCGCGCTTCGAGCGATTCGACAAGATCGCCGCGCCAGTCACCGACCGTTGATTCATTGGGGGGCATGATCAACCCTTTATATCGCCGTTTTATATATAAAAAGTCCCAAATATTCTTTTGGAAACTAACGGGAGCGAACTAGACTGCTGTCACCGAAAATCAAGGCTGATCAGGAGATCAAAATGCGTATCAAAGCCCCAATCCGCCGACTGGCCGTCACGTTGTCACTGGCGCTGGGCGCCAGTCTAGCCCATGCCAACCCGGACGCCCTGGTCTCGACCCAGTGGCTGGCCGACAACCTGGAGCGCGAAGATGTCCGCGTGATCGAAGTGAGTGTCAATCCCGGAAAGTTCGAACGTGGACACATCCCGGGCGCGGTGAATTTTCGCTGGCACACCGATCTAGTGGATACGGTGAGCCGCGATATCATCGATCGTGACGGTTTCGAACAGCTGCTGCGCGATGCCGGTGTCTCGAATGACACCGAAATCGTTCTCTATGGTGATAGCAACAACTGGTTTGCCGCCTGGGGGGCATGGGTGTTCGACATCTACGGTGTCGACAACGTCCGCCTGCTCGATGGCGGCCGTAACAAGTGGGAAGCCGAGGGGCGGCCGCTGTCCATCCGGCCAACCCGCTACGATGCAGGCGATATCACGGTCGCCGAGGCGGACGATTCGATTCGTGCATTCCTGCCCGAGGTTGTCGAGATCGCCAGCAGCAGCGACCCGTCAGCGCAGCTTGTCGACATCCGCTCCGCCGCCGAGTACGAGGGCCGCATCATTGCCCCGGAGGGCGTGGATGAGCTCTCGGTCCGGGCCGGCCACATTCCGGGCGCTGTCAACGTCGGCTGGTCGAATGCAGTGGACGAGGACGGGACGTTCAAATCGGCCGAAGAACTGCGCGCTATCTACGCCGAGGCCGGTGTGGACGGCAGCAAACCGGTGATCACCTACTGCCGGATCGGCGAGCGCTCGAGCCACACCTGGTTCGCGCTGTCGAAAATCCTCGGCTACGAGGTGAAGAACTACGACGGCTCGTGGACCGAGTACGGCAACTCGGTCGGTGTGCCCGTCACCAACCTGGCCGGCACGGTCTGGGGCGGGCAATAAACCCGCCGCGGCCATGACCTACCCGGCTATGAACACCGCCCCGGCGCATCGCCGGGGCGGTTTTATCTCACAAACGGTTGCCGTGGCTGTTGCACTGGCACTCATCGCAGGGGCGTGGCGATTGGCGGGCATGGGTGACAGCACCCTTGCCCTGTCGTTGTTACTGGGCGCCGGATTCGGTTTGTGTCTGCAGCGCTCGCGGTTTTGCTTTTTCTGCGTCACTCGCGATTTTCTCGACCATCGCGATGCCCGCGGATTGCTGGGGATTGTCGCGGCGCTGGCCGTTGGCACCCTGGGCTATCATCTGGTCTTCGGGCTTTTTCTGCCCGACCCAGGGGGCGGCCGGCTACCACCGGATGCACACATCGGCCCGGTGAGCTGGGTCCTCGCCGTGGCGGCACTGGTTTTCGGCGCCGGGATGGCGCTATCCGGCTCATGCATCAGTGCCCACCTCTACCGCCTGGGCGAAGGCGCCGTCGCGTCGATCATCGCGCTGATTGGCGTGCTGATCGGGTTCGGGCTCGGGTTTTTGAGCTGGAACCACCTCTACCTGGCCGGCATCGATCAGGCCCCTGTGCTGTGGCTGCCCGCTCATCTGGGGTACGGCGGATCGGTCCTGGTTCAGCTATCGGGACTGGGCGGGCTGGCGGTCGTGCTGATGATCGGCCACCGCCGCCGCCAGCCGGCGGCGCCGGTGAATGAGTCACCCGATAATGGCGGTGTCGCGCAAAAAGTCCTCGCCGAACGCTGGCCGACCTATGTCGGGGGTTTGCTGATTGGTGCGCTGGCGGTGGCCGCCTACCTGCGCGTGGCACCGCTGGGTGTGACCGCCGAGCTGGGCAGCATTGCCCGAACGCTCGGTAACCACGCCGAGCTGATACCGGCACGATTGCAGGGGCTCGATGGGTTTTCGGGCTGTGCCACCATCATCAAGGCCGGGCTGTTATCAACCAATGGCGCATTCATTGTCGGATTGGTCATGGCATCGCTTGCCGCGGCACTGACGGCGGGCCAATTCGGGCTCCAGCCCGCACCCGTCGGCAAAAGCGCCCGTCACCTCGCCGGCGGCATCCTCATGGGCTGGGGGGCGATGACGGCGCTGGGTTGCACCGTCGGCACGCTGCTGTCGGGGATCATGGCAGCGGCCCTGTCCGGGTGGGTATTTGCGTTTTTCTGCCTTGCCGGCCTCTGGGCGACCTGGCGGGTGATGGGTTTTTTAAACCGTGCATCCACCCGGGGTTAGATGCCCGGCACAATGGGAATGCCGCTGCATCCTGCAAGCAGGGTGAGTGTTGTTGTGGCGATAATGAAGAAACGCATGGCGCCTCCGGCTGTCCCTGCCGGTGAGGATAAAACATGACGCGGCTCAATGCTTGGTCATTACGCACCATTGCAGTGCAAAATTATATTGACCTGCCCTGCGGTGAGGCGTAGTTTTTCGTCAGTTTTAAACGGAGGACGAACCGATGGATCTGTCGACTCTCAGTCTTGGTCAGTACACATTCGTACAGAATGCGTTCTCGTTCGGTCTGGCGGTTATGGCCGCCGCCACGCTGTTTCTGTGGTTTTCCCGCAGTCACGTGGCACCGGCGTATCGCATGGCGATCACTATCTCAGGTCTGGTGACGGCGATTGCCGCCTACCATTACCTGCAGATCATGCTCTCATGGGAGGCCGCTTTCTCGGCCGTGGGCGGTACCCTCGAGGTCACCGGCTATCCCTTCAACCAGGCCTATCGCTATGTCGACTGGCTGCTGACCGTGCCGCTGCTGCTCATCGAGCTCATCCTCGTGATGCGTCTGTCGAAGAGCGAGACCGTCTCGAAGAGCGTCACTCTGGGCGGTGCTGCCGCGCTGATGATCATCCTCGGTTATCCGGGCGAAGTGTCCGAAGATGCCGGCACGCGCTTCACCTTCTGGGTGCTGTCGATGATTCCGTTCATCTACATTGTCTACCAGCTGGTGGTGGGCCTGAAGGGATCGATCAGCAAGCAGCCCGAGAACGTTCGTGGCCTGATCAATGGCGCCGCAACGCTCGTCGTGGTCTCCTGGCTGTTCTACCCGCTGGTCTATCTCTTCCCGCTGATCGGCCTGACCGGCGGTGCCGCCGTCACGGCTGTCGAGGTGGGCTACACCATTGCGGATATCGTCGCGAAGGCGGTCTTCGGCATCCTCATCCTCACGATTGCCATGCGCAAGTCGGAGGCCGAGGGCAACAGCTAAGTCCAATCGGTCACGACCGATTGGCTTGACCAGCCGAAAAACCGGGTATGGCCCGCCGGCACTGTCCGGCGGGCCCATGCCTGATCAGCCAGAATGGTGACCCCAGTGGCGACGACGCATGTCTCCAGACCAATGCAGGAATCCGGCCGGGTTGCCGACTCACCGAATATCGCCGATGTCGACCGGTACATGGTCGAACGGCTTCAGCAAGAAACCCCAACACCGGCTCGCGATGCCGCGCTCTATCACCTGAGCACCGGCGGCCAGCGGATGCGGGCCCATCTGGCGCTGGCAAGCGCCCGGGTTTCACTCAACGAACACGACAGCATCCAGGCCACCGCTGCCTGTGAGCTACTGCATAACGCATCGCTTATCCACGATGACATCAGCGATCGCGACCTCTTTCGCCGCGGATGCCAGACAGTCCGGGCACGTTATGGCGACAACATCGCACTGTGCGCCGGCGATCTTCTGCTCACCACTGCCTTTGCGACCGCCGCCGGGCTGCAGGACCGCGACCACGCCGTGCGTCTGACCGCCGACATGGCCGCGTTGAGCAACCGGGTGATCGGTGGACAGAGTATCGAGCTCGCCGCCGTTGACCATTCCGATTTCAACCGCCGCCAGTACCTCGCGGCCACCCGAGGAAAGACCGCGCCGTTCATCGAACTGGCCCTGGGCGTGGGCCGATCGGCGACCCGCCAGACCGGGTTCGACGGCACGACCTGCCACCAGCTGGCCGAGGCCATCGGCCTGGCCTACCAGATCCTCGACGACCTGGATGATCTTGGCGGCAGCCACGAGGGGATTGAGCACCAGCCGCTGCATGCCCTGCATGCCTGGTGGCACCACCAAAGCATTGCCCGCCCCGATGACCGCAGCCTGACCCATCGCCGCTGCTTGACCCACGTGCGGGCGGCCGTGAACCGGGCACAGACCTGTCACCAGAAGCTGCCCATGCCCCTGCGGGCGGCCGTCGGCACGCTCCTTCGCCAGCTACAGGAGAAAGCCGACCGGAGCGCCCGCCGCATCGACGGCGGTCTCCCGCAGTGAGCGCCACCGCTGCGGTTCTCGGGGGTGGATTCGGCGGCATTGCCGCGGCGCTGCGGTTGCGTGCCCGGGGCTATAGCGTGCAGATCATCGACCGCTGCCCCCGGCTGGGTGGGCGGGCGCAGGTCTTTGAGCGCGGCGGCTACCGCCACGACGCCGGCCCGACGGTTCTCACAGCGCCCTGGCTTTTTACCGAATTATTCGAGCTCTTCGGCGAGTCGCTGACCGACCATCTCGAGCTCAGGCCCCTCGATCCCTGGTATAGGTTTCGTTTTCCCGATGAATCGCAGTTTGACTACGCCCCGGACATGGAGCGTATGGAGTCCGAGATCGCCCGATTCAATCCCGATGATGTAGCGGGTTATCACGGGCTTCTGTCGGAATCACGCGAGCTTTTTGAGATCGGCTTTCGCGAATTGGGCGATCAGCCCTTCCATCGCGCCGGGTTTATGATCCGGCAGGCCCCGCGACTGCTGCGGCTGCGGTTTGACCGCAGTGTCTACAGCATGGTCGCCCGGCATATCCAGCACCCCTATCTTCGTCGGGCGTTGTCATTACAGCCCCTGCTGGTGGGCGGCAACCCGTTTGATACCACCTGCATCTATGGCCTGATCCACTACCTCGAGCGCGAATGGGGCGTTCACTTTGCCATGGGCGGAACCGGCGCGCTGGTGGACGCGATGGCGGGATTGCTGGAACGCCAGGGGGTAGTGGTCGAAAACGGTCGATCGGTGACCCGACTGGGCCGGACCGGCCGACGGATCACATCGATCGACCTGGATGATGGCCGGCAGATCACACCCGACGTGGTGGTCTCGAACATGGACCCGATGCATTTGTACGGCGAGCTGATGGACAACCCACCGGTCGTAGCCGGCATCAAGCGGCGCATCGCTGCCCCGTCAATGGGGCTTTTCGTCCTCTATTTCGGCACGGACCGACAGTACCCGGAGCTCGCCCACCACACGATCTGGCTGGGCGAGCGCTACAAGGAACTGCTGCACGACATATTCGACCGCAAAGTCCTGTCCGACGATTTCTCGCTGTACCTGCATCGCCCCACGGCCACCGACCCGGGGTTTGCCCCACCCGGGCATGACAGCTACTACGTGCTCGCTCCCGTCCCCAATCTTTTGGGAGATATTGACTGGGCGCAGGAAGGACCGCGACTGCAGCGCCGCATCATCGAAGCCCTGGAGCGCTCGATCATGCCGGGGCTGAGCGCTCATGTGCGCTCGGCTTTTCACATGACACCCGAGCATTTCCGCGAAAACTACCAGAGCGTCCACGGGACCGGTTTCAGCATCGCGCCGCTTTTTCGACAGTCCGCCTGGTTTCGTTTCCACAACCGCGCCGAGGGCCTGGACAACCTCTATCTGGTCGGTGCCGGCACACACCCGGGCGCCGGTCTGCCCGGTGTCCTCTCCAGCGCCCGGGTCCTCGACCGTCTGATCGACTCGACCGCGGCGGAGCCGGCTGCATGACCCCACGCGAAGTTCTCGCCCGTCATGGCAGCAGCTTCTACACCGCCAGCCGGTTGCTACGACCCGAAGACGCCCGCGACATCGCAACGCTCTACGCGGTCTGCCGGCTGATTGATGATCTGGCCGACGAGCACGACAACGCCGGCGATCGGATACAACCCCTGCTCCGGGCCCTGGAGGCCAAGACCCCGGAGGCGATCCCGGTGGATGGTTTCGCCGAAATGGTCCACCGCCGGGACCTGGACCTGGCACCGTTGCGGGTGCTGGCCGCCAACGCACTGCAGGAGTCGGCCGACGATCGCCTGATCGCCGATGAGGCAGAGCTGCTGGATTATTGCTATACGGTGGCAGGCACCGTTGGCGAACTCATGTGCCCGTTGCTTGGCGCCGATCCGGCCAAGGGCCGTGAAGCGGCCATCGCACTGGGGACCGCCATGCAGCTCACCAACATTGCCCGCGACGTCCAGGAGGACGCCGAACAGGGCCGTCGATATCTGCCCGGTGAGTGGCTTGGTGATCTCTCGCCGGCGACCATCGCCGCGGCACGGCCTATCCATCGCGAACCGGTCCGGGGCGCCATCCGGCGCGTTGTCGAACTGGCCGAGACCCAATATGCAATCGGCGAATCGGGCCTCGGTCTGATCCCTTTCCGCAACCGTCAGGCGATCCGGGTGGCAACCCAGCTCTACCGGGCAATCGGCCTGCGCGTGGTTGAGCAGGGCTGCGAATACTGGCGCGGTCGGGTATCGCTGACCGCCCGGGAGCGAGCCACACTGGCGGTGCAGACCGTCGGCGGCCTGGTTGCCGGGAGACCACGGCATAGCGCATGAGTCGCTGGGATATCGCCCTGATTGGATTCGGGGCCGCCGCCATGAGCCTTGCCACCCGGCTTGGCCGGATGTACTCCGGCACGATCCTGATCATCGAGCCACGCTCGCTGCCCACCGATGACCGCACCTGGTGCGGCTGGCGAACGAAAGACCATCCCTTCAGCGATCAGGTCACAAGGCAATGGTCACGATGGCGGGTCAGCAGCGGGCCGGCATCCATTGTCCGGGGCAGCGAGCGCTATCCCTACGAAATGCTCCGTGCCGGCGATGTCCAGAAGCGCGCACTGGAGACCGTTGAGAGCCGCTCGGACTGGCAATTGGTCCCAGGCCGACTGATCGAGGCCACCCGACAGGCCCATGGCTGGGCGCTGGCACTGGATAACGGCCAGACCCTCATGGCCGATCGGGTCCTCGACAGCCGCCCCGCACCGCTTGAGTTGGCCCGGCCCTGGGTGTGGCAGAGCTTTGTCGGCTGGGAGCTATCGCATCCCTCGCTGGATGGCGGCGAAACAGTCGGGCTGATGGACTTTACCGGAGACAGCGACGCGGTTGCGGAGTTTGTCTACGAACTCCCCATCCAGACCGGGCAGCATCTGCTGGAGTGGACGCGGTTTACCCCGTCACCCCCGCCGGCGGAGGAAATGGAGGCCTGCCTCGAGACCCACCTCCGGGCCCGCGGCCTCGAGAACGCCCGGATCGTGCGACGCGAAACCGGGCATCTGCCCATGGCTCCCATTGCCCCATACAACCGTGATGGCTGGATGCGGATTGGCACCGCGGGTGGCAGCATGCGGCCGGCCACCGGCTATGCCTTTCACGCCATCCAGCGCTGGGCGGACGATGCGGCCCGGTGCCTGCTGGAAGGCCACCCCCTTCGGCCACCTCGACGCCGCGGGCTTTTGGACTGGCTGGATGGTGTCTTTCTCGAATCGCTCTGGCAGACCCCGGAGCAGGCGCCGGATCGCTTTGCAGCGCTTTTCCGCCGAACGCCGCCGGAGGCATTGATCCGGTTTCTGGCCGGGATCCCGGAACACCGTGACCTGATCCGGGTTATGCGTGCCCTGCCGCCGGGCCCGCTGCTGGCCGCGGCAATTCGCCATGGTCTGCGTCGCGACCGTCATTGAACTGCAGCGCCGCCAGATGGGCATACAGACGGTCCCGTGCCAGCAGCTGATCGTGGGTCCCGATCGCCCGCAGGCAGCCATGATCGAGCACCGCGATGCGATCGGCATCACGGACCGTTGCCAGGCGATGGGCGATGACAATGCTGGTCCGGCCCGCCATGAGATGGCCGAGCGCGGCCTGGACCTGTTGCTCGCTTTCGGCATCCAGGCTGCTCGTCGCCTCATCGAGTAGCAACAGCGCCGGATCCCTCAGCAGCGCCCGGGCAATGGCGATGCGCTGACGCTGGCCACCGGATAGCTGCACACCGGCCGGCCCGATATCGGTATCCAGTCCCTGCGGTAGCGCATCGACAAACTCACGACAGTGGGCGGCCTCGGCCACCGACTCGATCATCGCCGGGCTGGCATTAGGATCGCCGAAGCGGATGTTCTCGCGGATGGTTCCTGTAAAGAGCACCGGCGTCTGGGCCACAAGCGCCATGCAACGGCGCAACGACTGCGGATCGAGGTCACGCAGATCGACACCGTCAAACAGAATGCGACCGGCACTCGGATCGTAGAATCGCAAAAGCAGCGCCATCAACGTGCTCTTGCCCGCCCCGGAAGGCCCCACCAGGGCAAGGGTCTCGCCGCAGCGGACCTGCAGATCAAGCCCCTGTAGAGCGGGTTGGTCTTCGCGGTTGGGATAGCAAAACCCCACATCCTGCAACGTCACCTCGCCGCGGATCGGATCACTCAGCGGCTGCGGCTCGTCGGGTGGGCGAATGGCCGGTTCGGTATCCAGCAGCTCAAACAGTCGCTCCGCCGCGCCAGAGGCCCGGAACAACTCGCCGGCCACCTCCGAGAGCACGCCGACGGCGCCGGCGGCGAGGACCGCGTAGAAGATAAAGGCGGAGAGCTCGCCGGCGGTCATCGTCCCGGCAAGCACCGCATGTCCGCCGCGCCACAACACGAAGGCCACGCCACCGAAGGCGAGCAACAGCGCCACGGCATTGAGCCCGGCGCGCTGGCGGATACGTTGCACCCCGATGGCAAAGGCCGATTCAACCCGTTCACGGAACACACCACGGTCGATCGGCTCGTGAACGAAGGCCTGGACGGTCTCGATACCGCCGAGGGTCTCGCTGGCGTAGCTGCCCACATCGGCGATCCGGTCCTGGCTCAACCTCGAGAGGCGGCGGACCCGACGTCCATAGATGAGCATCGGCGCAACCACCAGGGGAATACCAACAATGACCAGCCCGGTCAGCCCAGGACTTGTGACCACCAGCATCACCAGTGTGCCGGTCAGAAGCAGACTGTTGCGCAGCGCCATGGAAAAGGTAGAGCCGAGCACACTCTGCAAAAGGGCGGTATCGGTTGTCATGCGCGACTGGATCTCGGCGGTGCCATTACGTGCGTAAAAACCAGGCTCGAGCGCGACCAGCCGATTGAACACATCCTGGCGCAGATCAGCCGCCATCCGCTCACCCAGCCACATCACCCAGTAAAAGCGCATCGCCGATGCCACCGCCAGCACCAGCACCACACCGGCAGTCAGTAGCAGTGCCCGATCCAGCGCCGCGGCGGTCCCGTTGGCAAACCCTTGATCAATCACCAGGCGCAAGCCCTGACCGATTGCCAGCACGCCGGCGGCGGCGACGATCAGGGCAACGGCAGCGACCAGGGCCTGGCGCCAGTACGGTCTGAGATAGCCGGCCAGCCGCAGCAGTCCGCGCAGACGTCGATCGCGGGCCGGGGGACGTTGGGTTGCAGGACTCGATTGGCGCATCCACCCAATGTACCGGTCGAGGCCCTGATGCCCAATCGCTGAAATAAAAAAACGTGGATGCCCATTATCCTTTATGCACACCCACGTCGGGGGAGGAGAAGCGTATTAGCCCCGGCCGAGCCCCGGCAGGCGGGCCGCTTCGACGATCTCGATCCAGTAGCCGTCCGGATCACGGACAAAGGCAACATCCGGCAGCTTGCCCTGCTCCGGGCGTTTGATGAATGGAACCTCGTTGTCATCGAACCACGCCACGGCGTCGTCGAGATCGGGCACCGAGATGCAGATATGACCAAAGCCCTGCGGTTCGGAATTGCCATCGTGATAAGCAACGTCCGGGTCGTCCTCGCTGCCCCAGTTATGGGTGAGCTCGAGAAGCCCGCGCTGCGAGAACGTCCACACCGTCCGATCTCCGGTGTCCTCGGGTGGGTCATCGGTACCCGCCGGACAGTTGAGAAAGTAAAGCGAGAAGTTCAGCTCGGCAAAGTCCAGCCGCCGCAGAACGCGCATGCCAAAGATATTGGTGTAGAACGCCAGCGACCGCTCAGGATCTTTGATGCGCATCATGCAGTGGTTGAGGGTAAATCCAGCAGTCCGATCCGAGACATTCTCGGCAACGCCCGGATAACGTTCGGTATTGAATGCCATGGTGTTCAAGCTCCCTGTACAGATTCCCATGGTGGCCAGAAGATCACGGGGCGGATGATGACTCCGCCCCGTACGAGGGTGGACTAGATGGCCCGGGCGGCCATCTGCTCGGCAATATACTCCGCCTGCCGGATGGCAAGGCTGACGATCGTCAGCGTCGGATTTTCGGCCGCCCCGGTGGTGAACTGACTGCCATCCGAGATGAACAGATTGTCCACATCATGGGTCTGGCCAAATCCATTGCACACCCCGTCCAGCGGACTGGCGCTCATGCGACAGGTGCCAAGGTTGTGCGTCGACGGATAGGGCGGCGTCTTGTACGCCTTCTTCGCGCCAGCGGCCTCGTAGACGGCAATCCCGCGCTCAAACGCATGGTTGCGCATGGCAACGTCATTGGGATGGTCATCAAAATGCACATCCGGCACCGGCAGACCATACTGATCCCTGGCCGAATCATGAAGGGTCACACGGTTGCGTTCCTGGGGCATGTCCTCGCCCACCAGCCACATACCGGCAAGATGGGTGTAGGCGTCCATCGCCTCGGTAAAGTCCCGCCCCCAGGCGCCCGGATCGAGGAATGCCGCCATGAATGGCAGCCCCAATGACAGGGTTTCCATCTCATAGCCACCAGCAAATCCCCGGGATGGGTCATGAATGGACTCATCCTGGATGATCCCGGCCATGGTGGTGCCCTTGTACATATGCACGGGCTCCTCGAACGCCGCATAGACGCTGCCGGTCATGTGCCGCATGTAGTTGCGGCCCACCTGACCGGAAGAGTTGGCCAGTCCGTCCGGGAACAGGCTGGAGTGCGAGTTGAGCAGCATCCGCGGTGTCTCGATGGAGTTACCGGCCACCGCCACGGCCCTGGCGGCCTGGCGCTGTTCGTTGCCATCGGCATCAAAATAGACCACCCCCGAGACCTTGCCGGCCTGGTTGTGCTCGATGCGCGCGACATGGGATTGCGGCCGCAGCTCGGCATGCCCGGTCGCCAGCGCGCGGGGGATTTCAACATAGAGCGTCGACCACTTCGCACCGGTGGCACAGCCCTGAAAGCAAAAGCCGCGTTGCAGGCAGGCCGAGCGACCATCACGTGGCAGGCTGTTAATGGCCATGTTGCCGGTATGCACCTGCTCGTAGCCCAGCGCCTTGGCGCCGGCATGCATGACCTTGAAGTTGTTGTTACCCGGCAGGCCGGGACGGCCATTCGTGCGGGTTACACCCATCTTGTCCTCGGCTCGGGCGTAATACGGGGCCAGATCGTCATAGGTCAGCGGCCAGTCAAGCAGATTGGCACCGGGGATCTCGCCGTACTCGGTTCGCACCCGAAACTCATGCGGCTGGAAGCGCAGACTGGCACCGGCCCAGTGGGTGGTGCTGCCGCCGACGGCCTTGCAGATCCACGAAGGCAGATTGGGAAAATCCCGGGAGACCCGCCAGGTTCCGGAGGTGGTGCGGTTATCCAGCCAGGCGAGCTGGCCGAAGGACGCCCATTCGTCGGCAATGAAATCGGAGCGCTTGTGCAGCTGGCCGGCCTCGAGGATGACGACATCGATCCCCTTGCGGGTCAGCTCGTCGGCCAGGGTCCCGCCGCCGGCGCCCGAGCCGATGATCACCACGACATCACTGTCATCGTGGGCGAAGGTGGTTTTGTTCTCGTAGGACTCCATCACTCAATCTCCTCAACCAGCCGAACCGTAGACGGGGCCACTGGCCTCCGCCGGAGGTTCGGGCAGCCATGTCAGGTCGTTGAAGCCGCGCTGCAGATAGCCGGCATCCCCCAGCTCGCCGCCATAGCCGAAATGCCGAAAGGCCATTTCGTTGTTGTATAGCGAGACCACGGCGGTGGAGCGGACCTTCTCGAACATCTCCGAGCCGGCAATGGCCCGGACGTGCATGAACTGCCGGTCTTCGTCGAGATCCAGCCAGTCACCACCGGCGCGCTCGTTCAAATGTTCGATGCCGGCGGCCATCATGTTGCGGACATCGCCGTCCGCCGAGGCGGCGTCGAGGTCTTTGACCACCAGCGCATAGACCGCGTCCTCGAGCGTGTCGTGGGGAAAGATATGTCGGGTGAGTTTAAGGAGCACTTCGCCCTGTCGACCGGTGAGGCTCTGCAGCTCGAGCGCCCAGGACTTACCCGGCGCCAGGATGGCGACCGGCAGACTGGTCATGGCGAGGGTGCCCATCAGTGTATTGCCAGTCGCTTTCAGAAAACCGCGACGACTTACTGAGTGGTCCAGCATCGTGATTCCTCCTCCTTGTTCGGCGCCCTGGCCCGGGTGGACCAGAGGGGCTGGCTTTCTTGTGCGCCAGGCCTGTTGTTGACAGTAAGCCGCCTTGAGTGGGCACGGGTAGTAGCGCAGTACTACGTTGGCTTGCATCCACCACCCAGCGCGGGTAATCATCGACTTACGGCATGGAGGCCTGCCAGCGAAAAAATGGCGAGTAACGCCATTCACAACCGATTCCGGAGGAGAGAGCCCCATGTGTGAGGTCTATTCGTCGACACCGACGGAGCGTTACGAATCAACTACCCGGTCGGTGCGTCTCAACGGGTTTGTCACCAGCGTCCGGCTTGAAAACGAGTTCTGGACCATCCTCGAGCGGCTATGCGAAACCCAGGGAATGTCGGTGCCGCAGTTCATCTGCGAAATCCACGATGAAGTCCTGGCGCGTCGCGGTGAGGTCCGCAACCTGGCATCCCTTCTGCGCGTTTGCTGCGCGCGCTTCATTGAAAACGTACAATGTGGGGATCAATCCCAAAGCGTCACGCCGTGGCCGGCCACCGGCTCGTGAGGCGTGACAGATGAGGCAGAAAAGCAGTCATGCAAATCTCGGTCCTGCAAGCCAAAATCCATCGGGCGACGGTCACCGAGGCCGATCTGGAATACGAAGGCAGCATCACCATCGACCGTGCCTTACTGGAGGCATCCGGGCTGCTGCCTTTCCAGCATGTGCATGTCTACAACATCACCAATGGTCATCGCTTCGAGACTTACATCATCGAGGGTGAGACCGACAGCGGCGTCATCGGCATCAATGGCGCCGCGGCCCATCTTGCCGGCGTCGGCGACCGGATCATCATCGCCGCCTACGCAACGGTCGGCGCCGATGTCGCCAGGGACTGGCAGCCCCGACTCGTGTTTGTCGACGACAACAACCGGCAAAAAAACCTGAACGCATAAACGAAACGGCCGTCGAGCGAGGCCGTTATCACGCATGGCCTCGCCCGCTCAGGGGATATCGGCCATCATTGCCGGACCGGGTGGGCGAGCGGTTCGATGCCATCGCTTGCCGCGGCCACCGCGTCGCCTACCTGCTCGGCGGTAATGGCCGACAGCGTCCAGCCAAGATGCCCGTGACCGGTATTGTAGAAAACACCGGGGCGCCGCCCCGCACCGACCCGCGGCATCATATCCGGCATCATCGGCCGCAGCCCGGTCCAGGGCACTGCGCGCCGGGTACTGACCCCCGGGAAGCATTGCTCGACCCAGTCGATAATCGGTTGGATCCGATCATGGCGGATATCGCGGTTGAAGCCGTTGAACTCCGCCGTCCCGGCGACCCGGAAGCGGTCTTCGCCCAGGCGACTGGCCACCAGCTTGGTCTCATCATCCAGCAGGCTGACCCAGGGTGCGCTGTTTCGGGAGGCGGCGTCGTCGAGATGGACGGTGATGGAATAGCCTTTGACCGGGTAGACATTGACCCGGTCGCCCAGGCGCCCGGCAATCCATCGACTGGCTGTTCCGGCGCATACAACCGTGGCATCGAATGCCTCCCGCCCGGCTCCGGCATCGATCCAGACACCATCGGCATCGGTGCCTGCATCGCGGATGGTTGTCTCGTACCGCATGATGCCGCCCCGGCGCTCCACCGCCTGGGCCAGCCCATAGGTAAATTTGTGGATGTCTCCGGTGGCATCGGATTCGGTGTAGAACCCGCCATAGAAATCGCCACGTAGATTGGGCTCGAGCGCTTGCATCTCTTCGGTGGTCACCGCCCGGCGCTCCAATCCACCCCGAGCCAGTATGCGGGTGACTTCAGCCGCGTGGTCAAAACCCGCTTTGGTGCGGTAGACATGGAGGATGCCGCGCTTTTGCAGATCAAAATCGATCTGCTCATCCCGGGCCCACTGATACAGATAATCGCGCGCCTCGATCGCCAGCCGGGCCGTCTCGCGGGTGTTGTCCTCATACTTGCGAATGGCACCAATGAACTCGGCAAACCAGCTGAGCTTGTGCCAGGAGGGCTTGGGATTGACCAGCAAGGGGGCATCGGCGCGCAGCATCCACTTCAGGCCTTTCTTGATCGTTGGCCAGTGGTTCCAGACCTCCGAGTTGGAGGCGGAGAGTTGCCCGCCATTGGCGAATGACGTCTCCATGGCGGCGTAACGCTGCCGCTCGAAGACCGTGACTTCAAACCCGCGATTGATCAGCGCGTATGCGGTGGTGATACCGGTGATCCCGCCGCCTATGACTGCGACTCTCTGCATCGTTGCTTCTCCCGATCGGCTCCAGTGCACTTGCCACTGCCGCAGCAGTGGCCCGTACCCCTTCCGTCCTGGTGCCTGAGAGATTCACGGTCGGGCTCAACCCCTGACCGCTTGCTCCTTCGGCGAGCCCACGTGCGTGACGCGGCTGCTTTTCGGAATCGATGCCACGACAGCGGTCCGGGTGCCTGAGAGATTCCGGGGTCGTTGCTCCTTCGGCGCCGGCTTCATCCCGTTCGGATTGCCGGACTCTCCCGCCATCGCTTGGTTGAGTTTCCAGACTTTGCCGACGCATTGCAATCATGCTGCCCACAGGGTTTCAAACAAAACTCCGACGTATCCTGTCGTGTAACCCCGTATATTGCGCTCGGGCACTTCGAAAGCCGTCCAGGGAACGGACCCGCCCGGGCAAGGAGTAGGTGCCGGCGCGGCAGGCGCTCGCGCCGGCACCGCCATCACACCCGTCAGCCCGGGCCGGTAAGGGTGGTGAAGATCGATGTGACGACGATGATTCCGCCGATCAATATCCCTTCTAGCCACAGCGAGCGCTGCATTCGCCGACCCGCCGATGGTTCACCCCGGCTGAGCGCGGGAGAGAGGACGAGCTTATTGACCGCCGCGGCCATCAACACCAGTGCAAACAGCCCCAGCTTGACCGCGAATAACCGCCCGTAGTCGCTATCCAGTGCCGTTAACGGATTGCCCACCAGCCCGGTCAGCGTGACCGCCCCGGCCACAACCAATAAACCCACCACCCCAACCGCCCGCTGCCCGAAGGCCTCGGCCACTCCACCCGCGACCCGCGGTTGACGCCCCGCCAGGCGGTATAGCGGTGGGAAAATGCCCACCCAGAACACCAGACAAAGCATGTGGACAACCAGCAAGGCCTGATGCCAAACGCTCGCCGTTACCGCTACATGCCCCGACAGTGCAAACGCCAGGCAATAGACCAGGGCACCCACAAGCCCAACCCCCGCGCCCACTCGACCGGGCCACAAAAGCCCCGTGAGCAGGATCAGCCCGACAGTCTCGACCCCAAGCGACAGACCGGTAGGCCCCTCCAGGACAAACGCCCAGAGTTCAAAATCCACCGCGGCCTGCCAGCGCCCGCCCGCCAGAAACACCGCTTGCAGGGCCACCAGCCCCCACGCCAGGGCGAGGGCGAGCGGCGCCAGCCATCCCACCTGTCGACGCATGATTGAACATTCCGACGCCGGCACCCCGGGGACTGCCCATAAACAAAGCGCCTGGCCCGCCGCCACCAGGCCCGATCCGTAGGCCATTGCCTTGGTAATGACGGTCAGCGTCTCAATCATTGGCAAGCGTGAACGTCATGCCACCGGCCATCGAGTGACCATCGGCCGATAACCCGCGCCACTCGAGATGGTATTCGGCCGGCGACAGGGCCGGCAGATCCACGATCAGCTGCGACGAGGCGTCTCGCCCACCCTGCGGGCTGAGGGCAAATGTCTCGCCGGCATCGGAGGTGAGCGTGACGCTGATCACGCGCATGGCCGAGTCGAACTGGAGTTCGATTTGCTCGGGCGCTTCCTCCAGCACCGCACCATCCATCGGTGTGCTCTTAGTGGTCTGCGAATGCGCAAGGACCGGCGGGGCGAGCGACGCCGCTGTGAACAGCAATAAAAACAACAATAGGCGAGAGAAACCGACGCGGGCCATGACTGGACTCCTTCGGGTGGCTGCAATGATCTGGAGACGGTTATACGGATATAACTGTTCGTTACTTTGGAAAGGCGAATCGTTCACCGACAATAATAAAAAACGCAACGGGACCCAAGGATGCGCATCGGACATTGGTTTTTCACTCCGCTGTTGTTGGCGATCGTACTCGGTATGACCGCCAGGGCCGAGGGGACGACGATCGAAGTCGGTTACATGCCGATTCTGCCGGTCGCTCAGCTGTTTGTCCTCGAAGACGCTGACTGGGCAGATGAGGCAGGCCTGGACCTTGAGCTGACTCGCTTTAGCAGCGGGCCGGCCATGGTCCAGGCCATGGCCTCCGGCGAGCTGGATGTCATGTACTTCGGCATTGGGCCTGCCATGGTGGCCCGCTCTCGGGGGATGCCGATCAAGGTACTGGCCTCGAGCATTCGCGAGCAAATCGGGCTGGTTGCACGCGGCGAACTGGCCAGCCGCTTCGAAGCCAGCGAAGGCGACGCCGCCCAGGCCATTGCCCGCTTTACCACAGAGACCGGTGAGCCGCCGAGAATCGCGACCTTCCCGCAAGGATCGGTACCCGATACCGTGCTGCGGTACTGGTTGACCGAAGCGCTGGGCATCGGCACCGATGCCGTGGAGATCGTCCCGATGGGGGCAGATCGGGTCCAGCAGGCACTGCTTGCCGGCGCTGTGGATGGCGCTTCGATTCTCGAGCCGATTCTGACCACCGTGCAATCACGACTCGACGATGCCAGGGTCGTGGCCCGCGCGCCGGCCATGCTGCCCGGGCAGCCCGGTGCCGTGCTGGCAGCCCGCGAGGCAATCCTCGATCAGCACCCGCAAGCCATCCAACAGTTGGTGGCGCTGCATGTGCGTGCCACCGAGTTGCTTGAAAACGATCCCGTGGCCGCCGCCCCCCATGTCCGGGCGTTTGTCGGTAAACGTCTGATCCCCCTCGATACCGTTGAAGCGGCGCTCCAGTCGCCGGCGTCCAATTACGCCGCCGACCCGCAGGGTATTCGGCAGGGGACTCGGCGGATGCATGACTTCCAGATCGACCAGGGCACCCTCACCCGCCAGGTGGACCTGGATGCCCTTTTCGAGACGCGATTCTACGAGCAGGTCACCGACAACCCATGAGTCAGCGTCAGCGGCTATTGGCGAGCGCGACAGGCCTCACCGCATTCCTGCTCATCTGGGAGCTAGTGCTTCGTTCGGGCCTTCTCCCGGGTACCCTTGTGCCCCTGCCATCGAGCATTCCGCTGGTGCTCGTTGCCGAGATTCGCGACGGCGTCTGGCAGGCGATGGTGGTCTCCAGTTTTCGCCACTACGCCATCGGTATGGCGCTGGGTTCGAGTCTCGGCGTGGTGGTCGGTGTGGCCGCGGCGCTTTTGCCGCTTTTCAATGCCCTCCACGCCTGGCTCGCCCGGTTGTTGCGCCCGATCCCGCCGCTTGCCTGGATACCTTTTGCCATCATCTGGTTCGGGATCACCCCCACGGCGGCGGCTTTTATCATCAGCATCGGGGTGTTCTGGATTAATTACTTCGCCAGTTACAGCGCCGTGCAGGCCATCGACCCGGGGCTTGATGAGGTCGCTGCTGCCTTTGGTCAGGATCGGGTCGATCGCCGTCTTTTCAAGGTCACGCTGCCGGCCGCCGCACCGGGGATACTGGGCGGTCTGCGGGCCGGACTGGGCCAGGGCTGGATGACCGTGGTCGCCGCCGAACTATTCGGCATCACCGGGATCGGTCAACGGATGATGGAGGCCTCGAGCCTGCTGGCAACCGACATCGTGGTCGTCTACATGCTGACCATCGCTGCACTGTATGCCGTCATCGATGCGCTGTTCGTCGTCCTCCAGCGCCGCTTGCTCAGGTGGCAACCCCAATGAACGCCAGTGCCCGGGTCCTCCAGGCGACCGACCTGGCTGTAGGCTTCGGTGATGTGCCGGTGCTCGAGGGCGTGCACTTTGGCCTTGAACCACAGAAACTCATCGCTGTGGTCGGCGCCTCGGGGGCAGGCAAATCCACCCTGTTGCGCGGGCTGTCGGGGCTTTTACCGCCGCTCGCCGGATCCGTGGCGCTTGCGCCCCAGACCGACCCGGGCACCCGGGCCTGGTCCATGGTGTTTCAGGCGCCCCGGCTTTTGCCCTGGCGTCGGGTCCGCGCCAATGTCGAGCTGGGCCTGGAGGGACTCGGGCTGAGCGCGACAGAGCGCCGGTTACGGGCCGAACGGTATCTCCAGCAGGTCGAGCTTCTGGAATATGCCGATCGGTGGCCGCACATGCTCTCCGGTGGTCAGCAACAGCGGATCGGGCTGGCGCGTGCGCTGGCGGTCGAGCCGAGGGTGCTGTTCATGGACGAGCCGTTCTCGGCGCTCGATGCGATCACACGACGCCGGCTGCAGCAGGGCCTGGTGCAGCTGCGGCAGCGCACACCTGCGGCCATCGTGTTTGTCACCCACGACATCGAAGAGGCGGTGCTGCTAAGCGACCGAGTGCTAGTGCTGGGCAAAGAGCGCGCCGGACCGGCCACCGTCCAGGCGGACCTCCCGGTCGATCTCCCCCTCGATGACCGGCGCAACGCGCCCGGCTTTCGATCGATGATCCAGGATGTGGAATCGATGATTCGAACCACACCCCATCCGGCGGACACCGCGGCGACAGAAAGCCAGGTCATCGAAGGTGATCCGCCACGCTCCCACGGCTGAGGGGCTGACGCG
Organism: uncultured Ectothiorhodospiraceae bacterium; assembly: GCA_913061005.1. GTDB lineage: Bacteria > Pseudomonadota > Gammaproteobacteria > Nitrococcales > Nitrococcaceae > Spiribacter > Spiribacter pallidus. The sequence goes on along the minus strand of CAJXSH010000005.1, from coordinate 28,887 downwards.
ACCGCCGTTAACCGCCACACTGTGGCGATGTATCAAACCCCCGTTGCCATTGTCGGAGGCGGTCTGGCCGGATTGACCGCTGCACGTCGCCTTCACGACGCCGGTCTGGCGGCGATGGTGCTGGAGGCCCGGCCCACGCTCGGGGGACGCATCGACAGCCTTGTGGATGACCACGGCCGGTGCCGGGGCGATCTCGGGCCAAGCTGGATATGGCCGCCTTTCCAGCCAGTGGTCCAGCAATGGCTGGACCATCTGTCACTGGCGGTTTTTGACCAGTATGAAAGCGGCGATGCCATTCTCGATGGTTTTGCGCCGCAGCCGGTGCGCCGACCACTGCCCGGCCAGTACGGAATGGCGCGGGTCGTTGGCGGTCAGGCGCAGTTTATCCGGGCCATGTCGGCGCCCTTGCCCGACGCCCATCTTCTCACGGACACCCCGGTCGAGGCTGTTGAGACGACAGAGGATGGAAAACTGCGGCTATGGGTCAACGGCCGGCCGACCGTATCCGCTGAACAGGTTGTCCTGGCGGCCCCGCTTCGGATCATCCACGCGCATATTGATCTGCCAGCAGCGCTTACCCCGCAACTCGCCGACACCCTGGCCTCGACACCGACCTGGATGGCCGCCCAGGCCAAGGTGGTGGTCCAGTATGACAGGCCGTTCTGGCGATCCATGGGACTGTCGGGGCGCGTTGCAAGCCGCACCGGGCCGTTGTTCGAGGTCCATGACCACAGCTTCGGCGATGATGCCGCGGCCCTTTTTGGCTTTATCGCCACACCGCCCGGACAACGCCACGAAGAGGGTCTGCGCGAGGCCATCATCGAGCAGCTCGAGCGCTGCTTCGGCCCGCCCGCCGCCGCGCCCGTGTCGCTGACGATCCGCGACTGGGCCACCGATCCGTGGATTTGCGCCGAAGCCGATCTGACCGGCCCGGTGGAGCATCCGCGCGTGGCATCCAATCAACTGCGTCAGGGACATCTCGACGATCGGCTCTGGTTTTGCAGCGCCGAGACCGCCACCCAGAGCCCGGGCCTGATCGAGGGGGCGCTGAGCGCCGGCGACAGCACGGCCAACGCCATTCTCCAGGCCCGGGAAGCGAATCGGTTGCGCGTTGGCTGAACAGCAATTCCAACGCTATATCGGCATCGACTATTCCGGTGCCGGGACCGCCGAGACGGGTCTGACCGGACTTCGCGTCTATGTGGCCAGCACCGATGGCCGGGCGCGGGAGATCCGGCGCGACACCAACCGGCGCCGTCACTGGAGCCGGCGGTCATTATTCGACTGGCTCGAGACCGTGCTCGATGCCCCCGAACCCACCCTGGTCGGGATCGATCACGGGTTTGCCTTTCCATGGGCATGGTTCAAGCACCATGGCATCCACACCGACTGGGATGGGTTCCTGAAGCGCTTCAGCGCCGCCTACCCCACCGACCAGCCCCGGGTCACCGTCGAGGCGGTCCGCCGTGGCCAGATTGAGGGCGCCGGCGGCTGGCCGGGCGATGCCCGCTGGCGACGGGCGGCAGAGGAGCAGGTTGGCGCCAAGTCGGTCTTTCATTTCGATGTCCCCGGCTCGGTCGCCAAGTCCACCCATGCGGGCCTGCCCTGGCTGGCCAGACTGCGACGCGCCCATGCCGGCGACCTGCATGTCTGGCCGTTTGACGGCTGGCAGATCCCGCACGGCCGCTCGGCCATCGCCGAGATCTACCCCAGCCTCTGGAGCGCCCGCTACCCGCGCGGTTCACGCACGCCGGATCAGCACGATGCCTATGTGGTGGCAGCCGGGCTCGCCGCCGCCGACCGCAGCGGCGAGCTCGGCGACCTGCTCCACCCACCCGTGGATGCCGGGATCCGCCAACGCGCCGAGGTGGAGGGCTGGATCCTCGGGGTGCACTGAGCCTCAGGACCGGATGCGGCCGATGTCCTCGGCAATCTCATCGAGAATGCTCGGGTCATCGATGGTCGCCGGTACCGTATAGTCCTCGCCGTTGGCAATGCTGCGCATGGTGCCCCGCAAGGTCTTGCCCGATCGGGTCTTGGGCAGACGGCGAACGATCCGGCAGTGTTTGAATGCGGCCACCGGACCGATCTGCTCGCGAACCCGCCCAATCAACGCTTCGGCAAGTGCCTTGTCATCACCATCAAAGCTCGCCCCGGGCACCACCAGCCCGACCGGCAGTTGGCCCTTGGTGGCATCGGCGACCCCGAATACCGCCGCCTCCACGACATCGGGATGATCGATGAGCACCTCCTCCATCTGTCCGGTGGACAGGCGATGACCAGCGACGTTAATGACATCATCGATGCGGCTCATGATGTGGACATAGCCGTCTTCATCAACCAACCCGGAATCGCCGGTGAGGTAGTACCCGGGATAACGGGCCAGGTAACTCTCGTGGTGCCGTTCCCGATTGCCCCATAGTGTGGTCAGCGTGCCGGGCGGCAACGGCAAACGGATGGCAATGTTGCCAAGCTCACCCACCGGCATGGGATCGCCCGCCTCATCCAGGGCGCGGACATCGTAGCCGGGCATTGGCAGCCCCGCGGCCCCGATCTTTACCGGAATCGACTCATACCCGAACGGGTATCCGGCGATCGCCCAACCGGTCTCTGTCTGCCACCAATGATCGAGCACCGGTTTTTGCAGCTGCTGCTCGGCCCACCGCACGCTGTCCGGATCAGACCGCTCACCGGCAAGGAAAAAGGCCCGCAGCGTACTCAGATCCCGTGCCTTGATGGCCTCGCCGTCGGGATCCTCCTTTTTAATGGCACGCAACGCCGTGGGGGCGGTAAAAAGCGCCCGCGCCTTGTAGCGCTCGACGATCCGCCAGAAGGCCGAGGCATCCGGTGTGCCAACCGGTTTGCCCTCGAAAATCACCGTCGTCGAGCCATTGAGCAGCGGACCGTAAACAATATAGGAATGCCCCACTACCCAACCGACATCCGAGGCGGTGAACATCACCTCGCCGGGCTGGATTCCGTAGATGTTCGGAAGGGTCCAGCACAGGGCCACCGCGTGACCGCCATGATCCCGGACGATCCCCTTGGGCCGCCCGGTGGTACCCGAGGTGTAGAGGATATAGAGCGGATGATCGGCCTCGACGGCGACCGGATCCACCGGCTCGGCGGTGGCGAGCGCCTCGTCCCAGTCGATATCCCGGCCTTCCTGCAGCTCGCATCGCCGGGTGTCGCGCTGCAGGATCAGGCAATGGGCGATACGGCCCTCGCTCATCTGCAAGGCGTCATCCAGCAGGGCCTTGTAATCGACAACGCCGCTCGGCTCGATCCCGCAAGAAGCGCTGATCACCAACCGCGGGTCGGCATCTTCGATGCGCTTGGCCAGCTCGGGGGCGGCAAAACCGCCAAACACCACCGAGTGGATGGCGCCGATGCGCGCGCAGGCCAGCATCGCCATGGCCGTCTCGGGCACCATGGGCATGTAGATCACCACCCGGTCACCCTTCTCGACCCCGAGGCCACGGATGACCCCCGCCAGGCGGGCCACCTGGTCCTGCAGTTCGCGATAACTGTACCGTCGGCTCTGCCCGGTCACCGGGCTATCCCAGATAATCGCATCCTGCTCGCCCCGGCCACGTTCGACATGCCGGTCGATGGCGTTGTAGCAGGTATTCAACCGACCGCCGGTGAACCAGCGATAGAACGGCGCATCGCGATCATCCAGAACCCGATCCCATGGTTGTTCCCAGTCCACCCGGGCGGCCTGCTCTGCCCAGAATCCTTCCGGGTCGGTGATCGACTGCCGATACAGGGCCGAGTAATCCTGTCCATGCGTCATGGCCTTCCCTCCTCCAGATCGCCGCGGTGGGTTCAACCGGCGGCTTTTTTCTCCTGTTTACGGCGCCAAAGCCACATACCCTCCGCGGTTAGCCAGATATCAAGGCCATAGGCCTCGCGGAAGGCGGCCTCGGAGCACCCATCGGGCAGCCACTCCGCCCATCGCCTGAGCAGCCTGGCTTCCAGATCCTGAGGGGATGCGGCCTGCGCGGTCTGCTCGAGACCGGCATCGAGCATTTGCCCGAGCCGCTCCGTGGTACCGGTCACGTCGGTGATCAGCGGAAAATGCGCTGGCGCAATCCGGGCCGGCTGCAACGCCGCGATGCGCGCCAGGGTGGCGCGATAGGCTTCAGGCTTGAACTGTGGCGGCGGCACCACAGGCACCATCAGCGGCGCGCCCTCGGCACCGAAACCCGGATAGCCCGCCCCGCAGGCATCCCCGGCAATCAGGGTCGAGCTGTGCTCGTCGTACAGACTCAAGTGATGCCAGGCATGTCCGGGGGTGTGCAGGACCCGAAGTGTTCGTTGACCAACGCGCAAATGCTCGCCGTCCCCGAGCTCGACCAGGCGATCGGCCGCGACGGGCGTCAGCGGCGCATATTCCCGATCGAAAAACGCGTCTCCGTAGAGGGCTCGCACGCCCGCTTCAAGCCGGGCCGGGTCAGCGAGGTGTTCGGCACCGGATGGATGGACACCGACACGGGCCTTGCCGCTGGCGGCGGACAGCCCCCCGACGCCGCCGGCATGATCCAGGTGCACATGGGTGGGGATGATCCACTCGATGGTGTCGGCCGAACCGCCGAGCGCATGGATCGCCGCCAGCAGGGCGGGCACATTGGCCGCGACCCCGCTATCCACAATGCCGATCGCGTCGTTGCTCTCAAGGAGGTAGGCGGCGGTGTGGGCGGCGCGATAGTAGCCAGTATCAAAGCGATACAAGCCCTCGGCAATCTCCACAAGCCGATGACCGCCTCTGGATATCTCCACGGCCGCTCTCCTCCTCTGACGCAGCCTCGGGCTGCCTGATCCTAGCCGCGTCGGGCCAGACGCGTCATCGCCCAGCCGACAAGACCGGCGCCGGCAATCTTCATCGCCGCCCCTGGCAGAAAAGGCAGCAACCCGGCCGCGATCGCCTGCTCGAGGCTACCCATCCAGGCCGCCAGCCAGCCCACGCCGACTACATAGACCGCGGCATTTGCCAGACCGGCCGCCAGAACCGCGCTGACCGGGTGTCTCACCCAGCCGCGCAGCGCCAGCTGACCGGCGATCCAGGCGGCCGGCACCATGCCGATGAGATAACCGCCGGTTGGCCCGGCCAGATACGCAGGACCACCCCCGGCGGCGAAGACCGGCAGCCCGAGCAGCCCCTGACCCAGGTAGGTGAGCACGGTGGCCGCCCCGAGCATGGGGCCGTAGACAAGCCCAAGCGCCAGCACGACAAAGGTCTGCATGGTAAAGGGCACCGGCCAGAAGGGGATTTCGACCCGAGCGGACAGGGCCAGCAAGATCGTGCCTGCGAACACACAAAGCAGTGCCCGACCCGTTTGACGACCCACCCAGCCGCCGATGACGGTCATTGATGAACTGCGCATCGATTTCTCCTTCATGATCGTTGGGAGCAAAGGTAGCAGAGCCAGGCGGCCACGTCAGTGATCTCACGCCCGCAACCCGGCGCCTACCAGGCCGCTTCCATCGCCCGGACAAGTTCCGCGCTAGAGAGAACAACCGGATTGCCCTTCATCGATGACGACTGGGCGGCTGCCCGGGCAATCGCCGGCAAGCTGTCGCGATCGACCCCCGCCGACGCCAGACCCGGCAAGCCCTGCGCCCGGACCCAACAAGCCAGCGTCTCGAGCGCGTCTTTGTCCCCGCCACCCAGGGCAGCGGCGATCCAGTGCTTGATTGTTTGCAGCCGGACAGCCACTTCGCCTTCAACGCTCGCCTCGTTGGCTTCGAGCACGGGGGCGAGCAGCGCCCCGGCAATGGCGCCGTGGGGTGCAGTACAAACCCCGCCCAATGGGCCTGCCAGGCCGTGGACGGCACCCAGCTTGGCGTTGGCAAGGGCCAGCCCGCCAGACAGGCTCACCCAGGCCATTTCGTCCCGCGCCGCTGGATCCTCGGCTTCCATCAGCCGGGGCAGTGCCTGTAGGCCCCGAGGGATGGCGTCGCGGCAGATCACATCGGTAAAGGCATTGGCCATCCCGCTTAAAAACGGCTCGATGACCTGGGTGATCGCATCCAGGCCACTTGCCAGCGTCACCAAGCGCGGGCACTGATCGGTCAGCGTCGGATCGACGAACGCGCACCGCGGCAGAAGCCGGGGATCGCGCAGCGAGACTTTCCGACCGGCGTCCGGCACATCAATCACCGCATTGGCCGTCACCTCGGCACCGGTCCCGGCGGTGGTCGGCAGCGCAAAAAACGGCAATGGTGTGGCATCCAGGGTCTGCCCGCCGCCGACGACCTCGAGGTAATCGAGCACATGCCGCCTGGCCGGCACGAGCCCGGCCACCGCCTTGGCGAGATCGATCACGGCACCGCCGCCCAGCCCGACGACGGCACGAACGCGCACCCGGCGACCGCTGGCCACGGCCGATTCCACCAACGCCACATCCGGCTCGCGCGGACACGCCAGCGGCTCCACGGCGACTCCCCGGTGCCGTAGCGCATCGACAAGCCACTTGGCGCGCGCTGGATTTGCCCCATGGATCAGCAACACGTCGGTCGCGGTCGCGGCGATGGCATCCACGGCGTCGTGCGCAACGCCACGGCCGAACCGGATCTGCTCGGGCAGATGCAATGCGAACGGGTTGATACTCAAGGCTTCGCCTCAGCTTTGGGTTCGCGGGCCATCATCCCTTAAAGCCGCGACCAGATCGATCTCGACCCGTGCATCAAACGAGCAAGGCAACGGTTCACGGCGCGTCGCACCACTCCGATGCATCGCTGCAAACGGGTTGTCCATGATGGTGCGTTCGTGACATAACAACGATGCGAGCAGTGATAGAAGCCGCTGAGTGGAGGAGAGAAATCGCTTTGGCACGACGATTGCTACGTCACTGTTCGCCGAAGGGCTTTCTATCAACCTCGATGCAACAGAGGGTAAGAACCGATGAAAAAGACAATCATGACTGTTGGGCTGGCCACAGCCGGGCTGGTCGCCCTGGGCGGCCAGGCACAGGCGGCCACGCTGGACGATGTGCGTGACGCCGGGCAGCTGCGCTGTGGCGTGAGCACGGGGCTGCCCGGGTTCTCGCAGCCGGACAGCGACGGTAACTGGACGGGCATCGATGTCGATACCTGCCGTGCCGTTGCCGCCGCCGTGCTGGGTGACGCCGAGGCCGTGGAGTTCGTGCCGCTGACCGCCGCCGAGCGTTTCACGGCGCTGCAATCGGGCGAGATCGACATGCTCTCGCGCAACACGACCTGGACCACCACCCGCGATGCATCGCTGGGGCTGAACTTCACCGGGACCAACTACTACGACGGTCAGGGCTTTCTGATTGACGAGGCGCTGGGCATTGACAGTGCCGAGCAGCTCGACGGTGCCGCCGTCTGCGTGCAGGCCGGCACGACCACCGAGCTCAACCTGGCCGATTACTTCCGTGCCAACGACATGGAGTTCGAGGCCGTTGTGGTGGACTCGTCCGAGGCCAGTGCCCAGGCGTTCGACAATAACCGCTGTGACGTGCTGACGTCGGATACCTCTCAGCTGGCGGCACTCCGCACCCAGCTCAGCGACCCCGACGGGGCCGTCATCCTGCCGGAGGTGATCTCCAAAGAGCCGCTGGGTCCGGTGGTCCGCCAGGGTGATGACGAGTGGTTCAACGTGGTCAAGTGGGTGCTGTTCGGGCAGATCAACGCCGAAGAGTACGGCATCAGCTCGGCCAACGTTGACGAGATGCTCGAGTCCGACAACCCGAACGTGGCCCGCATCCTGGGCACCGAGGGCAATATGGGCGAGATCCTCGGCCTTGATGATGACTTCATGGTCGATGTCCTCACCCAGATCGGTAACTACGGCGAGATGTTCGAGCGCAACGTCGGCCCCAATACACCGATTGGGCTGAGCCGAGGCGTCAACGAGCTGTGGACCGAGGGCGGCATCCTCTACGCACCGCCGTTCCGGTAAACCACGACTGGACGATGACAGAGCCGGCGGGGCACGGCCGACCGTGCCCCGCCCTATCCACAGCGACCAACACGGGATCTGCCCCGACCCATGGAAAGCGACGGAACACCGCTTCGGCCCGGCCGACCCAAACCGTGGAACGACCCCCGCGTTCGTGCGGTGGTTTTCCAGATCATCGCGGCCCTGACCGTGGCCTGGGTTGGGTGGACGCTTTTCCAGAACACCATCAGCAACATGGAAAGCCGGGGCATCAGCACCGGCTTTGGTTTTCTCAACAGCACCGCCGGCTTTGGCATCATCATGAGTCTTATCGAGTACGACGAGACCATGACCTACGGCCGGACGTTTCTGGTGGGCCTCGCCAACACGGTCCTCGTCTCCGGGCTGGGGATTTTGCTGGCCACCGTTGTGGGCTTTGTCATGGGTGTGGCCCGACTGTCGAGCAACTGGCTGGTCCGCAAGGTTGCACTGGCCTACATCGAAATCTTTCGTAACATCCCGTTATTGCTACAAATCTTTTTCTGGTATTTCGCGGTTCTGGGGACACTGCCGGGCCCCCGTCAGGCGGTCAACGTCGGCGATGTCGCCTTTCTCAGCAACCGGGGCATTGTTCTGCCCAAGCCGATCTTCGAGCCCGGCGCCTGGTTGATCGGCGCCGGACTGGCTGCCGGTCTGGTCGTCACCTTCTTCATGGCGCGGTGGGCGCGCCGGCGACAGGCGGCCACCGGCGAGATATTCCCGGTCCTGCCCATTGGCACGGTGCTGATTCTCGGGCTGCCGTTGCTCGGCTATCTGATTCAGGGCGGCCCGGTGAGCTGGGATATTCCAGCGCTCGGGGGCTTCAACTTTCGTGGGGGGATTACCGCTATCCCCGAGCTGGGCGCTTTGCTGCTCGCCCTGACGCTCTACACCGCGTCATTCATTGCCGAGATCGTCCGCTCGGGGATCGAATCGGTCAGCAAAGGACAGACCGAAGCGGCCCTGGCCCTTGGCCTGCCACCGCGGCGGGTGCTGCGCCTGATCATCATTCCCCAGGCGATGCGGGTGATCATCCCGCCGCTGACCAGCCAGTATCTGAACCTGACCAAGAACTCATCGCTGGCCGTTGCCATTGGCTATCCCGACCTGGTCAATGTATTCATGGGCACGACCCTCAATCAGACCGGGCAGGCGGTGGAGATCGTGGCAATGACCATGGCCGTTTACCTGTCCATCAGCCTGTTCATTTCGCTGCTCATGAACCTCTACAACCGCGCCGTTGCGCTCAAGGAGCGCTAACCCATGGCCATGCATCAGCCACAACCCGACCTTCCGCCTCCGGTGGCAGAACGCGGTGCACTCAAGTGGCTGCGCGAGAATCTCTTTTCGACCTGGTACAACAGCGTGCTGACGATTGTCGTCGGTTATTGGCTGCTCAGCACACTCATTCCACTCATAGACTGGGCGTTCATCAGTGCCGTTTTCAGCGGCGATGGCCCCGAGGCCTGTGCACCCGGTGCCGCCTGCTGGGTCTTTGTCCAGCAGCGGCTCGGGTTTTTCATCTACGGCTTCTACCCGGACGAGCTGTGGTGGCGACCGAATCTGGTTTTTGCGCTTTTTGCCCTGGCGGTCGTCCCACAGTTTCTGCCCATTGCCGCGGCCATACGCAAGTGGCTCGCCATCTTCGGGCTGACAGGACTGCCGGTGGCGGCCTATTTCCTCATCGCCGGCGGTCACTTCGGGCTTGAATCCGTCGATACCTCGCGCTGGGGCGGGCTGATGCTCACCCTGATTCTTGCCTATGTCGGCATCATCGCCGCCCTGCCCATTGGCACGCTGCTGGCGCTGGGGCGCCGATCCGAGATGCCCATCATCCGCGGGATCTGCGTGGTGTTCATCGAGTTCTGGCGGGCCGTGCCGTTGATCACCATTTTGTTCATGGCCTCGGTCATGCTGCCGCTCTTCCTCCCCGAGGGGGTGACCTTCGACAAACTGTTAAGGGCACTGGTGGGGATTACGCTTTTTCAGTCGGCCTACATGGCCGAAGTGGTCCGCGGTGGGCTGCAGGCCATTCCCAAGGGTCAGTACGAGGCCGCCGAAGCCCTGGGACTGGGCTACTGGCGCCGCATGCGGCTGATCATCCTGCCCCAGGCGCTGAAGATCGTGATCCCCGGCATTGCCAATACCATTATTTCGCTTTTCAAGGACACCACGCTGGTGCTCATCATCGGGCTGTTCGATCTGCTCGGGGCGGTCAAATCCACGCTCAGCGACCCGGCCTGGGATAATGTCATGGCAGAAGGCTACCTGTTCGTGGCGTTCTGCTTCTGGGTGTTCTGCTTTGGCATGTCGCGCTACAGCCATCGGCTGGAGAAAAACCTCGACACCGGCCATCGCAGCTGAACAGGAGAGAGACGCATCATGTCACAGACCAACGATCCGGCCGTTGTTGCCCCCGACCAACCGGTCGAATCCCAGGCCAGCAGCCAGGAGATCATCCAGGTCAACGACCTGAACAAGTGGTTCGGCGAGTTCCATGTGCTCAAGTCCCTCAACCTGTCGGTCAAAAGAGGTGAGCGGATCGTCATCTGTGGGCCCTCGGGGTCGGGCAAGTCGACCTTCATCCGCTGCATCAATCACCTCGAGGCACACCAGCGCGGCCAGATCGAGGTGGATGGCGTCGAATTGAACGAGGATCTGAAAAACATCGAGGCCATCCGGCGCGAAGTCGGAATGGTCTTCCAGCACTTCAACCTGTTCCCGCATCTGAGCGTGCTCGAGAACTGTCTGCTTGCACCGATCTGGGTTCGGAAAACGCCCCGCAAAGAGGCCATCGACACGGCCATGCATTATCTCGAGCGAGTGCGCATCCCCGAACAGGCGGATAAATACCCGGGGCAGCTCTCGGGCGGTCAGCAGCAGCGTGTTGCCATCGCACGGGCGCTTTGCATGCAGCCCAAGATCATGCTGTTCGACGAACCGACCTCTGCCCTTGATCCAGAGATGATCAAAGAGGTGCTCGACGTCATGATCGAACTCGCGGGCAGTGGCATGACCATGCTTTGTGTCACCCACGAGATGGGATTTGCCAAGACCGTTGCCGACCGGGTGATCTTCATGGATGGGGGTGAAATCGTCGAAGAAGCGCCACCGTCGACCTTTTTCAGCAATCCGACCCAGCCCAGAACCCAGGCCTTTCTCAAACAGATTCTCGACCACTAGCCCCCTATATGGGGGGCTTCGTACCCACCGCTTTACCTGCTATATCTCATCCCCTGGTCGTAATAGTGCGACCGACCGGCCATCAGGGAGCGTTGGCCCAAAGGGGGAATCATGAAACGGGCGTTGATCGTCGACCCCGATCCAACCGAACAACAACGGCTCGGTCGGATTCTGGTCGGACTCTACCCGCAGCTTGACGTCGACGTTGCCGATTGTCTGAAAGTCGCCTATGGAATGATCCGGCGCATGATGCCGGGGATGCTGATCACTGATCTTTATCTGCCGGACGGATCGGGCCTGGAACTGCTCGCCCATGCACGGACCCATCACCCGACTGCGCCCCGGGTGATCATCACCCGCCATGATGACGAGCCTCATCTGCTGGCCGCGCTGCGACACGGTCTGGATGGTTATATCCTCAAAGACCACGGCGACAAGGGGATCCGATCGTTGTTCGAGCGCATCGGACGCGGGGAGCCGGCGCTCTCACCGGAGGTCATGCGACAGATACTGCGTCGGTTCGAGGGTGATGCGCAGACGCGAATGCAGCCGGCGACGGGTGACAATGGCGTGTTCAACCGCACGGCCAACAACCTGACCCGTCGCGAAACGGACGTTCTGGCGCTGCTTTGCAAAGGCTATGACCGTCACCAGGTCGCCGAAACCCTGGATATCAAGCCCTCCACCGTTGCCGGCCATATCAAGTCGATCTATCTCAAACTGGATGTCTCGACACGGGCCGAGGCGACCCTCGCCGCGGTCAGGATGGGGCTGGTGAATCTGGACGGCTAGCACCGGCTGAGCCGACCGCAGCGACCAGATTGGGATGACAGGCCAGATCCGCGAGGGTAATCCCGTCCAGAAAGGCCTGAATCTGTCCGGAGAGCTCGGACCAGAGCTCGTGGGTGAGACAGCGTTCTGTTTCGCTGCCATGCGCCTCCGCCTCGGCCACCGCCTCCGCGCTCCGCTCAACGGCCAGCACCACCGCGGCGACACTGATTGAGTCGGCCGAGGTGGTCAGGCGATAACCCCCGCCCGGACCGCGTACGCCCTGCACAAGGCCGGTTTTTCGCAGCTGCGCGAAAAGCTGCTCGAGATACGAAAGTGACACCCCTTGTCGGGTCGAGATATCGCTTAGCGTGACGGCCCCCTGCTGCTGGTGCATGACAAGATCCATCACACTGGTCAGGGCATAGCGGCCGCGACTGGACAGACGCATCGTCGCCTCACACCGCCCAACGGCGGGCATCCGGCCGATCGACCACGGCGCCAGCAACGCCCCCCTCGTTGTCGAAACCATGGCCCTCGTGGAGGCAATAGCGCAGCCAGCGGTTGAGAAACCGATTCATCGACCAGCGCCAGTGGAGCTGACTCTGGCCACTCGCGGCCTCAGCGGTGCCCTCCGCCGGGCCCGGTCGCCGTCGGTCCGGCCAGGATTCGGCCACCACCTCGGCCACCCGGGCGTCGTGGTAGATACGCACCATCAAATCCGGCAGTGCCTCGGCGCCGGCGGTGCCGGAGAAGGTATGGGTGAGCATGAGCGTTGTCGTATACGGGCAACGCTCGGTGACCGCCAGATGCAGATCCGGGCCCCGCTCGACCTGCGAAAGCTGGGCGTCATGTTGACCATCCAGCTGCGGTACAAGACGGCGCAGATAAATGTAGTTGGCCTCGTAGAGCTCCATGAGCGCGGCGAAATCACCCTCGCCCAGAGTGTCCGTGAGCCGGTTGGCGGGATTTGCAAGCATGCCGCAGATGCTAGCACAGCCGACCGAGCGGTTTGGGCGGCCGCTGGCATTCGGCGGGGGTTTTTAATACAGTCTGCGCGGCAATTGGCGGGACTGGATCATCGTGGCGGCGATTTCTTCAATGGACATGGTCGTGGTGTCCGAGAAAGGCAGTTTCTCTTGATGAAACAGTCCTTCGGCACGGGCGGTTTCGTACTGACATTGGCGCAGCGAGGCATAGCGCGTGTTGGGCCGGCGCTCGGCACGGATCTGTGCGAGGCGCTCGGGCCGGATGGTCAGCGCGTAGAGCCGGTTTCGGTGCGGGCGAAGCACCTCGGGGAGTCGACCACTCAGAAGGTCGTCGTCGGTCAGCGGATAATTGGCCGCAAACAACCCGTAGTGCAGCGCCATATAGATACACGTGGGGGTTTTCCCGCAGCGCGAGACGCCCACCAGGATGACATCCGCCTGTTCGTAGTGACGGACGATGGCGCCATCATCCGCGGACAGGGCGTAATTCATGGCATCAATGCGCAGGTTGTATGCCCCCGGGTCCGCCATGCCATGGCTCTGACCGACGGTGTGGCTCGACTCCATGCCGAGCTCGCTTTCCAGTGGCCCGATAAAGGTGTCGAAGAAATCAAACACCACCGCGTTCACCCGCCGCAGCCGATTGCGCAGGCCGGCGTCGATGATGGTGCTGAAAACGATCGGTCGGCTGCCATTGGCGGCCCCGGCGGCTTCGATGCGCTCAATCGCTGCGTCCACCGCCTGGGGGCTGTCGGTGAAAGGCATACTGACCGGCGTACAGTCGAGCGGAAACTGCGTAAGCAGGCTGTGGCCAAGGGTCTCGGAGGTGATGCCGGTACGGTCGGAGACGAAGAACACACTGCGGGCATTGGCCATGGCAGGATCAACCTTATTCAACGGGAACGGTACGCCAGTGTACCGCTCCCGCCGCTACGTGGAGAGGGAGAACACAAGTGAGCGAGTACGTAGTCTGGTTTGAATCCCTTGGAATGGGTGACGTCGAGCGCGTCGGCGGCAAGAATGCCTCGCTGGGCGAGATGATCAGCAACCTGGCCGATGCCGGCGTCCAGGTACCCGGTGGCTTTGCCACCACCGCTCAGGCTTACTGGGATTTCCTCGATGAAAGCGGCCTGCGCCAACGCATCGAAAAGGCCCTCGAGGGCCTGGATGTCGATGACACCCGGGCACTGGCCCAGACCGGCGCGGATATCCGCCAGATGATCATGGACACCCCCTTTCCACCGGCCCTCCACGAACAGATCGTCTCTGCCTGGGAGACGTTGGTCGAGCGCACCGGCAAGTCCACCGAGCTGGCTGTCGCGGTGCGATCCTCGGCCACCGCCGAGGACCTGCCCGATGCGTCGTTCGCCGGGCAGCAGGAGACCTATCTCAACGTCCGCGGGCTGGATCACGTCCTGCATTACATTCGCGATGTATTCGCCTCGCTATTCAACGACCGTGCCATCTCCTATCGCGTCCACCACGGCTTTGCCCACGAACAGGTTGCCCTGTCGGCCGGGGTGCAGGAGATGGTCCGCTCGGATACCGGCGCCTCGGGGGTGATGTTTACCATGGACACCGAGTCCGGCTTTCGGGATGTGGTCTTTGTTACCGCCTCGTACGGGCTGGGCGAAACCGTCGTCCAGGGTTCGGTCAACCCGGACGAGTTCTATGCCCACAAAGCGACGCTGGACGCCGGCCGTCCGGCGGTGCTGCGGCGCACCCTCGGCGAGAAGGCCATCAAGATGGTCTACAACGATGAGGGTGGCGACGAACTGGTCAAGGTGGTGGAGACCGACGACGCCGAGCGCATGCGCTTTTGTCTGACCGATGAAGAGGTCGAGTCGCTGGCCCGCCAGGCCATGACCATCGAACGCCACTATGGCCGGCCCATGGACATCGAATGGGGCAAGGACGGCGAGACCGGGCGGCTATTCATCCTCCAGGCCCGCCCCGAGACGGTCAAAAGTCGGGATGGCGGGCAGAGCCTGCAGCGCTATCAGCTCCACGAGCGCGGCCAGGTCATGGTCGAGGGCCGCGCCATCGGTCAGCGCATCGGCGCCGGCCGGGCCCGGGTGATCGATGACATCAACGACATGCACGATGTCGAGGCCGGGGACGTGCTGGTGACCGACATGACCGACCCGGACTGGGAGCCGATCATGAAACGCGCCGCGGCCATCGTCACCAACCGCGGCGGTCGCACCTGCCATGCGGCCATCATCGCCCGCGAGCTGGGGATCCCGGCGGTGGTCGGAACCGGCGAAGGCACCGAACGGATCAGCGATGGCACCGAGGTGACCGTCTCCTGCGCCGAAGGCGATACCGGCTATATCTACCGCGGCATCCAGGATTTCGAGGTCAGAGAGATCGCCCTTGGCAACATGCCGGAACTGCCTTTCAAGATCATGATGAATGTCGGCAACCCGGATCGGGCGTTCGACTTTGCCCAGCTGCCCAACGCCGGCGTCGGCCTGGCGCGGCTGGAGTTCATCATCAATCGCATGATCGGCATCCACCCGCGTGCGTTGCTGGAGTTCGATCAACAATCCGCGGATCTGCAGGCGGTCATCCAGAACCAGATCGCCGGTTATGACGATCCAGTGAGCTTTTATGTCGACAAACTCGCCGAGGGCATCAGTACCCTGGCGGCAAGCTTCGGCGACAAGCCGGTCATCGTGCGCATGTCGGATTTCAAATCCAACGAA
This sequence comes from uncultured Ectothiorhodospiraceae bacterium, assembly GCA_913061005.1. GTDB lineage: Bacteria > Pseudomonadota > Gammaproteobacteria > Nitrococcales > Nitrococcaceae > Spiribacter > Spiribacter pallidus. The sequence goes on along the minus strand of CAJXSH010000005.1, from coordinate 13,294 downwards.
TACGCCAATCTGATTGGCGGCGCCGCCTATGAACCCGAAGAAGAAAACCCGATGATCGGCTTCCGGGGGGCCTCGCGCTACATCGCCGAAGACTTCCGCCCCTGCTTCGAGCTCGAGTGCCGGGCGCTGCGCAAGGTCCGCGACACCATGGGCTTTACCAATGTCTGGATCATGATCCCCTTTGTCCGCACCCCCGAAGAAGGCCGACAGGTGGTGGAGCTGTTGGCCGCCAATGGCCTCGAAAAAGGCAAGGACGGCCTCAAGGTCATCATGATGTGCGAGCTGCCCTCCAACGCCGTGCTCGCCGATGAGTTCCTCGAAATCTTCGATGGCTATTCCATCGGCTCCAACGATCTCACCCAGCTGACCCTGGGACTGGATCGGGACTCCGGCCTGGTCGCCCATCTGTTCGAAGAGCGCGACCCGGCGGTGAAAGCACTGCTGGAGATGGCCATCCAGGCCGCACGCCGGGCGGGCAAGTATGTCGGCATCTGCGGCCAGGGTCCGTCGGATCATCCCGATCTGGCCCGGTGGCTGATGGAACAGGGCATCGAGAGCGTCTCGCTCAACCCGGACAGCGTGGTCGAAACCTGGCTCTATCTGGCCGAGGACCAGCAAGCGCACTGATTGCCCGACACCGGCTCAGGCCCGCCCGGATCCGGAGCGGGCTTGAGCACAGCCGTCGCCTGCGATAAGTTGGTCAGACCAATTAACGGGAGGAGACGGCATGCCAGCCCATGCATTGTTCCGGGACGAAGACCTGCGCTTCGATGTCGACGTCGACCCGCTCATTGACGCGCTCCGGCAGGTCCTGCCGGAAGAAGGGCTGATCGTTCACGAAGCCGGCTTGCGCGCCTACGAGTGCGATGGCCTTGCGCCGTACAAGCAACTGCCTCGACTGGTGGTGGTGCCCGAGACCATCGAACAGGTTCAGACCGTTCTGCGGCTGTGCCACGAGGCCGGCGTGCCAGTGGTCACACGCGGGTCAGGCACCAGCCTGTCCGGCGGCTCCCTGCCCCATCCCCAGGGGGTGCTGCTGGCCATGGGCAAATTCAACCGGATCCGTGAGATCGATCACCACCGGCGGATCGCCCGTGTCGAGCCCGGCGTCCGCAATCTGGCGATCACCGAAGCGGCGGCACCCTACGGGCTTTACTACGCGCCCGATCCTTCCTCGCAGATCGCCTGCTCGATCGGCGGCAACGTCGGCGAGAATGCCGGCGGCGTGCACTGCCTGAAATATGGCTTGACCGTTCATAACGTCCTCGCCGTCAAGGTCATCACCATGGAGGGCGAGCTCACCACCATCGGCTCCGAGTCACTGGATAGCCCCGGGCTTGATCTACTGGCCCTGATGCATGGCTCCGAGGGCATGCTGGGCGTGATTGTCGAGGTCACGGTCAAACTGCTGCCCAACCCGTTGACCAAGCAGGTGCTCATGGCGTCGTTTGCGGATGTCGAATCCGGCGGCCATGCCGTGGCCGGACTGATTGCCCGGGGCATTATCCCCGGCGGGCTGGAGATGATGGACGGCGCGGCGATTCAAGCGGCCGAGGATTTTGTCCAGGCCGGGTATGATACCGACGCCGCAGCGATCCTTATCTGTGAGCTCGATGGCAGTGAGGCCGAGGTCGCCGACCAGCTCAAGGCGGTGGATGAATGCCTGCGCGATCATGGCGCAACCCGCATCCAGGTGGCCGCCGATGATGAAGAGAAGGCCCGCTTCTGGGCCGGACGCAAAGCGGCCTTCCCGGCTGTTGGCCGGATTTCGCCCGATTACTACTGCATGGATGGCACCATCCCCCGCAAGCAGCTTGCCTACGTACTGCGCCGGATCAGCGAGATCAGCGCCGCCGAGGCCCTCGAGACGGTCAATGTCTTTCATGCCGGCGACGGCAACCTCCACCCCCTGATCCTTTTTGACGGCAATCAGCCCGGGCAGCTCGAAGCCGCCGAACGGGTAGGCAGCGCCATCCTGCAGTTATGCGTCGAAGTCGGGGGCACGGTCACCGGCGAGCACGGTGTCGGCGTGGAGAAAATCAACGAGATGTGCGTGCAGTTCGCCGGTGCCGAAATCGAACAGTTCCATGGCATCAAAGCGGCGTTCGATGAAAAGGGATTGCTCAATCCGGGCAAAGCCATCCCGACGCTCAACCGATGCGCGGAATTTGGCCGTTTGCATGTGCACAACGGCGAGCTGCCCCACCCCGAGCTGGAGCGGCTCTGATGACGGGCACCGATCAGAGTGAGGCGTTGCGCGAGCGCGTCGCCGATGCGGCCGAGCAAGGCGAGGCGCTGTCAATCACCGGCAGCGGCAGCAAGCATTTCTACGGCAACCCGGTACAGGGCAGTGCGCTGGATATCCGTGCGCATCGCGGCATTATCAGCTACGAACCCACTGAACTTGTCCTCACCGCAAGGGCGGGCACACCGATTGTCGAGATCGAGGAGGCACTGACCGCCGAGGGACAGCGCCTGGCCTTCGAGCCACCGCAGTTCAATGGCGGCGGCACCCTGGGCGGTGTGGTGGCCGCCGGACTCGCCGGGCCCCGCCGTCCCTACGGCGGTGCGGTCCGTGACATGGTGCTGGGCCTGCGATTGATCAATGGCCGTGGTGAGCTGATGCGCTTTGGCGGCGAGGTCATGAAAAACGTCGCCGGCTATGACGTGGCAAGGTTGAACACCGGCGCCCTGGGCACACTCGGGGTGATCACCGAGGTCTCGCTCAAAGTGCTGCCGGCACCGGCGGCGCGGGTCACGCTCGAGGTCGAAGCCGATCCCACCCAATGCCACGACCTCAGCGAGCAGTGGCTGCGCAATGGCCGCCCCTTGAGTGGGATGATCCACGACGGCGAGCGTTTGTACGCGCGTTTCGAAGGCACCACCTCGGCGGTGGATGACGCCGTCGCCGCCATTGATGGCAAGGCGCTGGAACCGGCCGCAGCGGATGCCTTCTGGCAATCGATACGAGACCAGCGTCATGCGTTTTTTGCCGGCGACGAAGAACCGCTCTGGCGCATTTCACTGCCGCCGGCTTCGGATCCGACGGTATACGGCGAGCGCTTTTTGATCGACTGGTCGGGCCAACAGCTCTGGCTACGGGGTCACCCAGAGCCGCACAACCTGCGCGCCCGGGCCGCGGCCGAGGGCGGTAGCGCGACACTGTTCCGCGGGCGGATCGATGGTGTCGACGCCTTCCCGCCCCTGGATGCGGTCCAGGCCCGCCTGCATCGGAACATCAAAAAGGCCTTCGACCCCCACGGCATCCTCAACCCCGGCCGACTCTACCCCGACGCGGAGGTTAGCTGAGCATGCAGACCCATCTGGCTGATTTCATCAAAGACAGCGCCGCCGGCCAGGAGGCGGATGCGATCCTGCGCAAATGCACGCATTGTGGATTCTGTCTGGCCAATTGTCCGACCTACCGCTTACTGGGTGACGAGTTGGACAGCCCCCGCGGGCGGATCTACCAGATCAAGCAGGTCCTCGAAGGCGAGGCCCCCACCGAGAGCATTCAGTTGCATCTCGACCGTTGCCTGACTTGCCGGGCCTGCGAGACGACCTGCCCGTCCGGCGTGGAATACGGTCGGCTTGCCGATCTGGGCCGAGAGATTGTCGAAGAACAAGTGCCGCGTCGGGGATTGCAGCGATGGGTGCGGACCGGGCTGCGGACCGTCCTGCCCCGGCCACGGCTTTTCGGGACGCTGCTGACGATGGGGCGCCTGACCCGCCCGCTCGTCCCCGGGCCGCTGCGCAAAAAAATCCGTCCCCGTCGCCCGGCGCCGGCCTGGCCGTCGCCATCGACCCACAGCCGGTTTGTGCTCATGCTCGAGGGCTGTGTCCAGCCTGCCCTGGAGCCGCCCATCAACCCCCAGACGGCGCGACTCATGGACGAGCTGGGCATTGCGGTGAAAAGAACCACCGAGGTCAGCTGCTGTGGCGCGATTGACCAGCACCTGGGGGCCAGCGAAGCCGCCAAGGCACGCATCCGATCAAATATTGACGCCTGGTGGCCGCACATCGAGGCCGGCGCCGAGGCGATTGTGGTCAACGCCAGTGGCTGCGGTGCCCAGGTCAAAGACTATGGCCATCTGCTCGCGGATGACCCGGACTATGCCGAGAAAGCCGCCCGGGTGACAGCGCTTGCCATCGATCCGATCGAGTTGCTCGAACGTCACGCCGACCAACTGGCGCCAGCAGACGATGCACCACGCCGGGTGGCGTTCCAGACGCCCTGCACACTGCAACATGCCCAAAAGCTCAATGGCCGGGTGGATGCGCTCATGGCACGTATCGGCTTTGACATGACGCCGGTGCCCGATGCCCATATCTGCTGCGGTTCGGCCGGGACCTATTCGGTGCTTCAGCCGAAAATGGCCGAGCAGCTGCGGACACAGAAACTCGAAAACCTCAACACCGGCGAGCCGCAGGTCATCGCCACCGCCAATATCGGCTGCCTGACCCACTTGGACGAAGCCTCGGAGATTCCAGTGCGACACTGGCTTGAGCTGATCAAGGTCGCCTGAGAGGCAACCTCGGGCGCTGCTACACTGCGCCGGTGTGCAATCGCCAATGGAGTCATCCATGACCGACCCTGCCCTGCCGGTGGTCATCGACAGTGATGATCTGGCGCGGCGTCTGCAAAACGACCCACCACCACGGGTGGTCTTTGTCGGCGATGAGGCCGCCTTCGCCCGGGCGCATATCCCGGGAGCCGGCTGTCTGGACTACGCCCGCCTCAACCATGCCCGGCCACCGGCCCCCGGCTTGTTACCGCCGATGGCGGTGCTCTCGACGGCGCTCGGGGAGGCGGGTATCGAGCCACAGCGTCCCGTCGTGGCCTACGATGACAGTGGCGGCGGTCGGGCATCGCGGCTTGTGTGGACCCTCAACGCCCTTGGTCACTGGGAAGCGGCCATCCTCGATGGCGGTCTTCATGCCTGGGTCCGCAGCGGCGAAGCGACCGCCTCCGGTTGGCCGGCTCAGCCGTCGACGCCGCCTTACCCCGCCGAGCTTCGCAATCCGGAAGTGGTCGCCGATCGGGGCTATATCGAGGCCCATCTGGATGATCCGGCGGTCTGCATCCTCGATGCCCGGACACCGGCCGAGTACAGCGGCGTGGACGTGCGTGCCGCCCGGGGCGGCCATATCCCGGGGGCCATCAATCTGGACTGGGCCGACAATCGCGATCCGGACGACGGGTTCCGGCTACGTCCGGCAGCAGCGCTCGAGGCTATGTACCGACAGCATGGCATCACACCCGATAAGGAAATCATCACCCACTGCCAGACGCATCATCGCTCGTCGCTGAGCTATGTCGTGCTGCGCCATCTTGGCTTTGGCCATGTCCGCGGCTATGACGGATCCTGGTCCGAGTGGGGGAATCACCCCGACACTCCCATTGTTACCGGGCCCGAGCCGCATCCACCAGAAAATGCGCCCGATAATGGCGGAGCTCGTTGATGGAATCGCGGATGTCATCCAGCGCCAGGTGGGATGACTGCTTGGTGAAACCTGAGGTGACCGACGGCAGCCAGCGGGTGGCGAGCTCCTTGAGTGTGCTGACATCGATGTGACGGTAATGGAAATAACGCATCAGCCTCGGCATGGACCGGTGCATGAAGCGCCGGTCCTGGCAGATACTGTTGCCACACATCGGCGACACCCCGGGCGGGACCCATTGCTCGAGAAACGCCAGGGTGCGTTGTTCCGCCTCGGCCTCGTCCACGGTGCTCTCGCGAACCCGTTTGAGCAGACCCGAGCCACCATGCTGGTTCTGGTTCCAGTCATCCATGCCGGCGAGGACGTCCTCGGGTTGGTGGATGGCGATGACCGGGCCCTCGGCGAGGATCTCGAGCTGGGCATCGGTGACAATGGTCGCCACCTCAATGATCCGATCGCGATCGACATCAAGCCCTGTCATCTCCAGGTCGATCCAGATGAGATTGTCCTGGGAAAAACCCATCGAGCCGCCCCCTGTTGGCCGAAAAAACACCCGAGAGTCTACCAGAGCGCCCGTCGATCAGCGGCCGGAGGCGGTGACTGATGCGCCGCCGCGGACGGGTCGTGCTGAGCACCGGCAATCACTGCCTGGTCGCCGACCAAAGCGGTGATCTCCACCGCTGTCAGCTGCGCCGGCGTGGCGGCCGCCCCGTCTGCGGCGACTGGATCGACTGGCAAGCGCAGTCGGGCGGTGCCGTGGTCGAGGCCGTCGAGCCGCGCCGCAACGTCATCGAGCGTGGCGATTTCCGCGGCCATCCCCGCCCCCTGGCGGCCAATGTCGACCGGATTATCCTTGTCATCGCCCCGACACCGACGCCGGACCCCCTGCTCATCGACCGGTATCGGGTACTCAGCCAGGCGGCCGCCATCCCCCTGACGCTCTGGCTCAACAAAACCGACCGGCTCGAAGCGGCGCAGCGCCATGCCCTGCTGACGCGCCTCAGCACCGACCACAACCGGCTTGACTGCCTGGGTGGCAGTGCCCGATCCGGGGCCGGGCTCGATGCGATTCGCCAATTGATCGGTGCCGGGACGGCAATCCTCGTTGGCCAATCCGGGGTTGGCAAATCATCCCTTACAAAGGCACTGGTGCCCGGTGTGGATCTGCGCGTCGGCGAAATCAACCGCGCCAGCGGTCAAGGCAGACACACCACCACCGAAACAATACTGGTCGAGCATCCGGGCGGACCGGCACTGATCGACTCCCCCGGCGTGCGCACCCTGCGGCTCGACCATCTCTCGCCCGGGCAGGTCATGGCCGCCTTTCCGGACATCGCCGAACTTACCGGTCAATGCCAGTTCCGTGATTGCCGACACAACGGCGAGCCCGGTTGCGCTTTGCAGCGCGCCCGCGAATCCGGCGCCGTACCGGCACAGCGCATCGCGCACTGGGCGCGACTCATGCAGGAGACCGAGAACGGTTTGGCAGATCAGAAAAGTTGATCTATAGTTAAGGCAACGTTGAACACGGAGGCCCGGGTATCCATATCCCGCAGGCAACGATAAAAAGCCGGATGATTGATCCGGCGCCCTACTCCCCCAAACATCGAATCGCCCCGTGCCCGATGCGGTACGGTCGGCATTTGATGGCTTCTCCGCCAATCACTAACCGCTAATCAAGCGAAGAGAACGGAGCAAACCATGATGAAGCGTTCCATTTACGCACTTGCCCTTTCGGGCGCCATGCTGCCGATGGCTGCCAACGCCGAATGCGGCGAGGTGTCCGTCGGCGAAATGAACTGGACTTCCGGTGGAATCATCACCGGCGTCACCGCCTTCCTGCTGGAGCAGGGTTATGGCTGCGACGTCACGGTGGTGCCGTCGGCGACCACCACCGCCATCACCTCGCTGGCCGAGAACAACGAGCCGGACGTGGTGCCAGAGCTGTGGGTCAACTCGGCCCCGGCGTACTTCGATCTGGCCGAGCAGGGCAAGGTCGTCAAGGCCTCGGATTCGTTCAGCGATGGCGGGACCGAGCACTGGCTTGTGCCGTCCTACCTGGTCGAGGAGCATCCCGAGCTCGCCACCATCGAGGGCATCCTGGACAACCCTGAGCTGGTCGGCGGTCGCTTCCATAACTGCCCCGACGGCTGGGGTTGCCGGATCGTCAATGACTCGCTGAAGGAGGCATTCGACCTCGAAGGCAATGGTATCGAGGTGTTCAACCACGGCTCGGGTGAGACGCTCGCCGGCGCCATGGCCTCGGCCTACGAAAACGAAGAGCCCTACTTCGGCTACTACTGGGGCCCGACCGCCCCGCTCGGTAAGTACGACATGGTCAGTGTCGACCTGGGTCCGTACAAGGAAGATGTCCACGCCTGTAACCAGGACACGGAGTGCAACGAGGTCGGAGTCTCCTCCTTCCCGTCTGCCGACGTGTTCAACGTGGTCACTTCGGACTTTGCCGAGCGTGAGCCTGAGGCGTTTGAGCTCATTCAGAACGTGAGCTTCTCGAACGATCAGATGAACAGCCTCCTGGCCTGGCATTCGGATAATCAGGCCAGCATCGACGAGGCCGTCGTCTACTACCTGCAGAACAACCAGGATCAGTGGATGAGCTGGCTCAGCGAAGAGGCCCAGGCCAACCTCGAGGGCATGTTCTAAAACACCCCGGGTAGCGCCAAACAGGCGCCGCGGCCACCGGCCCGGCGCCTTTTCTGTTAGAAAAACAGGGATAAGGTCATGGCGACTTACGATTTCATTTTCGATGGACTGGGGCTGCGCGGCTGGTGCGGCGAGAAAACCGGCGGCACCATGAGCATGGAAGAGTTGCTTGCCCGCAACAGCGGCGAGACAAAATCCCTCTGGGAACTGCCCTTCCCCTCGTTGGACAACCTCCATGATGCCTGCCCGGCCATTGCCCAGACCCGCGGACTGACAAGCGGTCTGGAGAGTGGCTTTCTGGGGATTAAAGACGCACTGAAGGTGGTGATCGACCCGATCACTCAGCCGCTGAGCTGGTTTCTCAGTGGTGCTTTGTCGATTTTCCAGACGGTGCCCTGGTTCGTGATGATTCCCATCCTGCTGGGCATTGTCTATCTGGCTTCCAAATCCACCCGCCTGGTGGGCATGGTCGCCTCTTTCATACTCTTTCTGGCGTTCATCGATCATTACGATTACGCCATGCAGACCCTTGCAATCATCTTCGTCTGCTCAATGATCTGCGTATTGCTCGGCGTGCCGATCGGCATCGCCATGTCGCGCAGCGACGGACTGCAACGGGGCGTCATACCGGTGCTGGATATGCTCCAGACACTGCCACCATTCGTGTATCTGATCCCGTTGATCTTCCTGTTCTCGGTGACCGAGCCCAAGCTCTACGGCATCGCCATCATCCTCTATGCGATTGTCCCGGTGATCCGCCTCACCGATCTGGGGATCCGGCTGGTGGACAAGGACGTCATCGAGGCCGCCGATGCCTACGGCATGACCGACCGGCAGAAGCTCTACGGGGTTCAGATCCCGCTGGCGCTTCCCAACATCATGGCCGGTGTCAACCAGACCATCATGATGAGCCTCGCCATGGTGGTGATCGCCTCATTGGTCTCCGCCCCCGGGCTGGGTGTTCTGGTGCTGCGGGGTATCCGCAACCTGGAGCTCGGCGTTGGGCTGATTTCGGGCCTGGGCATCGTGCTTCTGGCCATCATTCTCGACCGTGTGACCAAGGCGGCCCTCGCCCGCGTCAATACGGCCCAGCAGTAGGCGGACGGACCCGAAACCATGAGTGAACAGATCAAGATCTCGATCCAGCATCTGTACAAGATCTTCGGCGATGACCCGGAGGCGGCGCTGGAGCATGTCAAAAACGGCGTTGGCAAAACCGAGCTGCTCGCAGAGCACGGCCATGTGCTGGGGCTTCAGGATATCAACGTGGACATGGTTGCCGGCGAAATCACGGTCATCATGGGCTTGTCCGGCTCGGGCAAGTCCACGTTGATCCGTCATCTCAACCGGCTGATCGATCCAACCTCCGGTCAGGTACTGGTGGATGGCGATGACGTCATCAGCTATGACGAGGACAGCCTGCGTCGCCTGCGCCGGCAGCAGATGTCGATGGTGTTCCAGAAATTCGCCCTGCTCCCCCACCGAACGGTGGTCGAAAACGCGGCAATGCCGCTAATCGTCCGCGGCGAGGACAAGCAGACGGCGTTGCAGGAAGGCAGCAAGTGGCTGGAACGGGTCGGGCTGCAGGGCAATGACCACCAGCATCCCCATCAACTCTCTGGCGGCATGCAGCAGCGGGTGGGCATCGCCCGGGCGCTGACCTCGAACTCCGACATCATGCTGATGGACGAGGCCTTCTCGGCCCTCGACCCGCTGATCCGCACGGATATGCAGGATCTGCTCCTTGAGCTCCAGCAAGAGCTGCACAAGACCATCGTGTTCATTACCCATGACCTGGACGAAGCGCTCAAGCTTGCCGACCACCTGGTCATCCTCAAGGATGGATACACCGTCCAGCAGGGCGAGCCGCAGGAAATCCTCCTGCATCCCAACGACCCCTACATCGTTGATTTCATCAGTGACATCAACCGGGCACGGGTCCTGCGGGTGCGATCCATCATGCAGCCCAAGACCGATGCCATCGAAGGGCCGGTTGCCGGGGATATCGATGGCAACGACAATCTTGAGTCGGTGATCGCCGCCTCGGAGGGTGACACCTCACTCAACTACCGCGTTGTCAGCGACGGTGAGCAGATCGGCGTGCTCCATATGCAGGATCTGGTCAAGGCGCTGGTGCCCACCAGCGCCGCCGAAGATGGGGTCCGCGGCAAGGTCTGATCGACCACCGAAAGGTCGCTTCGAAAAAAACCCCGCTGCCGCGGGGTTTTTTTTGCGCATCGCCATGGCATCGGTCACTGAGACGATGCAAACGCATCAAACGCCTCGAGCGCCTGGGATCCATAGACAAACGATGGCCCGCCGCCCATGTAAAGGCATACGCCCACCGTCTCGATGACCTCGTCGCGGCTTGCCCCCGCCTCGGCCGCGGCCTTGGCATGAAAAGCGATACAGCCTTCGCAGCGGATCGCCACACCAATCGCCAACGCCATCAGTTCCTTGTGCTTGGCACTCACCGCGCCGTCTTTTTCGGCGGCGGTGGATAACTGCGAGAACCCCTTCGCTACCTCGGGATGCCCCTTGCCGAACGTCTGCATCAGGGCGGTGAGTTCCTCGGTGGTTTTCGGCCAATCCTTATGCATACCTGCTCCTTTGTTGATCGAGGCGTGTTCCAGATCGGACCCCCAGGGCACACCGGTGAGTTCCTGTGATGGCCCGAAAAGCATAAAAAAACCCGCCGGGCCAGAGGCGCGGCGGGTCCTGGGTGATGACGTCAGGCTCAGGCTTCGAGATCGAAGCGGTCGTTGTTCATCACCTTGGTCCAGGTATCCACGAAATCGTGGACGAATTTCTCCTGGTTGTCGTCCTGGGCATAAAGCTCGGCGTAAGAGCGCAGCACCGAGTTGGAGCCAAAGACCAGATCGGCGCGTGTCGCCGTCCACTTGAGCTCATCGGTCTGACGGTCGCGCACCTCGTAGAGGTTGCTCGACACCGGCTTCCAGGTGTTGCCCATATCGCAGAGGTTGACAAAGAAGTCGTTGGTCAACGCCCCTTCGCGATCGGTGAACACCCCATGCTTGGTGCCTCCATGGTTGGTGCCCATGGCCCGCATGCCGGCCACCAGGACCGTCATCTGAGGGCCGGTGAGTCCAAGCAGCTGGGCCCGGTCGAGCATGAGCTCTTCGGCGCTGACGACGTAATCCTTCTTCATCCAGTTGCGGAAGCCGTCGGCCTCGGGCTCGAGCACCTCAAACGACTCGGCATCGGTCTGCTCCTGGGTGGCATCGCCACGGCCAGGGGCAAACGGCACACGGATATCGAATCCGGCCGCTTTGGCCGCCTTTTCAATACCCACATTGCCGGCGAGGACGATCACGTCGGCGAGACTCGCACCGGCGGACTCGGCGATCGGCTCGAGCACGCCCAGCACCTTGTGCAGCCGCTCGGGCTCGTTGCCCTCCCAGTCCTTCTGCGGCGCCAGCCGGATCCGGGCGCCATTGGCGCCACCGCGCATATCCGAACCACGGAAGGTCCGGGCGCTATCCCAGGCCGTGGCGACCATCTCGCTGACGCTCAAACCGCTCTCGGCGATCCGGGCCTTGAGTGCATCGACATCATAATCGGTCGGGCCCGCCGGCACCGGATCCTGCCAGATCAGCTCCTCATCCGGGACGTGGGGGCCGATGTACCGCGCCTTGGGACCCATGTCGCGATGGGTGAGCTTGAACCAGGCCCGGGCGAAGACATCATCAAAGTAGGCCGGATCGTTGTAGAACCGCTCGGAGATCTTCCGATACGCCGGATCCATCTTCATGGCCATGTCGGCGTCGGTCATGATCGGGTTGTGGCGAATCGACGGATCCTCCACATCCACCGGCTTGTCCTCTTCTTTGATATCCACCGGCTCCCACTGCCAGGCACCGGCCGGGCTCTTTTTCAGCTCCCACTCATAGTTGAGCAGCAGATGGAAATAGCCGTTGTCCCACTGGGTGGGATGGGTGGTCCAGGCCCCCTCGATGCCGCTGGTGACGGTATCGCGGCCAACCCCGCGGGTGCTGTGGTTGTTCCACCCAAGGCCCTGCTCTTCGATGTCGGCCGCTTCCGGGTCCGGGCCGAGCAGTTCGGCGTCGCCGTTGCCGTGGCACTTGCCGACCGTATGACCGCCGGCGGTGAGCGCCACGGTCTCTTCGTCGTTCATTGCCATCCGGGCAAAGGTTGTGCGCACCTGCTCGGCGGTCTTCAGCGGATCCGGGTTGCCGTTGACACCCTCCGGGTTGACGTAGATGAGCCCCATCTGCACCGCGGCGAGCGGATTTTCCATCGTATCGGGGTTATCCACGTCTTCGTAGCGCTCCTCGCTTGGCGCGAGCCACTCTTTCTCGGAGCCCCAGTAGACATCTTTCTCGGGATGCCAGATGTCCTCGCGGCCATAGCCAAACCCAAAGACCTTGAGCCCCATGGACTCGTAGGCCACCGTGCCGGCGAGGATAATCAGATCGGCCCAGCTGACCTGGTTGCCGTACTTTTTCTTCAGCGGCCAGAGCAGACGCCGGGCCTTGTCCAGGTTGGTGTTGTCCGGCCAGGAGTTGAGCGGCGCAAACCGCTGGTTGCCGGTGCCACCACCGCCACGGCCATCCGAGGTCCGATACGAACCGGCCGCATGCCAGGCCATACGGATCATCAATCCGCCGTAGTGGCCCCAATCGGCCGGCCACCATGACTGGCTGTCTTTCATCAGCGCATGCATGTCATTCCACAGGGCTTGGTAGTCAAGCTTTTTGACCTCTTCACGGTAGTTGAAGGTCTCGCCCAATGGATTGGTCTTGGTGTCATGCTGGTGGAGGATGTCCAGGTTCAGCGCATTGGGCCACCACTCCATGTTGTCGCTGCCCTCGGTGGTTGCCCCACCATGCATGACCGGGCATTTGCCGGCATTGTCGATATCAGCTGCTGCCATGGTTGCTCATCTCCGCTCAGTTCTGCGTTGAAATTCGGTGCAGGGTGACCGCATCCGGTCCGCTGCGAGCCTGCAGTTATAACAAACACAGCGGCGAATGGAATTTGTTGTTGCCAATGACAACGATTGGCAGGAGGAATTGGTGCAGAAGGTATGTTCGTTCCGGCCTATCGACGAGCCGCCGGCGACTCAAGAATGGCGGAGAGGGAGGGATTCGAACCCTCGGTACGGGGTTACCGTACACGCGCTTTCCAGGCGCGCTCCTTCGACCGC
>CAJXSH010000004.1 GCA_913061005.1 uncultured Ectothiorhodospiraceae bacterium | reverse complement strand
GATCAGCTGGCGATGCTGGTTGCCGATGATGAGCAGCTGATCTCGGTCTCGGCGCTGGCGGCGGATCCGCTGAACTCGGCCATGGCCGATCAGGCCGAGCAGTATCCGCTCAATCACGGCCGGGCCGAAGAGATCCATCTGCTCGAGCCCGATCTGGTGATTGCCGGGCGTTTTCATGCCGGGCCGACGGTGGATATGCTCCGGCGGCTGGGCATTCCCGTGGTGGTGTTCGACCCGGCCAACTCGCTTGAGGATATCCGGGACAACATCGCCCGCATGGGCGAGGTGCTTGGCCGACCCGAGCGGGCCGCAGCCATTCTCCGGGCCTTTGACCAGCGCCTTGCCATGCTGAAAGCGCCGGTGTTGAGCCCGCCGCGGGCGGCGCTTTACTTCCCCAACGGCTACACCCGCGGCGAGCAGACCCTGCTTGGCGATATCGTGCGGACCGCCGGTTTTGCCAATATCGCCAATGATGCCGGGGTCAAGACGGGGGCGCATATGCCGCTGGAGCGGCTGGTGCTGGCCGAGCCCGATGTGATTATCACCGGCAGTCGGCACGACGGTAAGTCGCGCTCTGAAAACATCCTCCAACATCCGGTGCTGGAGACAGCGGCCCGCTGGGACCGGGCCCATCAGCTTAAAACCAGTGACTGGGTGTGCGGCACGCCCCAGGCACTCGCCGCCGTCGAGCGCATCGGTGCGCTACGCGGCACGCTAATGGGCGGGCGATGAAGCGGCTGCTCTTTGTTCTGGGGTTGTTGTCTCTGGGGCTATTAACGGTCTCTTTGCTCATTGGCCCGGCGGCCATCGGGCCGATCGAAAGCCTCGAGGCCATGGTGGCGCCGGCGGATACCCCGCTGGCGTTGGTGATGCAGGAAATCCGCCTGCCGCGGGCCATCCTGGCTTTCATGGTCGGGGCCAGTCTGGGCCTTGCCGGCGCCGCCATGCAGGGGTATCTGCGCAACCCCCTCGCCGAGCCCGGGTTGCTCGGGATCTCCGGGTCGGCCGCGTTGGGTGCGGTGCTGGCCATCCAGTCCGGTCTGGCTGCCGCATTTCCGCTCGGGCTGCCGCTTGCCGCCCTGAGTGGTGCACTGATGGGTGTGTTGCTGATCACCCTGCTCGCCGGTCGTCAGGGCGGCACCTTGAGCCTGATCCTCGCGGGCATCGCCATCTCGGCACTGGCCAGTGCCATGGTCTCGCTGGTGCTCAATCTCTCGCCCAATCCCTTTGCCACCAGCGAGATCGTGTTCTGGATGATGGGCTCGCTCGCCGATCGGTCCATGGAACATGTTGTCCTGGCGCTTCCGTTCATTGTGATCGGCGCGGTGATGCTGCTCGGCCTTGGCCGGCCGCTGGATGCCATGACCCTGGGTGAGGATGCCGCCGAGGCCCTGGGCATGCGGGTGGCGAGTGTCCGGCGGCGGCTGATCGTGGGTGCGGCCCTGGTGGTGGGCGCCAGCACAGCGGTGGCCGGCACCATTGGTTTTGTCGGGTTGGTGGTGCCGCATTTGCTGCGGCCGTTTGTCGGGGCCATGCCCGGGCCTTTGTTGCCCGCGAGTGCCCTGGGCGGGGCGATCATGGTGTTGCTGGCGGACATCCTGGTGCGGGTAATCGTGCCCGAGGCCGATCTCAAGCTCGGCGTGCTCACGGCGTTAATCGGTGCGCCGCTTTTCTTGCACTTGATCTATCAGACCCGAAGGACGCTGGCATGAGCCTGCTCGAGGTGCGGGATCTTTCGGTTTCACTGGGCGGCCGCCCGGTCATCCGCCACGCGGACCTTGCCATCGGCGCCGGCGAAGTGGTGGGGCTGATCGGCCCCAATGGTGCCGGCAAGACAACGCTCATGCGGGCCGCCCTCGGCCTGATACCGGCAAGCGGCGAGAGCACGCTGGCGGCAATGGATGAGACCGCCCGGGCCCGCGCCGTTGCCTGGATGCCGCAGGATCGTCATATCGCCTGGCCGGTGGCGGTGGAGGCGCTGGTCGCCCTTGGCCGGCTGCCCCACAGGCCCTGGCGCGCTTCACTCACCACCGAGGACCACCGCATCGTCGCCGATGCCCTGCGTCAGGTGGGGCTGGCGGGTTTCGAGGCACGAGCGGCCACCGAGCTCTCCGCCGGTGAGCGCACCCGGGCACTGATTGCTCGCGCGCTCGCCCAACAAACACCGCTTGTCATGGCCGATGAGCCGATTGCCGGGCTGGATCCGGCCCACCAGATGAGCACCATGCAGACCTTTTGTGATCTGACTGCACAGGGCCGGTCGGTTTTCCTTTCTATCCATGACCTGGGGTTAGCGGCCCGCTACTGCACCCGGCTGGTACTTGTCGGCGAGCAGGGGATTGCCGCCGACGGCCCGCCCGGCCAGGTGCTGACACCAGAGCACCTGGCGCGGATATTCGGCATCGAGGCGCATCTATCGAATGGCAAAGAGGGCCCGGTTTTTCAGCCGTTGCGGGTATTGGGCCCGTAGCTTTTCGACTCAAAGGGTATCTCTTCGATCCCACGACGCTGGTTGATGACAAGGATCATTGCGAAAAACAGGTTGCACAGCACGTTGCAAAACCGCGGCAGCACCGGCGGGATTTCGCCGCCGGCTTCTTCGATCCGCACCATCTGCCGGATAGCCTTTTTGGCCCCCGAGCGGGCCAGGTTCAAAAACGGCACGGGCAGCTCGCCACGGGGCAGGACAAAACCCTTGGCGCGGCCGTCGGCCTCACGGCGATAAACCGCGAGTCGCTCGCAGGCCCAGGTGATATCCGCCTCGGTAATTGCTAGCCGCCCCCGTAGCGAGCCATTCAGATGAAACGCCATGGGTTGCAAGGCCTCGAGATCATCGCGCAGGTCGGTGAATGCCGATGGCATCTCGGAGATGGCCGCGCCGATGTTGCCGCAGAGCTCATCGGTGATCACTTCAAAATCACACAGCGGTCCTGCCTCGTGGATGAACGGGTAACAGACCTCATCGAGGTTTTTGCTTCGTTGCATGCCGACTCCGGGCGTGGGTTTCGTTATCCTGTCGGTCATGAGCATTGCAATCATGACCGCCAATCTGAATGGCATCCGGGCCGCCCAGCGCAAGGGGTTTTTTGACTGGTTCGAGTCGCAGAGACCGGATGTCCTGTGTATCCAGGAGACCAAGGCGCAGCGCGATCAGCTAACCGGCGGCCCTTACTTTCCCGAAGGGTACTATGCCGAGTTTGTGGATGCCGAGAAAAAGGGCTACAGCGGGGTCGCGCTCTACAGCCGGCGCCAGCCCGACGAATTCGTCCGCGGCATCGGCATGCCCGAAATCGACGCAGAAGGCCGCTGGCTCGAGGCGCGATTCGGCAACCTGAGTGTGGTCTCTTTTTACATGCCTTCGGGCAGCTCCGGAGCGCACCGGCAAGGGGTCAAGGATGCATTTCTCGAGCCGCTGCTCGAGCGGCTCAAGGCCATGGCCAATGACGGACGCGAGTATGTGATCTGCGGCGACTGGAACATCGCTCACACCTGGCGCGATCTCAAGAACTGGCGTTCCAATCAGAAGAACTCGGGCTTTCTGCCCCACGAGCGGGAATGGATGGATCGACTGTTCGGCGAGGCCGGATTTGTCGATGTCTTCCGCCAGGTCAATGATCGGCCCGATGAATATACCTGGTGGTCATTCCGGGGCCAGGCCTGGGCCAACAACACCGGATGGCGCATCGACTACCATGTCGCCACCCCGGGGGTTGCCGCCACTGCGCAGTCAGCGGATATCCATCGCGCCGATCGCTTCTCGGATCACGCGCCGCTGACGATCCGCTACGACTGGCCGGATTGACGCCGGTCTTTAATCAGCCTGCAGTTGCCGCAGGTACTCAATGATATCGGCCGACTCATAGAGCCAGTCCACCGTGCCGTCCGGGTATTCGATGCGCAGACACGGCACCATCCCTTTGCCGCCGCCCTCGACAAGCTCCTGACGTCGGTGCGGCTCGCGCATGGTATCCCGCGACTCGATGGTGAGATCCAGATCGGCCGTGGCCTGGCGTACCATCCGGCAGAAGGGGCAGAGCTCTTGCTCATAAAGTGCCAGATGGGCGGGTTTCGGGCTTTTCTCGCTCATTGGGCAATCCCTTGATCAAAAGGCGGCGGCGGTCTCGGGGGCCGGCGCCTCGGCGGCCAGCGCATCGAGGTACTTTTCGGCGTCCAGGGCGGCCATGCACCCGGTCCCCGCCGAGGTGATGGCCTGACGGTAGACGTGGTCCATGACATCACCGGCGGCGAACACCCCCGGGATGCTGGTGGCGGTGGCATTGCCATCGAGTCCGCTTTGGACCCGGATATAGCCGCCCGCCATATCCAGCTGGCCGGTAAAGAGCTCGGTATTGGGGCGATGGCCGATGGCGATGAAAACGCCCGCCAGGCTCAGATCCTCGGTGCTTTGATCGGTGGTGCTTTTGATCCGGGCACCGGTGACACCGGTGTCATCGCCCAGGACTTCATCCAGCGTGGCGTTCCAGCGAATGGTGATGTTGCCGCTCTGCGCCCGCTGCATGACCTGATCCTGGAGGATTTTCTCGCCGCGGAAGGCATCCCGGCGGTGGATGATGGTGACCGACCGGGCGATGTTGGATAGATAAAGGGCCTCTTCCATCGCGGTGTTGCCGCCGCCCACCACGGCCACGTCCTGGTTGCGGTAGAAAAACCCGTCGCAGGTCGCGCAGGCCGAAACGCCCTTGCCGGCGAATCGGGTCTCCGACTCCAGGCCCAGATACATCGCCGAGGCGCCGGTGGCGATGATCAGCGCATCCGCGGTGTACTCGCCGCTGTCGCCCACCAGTCGGAACGGCCGCTGCGTGACCTCGGCGGTGTGGATATGGTCGAAGACGATATCCGTGCCAAAGCGCTCGGCGTGCTGGCGCATGCGCTCCATCAGATCCGGGCCCTGGAGCCCCGAGACATCCCCCGGCCAGTTGTCCACGTCGGTGGTGGTGGTCAGCTGTCCGCCCATCTCAAGGCCGGTGACCAGGACCGGGTCGAGGTTGGCGCGCGCGGCATAGACGGCGGCGGTGTAGCCGGCTGGGCCGGAGCCCAGGATCAGCAAACGGCAATGGCGGGCATCGGACATGGTCAGGCTCCTAGGGTTCAGTCCGCCTATTGTCCATCCGTGGACGGCGCGGCGTCCACCGCCCCGGGCTTTGTGGCACGCCGCATCAAAAACACGATCAACACAATGGCCGGCAGCCCGAGCACCGCCGAGATGACAAAAAAGCTCGGGTAGCCCAGCGCATCCACCACGATCCCGCCAAAACCGCTCAGAAACTTGCCGGGCAGGGTCATGAGCGAGCTGAAAAGCGCATATTGCGTTGCCGTATAGGCGGTGTTGGTCAGACTCGACAGCCAGGCGATGAACACCGAGCCGGCCAACCCGCCCGAGAGGTTGTCGGCGCTGATGGTGATTACAAGCGCCCAGGCGGCGCCGCCCTGTCCGGCCATCCAGGCAAACAGCAGGTTGGTGGCCGCCGCCAGCACTGCCCCCAGAAGCAACGGCCGCATCAACCCGTACCGGGCTGCCAGCGCGCCGCCCAGAACAGCACCGATCATGGTCATGGCAAGCCCATAGGCACCACTGATGTTGGCGATCATGGCCTTGCTGTAGCCAAGGTCGATGTAGAGCGGGTTGGCCATGCTCGCCATGGCGATGTCGCTGATGCGAAAGCTCGCAACCAGCGCCAGCACAACGAGCGCCAACCAGCCAAAACGGCCAAAGAAATCGGTCAGTGGGCATACCACCGCGCCGATCAACCACGCCAGCGTCTGCCGCAGCCACCCCGGCATGTCCGGGTGGGCATCGACAAAGGCCACCACCCGCGGCTCTTGCGCGGCGGTGAGTCGATCGACGCGGGCCACCGGTTCCGGTCGCAGCAGCACCGTGACCATGCCCACGCCCATCAAACCGGCCATCACCAGATAGGCGATGGTCCAGCTGCCAAGATCGGCCAGATACAGCGCGCCGGTATACGAGGCGAGAATCGCCATGCGGTAACCCATCTGGTAGGTCGCCGCCAGCGCCCCCTGGTAGCGGTCGATGTCCGATTCGATCCGAAAGGCATCGATGGCGACATCCTGGGTGGCCGAGGCAAACGCCACCAGCAAAGCGAGCAATGCCACCGGCAGCAACGCGGTGCGCGGGTCAGTCAGGGCCATGCCCACCAGACCGGTGGCAATGCCCAGTTGCCCGAGCACAATCCAGGACCGTCGCTGGCCCAGCCAACGACCGAGGACTGGCAGCGGCATGCGATCGACCACCGGCGACCAGATGAACTTGATCGAGTAGGTGATGCCCACCCAGCTGAAAAAGCCGATGGCGGTGCGGCTGACATCCAGCTCGCGCAACCAGGCCGAGAGGGTGGCGAACACCAGCATGAAGGGCAGACCAGCCGAAAACCCCAGCAACAGCATGGTGATCACCGTGGGACGGCGGTAGACGGCAAGCGCCTCGCGCCAGCTCTGCTTGGGGGCGGTGGCGTCCATGCCCGGCATCCTCCGGCATCCCGATGACCGGGGCAAGCCTGTCGACGCCGCGGCGTGCGGCAACCGGCCGTGCTTGATCGCGCCCCGCGCGTTGGCCAGAATGCCAGGCAATGGGGAGAGTCCGGGCGGTGTTTCACCGGTCGGGCTTTTTTATGTCCAGATAAAGGGGGCGATATGAGCGACAACCGCAGCGATGCCCCGTTGCGTGAGGATATCCGCCAGCTGGGCGGCCTGCTTGGCAGCACGATTCATGAGCAGGCCGGCGAAGGGGTTTATGAAACCGTCGAGGAAATCCGCGGCCTGGCCAAGGAGGCCCGGGCCGGCGATGCCGAGGCGGGACGGGCCCTGGAGGCGCGCCTGGGTCAGTTGCCGGATGAGCTCATCATCCCGGTGGTCCGGGCGTTCTCGCAGTTTCTCAACCTGGCCAATATCGCCGAGCAGCATCATCGGGTGCGTCGCAGCCGCGCCTGGGTTCGTGATCCGGAGACCGGTCCGCTGCGCGGCTCGCTCGAGGAGTTTTTCAACCGCATGCTCGACGGGGTCGAGCCGGCGGCGCTCCACGAGACGGTCAGCCAGCTGGATATCGAACTGGTCCTCACCGCCCACCCCACCGAGGTGATGCGGCGCTCGTTGCTGCAAAAGTACAACCGCATCGCCGAGCTGCTGGGCCAGGGTGATCGGCTCGACCCCACGCCCGAGGAAATCGAAGAGGTCCACCAGTCACTCAAGCGCGAGATCACCGCCGCCTGGCAGACCGACGAAATCCGCCGCCGGCGGCCGGACCCGCAGGACGAGGCGCGCTGGGGCCTGGCCGTGATCGAGCAGACCCTCTGGGATGTCATCCCGCATTATCTAAGACGCCTGGACCGTATCCTGCAGCGCCGCACCGGCGAGCCCCTGGCGCTGGATGCCGCCCCCATCCACTTTGGCTCCTGGATGGGTGGTGATCGCGATGGCAACCCCCGGGTGACGGCCGAGGTGACCCGCGAGGTCTGCCTGCTCAACCGCTGGAAGGCCGTCGAGCTCTATGAGCGCGAGATCAACCAGCTCATCGAAGAGCTCTCGCTGCAGTGCGCCAGTGAGGCGCTGCGCGACTGGGTCGGCAACGCCTGGGAGCCCTACCGTGCCGCGCTCAAGCAGGTCCGTGACCGACTGCACGCCACCCGGGCCTGGATTGACGCCCGGCTCGCCGGGCGACGGCCCTCGGATGCGCCCATCTACTGGCGGACCGCCGAGCTGGCCGAGCCATTGATGATCTGCTATCGATCGCTGCAGCAAAGTGGCGGGGGTGTCGTGGCCGAAGGCCGGCTCAAGGACCTGTTACGCCGGCTTTCGGTATTCGGCTTGACCTTGATGCGCGTGGATATCCGCCAGGAGTCCACCCGACATACCGAGGTGCTCGACGCCATCACCCAGGCTTTGGGGATTGGCAGTTACAGCGCCTGGGACGAGGCCGAGCGTCAACGCTTTCTGATCCGTGAGCTGGATAACCGCCGGCCGCTGATCCCCCGTGACTTCGCCGGTGATGAAGCCGTCGCCGAGGTGCTGGATACCTTCTCGGTCATCGCCGAAATGGGGGCCGACTCGCTGGGCGCCTATGTGATTTCGATGGCCTCCAAGCCCTCGGACATCCTGGCGGTCAAGCTGCTGCAAAAGGAAGCCGGCGTTAAAACCCCGCTGCGGGTCGTGCCGCTTTTTGAAACGCTGGATGACCTCAACGGCGCCCAGTCGTGTCTGGAGGCTTTGCTGGCGATCCCCTGGTACCGGGCGCATATCGCCGGCGAGCAGGAGATCATGATCGGCTACTCCGACTCGGCCAAGGATGCCAGCCACCTCACCGCCACCTGGGCGCTCTATCAGACCCAGGAGCAGCTGGTTGAGACCGCGCGCAGGCATGACATCCAGCTCACCCTCTTCCATGGGCGGGGTGGATCCATTGGCCGCGGCGGCGGGCCCACCCATGCCGCGATCCTCTCGCAGCCGCCGGGCTCCGCCGCCGGGCGGTTGCGGGTCACCGAACAGGGCGAGATGATCCAGGCCAAATTCGGGCTGCCCGGCATCGCCGAGCGCAACCTCGAGCTCTATACCACCGCCGTGGCCGAGGCCACCCTGGCGCCCCCCGCACCGCCCGAGGATGAGTGGCGGGCGGTGATGGATGAGTTAGCCGAGCGCTCCTGCCGCGACTACCGTGCCATGGTCCGCGAGACCCCGGCGTTCATCGATTATTTTCGCCACGCCACGCCGGAGCACGAGATCAGCCACCTGGCGATCGGCAGCCGGCCGGCCCGACGCAAGCCCACCATCGGGGTGGAGAGCCTGCGTGCCATTCCATGGATCTTCTCCTGGACCCAGACTCGGCTTTTGCTGCCCGCCTGGCTCGGTGCCGGCAGTGCGCTGGCCGAGGGGCTTGCCGGCGGCCGCGAGTCGCAGCTAAGGCATATGTACCAGGCCTGGCCGTTTTTCCGCGCCTTTATCGATATGCTCGAGATGGTGCTTGCAAAAAGCGATCCGGCGGTGGCGGCCTGGTATGACCTGCGGCTTGTCCCGGATGAGCTGCGCGGCCTGGGTGAGACCCTGCGCGAGCGGCTGGCCGAGACCCGGAGCTCGGTGCTCGGGGTGAGCGGTCATGACAATCCGCTGGATGAGGCGCCGGTGGTGCAGCGCTCGGTGGGGGTTCGCAACCCCTATGTGGATCCGCTCAACCTGTTGCAGGTGGAGTTGCTCGACCGGGTCCGGCACGGGCATGAGGAGGACCTGCGCGAGGCGCTTATGATCTGTATCAACGGCATCGCTGCGGGCATGCGCAACACGGGGTAGCGGGATGGAGGATTATCAGCGGGCGCTGATTGAATTTGCACTCGACCGCCAGGTGCTGCGCTTTGGCGAATTCACCCTCAAGTCGGGGCGGCGCAGTCCCTATTTTTTCAACACCGGGTTATTCAACACCGGCGAGGCGCTGCAACGCCTGGGCTCGGCGTATGCCCGGCGCGCCATGGACGCCGGGTTGGGCTTCGACATGCTCTTCGGGCCGGCCTACAAGGGCATCCCGCTGGTTTCGGCGGCGGCCGTCGCGCTGGCCTCGGAGCAAGGGGTCGACTGTCCCTGGGCATTCAACCGTAAAGAGGCCAAGGACCACGGCGAAGGCGGCGTAGTGGTGGGTGCCCCGCTGGCCGGCCGGGTGCTGGTGGTCGACGATGTGATCTCGGCCGGGACATCCGTTGCCGAGAGTGTCCAGCTGATCGAGGCTGCCGGGGCCCGGCTTGCCGGTGTGCTGGTGGCCCTCGACCGGCAGGAGCGCGGCGATGGAGCGTCCTCTGCCACCCAGGAAGTGGCCGAGCGCCATGGCGTCCCGGTTGTCGCCATTCTCACGCTCGAGACGCTGATGGCCTACCTGGCCGATCGCCCGGACGGGGCGGAGCGTCTTGCCGCCATGCAGGCCTATCGCGACCGGTATGGCGCCTAGCCGCCCGCGGCGGCTCCGTGGATCAGGGTCCCTACGCCGCTGTCGGTGAAAAGCTCCAGCAAAACGGCGTGCGGCACCCGGCCATCGATGATGGTGGCCGCACCGGCGCCGTGGGTGACCGCCTCGAGCGCGCAGCGCACCTTGGGCAGCATCCCGCCGTGGATGGTCCCGTCGTCGATGAGCTGTTGGACCCGGCCGGCGTCGAGTCCGGTGAGCAGTTGTCCGTCGCCATCCAGCAGCCCCGGGGTGTTGGTCATGAGGATGAGCTTCTCCGCCCCCAGGGTCTGGGCCAGATGGCCGGCCACCAGGTCGGCATTGATGTTGTAGGACACCCCCTCATCATCCACGCCGATGGGCGCGACCACCGGAATGAAATCGGCCCCATCGAGCAGCGACATCAAGGCCGGGTCGACCCCGGTGACCTCGCCGACGTGGCCGATATCGATGATCTCCGGCGCCTGTTCGGCCGGCCCGGGCCGGGTCAGCTGCAGGCGGCGTGCCTTGATCAGCCCGCCATCCTTGCCGCTCAGCCCCACGGCCCGACCGCCCTGGGTGTTGATCAGACTGACAATCTCTTTGTTGACCAGTCCGCCCAGGACCATCTCGACCACATCCATGGTCTCGGCATCGGTGACACGCATGCCCTGGACGAATTCGCTTTCCTTGCCAATGCGATCGAGCACATTGCCGATCTGCGGGCCCCCGCCGTGGACCACCACCGGGTTGATGCCCACCAGCTTCATTAACACCACATCCCGGGCAAAGCCGCGCTTTAGCTCGTCATCGACCATGGCGTTGCCGCCATACTTGACCACCACCGTGCGGCCGTGGAACCGGCGGATGTAGGGCAATGCCTCGGTGAGGACATGGGCGACCTGGCTGGGTGGGGTGCGCTCGGCAGTCATGATGGGGTTCTTGCTGTTGTCGTGGCCCAAATAAAAAGACCGCACCCGAAGATGCGGTCTTTATGGTCGCGCCCCGCGCGTCGGGGCGCAAGCGCTGCGTGTGGCGTCAGCCCTCGGCGCCGGTCGGCCGCGGATAGTCCGGGATGTCCGGCATCGGGGTCTCGTCCGTGCTGATCGGCAGCACCGGATACTCCACCTCGGGCTGCTTGCCCGTCAGCGACCGGAGGAAGGCCGTGACGTTGTCCACGTCCTCTTCGGTGAGCAGGCTGTTGAGCTGGGCGTCGTTCATGATCGACACCGCCTCGCGCAGGCTCCAGACGTTGCCCGAGTGGAAGTACGGTGCGGTCAGCTCGACGTTGCGCAGCGACGGAGACCGGAAGACGTACTCATCCGCTGCCGTCTCGGTGACCTGGGCCCGGCCCCGGTCCGCCTCGGGCAGGATGTCCGCGCCGGGGCGGTTGATCACGCCAAAGGGGTAGTAGCCCTGACCGCCGACGTTGACGCCGTTGTGACAGGCCACACAGCCTTTGTTCATGAAGGCATCCAGCCCGGCCAGCTGCTGGTCGGTCAGCGCATCGGTATCGCCCTTGAGGTACTGGTCAAAGGGCGAGTCCGGCGTGATCAGCGTGGCCTGATAAACCTCCAGCGCCTTGGCGGTGTTATCAAAGCTCACCGCGTTCTCCGACTCGGGGAAGGCCGCCTCGAAGGCATCCACGTATTCATCGATGCTGTTGAGCGTGGCTTCGAGGTTGCTGGGGGTGTTGTTCATCTCGACACCCGCCTGGATCGGGCCCTTGGCCTGCTCGGTCAGGTCCTCGGCCCGACCGTCCCAGAACTGGGCGACGTTGAACACCGCGTTGAAGATGGTCGGTGAGTTGCGCGGCCCCCGCTGCCAGTCGTGTCCGACCGAGCTCGGGATGTTGTCGTCGCCGCCCATCCCCACGTTATGGCAGGTGTTGCAGCTGATGGTCTGACTCGCCGAAAGCCGCGGGTCAAAGAACAGCATCTTGCCAAGCTCGACCTTCTCGGGGGTGATCGGGTTGCGATCACCGATATGATCGGCAGCACTCTGCGGGATGGGCTCAAAGAGCATCTGGGCCCGCTCGAGCATCGCGTCCTGCGCGGCGACGGCGCCACTGCCAAGACCGAGCAGGGCGGCGGCGGTGAGTGAGTGGACGGCTTTCATGGGTCAAGCTCCTCAGTGGAAGTGATTGACCCCGAGGATAGGACCGTCGTTTATCGGGTGGTAGCGGAACCGAAGGCTTCCTTGATCCGGATCAAATCGCGATGCCAACTTCCTGGCCGGCGTCGTGTATCAGCGCCTCAAAGCGCCGCCGGATCGACTCGAGCGCCGATTGATCGTGACCCTCGAAGCGCATGACCAGGCAGGGTTGGGTGTTGGAGGCGCGCACCAGCCCCCAGCCGTTGTCAAAATCCACCCGCAGCCCATCGATGGTGGTCACCCGGGCATTGTCAAAGCCCTGGGCCTTGTCGAGTAACGCCGAGATCAACCGGTGGGGTTGCCCCTCGCTGAGATCGAGCCGGATCTCGGGGGTGCTGACCGGCTCGGGCAGCTCGCCGAACACCGCGCTCGCTGCCCGGCCGTCGGCGGCGAGGATTTCCAGCAGGCGGGCGGCGGCATAGATGCCATCATCAAAGCCGTACCAGCGGTCGTTGAAAAAAAGATGACCGCTCATCTCACCGGCCAGCGGTGCGCCGGTCTCGCGCAGTTTTTCTTTGATCAGCGAATGGCCGGTTTTCCACATCACCGGTGTGCCGCCGGCGGCGGTGATGGTCTCGGCCAGGGTGCCACTGCATTTGACATCGAAAACGATATCCGCCGACGGCTGTCGCTTCAGGATATCGCCGGCGTAGAGCATCATCTGCCGGTCGGCCCAGATGATATGGCCGGTTTCATCCACCACCCCCAGGCGGTCGCCATCGCCATCGAAGGCCAGTCCCAGGTCGGCGCCCTCGCTGTCCACCGCCTCGATGAGATCGTTGAGGTTCTCCGGCACGGTGGGGTCTGGATGATGGTTGGGAAAACGCCCGTCCACTTCGCAGAAAAGCGGGACTACATCGGCCCCCAGCGCTGCGAGGATCGCCGGGGCGATCGCCCCCGCCACCCCATTGCCGCAGTCCACCACGACCTTGAGCCGGCGGGCCAGTTGGATGTCATCGGTGATCCGCGCCTGATAGGCCGGCAGGACGTCGACGCGCGTCTCGCTGCCCTCGCCGTGGACCAGATCACCGGCCTCGAGCCGCGCGCCCAGCGCCTGAATGGCCTCGCCCCAAAGCGGCCGGCCATCGAGCATGGTTTTAAGCCCGTTGTATTCCGCTGGGTTGTGACTGCCGGTCACGGCAACGCCGGCGCCGGTGGCCAGGTGATAGGTGGCGAAATACATCACCGGTGTCGGCACCTCGCCGATGTCGATGACCGTCCGCCCGGCGGCGGTTAACCCGGCCCGCAGTGCCGCCGCCAGGCGCGGGCTCGAGGCCCGGCCGTCATAACCCACCACCAGGGTGGACTGCCCGGCTTCGGCGGCGGTGCTGCCGATGGCATGACCCAGTGCCCGGGCGGTGGCCTCGGTCAGGGTCTGGTCGACCACGCCGCGAATGTCGTAGGTGCGCAGGATGGATGGATCGATCCTCGTCATGGCCCTTCCCTGTGCTCGAGCGTTCAATGACGACCGGTGTGCCCGAAGCCGCCCTCGGCCCGCTCGCTGCTGGCGAAGGCCTCGACCTGTTTGAAAGCGGGCCGGGCCACGGGCAGGAAAACCAGCTGGGCGATCCGCTCGCCGGGTTCGATGACAAAGCGGCTTTCACCCCGGTTCCAGCACGAGATCATGATCTCGCCCTGATAGTCCGAGTCGATCAACCCGACCAGGTTGCCCAGGACAATGCCGTGTTTGTGGCCGAGCCCCGAGCGGGGCAGGACCACCGCGGCATAGCCCGGATCGGCGATGTGCACGGCCATGCCCGAGCGGATCAGCTCGGTGTCGCCGGGGTCGAGCGCAAGCGGGGCATCCACACAGGCGCGAAGATCGATGCCGGCGGATCCGTCGGTGGCGTAGTCGGGCAGCGGGAATGCCTGCCCCAGTCGGTCATCGAGAATGCGCAGTTCAATCGGCTGCATGAAAGCGTTCTCCCACCAGATCAATCAATTCGGCGGCCAGCTGCGGCTTGGCCTTGTGGCCCAGCTCGCGGTGCCCGCCGGGCCAGAGCACGGTCAGGGCGTTGTCCGCCACCTCAAACCCCTTGCCCTCGCCGACCGCATTGGCGGCGATCATGTCGATGCCTTTGGCAGTGAGCTTGTCGCGGGCGTTATCGAGGACATCATCGGTCTCAGCGGCAAAGCCAACGGTCAACGGCCCGTCAGTCAGCCCGGCCACGGCCTTGAGGATGTCCGGGTTGGACACCAGCGAGAGCTGGTCAGGTTGATTGTCGCGTTTGATCTTGTGCATTGCCCGGGCCTCGACCCGGTAGTCGGCAACAGCGGCCGCCGCAATGAACACCGCGGCCTGCGGGGCGCGGTCGAGTACGGCCTGGTACATCTGCTCGGCGGTCTCGACGTCGACGCGCTCGACCCCGGCGGGGGTTGGCAAGCTGCTCGGCCCGCTGATCAGACAGACCCGGGCGCCGACGTTGGCCGCGGCCGCGGCGATGGCAAACCCCATCCGGCCGCTGCTGCGATTGCCAATGAATCGCACCGGATCAATGGGTTCATGGGTGGGGCCGGCGGTGATCAGCACCGATTGACCCGCCAGCGGCGATGGCCGGGTCGAGGGTGCGGCGCTCTTTTCGAGGGCGGTGACGATATCCGCCGGCTCCATGAGACGGCCCGGGCCGGACTCGCCCTCGGCCAGCGGCCCGCTCATCGGCCCGAGGACGGTCGCGCCGCGTTCGATCAGTTGCCGGGTGTTCTGCTGGGTGACGGGGGCCTGCCACATGATGTGGTTCATGGCCGGACACAGGGTGAGCGGCGCCCGGGTGGCCAGGCACAGGGTGGTCAAAAGATCATCCGCCAGCCCGGCTGCGAGCCGCGCGATGGTGTCGGCGCTGGCCGGGGCGATGACAATACGATCCGCCCAGCGGGCGAGCTCCAGATGGCCCATGCCGGCCTCGGCGTCGGCGTCGAGCAAATCGGTGTGGACCGGCTGGTGGGATACCGCCTGGAAGGTGAGCGGTGTGACAAACGCCTGAGCACCGTGGGTTAGCACCACCCGCACCGTCGCGCCGGCATCACGCAGCCGCCGGACCAGATCCGGTGCCTTGTAGGCGGCGATGCCGCCGCTCACGCCAAGCAGGATGTTCTCGCCGCGGATGCTCATGATGGAACGATGTCGCAGGTTGTCTCGATGGCGGGAACTTACACTGTTGCGCCCCTTGAGGAAACGTTCAACGGAGGTTAGCCATGGCGATTACCGATTGGCCGGCCACCGAACGGCCGCGCGAGAAACTGCTGCAGACCGGCCCGTCGGCTTTGTCCGATGCCGAATTGCTGGCCATTTTTCTGCGTACCGGCGTGCCGGGGCGCTCGGCGGTGACCCTGGCCCGGGAGCTGTTGAGCGCGTTTGGCGGTCTGCGCCCGCTGCTCGAGGCCGATGCCCGGTCCTTTACCGGCTATCACGGTCTGGGGGTTGCCACCTATGCCCAGCTCCAGGCCGTGCTTGAGATGGGGCGTCGTCACCTGCAGGCGCGGCTTGAGGCCCGCGATGCGCTGAGCGGGCCGGAGGACACCCGCCGGTTTCTCACCGCCCGGCTGCGGCACTTGCCCTATGAGGTGTTCGCCTGTCTTTTTCTCGACAACCGCCACCAGATCCTGGCTTTCGAGGAGCTTTTTCGCGGCACCATCGATGCCGCCAGCGTCTATCCCCGCGAGGTGGCCAGACGGGCACTTGAGCTCAACGCCGCGGCGGTGATCCTGGCCCACAACCACCCCTCGGGGGTCGCCGAGCCAAGCCGGGCGGATGAGCTGATGACCGGACAGCTCAGCGAGGCCCTGTCCATGGTGGACGTACGGGTGCTGGATCATTTTGTCGTGGGTGAGGGCCGGCCGGTGAGCTTTGCCGAGCGGGGGCTGTTGTAGTTTGCGGGTGCCCGCCGGGTCAGGCGGGCAGGTCGGCGGATGAGAGGTGATCGCGGAGTTTTTTCATGGCGCTTTTCTCGAGCTGGCGGATCCGCTCGGCCGAGACGCCAAACTCATCGGCGAGATCGTGAAGGGTGGCTTTGGGCTCGGTCAGCCAACGGCGCCGGAGGATGCTCCGGCTCCGCGCGTCCAGTGACTCGAGCGCGCTGCTCAACGCCTGGCCCTGCCAGCCATCCCAGTCCGCGTCCTCGATGGTATGGGCCGGGTCGCTGGAGTGGTCTTCGAGATAGGCCGCCGGTGCCGGCGCGCTGGCCTCTTCGTCTTCCGACTCGGGCCCCGGGTCGAAGCCCACATCCTGTCCGGCAAGGCGCGATTCCATCTCGAGGACGGTCTCGGGTTTGACACCCAGATCGGCGGCGACGGCCTCGACTTCGTCGCGGTTCAGCCACCCAAGGCGTTTCTTGGCGCTGCGCAGGTTGAAAAACAGCTTGCGCTGGGCCTTGGTGGTGGCGACCTTGACGATGCGCCAGTTGCGCAGCACGAACTCGTGGATTTCGGCCCGGATCCAGTGCACGGCAAACGACACCAGCCGCACCCCGACCTGTGGGTCGAAGCGTTTGACCGCCTTCATCAACCCAACGTTGCCTTCCTGGATGAGATCCGCCAGCGGCAGCCCGTAGCCGGTATAGCTCCGGGCCACGTGGACGACAAAGCGCAGGTTGGAGAGCACGAGCCAGCGCGCCGCCTCGAGATCGTCAGCCTGCTGGTAGCGCTGGGCGAGGTCGCGCTCTTCCTCGGCGCCGAGTGCCGGGATGGCGTTGACCGCCTGGATGTAATGATCCTCGCTGCCCGCGCGAAGGGGCAGCCGGTCATAATCCGCGCTCACCAGTGCCGTGGCTGCCTGCATGAATCGCTCCGTCATGGGTATGAAGTTGATTTTACCACGATTTATTGGATTGCAATGCGCCGGGCAAGTTCCTTAACGCGGTTCGATTTCGGCCAGATGTCGACCCACCGCCAGCCACGCACCGGCCAGCCCGAGAGCGAGTCCACTGCCGATAATGGTCAGCGCGCTGGAAAGCCCCGGCCCGCCCGGGGGCTGGATGCCGTCATAGAGGGCGGCAAGCTCGCGCGCGGGACCGGCCATCGCCAGCAACCCGATCATCAGAATGAACAGCGCCAGCAGGCCGCCGGCGGCGCCATACCACAGGCCGGTGTAGAGAAAGGGCCGCCGGACAAAGGCGTCGGTCCCGCCAATCAGCTTGCTGATCTCGATTGCTGCGCGGCGGTTTTCGATATCCAGCCGGATGGTGTTGCCCACCACCAGCACCACCGCCAGGGCCAGCGTTGAAGCGATCAACAAGCTGATGCGATCGACCATCGCCACCACGGCGTTGAGTCGCTGCAGCCATTCCCGATCCACCTGCACCTCATCGACATCCGGCAGCGCCGCAAGCCGCCCGGTCAGCCGATCGATATCGGCGCTCGCAAGCCCCTGGCGGATTTCACCGACAACCACGGCCGGCAGCGGGTTTGTCTCGAGCATCGCCAGCGTCTCGCTCATCCCGGCGGCCTTCTCGAACGCTTCGAGCGCCTCGTCCGGGCGGATCAGCTCCACCGCGGTGATCGCATCCATGCCCTCGACCGCGCGGGCGGTGGCCTCATGGGATGCGGTTGGTGCCCCCGGCACCAGAAACACCGACGCCTTGGGCGCGCCCTGCCAGTTGGCGCTCACGGCCTGGAGGTTGTCGGTGAGGATGAAAAACCCGGCGGGCAGGGCCAGCGCGATGCCGATCACCGCGGTGGTCAGGCCATTGGCCACTGGCCGTTGACGCCACTGCTCCAGAGACTCCCGGGCGGCCCGCCGATGCAGCTCGAGCCCGCGTTTCATGGCGGCCATCAACCCCATGCAAGCCGACCCGCTTCGAGATGAATGCGCCGATACCCCAGGCTTTCGATCAGCGACAGATCGTGACTGGCGATCACCGTGGTCACCCCGACCTGGTTGAACTGCTCGAACAATTGCATGATCTCTTGCGACAGCGCGGGATCAAGATTGCCGGTGGGCTCGTCGGCGATGAGGATGGGGGGACGGGTGACCACGGCCCGGGCAATGCCCACCCGTTGCTGCTCCCCGCCCGAGAGGGTCACCGGCGAGGCATGCTCTTTGTGCAGCAGACCCACCTTGTCCAGCGCAGCCCGGACACGGCGGCCGATGTCGTCACGACCGCGGCCGGCGATGATCAACGGCAGGGCGACGTTATCGAAGACGTTGCGGTCGTCGAGCAGCCGATGATCCTGGAAGATCATGCCGACGCGGCGACGCAGGTAGGGGATACGGTGGCCGGGCAGGCCGCCCAGGTCGGCGCCGTCGATGAGGACACGGCCGCGGCTGGGTCGCTCCAGCAGCGGGATGAGCCGCAGAAAGGTGCTCTTGCCCGCCCCGCTCGGGCCGGTGACGAACACCATCTCGCCGGGTTCGATATGCAGATCGAGGCCGCGCAGCGCCTCATTGCCGCCGGGATACTGCTTGCCGACCCCTTCAAAACGGATCATTCCGCGTCCGCCGCCTCCCGGGTCTGAGCGAGCAGGGCATCGACAAAGGCCTCGGCGTCGAAGGGGCGCAGATCGTCAACGCCCTCGCCGATCCCGATAAAGCGCACCGGCACGCCAAAGCGCTGGGCGAGTGCAAAGACGATGCCGCCCTTGGCGGTGCCATCGAGCTTGGTCATGGCAATGCCACTGACCGGCGCGGCCTGGCTGAACTGCTCGGCCTGCGCCAGGGCGTTCTGTCCGACGCCGGCATCGAGCACCAGCAACACCTCGTGGGGCGAGGCCTCGTCCTGCTTGCCCAGCACGCGGGCGATCTTGCGCAGTTCTTCCATCAGATTGCCCTGGGTGTGCAGCCGGCCGGCGGTATCGGCAATCAACACCGTCGCACCCCGGGCGAGGGCTGCCTGGTGGGCGTCATACACCACCGAGGCGGCGTCGGCCCCGGTTGGCTGGCTGATCACCGGTGTGCCGGTCCGCTCGCCCCAGGCCTGGAGCTGCTCTACCGCCGCGGCCCGAAAGGTATCGCCGGCGGCCAGCACCACGCTGTGCCCCTCGCTTTTGAACCGTTCGGCCAGCTTGCCGATGGTGGTGGTCTTGCCGGCCCCGTTGACGCCCACGGTCAGGATGACAAAGGGTTTGTCGCCGGCGGGGATGGTCAGTGGCTGGGATACCGGCTCGAGGATCGAGAGCATGTCCTCGCGCAGGGCTTGCTGCAGTGCCTCGATGTCGGTGAGCTGATTGCGTTTGAGCCGGTCGGTGAGATCGTCGATGATCCGGGTTGTGGCCTCGACGCCGACATCGGCCATCAGCAACAGGGTCTCGAGCTCCTCGAGCAGATCGGCGTCGATCTGCTTGCGCCCCAGAAAGAGCTGTCCGATCCCGCTGCCGGTGCGCTGCAGACCCCGCCGAAGGCGCGAGAAAAGCCCGCCTGACGGATCCGGGCCATTGGCTGCTGCGGTGTCGTCCACGGATGGCTCGGCCGGTTGGGATTGGCGCTTGCGTCGAAACGGCAGCATGGAACTCTCGAGGGTTGTCGCCGAACAAAGTGGCATTATGGTAGCACTGCCGGATGCGGCGTTCGTGATTGGCAAACGAGGCATGTGATGACAAAAACCAATGCGGTTCTCGCCCTGATCCCCGCGCTGATGGCGGTCCCGGCGCTCGCTCAGGAGCGTGGTTCGGTCACTGAGTTCACCCTCGATAACGGCATGCAGGTGCTCGTCCGGCAGGACCACCGGGCGCCGGTGGTGGTCTCGCAGGTCTGGTACCGGGTCGGTTCGAGCTACGAAAGTCGAGGTGAGACGGGGCTTTCGCATTTATTCGAGCACATGATGTTCAAGGGCACCGAGCGCTACCCCGAGGGGCGTTTCTCCGAGATCATTTCGCGCGAGGGGGGGCGCGAGAACGCCTTCACTGGGCGGGATTTCAGTGCCTATTTCGAGATCATGGCCGCCGACCGCCTGCCCGTGGCGCTTGAGCTCGAGGCCGATCGCATGGCCAATCTCCAGATCAGCGACGAGGCGCTGGCGACCGAGCGGCAGGTGGTGCTGGAAGAGCGCCGTCTGCGCACCGAGGATCGGCCGGAAGGCCGTTTTGGCGAGCGCTACGCCGCCATCGCTCACCCGGGGACCGGTTACGCCCATCCCATTATCGGCTGGGCGGATGACGTGGCCGCGCTGGAGAAGTCGGATCTGGAGGGGTGGTATCAGCAGTGGTATACCCCGTCCAACGCGACCCTGGTTGTCGCCGGTGATGTCGACCCGCAGGCGGTCCATGAGCTGGCCAGGGAGTATTTCGGGCCCATTCCGGGCCGGCCGGTGCCATCGGTAAGCGACCCGGACAACCTGGATCCGCCCGGTGAGCGGCGGTTGATCTATCGCGACGACCAGACCCGGGTGGCGCAGCTGCGCATGGGCTACGAGGTGCCGTCGCTTGCCACCGCCGAGCACGCGCGTGACCCCTATGCGCTGATGATGCTCGCCAGCGTGCTCGACGGCGGCGAGGGGGCGCGACTGGCCGAAAACCTGGTGCGCGGCAGCGGTGTGGCAGCGGCCGCCGGCGCCGGATACAACGGCATGACGCGCCTGGATACCGAGTTCTCGCTATTTGGTGTGCCCGCCGATGGCGATATCGAGGCGGTGGAAAACGGCCTTCGTGAGGCGGTGGCGCAGCTGCGCCGCGAGCCGGTCAGCCCAGAGGAGCTCGAGCGGGCCCGAAGCCAGCTGCTGGCGGATCACCTGTTTGAACTCGACTCGGTGTTCTATCAGGCCATGCAGGTGGGCATGCTCGAGACCACCGGCGCGGGCTGGGAGACGCTTGCCGCGTTCGAGGACAACATCCGGTCGCTCACCGCCGAGGATCTCCAGGCCGCCGCCCAGCGCTATCTCCAGCCCGAGCGATTGACCGTGGGCATTATGCAGCCGGCCGAAGGGGGCGAGCAGGAATGATGCGGTACTGGCTGGGCCTGGGTCTTTTGATCATGAGCGCGACGGGGGGCGCAATGGAAGCCGATATCACGCAATGGACCACCGAGCAGGGGAGCGAGGTCCTGTTTGTAGAACGCCATGAGCTGCCCATCGTCGATATCCGCATCGCCTTTGATGCGGGCAGCGCCCGGGACGATGACCACCCGGGGCTGGCACGCATGGTGAGCAATCTGCTGCTCGAAGGCACCGCCGAGCGCGATGCCGGCCGCATTGCCCGACAGTTCGAGCGCTACGGGGCCCGGGTCTCGACCAACAGCGGCCGGGACACCGCCGAGGTCAGCCTGCGCGCACTCAGCGAGCCGGCGCGGCTCGACCCGGTGGTCGAAAACCTGGCGCAGGTGCTTGCCGGCGCGGCCTTTCCTGATGATGCCATCGAGCGGGTGCGTCAGCAGATGCTGCTGGGGTTGCAGCAGGCCGAGGCATCGGCCAGTCAGCAGGCCGAGAAAGCCTTCACCCGCGCGATTTATGGCGATCACCCCTACGCAACGCCCCCCGGCGGGACAATCGATAGCGTCGAGTCCATCTCGCAGCAGATGATCAAGGACTTTCATCGACGCCACTACACCGCCGCCAACGCAACCATCGCCATCGTCGGTGATCTGGACCGGGATCGGGCCGAGGCCATCGCCGGCAGCATACTTGCCGGTCTGCCGGCCGGCGAACCCCTTGAGCCGCTACCGGCGGTGGACCTGCCGGATGCGCCCACCACCGTGCGGGTGCCGTTTGAAGCCGAGCAGACCCACGTGGTGATCGGTCAGCCCTCGGTGCGGCGCGGACACGAAGACTACTACGCGCTGTATCTGGGCAATCATATGCTCGGCGGCGGCGGGCTGACCTCGATGCTTGCCGAGCGGATGCGCGAGGAGCGGGGGTTGAGCTATAGCAGTGGCTCGCGGGTGACCACCGGGGCGCGGCGGGGTCGATTCCAGATGTCCACCCAGGTCCGCAGCGATGCCCTGCAAGAGGCGTTATCCGTGCTGCGGGGCAGTCTGACCGAGCTCAGAGACAAGGGCCCCGCCGCCGAGCGACTGGATGCCTCGCGGCGCAATATCACCGGCAGCTTTCCGTTGCAGCTCGACAGCAACCGCGATCTGCTCGGCTATGTCAGCAGCATCGGCTTTCATGATCTGCCCCATGACTATCTGAGCCGGTTTGTCGAGCGCATCGAGGGGCTGGACGGGGCGGCCGTCCAATCGGCCCTGCGCGAGCATATTGACCCGCAACGCATGGTCACCGTGCTGGTGGGGCCGGAGGCGGCGATTAACGCGGTGGAATGACCGGGTGGCCGGGCAGCTACGGATCATTGGCGGGCAGTGGCGGGGTCGTCGGTTGCGATTCGCCGGCGGCTCGGGGCTGAGGCCGACCGCCGATCGCAACCGCGAGACCCTTTTCAACTGGCTCCAGGGGCAGATTGATGGCGCGCGGGTGCTGGATCTGTTTGCCGGCAGTGGTGCGCTGGGCCTCGAGGCGCTCTCGCGCGGGGCGGCGAGTGCCGTTTTTGTCGAGCACTCCCGCGGGGCGTGCCGATCCCTTGAGCAGAACATCGCCATGCTGGATGCCGCCGGCCGGGCGGAGGTCATCAGCGGCGATGCCCGACGGTTTCTGCGCGATCGCCCCGCGCCTTTTGACTTGATTTTCCTCGACCCGCCCTTTGCAGCGGATCTCCTCGACCCGGCGCTGGCGGCCCTCGCCGCCTGGCCGCTGCCCGGGCACAGCCGCATCTATGTCGAAGCGCCCCTTCATCCGGCCCCGCCTGAGTTGCCGGCCGGCTGGGCGCTTTGCCGGGAGCGAAGCGCCGGCGCGGTCTGGTTTGCGTTGCTTCGACCGCTGAGTTGATGGGCCGCGGCCATGCCGGGGTGGTATTTTGCTCCGCCGGGCACTACGATGCTGCGCTGCAACGAAGGAGGGGCCATGGCGATTACTGCCGTCTATCCCGGAACGTTTGACCCAGTCACCAACGGCCATAGCGACCTGGTGGAGCGCGCATCCCGGTTGTTCGATCGGCTGATTGTGGCCGTGGCCGGCTACCCGAGCCCCAGCAAGCACCCGGCCTTTGAGCTGGAAGCGCGCGTCGAACTGGCCCGGCATGTCTTAAAGCCCTATGAAAACGTCGAGGTGATGGCCTTTGAGAGCCTGCTGGTGGATTTTGTCGAAGCCCAGCAGGCACGGGTCATCCTGCGCGGGCTGCGGGCGGTATCCGACTTTGAGTACGAGTTTCAGTTAGCGAGCATGAACCGCCAGCTGGTCCCCCGGGTCGAGACGGTGTTTCTCACCCCCGCCGAGCAGTACGCCTATATCTCCTCCAGTCTGGTCCGCGAGGTCGCGGCGCTGGGGGGAGATGTCAGCCGATTCGTCCACCCGAGCGTGCAAAAGGCATTGCGCCAGCGCTACGACAACGCCCCAGCCGCCGACTAACCTTCGTCGGCGCGGCCGGCCTCCGGCATGCCTTCGGGGATGCCTTCGGGTACCCCCTCGGGCATGCCCTCCGGTGTCGCCTCGGGCAGGCCTTCGGGGAGCCCATCCGGTGCGCCCTCTGGCATGCCTTCCGGCACGCCCTCCGGCATCCCCTCCGGCGTCGCGGCCGGGGCTTCGTCGGCCGCGCGGCTTGCCGGCTCGGGGATACTCATGCGATCGGCGCTTGTGCCCAGACGGCCATCGCCGATGTCGCTGACCACCCCGTGCAGGCCCGCGGCGCCGGTGACGGCCATGAGCAATGGCGTGGTGTAGGCAACGCTGCGGGATAGCCGCCGGCGGAGTTGCTGGCGTTTCTGCCGGGTTTCGGGGTTCTCGGGCGCGCTCATGTCTGGTTGCCCCGTGCCAGCAGGTAGGTCGCGATCCCCAGCCAGGCGACCGTCAGGGCCACACCGCCGTGGGGGTGGCTTGCACTTGCAAGCGGCTGCCACTGCCCCCAATGGAGGTGGAACAGCAACCCCACCAGCACCGGCAGGCTGCAGGCGGCCCCCGCTCGTGTCACCCAGTCGCTGGTCACCGCGCCGATCAAAAGCAGGGTCGCCGCGGCCATTTGCAGGCCGATCATGACCGACACCACCGCCACCGGCAGTTGCAGTGACTCGGCATAGGGGGTCGGGCCCATGCGCCACGCGTGGGCGGCGTTGTAGAGCATGGACAGGGCCAGCGGCCCGCGCAGCAGCCAGTGGAGGTGGCTGGCCTGGCGGTCGAGGACCCGGTCGCCGGTGTCAAGCGGAGCAGTCATGGTTGCAAGCGGTTGCCGGTCGTATGGGTGATGCCTTACAGCATAGCGTCTCAGCGGCGGTCGAGTCCTGCCCCCGCCAGTCAAAATACCGATTGCCACGGGGGTTGGGGTCCCGTATGGTCGAAGCCAAGTTGTTGATCGCACGGCGGTGGACAACCCGGCGGCCCGACGATCGGACCGTCCGAAGGGGCGCAATTTGCACCCCGCGATGTTTGACCTGCCCATGCCTTGAACAAGGCGCGGCAGCGTATGATGAGACTGACAGATGAAATCGATTTACGTGGGCAACCTGCCCTTTTCCGCCTCCGAAGACGAAGTCCGCGA
The DNA here is from genome assembly GCA_913061005.1 of uncultured Ectothiorhodospiraceae bacterium. Lineage (GTDB taxonomy): Bacteria > Pseudomonadota > Gammaproteobacteria > Nitrococcales > Nitrococcaceae > Spiribacter > Spiribacter pallidus. The sequence goes on along the minus strand of CAJXSH010000004.1, from coordinate 110,481 downwards.
GCTTTTCAGCGCCCATGGTGACGTCAAGGAAGTTCGCATGATCTCCGACCGTGAGACTGGCCGCCCCCGTGGCTTTGGCTTCGTCCGCATGGATCCCCCCGAGGCGGATGCCGCCATCGAGGCCCTCAATGGCACCGAAATGGGCGGCCGCACTCTGCGCATCAACGAAGCGCAGGATCGCAAGCCCGCTGGTGGCGGAGGTGGCCCGCGCCGCTCCTGGTAAGCGCGGATCGCTGATCCTCTAAGGCCCGGGCCGCTTGCGGCCCGGGCTTTTTTTTGCCCGGAATCCCCGCCCGGGGTGACCTGTGTCAGTCGAATTGGCCACAATGCGGCCATGGTGACACCGGTAGATGAACGTCGATATCGCGCTTTTCTGGCTGCTGCACAGCTGCGCCATGCCTGGCAGTTTCAGCGTCGGGGCCGAAGCGAGACCGATGACCCGGTGGAAATCGAGATCCCGCCGGGTTGGTACGGACTGATGGACCGGCTGTTCGATGGCGTGGCCGAGGCGGTGCCCGCCGCCGAGCGGGGTGGTTTTCGCTGGCGCCGGCTGCGGGTGGTGCATGGGGTGCTGGAGATCCGCTTTGACGGGGTGCGAGATCGTATCCTGCCCATCGTCACCCGCACCCGTGACGAGGCGGCCGTGACCTGTCAGGCCTGCGGACAGCCCGGCACGCGCCGACAGATTGCCGGTGATTATCGGGTCAACTGCGATCGGCACTTCATCGAGCTGCTGGTGGACGCGCACCCGCGCGGCGAATCCGGCGCCCGGCGATGGTGGCAGACACCCCAGCCCGCCCTGGGGCGGCGTTCGCCGGCGTCGCTGCTGCAAGCCGGCCCGCCCTCGGAGCTGCTCCTCGATCAGGCCCTGCGGCTTGCCATGCCTGCTGCACCGCGGCTCAATGGCGCCCACCGGCAGCGTCTGCAGGGTGTCTGGCCGGTGCTTCGCGAGGCCTTTGGTGAGCGCCTGCGCAGCCTGCGTCTTGCCGAGTTCGAGCCCGAGACCGGACCCAATGGCACCCTGCTTGCCATGTTGGCCGGCGAGCCGGATACCGCCGCGCGCACGGCGGCGGCCAATCAGCTGGCCCGAGCCGGCTACAGCGACCTGCGGTTGCGACTGATCGGTCAATCCGACCTGGATAACCCGGTCCGCGCCGCCGATCCATGGTCTTGCATGCTGGCCCTCGAGGCCTCGGTGAGCATCCCCCGGTATCAGCCATCCGCCCCCTTTGACGGGCGGTAGATGTCGAACCGGGTGCTCCGCCCCGTCAGCTGGTGATCCGGCGCTCGCCCGGCGAGGGGCCGGGCCCGGCGCTGGCGTTTGACCACAACCCGCTGCGGGGCCAGTGACAGCGCCCAGTCCAGAAGCGCCTGTTCATCATCGGGCGCCGGCAACAGGGCCTGCAGCATGGCGAGCTCCTTGCCGGCGGCGGCCCGGCGTCGGCCCGGATACATGGGGTCGAGATAGACGGCCAGAGGCGAACCGGCCCGCCGCTCGGCGCCGGTCTGCCGCGCATCCCCCAGAGACAGGGTCATGCGCTGGATGATCTCGGGCAACTTCTCGCGGGCCCGCGTCAGGCCGTCGGCGAGCAGGGCATGCACCACCGGGTCGCGCTCGAACAACTCGACTCTGGCGCCGAGGCTTGCCAGCACAAAGGCATCCCGTCCCAGTCCGGCGGTGGCGTCGATGATCGGCAGGCGGGGTTTGTGGCCGGACAGGCCGCAGGCCCGGGCCACCAGCTCGCGTTGCTGCCCGCGCCGGGCCGTGCGATAGCCCTGGGCACCGGCAAGAAAATCCACCCGAAGCCGCATCGGCGGTCTTGTGTCGCTGACCAGCGTCAGCCCCGGTTCGGCGAGTTCCAGCCAGTAACCGGATGGCGGCGGCTGATTGACCGCCCGGGTGCCGATCGAGGCGGCGAGCGCGGTCGCCTCGGCGGCCCGGGCGGGGGTGGCTGCCACCACCGGGGGTGTCGAGCCGGTTTGTGAGGTTTTGTCGCGGTGCCGTATGATCGCTGTCACCCATTTGTGCCCGGAGGGCCGTCGCTATGTCGGAACACAAGGATACCGAAGCCGTCACAATCGACCCCAACGAACTGACCCGCTCGCTGTCGGAGATCGCCGAGCGCAGTCAACAGCTGGTCAAGGACTTCATTGCCCGCCAGGAATCGGGCCAGCAGCTGTCAATGGACGATGCGCTGCACATGAGCAAGCTCTTCCAGGACCTCTATGCCCGTTTGATGGCGGACCCGGCCCAGCTGGTGCAGGCGCAGATGGCCTTCTGGCAGGACTACATGGCGCTGATGCAGAACCAGACCCTGAGGATGATGGGGGTTGAAAGCGAGCCGGTGCGGCAGCCCGATAAGGGGGACAAGCGTTTCACCCATGAGGGCTGGGAGGACAACCCGTTTTTCGACTTCATCAAGCAGTCCTATCTGCTGACCGCCGACTATCTGCATCACACGGTGGACAATGTTGAAGGCCTGGATGAGAAGACCAAACGCAAGATCGACTTCTACACCCGGCAGTTCATCAGCGCCACCTCGCCATCCAACTTTCTGGCCACCAACCCCGAGGTGCTGGAGAAGACCGTGGAGACCCGCGGCCAGAACCTGCTGGATGGACTGAACAAGCTGCTCGAGGACCTGGAGCGGGGCAATGGCCAGCTCAAGATCCGGCAGACGCACCCCGAGGCGTTCCAGGTGGGCGAGGATCTGGCCGTCACCCCCGGCAAGGTCATCTATCAGAACGAGCTCATGCAGCTCATCCAGTACGCCCCGGCCACCGAGGAGGTCGCCCGGCGGCCGCTGTTGTTCGTCCCGCCCTGGATCAACAAGTACTACATCCTTGATCTGCGGCCGAAGAACTCGCTGGTCAAATGGCTGGTCGAGCAGGGCTATACGGTGTTTGTGATCTCGTGGTGCAACCCGGACGAGGATCTCGCCGGCAAATCCTTCGAGGATTACATGACCCAGGGGCCGCTGGCGGCGCTGGACGCGGTCGAACAGGCGATCGGCGAGCGCGATGTCAACATCGTCGGCTATTGCCTGGGCGGGACGCTTCTGGCCTCGACACTGGCCTATATGGCCGAACGTGGCGAGAAGGGGGTCAACAGCGCCACCTTCCTGACCACCCTGCTGGATTTCGACAGCCCGGGTGAGCTCGAGGTGTTCATCGACGAGGAGCAGCTCAACGCCCTTGAGAAGCAGATGAACGAGCGCGGCTATCTCACCGGCAACCAGATGGCCAGTACCATGTCGAGCCTGCGTTCCAACGATCTGATCTGGTCGTTTTTCGTCAACAACTACCTCAAAGGCGAAGACCCCTTCCCCTTTGATCTTTTGTTCTGGAACCAGGACTCCACCAACATGCCGGCGCGGATGCATGCCTTTTATCTGCGCAAGATGTATCTCGAGAACAAGCTGCGCGAGCCGGGCGGCATCGAGCTTGGCGGCGTGCCCATCGACCTGGGCAAGGTCCAGGTGCCGTCCTATTTTGTCTCGGCCAAGGAAGACCATATCGCGCCGTGGCACGCCTGCTACCGCGGCTCCAGGCTGCTGGGTGGCCGGACCCGGTTCGTGCTCGGTGGCTCGGGCCATATCGCCGGTGTGATCAACCCGCCCGAGAAGCAGAAGTACGGCTTCTGGCTGAACCGCAACACGCCGGCCGATCCGGATGCCTGGTTCGAAGGCGCCGAGCACCATGAGGGTTCCTGGTGGCTGGACTGGGTCAAGTGGCTCCAGCCCAAGCAGGGCGGCAAGGTGCCCGCGCGGGTCCCCGGCGATGGCAAGCTCAAGGCCATCGAGGATGCACCGGGCAGCTACGTCAAGGCGCCGGCCAATGGTTGATGCCATGCCAAAGGTTGGCGTGATCATGGGCAGCCGCTCGGACTGGGAGACCATGGCCCATGCCGATGCGGTGCTCAAGGACTTCGGTATCCCCCATGAATGCCGCATCGTCTCGGCCCATCGCACCCCGGCACGAATGAATGAATACGCCGCCTCGGCCCGTGAGCGGGGGCTGCGCGCCATCATCGCCGGCGCCGGCGGCGCGGCCCATCTGCCCGGGATGGTTGCGGCACAGACCACGGTGCCGGTGCTCGGTGTGCCCGTCCAGAGCCGGGCGCTGAAGGGGCTGGATTCGTTGCTCTCAATCGTGCAGATGCCCGGTGGGGTGCCGGTGGCCAGCTTTGCAATCGGTGAGTCCGGGGCCCGCAATGCGGCGCTTTTCGCTGTATCACTGCTCGCTGTCGATGATGCCGATCTGGCCGAGCGGCTCGATGCCTTTCGGCGGCAACAGGCGCAAAAGGTCGAGGAGGACGAGCTGCCTTGACCCGGCCGATCCTGCCCGGCGCAACCATTGGCATCCTGGGCGGTGGTCAGCTCGGGCGGATGCTCGCGCAGTCCGCACGCCGCATGGGCTATCGGGTGCATACCCTGGCGCCGGGCGCCGACACGCCCACCGGGCAGATCGCCGATGAGGCGGTGGATGCGCCGTTCACCGATCTGGATGCCATCGACCGGTTCGCCCGTGGCGTGGACGTCGTCACCTTCGAGTTCGAGAACATCCCCTTCGAGGCCACCCGGGTCGCGGCGGCCCATGCCCCGGTTCGGCCCGATGGCGAGGTGCTCTATACCACCCAGCACCGGCTGCGCGAGAAGCGCGCGCTGGCCGCCGCCGGCTTGCCCACCGCACCGTTTCAGGCGGTGGAGACGTCGGCTGAGCTCGATCACGCCGTTGAGACGATCGGCCGGCCCGCCATCCTCAAGACCGCAGGGTTTGGTTATGACGGCAAGGGCCAGGTTCGCATCGAGGCGCAAACCGATCTCGAGCAGGCCTGGGCAGAGATCGGCAAGCAACCGGCGGTCCTCGAGGGACGAGTGGATTTTGCCGCCGAGGTCTCGGTGGTGGCAGCGCGGGGCGTGGATGGAAGCCTCGCCGACTTTGGTGTGATCGAGAACCGGCACGTCAATCACATCCTCGATCTGTCCATCGCCGACATGCCCCTCGAGCCGGCGCAGACCGCCGCAGCCCGTGAGATGGCCGCCGCCGTGATGGATGCCCTGGATGTTGTGGGTGTGCTGTGTGTCGAGATGTTCCTCACCCGCGATGGCTCGTTGCTGGTCAACGAGCTCGCGCCCCGGCCGCACAACTCCGGCCATCTGAGCATCGAGGCCTGCCCGAGCAGCCAGTTCGATCAACAGCTGCGGGCGGTCTGCGGACTGCCCCTCGGATCGACCGCGCGCCGCGTCCCCACGGCGATGGCCAACCTGCTGGGCGACGGCTGGGCCCGGGGCACCCCGGACTGGATGGCGGCGTTGCGAGACCCGGGCGTCAACCTGCATCTCTACGGCAAGGCCGATCCCCGCCCCGGCCGCAAGATGGGACATCTCACCGCCGTGGGTCGGGACCGGGCGGACGCCGAACGCCGGGCACTTGCCGCGCGGGCGGCCCTGACCGCTCGATAGCACACACTTTCAGCCCCTGATCAAAGGAACGTCCTAGACCGATGTGGTTTCGCAATCTCTGCGTCTATCAACTCGCCGATGGCTTTCACCTGGAGCCGGAGAGTCTCGAGGAAAAACTCCAGGCCGGCGTCTTTCACCCCGTCGGCGGGCATGATCCCGAGTCGCGGGGCTGGGTGCCGCCGCTTGTGCCCGGTGGCGAGACGCTTGTCCACGCCAGCGGCCAGCGATTGATGATCTGTCTTCAGACCGAGACCCGTGTCTTGCCGCCGGCGGTGGTCAACGAAACCGCCGAGACGCGGGCTTCAGAGCGCGAGGACGCCATGGGCCGGCCGCTGGGGCGGCGGGAGCGGGCCCGTCTGAAAGAAGAAATCACCATGGAACTCCTGCCCCGGGCGTTTACCCGCAGCAAGCGCTGCTATGCGTATTTTGACCTTCAGGGCCGATGGCTGGTGGTGGATGCCGCTAGCTGGCGGGAGGCCGAAACCCTGGTCGAGGATCTGCGGGCATTGCTCGGCAGTCTGCCGGTCCGACCGCTGCAGACCGATAGCGCCCCCAATCAGGTGATGACCGAGTGGCTGGCCCATGACCGCTTTCCCGGCGATGTCGAGCCCGGCGAGGAGGCGATTTTCGAAGACCCGCGCAGCGAGGGCGCCGAGATTCGCTGCAAGCGTCAGGATCTTCGCAGCGCCGAGATGCGCGCCCATGTCAAAGCCGGCAAGCGGCTGCGGCGCCTGTCGCTGACCTGGGATGGCCGGCTCAACCTGGTGCTCGATGCCGATTTGTCGGTCAAGCGCTTGCGCGCCACCGATGTGGTGCAATCCGACGCCGGCGACCGCGAGGCCGACTCGGCAGCCGAGCGCTTCGATGCGGATTTCGCGTTGATGGGCGGTGAGCTGGGCCGGCTTCTGCCGCGGATCCAGGGATGGTTCGCCTGACCAACCCCAGGGCAGGCCATACATTTTGGCCGGGCAAAAAAAAGCCGGCTTTGCGGCCGGCCAAGAGGAGGAGAGTCGATAGGAGCCCTTGGCTCCGAATTCGGATGAAATGATAGGTCCTCTTATGAAGACTGGGAATAGCGTCGCAGGATGACCAGTTGTGCTTCTCGGTCATTAATCGTATATAACCGAAAGGCCTATCGATAAGACAAATCATTCCTTTGCTGGCTGAGCGACTCCGGTAGCCTTGGCATCACCGATAGACAAGCCCAGAGCGACCGGAGATCAAACCATGAATACCCGAGCTTTACTGACAACGGCCTTCTCGGCCGGTCTGCTGGCGCTGACCAGTGCCGCCCATGCCGGGCCCGCTGTCACGCCCCTGGTGGATACGGACTGGCTGGCGTCCAACCTGGATGATCCGGATCTGGCCATTATCGATGTCCGCTCGGCCATCGATGGCAGCAACGCCGAGACCTTCGCCGCCGGCCATATTCCGGGTGCGGTGTATGCCTCATATACCGGTGCCGGCTGGCGTGAGGCCCAGGACGGCGTCCCCGGCAAGCTGCCCCCGGTCGAGCGGGTCAGCAATCTGATCGGATCACTGGGTGTGGACAACGATGACTCGGTGGTGATCGTGCCGGCGGGTGTGAACTCGACCGATTTTGGCAGCGCGGCCCGGGTTTACTGGACGTTCAAGTACCTCGGCCATGAGGATGTGGCCATCCTCAATGGCGGCTATCAGGCCTGGGTGGACGCCGGTGGTGATGTGGCGACCGGCGCCAGCCAGCCCCAGGCGGCCGACTTTGCGGTTGACTTGCAGCCTGAGCTGTTGGCGGACACCGCAGCGGTCGAGGCGGCCCTCGAGGGCGGCGACCAGCTGGTGGATGCGCGGCCGGCGGCGCAGTACAGCGGCGAGGCCAAGCATCCGGCCGCCCGCGCCGCGGGGACCATACCGGGGGCCGCCAGCCTGGAGCAGCAGCTTCTGGTCGAAGCCGGCAGTGCCCGCTTTCTGGACCGGGGCCGGGTCGAGTCCCTGATTGAGACCGCCGGCATCGACGGCGACGGCCCGGTGGTGTCGTTCTGCAACACGGGTCACTGGGCGGCGACGGCCTGGTTTGCGCTCTCGGAGGTGGCCGGGCTCGAGTCGGTCGCCCTTTATGATGGGTCGATGACCGAGTGGACCCAGGACCCGTCCCTGCCGCTGGCTCAGGGCCAACAGGCGCTCACTGAACTGCTCAACTAGTCGATGAGCAACCTCGCCGAGGCCATCGAGCCGACCCAAGACGACACCCGCGAAGCGGGTGTCGACCGTTATGTCGTCGCGACAACCCTGGCCGCCACAGCGGTTCTGGGCGCCATGGTCTGGCAGGCGGCGACCCCGCGGATGGTCTTGCTCTACGCGGTGGGCATCGGCCTTGGGGTGTCGCTCTATCATGCCGCGTTCGGCTTCACCGCCGGGTGGCGCAACTTTATTGTCCGGCGCCGCAGCCGCGGTCTGCGGGGGCAGTTGATTCTCCTGGCTCTGGCCTCAGTGCTCTACATGCCGGTCACCGCCCTGGGGCTTGCCAATGGCGCCATCGCCCCGGTGGGCGGCTATATCGTGCTGGGCAGCTTTTTGTTTGGCCTGGGCATGCAGCTGGGTGGTGGTTGCGGGTCGGGGACGTTATTTACCGTCGGGGCGGGCAATCGCAAGATGCTGATCACCCTGGCGGCCTTCGTCGCGGGGTCGGTTCTCGGCACCCTGCACCTGCCCTGGTGGCTTGCCAGTCCCGGCCTGGGGCCGGTGGATCTGGGCCGGGCCCTGGGGCCGGGCGGTGGCATCCTGCTGCAGGTCGCGGTCCTGGTGGCATTGATCTGGACCGTCCGGGCCGTCGAGCAGGAGCGACACGGCAGCGCCGAGCCCCTCGCCTGGCGTCCGGAGGGGGCCTGGCTGTCGACGCTGTTCACCGGTGGCTGGCCACTGGCCTGGGGCGTGGTGGCGCTCGCCGGATTGGGGCTGGTGACATTGCTGGTCTCCGGCGCGCCGTGGGGGATTACATTTGCCTTTGCGGCCTGGGGGGCCAAGGCCCTGCAGGCGCTGGGCGTCGACATGGCACAGTTCGAGTACTGGACCTGGGCCTATCCGGCGCGGGTGCTGTCTGAAAGTCTCCTGCTCAATGTCACCTCGGTGATGGCCCTGGGGCTTTTGTTCGGGGCGATGCTGGCCGCCGGGCTGGCCGGCCGGTTCAATGCCGGCAGCCAGAACCGCCTGGGCCTGGGGAATGTCTCGGCGGCGGTGATCGGCGGTCTGTGCATGGGGTACGGCGCTCGCCTGGCCTTTGGCTGCAACATCGGCGCGTTTTTCAGTGGCATCGCCACCGGCAGCCTCCATGGCTGGGTCTGGTTTGTATTCGGCTTTCTGGGGTCGATCGTGGGTGTGGCGTTACGCCCGCGATTCGGCATGGCCAACTGATGAGCGCCGGTCGACCGCCCTACAGCCGGATTACCCTGGCGCTGACGCTGGTCACCATCCTGGCGCTTGTCGCGCTTGATTACTGGGCGACGTTGGCGTGACCGCCACGGCGGCCGCTGGAGATGGCCAGCCAGGCACCGACCAGGCTGCTCAGCGCCACGGCGGCAAAGGTGGTGGTGTAGTCGCCGATCACGCCATGGATGGCGGTGAACGCCGCCGGGCCAAACAGCACACCCCCAAAGGTGATCACCAGTGACCCCCCGGAGGCCCGGGCGATCTGATCGCGCGGGGCCAGGTGGGTGATCTCGGCCAGGTAGACACCATTCCAGCCCAGGGCAACGGCGGCAAACCCGCAAAGCACCATGGTGATCAGCCAGATGGGCCAGTCGCCGCGCATCAGGGTCACCGCGCCGGCGAACGCCGCGGCCAGTCCCCCCACCACGCCCAGCGTCGCGCGGCTGTTGCCGGTGCGATCGGCGACCCATCCCCAGCCGATGCGACCGGCGACACCGCTAATCTGCACCAGCGCCATGATGCCACCCGCGGTGATCAGCCCGATGCTCAGGTCCTCCACCAGCAAGGTCACGGTAAAGACGGTCAGGCAAAGCTGGGTGGTGGAAAAGCAGAACGAGGCCATCGCCGCCTTTCGCATCGGCGGGATCGACCAGACCAGTCGAATATCCTCGAGCGGTGCGGCCAACCAGCGGGCCCGCGGTTGCCGGTCTTCATCCCAACGTGCCCGCGGCCATTGCAGCAGCGCGATGGCGGCGATGGCCGGCACGCTGAGGGCCGCCATGGCGGCCTGCCAGCCGTAGTTGACGGCAAGTAGCGGCGCCAGTGCCCCGGCGATCACGCCGCCCAGGGGGACCCCGGTCTGTTTGAGTCCGAACACCAGACCGCGTCGTCGCGGGTCGGTAAACCGCACGAGCAAATGCGAAGCCGCCGGGTTGGTGAGTCCGTACCCGAAGCCGATCAATAGCGAGGCGGCCAGGAATACCCAAAGATTGGCGGCCGCCGCCAGTAACCCACCCATGCCGAAGATGGCCACCGCCCACTGCGTGGTCCGGCAGGCGCCCAGACGCCGGGCGATGCCGCCGCCCACCAGCGAGGTGATCATCGCGCCAAGATAGAGCAGGCTGATCTGTACGCCGATCAGCGACGGCGAGACGCCCATGGCGTCGGCGATGGCCGGGGCGATCGCCGCCGGGAAAAGCGCCGTGGTGGCCGAGAATGTCAGCGCCCCGGTGGTCGCCGTCAGAACCGTGGCCGCCTCACGGATGCCCGTCGGCGGCGGATTGGCACCGGCCGGTGGCTCAGTGGTTGCCACCGAGACCCTGGATCAGTGCGGCCGTGTTCCGGCTGAGGCTCTCGTAGTGATAGCCCCCTTCCTGAATGACCACCGTCGGCAGTTGCAGGCCGGCAATCCGGGCGCCCAGCGTCTGGATGTCATCCGAGTCGACGCCGATCTTCGCCTGCGGGTCCTCGCGGTAGATATCGAAACCGTTCGAGAACACCAGCGCATCGGGCGCGAACAACCGGATGGCCGCCAGGGCCTCGTCCAGCCGGCCGAAGAAGGCATCGGCGTCTGAGCCGTGGGGCAGTGGCAGGTTGATGTTGTAGCCGTGTCCACGGCCTTCACCGCGCTCGTTCTCAAAGCCCGTGACCACGGGATAGAAGTTGGTGGGATCGCCATGGATCGAGATATAGAGCACATCATCGCGCTCGTAGAAGATCTCCTGGATGCCCTGGCCATGGTGGACATCGGTATCCAGCACAACGACCCGGCCATAGCGCTGCCGAAGATGCTGTGCCGCGATGGCGGCATTGTTGAGATAGCAGAAGCCGCCGGCGGCATCGACGCGGGCATGATGGCCGGGCGGACGACACAGCGCGAAGCTCATGGGTGCACCGCCAATCACATCGGCGGCGGCACAGACCGCCCCCTGGGCGGACCAGTAGGCGGCCTCCCAGGTATGCTCGCCCACCGGGCAGCTGCCATCGGCAAGATAACGCGCCGCCTCGGCGAGGATGCCCTTGAGCGGGTTGGGCGAGCGCACGAAGATATTCGACAGCACCTCGTCGCCCCAGTCCTCGGGCATTGCCTTCCAGCGGCGGTGGCAGGATTCGAGAAAGCGCAGATAGCCCAGGTCGTGGACGGCGTTGATGGGGGCCGTGCCATGGTCGGTGACCGGTGATATCGCGACCCCGTTGTCGGTCAGACCGCTTCGGATATGCCCGGTGCGCTCGGGGATTTCCTGCGGCGCGCGCATTTGACCCCGGGTGAAATAGGTGCGCGGGTGATGGAGGTCCTGACGGTCATCGAAATAGGCTTTCACGGCGTCCTCGTGATAGGCATTACCGGAGGGAGACTGGCGCGCCCGGCAGGAGTCGAACCTGCGACCTTCGGCTTCGGAGGCCGACGCTCTATCCAGCTGAGCTACGGGCGCAACGGCGGTGGATTGTACAACCATCCCTCGCCGGCTGATAGCCCCCGTTTGCCGTGATGGGCAATATCGCTATACTTCGCGGTCAGACGAATGAACTCGAGGATTGTGCAGTGAGCACGGAACAGGACGGCGTTTTTCTTCGCAATTTTGCCCTGGTGATTGCCGCACTGGTGGGCGTGACCATCTTTTTGATCGTGGTGGCCAATTCGCTGTTCGGTGACGAGAATCCCGAGCGGGATGCGCTGGTCCAGGAACGGGCCGAGCAAAACCTGGCGCCGTCCTACGCCGTGCGGCTGAGCGGCGAGCCGGCCCCGGCCCTGGCGTCGGCCGATGAGGCGCCGGCGGATGACGCCGGGGGTGTTGTCGAGGTACGCAGTGGCGAGCAGGTCACCCAGGCGGTGTGCATCGCCTGTCACCAGGGCAACTTCCTCAACGCACCCGGCATCGGTGATGTCGATGGCTGGAACGAGCGCATCGGCAAGGGCTGGGATACACTGGTCAGTAACGTGGCCAATGGCTACGGCAACATGCCCGCCCAGGGCGGTGCCGCCAGCGAAGAAGAGATCCGCGCGGCCATCGAGTGGATGATCGAGACAGAAACCGGCCTGGAAATCCCCGAGGGCTGAACGCCCCCTGCCTTTTCGGACCCGCCGGCGCCGGGGTCGGCGCCGCTAACGTGCCCGTCCCAGCAGTATGTGTTCGGCATGCTCAAGCGCCTCGGGGGTGCCGTAGCACACCAGCACATCGCCATCGTGTAGCAGGGTCTCCGGCTCGGGCTGGGGGCCGCGGATCCCGCCCCGGCGCACCGCGGTCACGGTAACGCCATGTCGTTCCAGATCCAGGTCGGCCAGCCGGGCCCCGATGGCCCGGGCTTTACCCGACAGCGTGATGGCATGGAGCTGCTCACGAAAGCGGTCCGCCTTCTCCATGTCGATGCGCTCGGCGCCGTGGAAATAGCCGCGTAGCAGCCGGTAGCGATCGCCACGGACCGATCGGACATGGCGGAACACCCGGGCCATGGGGATACCCAGCAGGGCGAGCACGTGAGAGGAAAGCATCAGGCTGGCCTCGAGCACCTCGGGGACCACCGCCGTGGCACCGGCCGCCTCGAACCGTTCGATCCAGCGGTCATCCCGGGTGCGGGCCAATACAGGGATCTCCGGGCGTTCGCCGCGGGTCTGTTCGAGCACCTTGAGGCTGGTGGCCGGGCTGTCGAAGGTCAGCACCACCATGCGTGCCCGGTCGAGCCCCGAGGCGGCGAGGATCTCGCGGCGCTCGCAGTCGCCGTAGCTGACCGGTTCGCCGGCGCTGCGCGCTTCCTGGACCCGCTGCGGGTCCAGGTCGAGGGCCAGGTAATCGATCCCTTCCTGATCCAGAAAACGGGCGATGTTCTGCCCGGTGCGCCCGTAACCGCAGAGGATGACGTGGTCTGACAGCGGCCGGGCGATGCGGCTGACATCGGTCTCGCTGCGCTCGGCATCGATGGGGCTTGGCGGCTGGCCGGCGAAGCGTTCGGCCAGTGCCGCGTTATGCCGGATGAGCAGCGGGGCCGCGACCATGCTCAGCACCACCGCCGCCAGGACCAGCTGGCTGTTGTCGGGGGTCAGCAGCCCGGCGCTGATGGCCAGTGCAATCAGCGCAAACCCGAACTCGCCGCCGTTGGCCAGGGTGATCGCGGTCCTCGAGGCATCCTGCGGGGTATCCACACTGCGTGCGATGGCGTAGACCAGCACCAGTTTGGTGGCCATCATCGCCGCGCTGATCAGCACCACCCAGTGGAGGTTGGCAAGCAACACCGGCAGGTCGATCACCATGCCCACGGTGATGAAGAAAAACCCCAGCAGGACATCGCGGAATGGCCGGATATCGGCATCGATCTGGTGCCGGTACTCGGTCTCACCCAGCATGATGCCGGCAAGAAAGGCCCCGAGGGCCAGCGACAGCCCGGCCAGGTGGGTCGACCAGGCCGCGGCAATGGCGATCAAAAGCACGGTCAGGGTGAAGAGCTCATTGGACCGTGCCTGGGCCACTTCATGGAAGATCGGCCGCAGGGCCTTGCGCCCGATCCAGACCATGGCGGCAAAAACCACCACCCCTTTGACCAGGGCGATCCCCATCTCGACACCCAGCGAGCGCTCGCTGTTGCCGGCGAGGATGGGGATTGCGATCAGCAGCGGGACCACCGCCAGATCCTGGAAAAGCAGCACACCAATGGCGCGTCGGCCGTGGCGGGTGTGGATCTCGAGCTGCTCGGTGAGCTGCTTGGTGACAATGGCCGTGGACGACAGCGCCAGCGCGCCGCCCAGGACAACCGCCGCCTCGGCCGAGCCGGTCAACCACCAGGCGCCGGCGCCGAAGAGCATCAGACAGACCACCACCTGACTGGCCCCGAGCACACCGACGGCCCAGCGCATGGCATTGAGCTGCGGAAACGAGAACTCCAGGCCGATGGTAAAAAGCAGAAACACCACGCCAAATTCGGCGATGAGGTGCATGTCCTTGGTGTCGTCCACCAGCCCCAGTGCCGATGGGCCAATGGCCATGCCCACCACCAGATAACCGATGATGGGCGGCAGGGCCAGCCGCCGAAAAAGCGCCACCACCGCCACCGAGGCAGCGAGCAGCATGAGAATGGTATTCAGCCCATTCATGCCGGCGGGTCCATTGGCAGGTTCGATTGCTGCATGGCGCGATGATATCAGCAAGCCCCCGACGCCAGCGGCAATCCGGGCTGCACACAGTTGGGGCATCGACTCGTCAAAAGCCCCAATCGGGTGCACGGCTCGCCGCCCGACGCACCGACATTGTGCCGAGGATACCGCGCCGGTGCGGTTTTAAGCCCCCATCTGCCGGACATGGCACGGGCCTTGCTCCCCATCCGGTGTCAGCAATCCTTTCAGACTGATGGAGAGACAACCATGCAACGATTTCGCCTCTGGCCAGCCCTTTTCGTCATGCTCCCGGGCGGCGCTCTGGCCCATGCCGTCGGCGGGCATGATCATCCGCTGATGCTGGTCCACTGGCATCTTGCCGATGGGCAGACGGTACTCGGGCTACCCGCGCATGGCCTCGGCGCAGCGCTTGTGCTGGCGGCGGTGGCGGCCGGTGTGGGCGCCTTCATGCTGCGGCGATTGCGGTCTGCGCCTGGCCCGGGATTGGCGCTCGGCGCCACGGCGGGCGCACTGGCGGTGATGGGTTTCGGGCTGATCGCCGGTCTGTTTTAGTGGCGGCCCGGGCCGATCTGATTGCCCCGGCCGAGCGGCGGCATCCGCGCTGGCGGGCCCATCTGGCGCTGCGTTACGCCCGCTGCGGTGCGGTCACCGGATTGACCGAACGCCGTCATGAGGGGCCCTTGCGCATCCAGCGCCCATTCCACCCCGAGGGCGATCCCTGCCATACCTATGTCTTGCATCCGCCGGGCGGAGTGGTTGGCGGCGATCAGCTGGAGGTGGATCTAGCGGTCGATCCTAACGCCTGGGCCGTGGTCACCAGCCCCGGTGCCACCAAGTTCTACCGCAGTCTCGGCGATGAGGCCGTCCTCGAGCAGCGCCTCGGTGTGGCACCCGGTGGCACGCTGGAGTGGTTCCCCCAGGAGCAGATTGCCTTTGCCGGGGCAATTGCCAGCTCGACAACGCGCATCGATTTGCAGGCCGGAGCACGCTGCCTGGCCTGGGAGCTCAACTGCCTGGGTCGGCCGGCCGGTGGATATCCGTTCGACCAGGGCTGTTTTCGGCAACGCATGACCGTCTGGCGCGACGGTGTGCCGTTGCTGCTTGAGCACGCCCGTCTGCGCGGTGGCTCGCCGACCCTGACCGGCCAATGGGGCCTGGGAGGCGCCCAGGCCATGGCCACGTTGATCGCCGCCCCGGCGGATAAGGCGCTTTTGACCATGCTCCGTGAAGCGCTTGCCCATCTGCCCGGCGAGTGGGCGGCAACCCTTGTCGATGACCTGCTGGTGCTGCGTTGGCGGGGCGCCGGCGCGCTTCAGGCCTATGCCCTCAGGCTCGAGGCCTGGCGGGCCCTGCGGCCGGTCCTGTTGGGCCGGCCGATCTGTGTGCCGCGTATCTGGAATACCTGAGGAGAACCCATGGAACTCACCCCCCGAGAGAAAGACAAGCTGATGCTCGCCACGGCCGCGATGGTCGCCGAACGGCGTCTCGCCCGTGGTGTTCGTCTCAACTACCCCGAAGCCATGGCCTACATCGCCAATGCCATTGTCGAGGGCGCCCGCGACGGCCGGACGGTCGCGCAGCTGATGAGCGAGGGCACCCGGTTGCTGGCGCGCGATCAGGTCATGGACGGCATCCCCGAGATGCTGCGGGAAGTCCAGGTCGAGGCCACATTCCCGGATGGCACCAAGCTGGTCACCATCCACGACCCGATCGCCCACAGTAGCCCGATGGCCGAGGAGGCGCAGTCATGATCCCCGGAGAAATCCGCACCGAGTCCGGTGAAATCGCCCTCAACGAGGGCCGCCAACGGGTCACCGTGGCCGTGGCGAACACCGGTGACCGGCCTATCCAGGTGGGTTCGCACTATCACTTCGCCGAAGCGAATCCGGCGTTGGCGTTCGATCGCGAGGCGGCAAAGGGTTTCCGCCTGGATATCCCGGCGGGGACGGCGGTGCGCTTCGAGCCGGGACAGACCCGCGAAGTGACCTTGGTTGAATACGCCGGCGAACGCCGCATCTACGGCTTCCGCGGCGAGGTTATGGGAGCGCTTTCATGAGCACCATCGATCGTAGTGCCTATGCCGAGATGTACGGACCAACCACCGGTGATCGGGTGCGGCTGGGCGATACCGAGCTTTTCATCGAGGTCGAAAAGGACCACACCGTCTATGGCGACGAGGTCAAATTCGGGGGTGGCAAGGTCATCCGCGATGGCATGGGCCAGAGCCAGGCCGCGGGTGATGAGGCGGTTGATCTGGTGATCACCAATGCCCTGATCCTCGATTACACCGGCATTTTCAAGGCCGATATCGGCATACGCGCAGGGCGCATCGCCGCCATCGGCAAGGCCGGCAACCCGGATACCCAGCCCGGCGTGGATATCGTCATCGGCCCGGGCACCGAAGCCCTTGCCGCCGAGGGGAGCATCGTCACTGCCGGCGGCATCGACGCCCATATCCATTTCATTTGCCCGCAGCAGATCGAAGAGGCGCTGATGTCCGGGGTGACCACCATGCTCGGGGGTGGGACCGGCCCTGCCACCGGCACCAACGCCACCACCTGTACCCCGGGGACCTGGAATATAGAGCGCATGCTCGAGGCGGCGGATGCCTTTTCGATGAACCTCGGATTCATGGGCAAGGGCAATGCCAGCCGGCCCGAGGCGCTCAACGAGCAGATCGTCGCCGGCGCCATGGGGCTGAAGCTGCATGAGGACTGGGGCACCACCCCGGCGGCCATCGACAATGCGCTGTCGGTGGCCGAGGCCTATGACATTCAGATCGCCATCCACACCGACACCCTCAACGAATCCGGTTTCGTCGAAGACACGATTGCCGCATTCAAGGGCCGGACCATTCATACCTACCATACCGAGGGCGCCGGCGGCGGCCATGCCCCGGACATCATCCGGGCCTGTGGCGAGAACAATGTCCTGCCCTCGTCCACCAATCCGACCCGGCCCTATACCCGCAATACCATCGATGAGCATCTCGACATGCTCATGGTCTGCCACCACCTGGATCCGGCCATCCCCGAGGATGTGGCCTTTGCCGAGTCGCGTATCCGCCGCGAGACCATTGCCGCGGAGGACATCTTCCACGACCGCGGGGCGTTTTCGATGATTGCCTCTGACTCCCAGGCCATGGGCCGTGTCGGTGAGGTGATCTCGCGCACCTGGCAGACCGCCCACAAGATGAAGGTGCAGTTCGGCCCGCTGCCCGAGGACTCGGCCCGGCATGACAATCTGCGGGCCCGGCGCTTTGTGGCCAAGTACACCATCAACCCGGCCATTGCCCATGGCATCGGCCATGAGGTGGGTTCGGTCGAGGTGGGCAAGCTGGCGGATCTGGTGCTGTGGAAGCCGGCTTTCTTCGGCGCCAAGCCCGGCGTGATCGTCAAGGGCGGTCTGATCGCCGCCGCGCCCATGGGTGATCCCAATGCCTCCATCCCCACGCCGCAGCCTGTCCACTATCGCGGCATGTTCGGCGCCCATGGCGGCGCCGTGGGCTCGACGGCGGTGACCTTTTGCTCGCAGGCGGCGATCGATGCCGGGGTCCCCGAGCGGCTGGGTCTTGCCAAACGGGCCGTGGCCGTCAGCGACTGCCGGTCGGTGGGTAAGCGGGATATGAAGCTCAACGACTGGATGCCCGAGGTCAGTGTTGATCCGCAGACCTACGAAGTCCGGGCCGACGGCGAGCTGCTGGTCTGCGAGCCCGCCGAGGTGGTGCCGCTTTCGCAGCGCTACTACCTGTTCTAGGGGGTGGATGATGATTGAGCTCACGCAACGACTGGAACCAGTCGACGGCGAGACGGCTATCACCGGGACGCTGGTGCTCACCATCGCTCAGCGAGAGCGTGCGCGGTTTCGCGCCACGCTGGAAGATGGCCGGGCGGTGGCGGTCAAACTGCCTCGGGGGGGTCCGGTGCTGTGGCCCGGCGATCATCTGGGCGACGGCGAGGGGGTTGTCGTGCGGGTCGAGGCGGCCCTGGAGGCGGTATCCACCATTACCCACCCCGATCCGTGGAAGCTGCTGCAAGCGGCCTATCACCTCGGCAATCGACACACACCGCTGGAGATCGGCGCCGGTTATCTGCGGTATCACCACGACCATGTCCTCGACGACATGGTCGTGGGGCTGGGTCTGAACGTGGTCCACGAACACGCGCCTTTCCAGCCCGAGGCCGGTGCCTACGCGCATGGCTCGCATCGTCATGGCCCGGGCCACGGACATCGCCACCATCACGACCCGGAAGCCATCCATGCCCACAACTGATGCGGCGGCGATCACCGAGCTGCGGCTCTGGCAGCTGATCAGCCCGGCCCTGCCGGTGGGCGCCTATGCCTATTCGGCGGGTCTGGAGGCAGCCATCGAATGGGGCTGGGTGCGGGATACCGCATCACTCGCGCATTGGCTGACCGGCCAGCTTGAGGATGGGTTGGCGGCTCTCGATCTGCCGGTGCTCGAGCGCCTGCATGACGCCTGGCTCGACTCGGATGAGGCGGCGATCGAGTCCTGGACGATGGTTTTGCTGGCATCCAGAGAGACCGCCGAGCTGCGGGCCGAGGACATCCATATCGGCCGGGCCCTGGCGCGACTGCTCAACGATCTGGGTGTGGCAGAAGCGGCCGCGCTGGATCGGGCCCGATCGGTGACCTTTGCCACGGCCCTCGGCCTGGCCGGTGCGCACTGGCAGATTGCCGGGCGTTCGCTGCTGCAGGCCTACGCCTGGGCCTGGTGCGAAAACCAAGTGGCCGCCGCCGTCAAGCTGATCCCGCTCGGCCAAAGCGATGGCCAGCGGGTATTGATGCAGATCGCCGAGCGGCTGCCCGGGACGGTTGCTGCGGCCATGGCACTGGACGACGCGGCGATCGGCGCGACGACCCCGGGGCTCGCCCTTGCCAGCAGCTGGCACGAGACCCAGTACACACGGCTTTTTCGAAGTTGACCTGACAGGAGCGAACAGACAATGAGCAATCAGGCTTCACCTCTGCGCGTGGGTATCGGCGGGCCGGTGGGCTCGGGCAAGACCGCTCTGACCCTCGCGCTCTGCCGGGCGCTGCGGGATCGGCTTTCCATCGCTGTGGTGACCAACGACATCTACACCCGCGAGGATGCCGAGTTTCTGTCACGCCACGAGGCGCTGCCGGCCGGCCGCATCGTCGGTGTCGAGACCGGTGGCTGCCCGCATACCGCCATCCGCGAGGATGCCTCGATGAATCTCACCGCCGTCTCCGACCTGCAAGCGGCTCACCCGGATCTGGATGTGGTCTTTATCGAGAGCGGAGGCGACAACCTCTCGGCGACATTCTCGCCGGAGCTCTCGGATCTGACCGTTTATGTGATCGATGTCTCGGCCGGCGACAAAATCCCCCGCAAGGGCGGGCCCGGCATCACCCGGTCGGATCTGCTGGTAATCAACAAAACCGATCTCGCCCCCCAGGTCGGCGCCTCGCTGGAGATCATGGACCGGGATGCCCGAACGATGCGGGGTGAGTCGCCGTTCGTGATGACGAGCATCGCCCATGGCGACGGCGTTGAGGCAGTGATCGAGTTTATCTGTCGCGAGGGGGTGCTGGCGGCCTGAGCGGTGATGCCGGGCGTTTGCACCATTTAAGTGAAACTTTTTTCTGCATTGCACCAAATTAAACAATACCGTGCCGTGGATTAGCGGTTTGGCCAAATAAGTCATTGTTATTGGTCAACAAAAAAAGTTGGTACGCAATCTGCTTGGTTTTCTGTGCGACCCGCGTTGGGTTGGCCCAAGACAGACAAGGGAGTTCAGGAATGATCAAACTTAACTGCATCCCACGGCAGGTGGCGCATGTAGTCGCCGCCGGTGCCCTGGCCATGGCTGGTTTCAGCGGCCAGGTCGCCGCTCAGGAAGATCCGATTAAGGTGGGTGTGTTGCACTCGCTGTCGGGGACGATGGCCATCAGTGAGACGGCGCTCAAAGAAACCATCGAGATGCTCGTCGAGCAGCAGAATGAAGAAGGTGGCCTGCTCGGCCGCGAGCTGGAACCGGTCGTTGTCGACCCTGCCTCTGACTGGCCACGATTTGCCGAGCAGGCCCGGCAGCTACTGGAGGACGAAGAAGTCGACGTGGTGTTTGGCACTTGGACGTCGGTGTCCCGCAAGTCGGTGCTGCCGGTGTTTGAAGAGCTCAATGGACTGCTCTTCTATCCCGTCCAGTACGAAGGCGAGGAGTCTTCAGAAAACGTCTTCTATCTGGGTGCTGCGCCCAATCAGCAGGCCATCCCGGCGGTGGACTATCTGATGAATGAGGTCGGCGTCGAGCGATGGGCGCTGCTGGGGACCGACTATGTCTATCCCCGCACCACCAACAAGATCCTCGAGCAGTATCTCAAGGATGCCGGTGTCGCGGATGAAGACATCATGATCAACTACACGCCCTTCGGCCACTCGGACTGGCAGAGCATTGTCTCGGATGTCCGCGACTTTGGCAGCCAGGGCAAGAAAACCGCTGTCGTGTCGACGATCAACGGCGATGCAAACGTGCCCTTCTATACCGAGCTCGGCAACCAGGGCGTGACCGCCTCGGATATCCCGGTGGTGGCGTTTTCGGTGGGTGAGCAGGAGCTTGCCGGTATCGACACCGAGCCGCTGGTCGGTCATCTCGCGGCCTGGAACTACTTCATGAGTGTCCCGACACAGGAGAACCTGGAGTTCATCCAGTCCTGGCACGAGTTCAAGGGGGATACCGACGCGGTGACCAATGACCCGATGGAGGCCCATTACATTGGTTTCAACATGTGGGTGGAGGCCGTGCGACGGGCCGGCACCACGGATGTTGATGCTGTCAAGGAGTCCATCATCGGCGTGAGCGTACCCAATCTGACCGGTGGCTACGCCACGATGATGCCCAACCACCATGCCACCAAGCCGGTGATGATCGGCGAAATCCAGCCCGACGGGCAGTTCGCGGTGGTCTGGGAAACCCCGGGCGAGGTGCCGGGAGATGCCTGGTCGGATTATCTGCCCGAGAGCGCCGACATCATCGCGAGCTGGCGCAAACCACTGCTTTGCGGCAACTACAACGTCGAAACCGGTGAATGCTCGGGTCAGAACTACGGGGATTGATCGGCGCCTGTTTTCAATCACTGAAACACCCACTCCGGCCGCCGGCCGGGGTGGGTATCTGGAGCGATAGCGCATGAGAATCAACGTCGGGTACTGGCGTTTTATTGGGATGATTCTTGCCACGTTGTTGATCGGCGCACCGGCACTGGCGCAGCAGCCGGATGCCGATGCCGAATTCGCCGAGCAGGTGGCGGCGCTCAATGCACGCAGTTTCGATGAAAAAGCGGCGGCGGCACAGGCGATTGCAGACAGCGGTCATCCTCGGGCGAGCACTGTGCTGCAGGCGCTTATCGACAGTCGTCTTTACTTTCGGGTAAGCGGCGGTGATGTGGTTCTGGCCGAGCCCACCGATGGGGGGTTTGCGCTGACGGATCCGGTTACCGGCAAGGAGGCGGGCACGGCCACCCAATACGAGGTCAGGCGGGTGGTGATCAACAACGCCATCCGCGGCCAGGTGCGGGATCTGATCGCCCGTGCCGGGTTGACCAGTGCCGATGCGGAGGTGCGACGGGATGCCGTACGGCAGCTACTGAGCAATCCGGACCCGGCAGTCGCCGAACAGGTCGCCACCCTGATCAAGGATGAACCGAAAGCCGATATCCGCCGGGACATGGCCCTGGTGCTGGGGCTTTCGAGGCTTGGATCGGGTGATCCGGCCGAGCGGCTTCGGGCGCTCGATGCCTTACGCGGATCACTGGCCGACCGGGTTCGCAACCAGGTCCGCGAGTTGGCCGCGAACGATCCCGACGAGCGGGTTCGCCAGCAGGCCGGCGCAATGCTCTCCAATATCGAGGACAAGCGCCAGCTCTGGGGCCTTGCCGAACAGGTATTTTTTGGGCTCTCGATGGGGTCGGTGCTCATGCTCGCCGCCTTCGGCCTGGCCATTACCTTTGGGGTGATGGGGGTGATCAATATGGCCCATGGCGAGCTCATCATGATCGGCGCTTACACCACCTATGTCGTCCAGCTGCTCATGCCCAACCACATCGACTACTCCATCATGGTGGCCATTCCGGCGGCCTTCCTGGTGGCGGGGGCATTCGGGGTTGCCATCGAGCGGGGTGTCATTCGGTTTCTCTATGGCCGCCCGCTTGAGACATTGCTGGCGACCTTTGGCCTGAGCCTGATCCTTCAGCAGTTGGTGCGCACGGTTTTCTCACCGCTCAACCGCCAGGTGAGCAGCCCGGCCTGGATGAGCGGATCCATCGAGGTAAACGCGGCGTTCAGTCTTACCCTCAACCGCTTGTATGTCATCGCCTTCGCGCTTTTAGTGTTTTTCGCATTGCTGGCCATCTTCAAGCGCACGACGCTCGGGCTTCGGGTCCGGGCGGTGTCTCAGAACCGGGCCATGGCCAGGGCGGTGGGGGTGAGCTCGTCGCGTATCGACTCGCTGACATTTGGTCTTGGTGCCGGGGTCGCCGGTCTTGCCGGGGTGGCGCTATCACAGCTCACCAATGTCGGTCCCAACCTAGGGCAGGGCTACATTGTCGATTCGTTCCTGGTGGTGGTCTTCGGCGGTGTCGGCAACCTATGGGGGACGCTGGTAGGCGGTCTATCCCTTGGCGTTTTGAACAAATTTCTGGAACCCCAAACCGGGGCGGTGCTTGCCAAAGTGCTGGTGCTGGTCTTCATCATTCTGTTCATTCAAAAACGGCCGCAGGGGTTGTTCCCGCAACGGGGCCGAGCGGCATCGGAGGGCTGAGGGATGACGGTAAAAATGACTCCGTCGGGCTCGGCCACGGACCTGATCCCGCTGGCGGCCCACCGTCGCATCCTCCACGGTGACCTGGGGGGCAAGATCCTGCTGGGCCTGATGGCCGCGCTGATTGTCGTGGTGCCGATCCTCAATCTGGCGGTGCCGTCGGACTCGCCAATGCATATCTCGACGTATGCCGTCACATTGATGGGGCGTTACCTTTGCTTCGCTCTGTTGGCGCTTTCGCTGGATCTGGTCTGGGGTTACTGCGGCATCCTCAGCCTTGGCCATGGAGCGTTCTTTGCCCTCGGCGGCTATGCGATGGGCATGTACCTGATGCGCCAGATCGGCGATCGCGGCGTCTATGGCGATCCGGTCCTGCCGGATTTCATGGTGTTTCTGGGGTGGGAAGAGCTGCCCTGGTACTGGTTGGGTTTCGATCAGTTCTGGTTTGCCGCGCTCATGGTGCTGGCCGTCCCGGGCACTCTGGGGTTTGTCTTTGGCTGGCTGGCCTTTCGCTCGCGGGTGACTGGTGTCTATCTGTCGATCATCAGTCAGGCCATGACCTATGCGTTGATGCTGGCCTTTTTTCGCAACGAAATGGGCTTTGGCGGCAACAATGGCCTGACCGATTTTAAGGACATCTTGGGCTTTAGCATCTCGGCGCCGTCCACCCGGGTGGCGCTGTTCGTGGCTTCGGCACTGGCGCTGGCATTGAGCTATCTAATCTGCCGGGCCATTGTCCGATCCCGCCTGGGGCGCGTCGTCACCGCCGTTCGTGATGCTGAGCCGCGAACCCGATCCATTGGTTACCGAACCGATCGCTACAAGGTCTGGGTCTGGACCGTCTCGGCCATGCTCGCCGGGCTTGCCGGCGCCTTGTATGTGCCTCAGGTGGGCATCATCAACCCCAGTGAATTCTCGCCGCTCAACTCGATTGAAGCGGTGGTCTGGGTCGCCGTCGGCGGGCGGGGGACGCTGTTTGGTGCAGCGCTGGGTGGTGCCCTGGTCAACTATGCACAGACTCTGCTCACTGCCTGGCTGGCGGAACTATGGCTGTTTGTCCTGGGTGGGCTGTTCGTTGCGGTGACTTTGTTCTTTCCACGGGGTCTGGTCGGATTACTGCGTCGCCGGGAGGGTTCGTAATGCAGTGGCTCGATGATACCCGGGCATTCATGCGCCGCGATCAGGTCTTTGACATCGTGCGGCCGGTGGCGTCCTCTGGGCGTGTGGATACCCGTCATGGTCCCATCCTCTATCTCGAGGATGTCACGGTGAGTTTCGACGGTTTCCGGGCGCTCGATGCCCTTACCCTCTATATCGATGATGGGGAACTGCGCTGCATTATCGGCCCGAACGGCGCCGGTAAAAGCACCATGATGGATGTCATCACCGGCCGGACCCGACCGGACAATGGTGGGGCGTGGTTCGGGCAGCGACTGGATTTGTTGCGTATGGATGAGACCGAGATCGCTCAGGCAGGCATCGGTCGCAAATTCCAGAAACCCACGGTCTTTCCCCGGCACCGGGTGGTGGAAAATCTGGAGCTTGCCATGGCTGGCCCACGGGGAGTGTGGTCGGCGCTGACGGCGCGGTTGGATCGATCAACCCGTGAGCGGATCGACGAAGTGCTTGAAGAGATCGGACTTGCCGATCAGGGCCGTGCATTGGCCGGGCAGTTGTCCCATGGCCAGAAGCAGTGGTTGGAGATCGGCATGTTGCTGATGCAGAACCCCCGCGTTTTGCTTGTCGACGAGCCGGTGGCCGGCATGACCCATCAAGAAATGGATCGTACGGCCGAGTTGCTGACCCGCTTGGCAGGGCGCCATTCGGTGGTGGTCGTCGAGCATGACATGGAGTTTGTCCGCTCCATCGCCCGCAAGGTTACGGTGTTGCACCAGGGCAGCGTGCTCGCCGAGGGCAGCATGGAGGAAGTGCAATCCGACCCCCGCGTCATTGAGGTGTATCTTGGCGAATGATCTGCTCTCGGTAGCTGGGCTGAACCAGTTCTATGGCGAAAGCCACACCCTATGGGATATTGATCTGGTAGTCCCGGAGGGCGGCTGCACTTGCCTGATGGGACGTAATGGCGTTGGTAAGACCACCACGCTGAAAACCATTATGGGACTGCTGCCCGCTGCGTCCGGAGCCATCACGTTTGACGGCGCTGGCATTGCCGACTGGCCTACCGAACGCCGCGCCCGGGGCGGTATCGGTTATGTCCCTCAGGGCCGCGAAATCTTCCCGCTGCTCAGTGTCGAGGAAAACCTCCGCATTGCCCGTGCCGCGGTGGGCCGGCGCGATATCCCGGCGCTGGTCTATGATCTATTTCCGGTGCTGGAAGAAATGCGCCATCGCCGCGGCGGTGATCTGTCCGGCGGCCAGCAGCAGCAGCTCGCTATTGGCCGGGCATTGTGCCTGGAGCCCTCGCTCTTGATGCTCGATGAACCCACCGAGGGCATACAGCCGAACATCGTTCGGGAAATCGGAGACATCATTCGCCGACTCAATCGCGAACAGGGGCTGACGGTGTTGTTGGTCGAACAGAAACTGCCCTT
This sequence comes from uncultured Ectothiorhodospiraceae bacterium, assembly GCA_913061005.1. Taxonomy (GTDB): domain Bacteria; phylum Pseudomonadota; class Gammaproteobacteria; order Nitrococcales; family Nitrococcaceae; genus Spiribacter; species Spiribacter pallidus. The sequence continues at coordinate 85,154 of CAJXSH010000004.1, read as the reverse complement.
CGCGCGCCGGACCGCTGATACCTTCGCGATCCTCGACCGTGGCCGGTCCGTCGCTGCCGGCGCCATGGAAGAACTCGGCGAAGACCTGGTACAGAAATACCTCACCGTTTGATCGGCTGGCGATAGCCGATCGCCTCGAGCAGATGGGATGAGCGCATTTCATCGGCATCGTCCAGATCGGCAATGGTTCGGGCCACGCGTAATGTGCGATGCCAGCCCCGGGCCGATAGTCCGAAGCGCCGGGTGGCATCCGCCATGACCCGCCGCCCGTCCTCATCCAGCCGGCATTGTCGGCGCAGGCGCTGACCGGCAAGAGCGGCAGCGGGGCAGCCATCACGAATCATCTGGCGGTGGCGTGCCGCGGCGACTCGCTGGGCAACGGTTTTGCTGGACTCACCGGCGGCTTGGTCGGTGAGCTCGTCCGGCGGCAGCCGCGGCACCTCGACTTCCATATCGATGCGATCGAGCAGCGGGCCACTGATGCGCTGCTGATAGCGCTGTATCTGCGCGGGCGTGCAGCGGCACTCGTGTTGACGGTCGCCCAGGAATCCACAGGGGCAGGGGTTCATGGCGGCAATCAACTGGAATCGGGCCGGAAAGCGCACGTGGCGGCTGGCCCGGGCAATCCGGATTTCGCCGGTTTCGAGCGGCTCGCGCAAGGTCTCAAGCGCCTGACGGGGAAATTCCGGCAGCTCATCGAGAAACAACACCCCGTGATGGGCCAATGATATCTCTCCCGGCCGCGGTCGATTGCCACCTCCGGTGAGTGCTGTCGGCGAGGCACTGTGATGGGGGCTGCGGTAGGGCCGGCGCATCAGCCGTGCGGGGTCGTCGTTGCCGTCGACCAATGAGTGAATGGCCGCCGATTCCATGGCCTCGTCGTCGGTCATGGGCGGGAGCAGGCCGGGCAGCGTCTCGGCGAGCAGACTCTTGCCGCTGCCGGGCGGGCCCTTGAGCAACAGGCTATGCGCACCGGCGGCGGCGATCTCGAGCGCCCGTCGGGGACGGCGCTGGCCGATGACCTCGCCCAGGTCCCGGCCGGCGCGTCTGGCGGTCGGGGTGGTTTTCTGCGCGGCCGACAGGGGGCTTTCGCCGGTCAGATGCCGGCAGACGTCAAGCAGATGGGCGGCGGGGTAGACGGCCCCGCCCGCCAGCGATGCCTCGGCCCCGTTGGACTCGGCGACGATCAGCGGATCCGCCGAGCGTGCGCACTGCAACGCCACCGGCAGGATGGCGTTGACCGGCCGTAGCTCGCCGGACAGGCCCAACTCGGCGGCAAAGGTGTGTCCGGTCAGTGCCTGCCGGGGGATCTGTCTCGATGCCGCGAGGATGCCCAGGGCGATGGCCAGATCGAATCGCGCGCCGTCCTTGGGCAGGTCGGCCGGCGCCAGACTGACGGTGATCCGGCGGCTGGGAAAGTCGAAACCGCTGTTGGCCAGCGCGCTTCGCACCCGGTCTCGGGCTTCGCGCACCGCGGTATTGGGCAGACCCACCACCGACAGTGAAGGCAGGCCACCGCCCAGATGGACTTCGACGGTTACCCGGGGGGCGTCGATACCCAGCACCGCCCGGGATTGGGCAACGGCGATCGCCATCGCTTGGCACCTCCCTGTGCTCAGCGATCACGGTAGTCTGACGTGATCAGTCCTTGGTATCGGTCTCTGCCACGGCGTTGTCACCACCCTCTAGTGCGGCGACCCGGGCCTCCAGGGCCTCGAGGCGCTCCCGGGTGCGGGCCAGCACCTTGGCCTGGGCGTCGAACTCTTCGCGGGTGACCAGCTCCATCCGGCTGAATGCGCTTTGCAGGGCCACACGCGCGTTTTTCTCCACCTCTTGCTGCATGTCCCGAAGACCGCTGGGCAGGCTCTCCGAGAAGCGCTTGGCCATTTCATCAAACTGTTTCGGGTCGAGCATGACCGCTCCTCCGTGTCGTTTTCTCCAGTGTAAGCGGGCCGGCGGCCGTGCCCAAGCCATGTTTTGCCCTTTTGTGGTGCATCCGACCAACGGCGCCTGATCCAGTCTGGTGCAAACCCCATGGCCTGGCGGCCATCGCCGGCGGCTCGTCCCCTTCGATGGCGGTTTGATCGGCGGTTGGCACGCTCCCTGCATTACCCCTGTCGGGTTAAAGACCATCCACGGGCAGCGGGGTATCCCGGCCCATTTGGGGAGAACAGCAATGAAGCTAATCACCGCCATTATCAAGCCTTTCAAGCTCGATGATGTCCGGGAATCGCTCTCGGAAATCGGCGTCCAGGGCGTCACCGTGACCGAGGTCAAAGGGTTCGGACGTCAGAAGGGGCACACCGAGCTCTACCGCGGCGCGGAGTATGTCGTCGACTTTCTGCCCAAGATGAAAGTCGAGGTGGTGCTTGATGACGAGCTCGTCGAGCGCGCCACCGAGGCCGTCAGCAAGGCGGCCAATACCGGCAAGATCGGCGACGGCAAGATCTTCGTGTCTCCGGTGGAGCAGGCGATCCGCATTCGCACCGGCGAGACCGACAAGGACGCACTCTAATTCCCGTTTCAGGAGTATTGACCGATGAATGAAGTGACCGAACTGGCGTACGCGCTGGACACTTTCTACTTCCTGCTCAGTGGCGCGCTGGTCATGTTTATGGCGGCGGGCTTTTCGATGCTGGAAGCGGGTCTCGTGCGGGCCAAGAACACCGCCGAGATCCTGACCAAGAATATCTCGTTGTATTCCATCGCCTGCATCATGTACCTGCTCTGCGGCTACCAGATCATGTACGGCGGCGGCGAGGGATTCATCCCCAACTTCGGCGTGCTGATCGGCGCAGATAACGAAGTAGCGGATGTCCTCAACGGCGATGCCTACTACTCCAACCTCTCGGATTTCTTCTTCCAGGTGGTGTTCGTGGCAACGGCCATGTCCATTGTCTCGGGGGCGGTCGCCGAGCGGATGAAGCTCTGGTCGTTCCTCGGCTTTGCGGTGGTGATGACCGGCTTCATCTACCCGGTGCAGGGCTTCTGGAAGTGGGGCGGCGGTTTCCTTGATGCCGCAGGCTTCCAGGACTTTGCCGGCTCGGGTGTCGTACACATGACCGGTGCGGCGGCGGCGTTGGCCGGCGTGATTCTGCTCGGTGCCCGTAAGGGCAAGTACGGCCCCAATGGCGAGGTCAAGGCCATACCGGGTTCGAACATGCCGCTGGCCACCCTGGGGACGTTCATCCTCTGGCTGGGTTGGTTCGGCTTTAACGGCGGCTCGCAGCTCATCGTCTCGAACGTGCTCGATGCCAATGCCGTGGCGGCGATCTTCGTCAACACCAACACCGCCGCCTCGGGGGGTGCCGTGGCCGCGTTGCTGACCGCCCGTGCGCTGTTCGGCAAGGCCGATCTGACCATGGCGCTCAACGGTGGCATTGCCGGGCTGGTGGCCATCACCGCCGAGCCGCTGATGCCCTCGCCGCTGCTGGCGACGGTCATCGGTGCCATTGGTGGCGTGCTGGTGGTGTTCTCCATCGTGGGGCTGGACAAGCTCAAGATCGACGATCCGGTCGGCGCCATCTCGGCCCACGGCACGGTGGGCATCTGGGGCCTGCTTGCGGTGGTGCTCAGCAACGATGCCGCCTCGATCGGTGGTCAGCTGCTTGGCATCATCTCGATCTTCCTCTGGGTGTTCATCTCGGCGTTCATCGTCTGGGGCATCCTCAAGGCCGTGGTCGGCATTCGCGTGAGCGAGGAAGAGGAGTACGAGGGCCTGGACGTCGGCGAATGTGGCCTCGAGGCCTATCCCGAGTTCACCAAGACCCAGTAAACCGGTACCAACCGGAAGGCAGACGGGCGCCCTCGGGCGCCCGTTTTTTTTGCCCGGTCAACCCGTCCGACTGCGTTAGACTCGCGCCAGGCCGTGCAGCCAACCAACCACAAGGAGTCGATGCATGCGAGTAGGAATGGCAGGTCTGGGGGTGATGGGCTCGGCAATGGCCCGCAATCTGGCAGGCGCCGGTTATCTGGCTGGTGTCTGGAACCGCACCGGTCACCGGGCCGAGGCGCTGGCCGACGAGCTGGGCGTGCCCCGGGCAGAGACACCGGCCGCGCTGGCACAGGCCTGTGATGGGGTGATCACCTGCGTGAGTGCCGACGACGATCTGTGCGAGGTGGTCGATGCGATGCGCCCGGGGCTGCGTGCCGGCCATGTGCTGGTGGACACCTCGACCGTCGGTGCGGCCACCGCCGAGGCCCTGGCCGATGAACTGGCCGCCCGGGAGGTGGCGTTTATTGATGCCCCGGTGACCGGCGGCGCCGAGGGCGCGGCGGCCGGCACCCTGCAGGTGATGGCCGGCGGCGACGCCACGGCGTTGGCGCGGGTGCGTCCGGCGCTCGAGGCGATTGGCAGCCAGGTGACGCATTTTGGTCCATCGGGCTTTGGTCAGCGTGCCAAGGCGGTCAACCAGGTGCTGGCCGCCGGGATGGTCCAGGCCATCAGCGAAGCGCTGGCCTTTGCCGATGCCAGCGGGCTGGATACCGAGCAGCTTCTGCCGGTGCTCGGTCAGGGCGCGGTGGGCAGCCGGTTACTGGAACGACGCGGGGCGCGGATGCTGGCCGAGGATTTCGAGCCGGGCTTTCGGATGGCACTGCACGAAAAGGATCTTCGCCTCAGTCAGGCGCTTTTGCAGTCGCTGGAGGTCAACCTGCCGATGGTGGAGATGACCCTCAAGCACTACGAACGGCTGATGGCGCAGGGCCATGGCGATGAGGACATGACCGCGCTCTACCGGTTAAAGCGCGAGCTTTTTCGAACCGGTAACCGCCGCAGCCTCTAGGCGATCAGCCGCCGGCGCGCAGCAGGATGGAGTCGATCTGCTGGCCGGCCATGCGTTGTCGGACCTGGTTGACCTCGCCGAGGTTGTTGAACGGGCCGATCCGCACACGATGCCAGGTCTCACCCCCGGGCAGTTCGACCTCCTGAATGCGGGCTTCGATGCCCAGCAGGGCCAGGTTGGCCCGCAGCGCATCGGCATCATCCTGGCGCCGGAACGACCCGGCCTGCAGTAGATAACGCGCGCCGGCCGGCGCCTGCGATGCAGTGGTCGGCTCGGGCGGCGTCTGCGAATCGGATGCCGACGGACCGGCGGCGTCGTCTGCAGTTGCCGAGGGCAGGGCGTTATTTCCGCCCGAAGCCTCGGTGTCCGGTTGCCCGGCGACGTCGACTTCTTGTTCGCTGAGCAGTCGATAGAACTCAAAGCGCGGCGCGTCCCGACTTTCATTGGCCGATGCGGCGGTCTCACCCTCGGCGTCGGCGGGTGCCGGATCGGGTCGGGTGTGTTCGAGATGCACCAGGCCGGCCACCACCAGGCCCATGATCAGCCCGGTCGCCCACCACAGCACCGGGCTTGCGGTGCGACCCCGAGCCGGCTGGGTGCGGCTTGCCTGACGCGGTTTGGCGGGGCTTCGCTTGCGGGGTTTCTCGGCCATGTCTACATGCTCTGCGGGGCCGAGACGCCAAGGATGGCGAGCCCGTTGCGAATGACCTGCCGGGTGGCGGTGATCAACGCCAGCCGGGCGTCTCGCAGCTCGGCGTCATCCACCAAGAAGGTGTGGGCGTTGTAGTAGGTATGAAACGCCGCCGCCAGCTCGCGCAGGTATTGGGCGATCTGGTGGGGCTCCTGGCTGGCGGCGGCCGATTCGATGAGCTCGGGATACCGCCCCAGGGCATGGATCAGTGCCTGTTCATGGGCCTCATTCAGCCGGCCCAGGCCGGCAAGGCCGGCGCTGTGATCATGCTCGATGCCCCGTTCTTCCAGCTGCGCGAGGACGCTGCACACCCGGGCATGGGCATACTGGATGTAGTAAACGGGGTTGTCGTTGGAGCGGGATTTGGCCAGCTCCAGGTCAAAATCCAGGTGCTGCTCGGGCCGTCGCATGACATAGAAAAACCGCCCCGCGTCATTGCCCACCTCTTCGCGCAGCTCGCGCAGGGTGACGAACTCGCCCGAGCGGGTCGACATGGCGAGCCGCTCGTGGCCGCGGTAGAGGATGGCGAACTGCACCAGTCGAAAGGTCAGCCGGTCGGTATCGTGCCCGAAGGCCTCGAGACTGGCGCGTACCCGGGCCATGTAGCCATGGTGGTCGGCGCCAAAGACATCGATGGCCCGGGCGAATCCGCGCTCGAACTTATCCAGATGGTAGGCGATATCCGAGGCAAAGTAGGTGATCTGGCCATCGGCCCGGCGGACCACCCGGTCTTTGTCGTCGCCATAGTCGGTGGCCCGGAACCATTGGGCGCCATTGTCTTCGTAGATGGCGCCGGCGGTGGTGAGCTTTTCAAGCGCCCGGTCCACGGCGCCGGAGGCGACCAGGCTGTGTTCGCTGTACCAGCGATCGTAACGCACGCCAAAGGCGGCCAGGTCATCCTCGATGTCGTGGGTGATGGCCGCTACCGCCGCCGAGAGAATCTCCTGGTAGCGTGTCTCGCCCAGTAGCGCCCGGGCACGGGTGATGAGGGCGTCGATGTAGGCTTCCTTGTCACCGCCGGCATTGGCATCCGCGGGCAGCCCCGCGGTGAGCTCGGCGGCGGCGATGCGGTAGCGCTCGCCGGCATTGGCCTCCAGATCGCGGGCGATGTCGTGGATGTAGTCGCCGCGATAGCCATTGGCCGGGAACGCCACCGCCTCGCCCCGGTGTTCGAGATAGCGCACCAGGACGCTGGCGGCGAGGATGTGCATCTGGCGGCCGGCGTCATTGACGTAATATTCGCGATGAACATCGTAGCCGGCGGCCTCGAGCAGATTGCCCAGGGCCGCGCCAAAGGCCGCCCCCCGGCCATGGCCGACATGCAGCGGACCGGTGGGGTTGGCCGAGACAAACTCGATGATGATGCGCTCGCCCCCGCCGCTGTTGCACCGGCCAAACTCCGCCCCCTCGCGATGGATGCGTGCCACCACGGCGCTGGCGGCATCCTGGGTGAGGAAGAAGTTGATGAACCCCGGCCCGGCAACCTCGACCCGCTCGACGTGGGGATGGATGGGCAGATGCTCGATCAGCGCATCGGCCAGTTCGCGGGGCGGGCGCCGCAGGGGCTTGGCCAGGCGCATGGCCAGGTTGCTCGCGTAATCACCGTGGCCCTCGCCCCGGCCTCGTTCCAGATGGATCGCCACGGGGTCGGGCAGTGGCTCGCCAAGGGATTGGCAAAGGCCATGGAGGGCCTGCCGCAGCAGGTCGGCGAGTTCGTCTTTCATGAATCAGCTGGCACCCGGATGGCAAACGAGCGCCCATTATCCGGCCTGGGCACGGCTGTTCAAGCCGCTAGAGTGTCTCGGCCGGATCGACATCCACCGACCAGCGGACCCGCCGGGCCGAGGGCAGTGTGGCGAGCCGCGGCAGCCAGCCGTCGAGAAAGCCCTGCAGGTTGCGGCGCTCGACTGCCTGGACCATGAGCTGGGCCCGATAGCGACCGGCCCGTCGTTCCATGGGCGCCGGGTAGGGGCCAATGCATTCCACGCCCTGGATATCGGGGGCCTGGCCGGCGGCGGCGGCGAGAAAGTCCATGGGTGTACTTCGATCCACCGCTTCGGCGCGCAGGAGCGCCATCGCCGTGGCCGGCGGTAGCCCGGCGGCCTGTCGTTCGGCCAGTGCGGCCCGGGCAAAAGCCGGATAGCCCCCGGCCAGCAGGGTCTGGAGCAACGGATGCTCGGGATGGTGGGTCTGGATGACGACCTCACCGGGGCGCTCGGCCCGACCGGCCCGGCCGGCGACCTGGATGACCAGTTGCGCGAGTCGCTCCGGGCCCCGAAAGTCGGCGCTGAAAAGCCCCTGGTCGGCGTCGATGATCGCAACCAGGGTGACCGCCGGCAGGTGATGCCCCTTGGCCAGCATCTGGGTGCCGAGCAGCAGCCGGGTCTCGCCCCGACGGGCATCGGCCATGGCCTGCTCGAAACTGCCCCGACGCCGGGTGCTGTCGCGATCGACACGGACCAGCGGGTGATCCGGAAAGCTCGCCCGCAGGGCGGATTCGATCCGCTCGGTGCCCAGGCCCAGTGGGCGGAGATCGGCGCTGCCGCACTGCGGGCAGTGCGCCGGCAGCCGCTGCTCGCGATCGCAGTGGTGGCATTGCAGCCGCTGGCGCTGTCGGTGATAGGTGTAGCGGGCGTCACAGCGATCGCACTCCGCCAGCCAGCCGCATTCGTGGCAGATGAGCACCGGCGCAAACCCGCGCCGGTTGAGAAACAGCAAGACCTGGCCGTCGTCGGCGAGGTGTTGGCGTACCCGATCGAGCAGCGGCTGCGAGAGCCCGTCCCGGGTGGGTTGGCCGCGCATGTCCAACAACCGCAGTGCCGGCGGTCGTGCCCCGCCGGCGCGCTCGCTGATCTGCACATGGCCGTAACGGCCGTCGCGGGCGTTGGCGAGGCTCTCGAGCGAGGGCGTGGCGCTGCCCAGTATCACCGGGATATCCAGTCGATAGCCTCGCAGCACGGCCAGATCCCGGGCCGAGTAGCGCAGTCCTTCGGCCTGCTTGAGGGACTGGTCATGCTCTTCGTCGACAATGATCAGCCCCGGGGCGGACAGGGGCACGAAGACCGCCGAGCGGGTGCCGATGATGACATCGGCCTGTCCGTCACGGGCGGCCAGCCAGGCATTCAGTCGCTCGCCATCGGCAAGCCCTGAATGCAGCACCGCGATCCGGGCGTTGAGTCGCTTTTGAAACCGGCCGATGAGCTGCGGCGTCAGGCCGATCTCGGGGACGATGACCAGCGCCTGGCGGCCGGCGGCCAGGACCTGCTCGATGGCGCCCAGGTAGACCTCGGTTTTGCCACTGCCGGTCACGCCTTCGATGAGCAGGGTGTGGTGGCCGCCGTTCGGGGCGATGGCCTCGGCGGCGGCCTGTTGTGCCGGGCTGAGCCTCGGCGCGCAGGCCTCGCCACGGCCTTCGATCAGCCCGTAATCGTGGCTTTCGTGTGACTCGCAAAGCCCGCGGTCGAGCAGCCGGTTCATTGCCCCGACCGGGTCGCCCTCGAGGGTCGCCAGGGATGCGGCGGTGATTCGCTGCCGGGATTGAAGCCAGGTGAGGATTTCTGCCTGCCGGGGGGCACGGCGATGGAGTCGGGCCGGGTCGGTCGCCTGGCCCTGGGGGGTGATCGCGTAGTGCCGGCTGCGCCCCCCGGTGGCGGGGTGGCCATGCCGCAGCCGCCCGGGCAGTGCCGTGGCAAAGGCCTCTCCCACCGGGTGGTGGTAATACCGAGCGGTCCAGAGGATGAGATCGAGCAACTCGCCATCGAGCAGGGGGTGTTCGTCCAGCCCCTCGATCATCGGCCGCAGCCGCTTGCCGTCGAGATGGCTGTCCTGCCGATGGGCCAGTACCACGCCGGTTACCCGGCGGTTGCCCAGGGGGACCCGGACCCGGGTGCCGGCGGGTGGCATGGGCGCATTCCCGGCCGGCAGATAGTCCAGCGGGGTGGCAAACGGGCCGGGCACGGCGACCTGGATGATGGCGGTCATGACCACGGATTGTTGGCCGGGTGGTCGTCCCGCGCAAGGGGCGGCTTTGTCGGGTGGTTTGCTAGACTTCGCCGATGAGCCGGTCTTTGCCCCAAACCGACGAGATTGCCCGGGCGATCTGGGATTTTACCCTTGCGCTCTACGACGCCGACGGCGTTCAGGGGGCCTGTCTGGATCTTCAAAACCGGCATGGCCTGGGGGTGAGCGCTTTGCTGGCATTGATGGGGCTGGGGGCCATGGGCTGGACGGCATCCATGCCGGCGGCACTGGATGATGCCCTGCGCGCGGCGGAGTCGTGGCAGCACGAGGTCATCGAGGTCATTCGGGGTGCCCGGCAGGCAATCAAGGCGCAGGGCGCGGCCCAGGCGCTGCCGGATGCATCGGCACTGCGTGGTCAGGTCATGCACTGCGAAATCGAGGCCGAGCGGCTGCAGCAGCGGTTGCTGATCGCCGAATGGGTCCGGCATGCGACGCCGCCGGCGACGCCGCCCGACAGGGCCGAGGCCGCGGCGCTTGCCGGCGACCAGGCCTTTCGGTATCTGGCCCGTTATACGCAGTCGCTGGATGCGGCCGATCAGGCGGCCGTCGACGCGCTGCTTGCCCCGCTGCGCGAGGGGCGGGTGGCCCCGCCGCGGCCCTAGCGCAGCTGGATACCGCCGCCCGGTGCCCCGCCGGCGCCCCCCGGGCCACCGCCCGGCATGCCGCCGCCCATCTGATCCGGCGTCATGATCTTCGAGGCCTGCTCGCGCTGCATCTCCTTGAGCTGCTCCATGGTCTGCTCGAGCGCGGCCTGGGCGGCGGCCGGAAAGGCCTCCACGGCCTCTTCGAGGCTGTCGGCCTCGAGCTCGAAGTTCAGCGGCAGGGCACCCACTGGCGTCATCACCTGGGTATTGCCCAGATAGAGCACCGGTCGGCTGTCATCCGGGCGACCCTCCCGGGTCACCGGTGTGAGGCGCTGGATGCTGCCGACCCGCCGGTCGGTGAAGTTGTGCTCTTCGTAGAGCCCGTCGGCGTCGACCTTGAGCTGCTCCAGGGTCTCTTCAATCTGCGGATCACTCATTGCTGCTCCTTGTCGCCTGTTACAGGCCCTTCACGGCCTGGACCATGCCGCCGGCCACCTTCTGGCCATCGCCGAAGACCATGCGGGTGTTCTCGCCAAAGAACAGCGCATTCTCCACGCCGGAGAACCCGGCGCCGCGGCCGCGTTTGATCACCAGCACATTCTCGGCCTCATCCACGTTGAGGATGGGCATGCCGTAGATCGGGCTCGACTCATCGTCGCGGGCCGCCGGGTTGACCACGTCGTTGGCGCCGATCACCACGGCGATGTCGGTCATGGCGAACTCTTCGTTGATGTCTTCCATATCGAAGATCATGTCGTAGGGTACGCCGGCTTCGGCGAGCAGGACGTTCATGTGCCCGGGCATGCGGCCGGCCACCGGGTGGATGGCGAATTTCACCTCCACGCCGCGGTCCTGCAGCAGTTCGACCAGCTCCCAGATCTTGTGCTGGGCCTGGGCCACTGCCATGCCATAACCGGGGACGATGATCACCCGCTCGGCATAGGCCATCATGATGCCGGCGTCCTCGGCAGAGACATCCTTCATCTCGCCCTCGGGCCCCTCGCTGGTGGCCCCTTCGGTGCTGCCCCAGCCGGCAAAGAGCACGTTGGTCAGCGGCCGGTTCATGGCCTTGGCCATGAGCTGGGTGAGCAGCGTGCCGGCGGCGCCCACCACCGTACCGGCGATGATCATCGCCGGGTTGCCAATGGCGTAGCCCTCAAAGCCCACCGCCAGACCGGTCAGCGCGTTGAAAAGCGAGATGATCACCGGCATGTCGGCCCCGCCGATGGGCACCGCCACGAACACGCCGAACAGCAGGCCCAGGGCAAAGAAGATGGCCACCACGGCGATGCTGTCGGTGAAAAACGTCATCACGCCAAAGAGGACCGTCAGGCCAAAGACGACGATGTTCACCACCTGCTGGGCCGGCACCAGGCTGTTGCGCTTCATCCGCCCGTCGAGTTTGGCCCAGGCGACCAGCGACCCGGAAAACGCCACCGTGCCGATCAGCGCACCAAGGATGGCGAGGATGGCCACATCCGCCCCCAGGGCGCCGGCGACACTGGCGGTGGCGGCCCCTTCGGCCCGCAGGGCGGCCTCGGCCGCGGCCAGGCTGATGCCCGCCTCGCTGGACAGCGCCTGGGCCTGGGACTGAAGGTCACCGGGCAGCGTGCGCAGCGCGCGCAACATCTCGACCCCGGCAATGGCCGCCGCGGCACCGCCGCCCATGCCGTTGTACAGGGCCACCATCTGGGGCATTTCGGTCATGCCCACGCGCCGCCCCGACCACCAGGCCAGGACACCGGCAACGGCGATGCCAATGATGATGAGCAGGTAGTTGGTCAGGCCGTGGACAGCCGGATGGACAAAGGTCACCAGGGTGGCGAGCACCATGCCCACACCGGCCCAGATGATGCCCTTGCGGGCCGTTTTGGGCGAACTCATGCCCTTGAGGCCGAGGATGAACAGCACCGCGGCCAGGAGATAGGTCAGCTGAACGATAAAGTTCATTCCTTGGCCTCCTTCTTCTGCTCATCCTTGCTCTTGAACATCTCGAGCATCCGTTCGGTCACGACATAACCGCCCACGGCGTTCCCCGCGGCAAGGACCACGGCGATGAAGCCGACGACCTGCTCGGCGGTGGTCTCGGCGTGGCCGAGCACCACCATGGCACCCACCACGACGATGCCGTGGACGAAGTTCGACCCCGACATCAGCGGCGTGTGCAGGATCACGGGGACCCGCGAGATCACCTCAAAGCCGGCAAACGCGGCCAGCATGAAGATGTAGATTGCGACAAAACCTTCGATCGCCATTAGTTGCCTCCTTCCACGCGCTCGCGTGTGGGCGCATGCCGGATTTCCCCGTCATGGGTCAGGCAGCTGTCAGCGACTACCTGGTCGTCCCAGTCGAGGTGGATTTCCCCGTCCTTGATCAGCAAGGCCAGCAGGTTGCAGAGGTTGCGGGCGTACATTTCGCTCGCGTGCGTGGCAGCCATGCTGGGGATGTTCTTTGGCCCGGCAATGGTAACCCCATGGGCAACCACTTCCTTGCCGGCCTCGGTGAGCTCGCAGTTGCCGCCGGTCTCCGCCGCCATGTCGACGATGACCGAGCCGGCTTTCATGCGCTGGACGGTCTCGGCATCGATGATGGTCGGCGCCGGCCGCCCGGGGATGGCCGCGGTGGTGACCACCGCATCCGCCTGGGCGATGTGCTGGGCCAGGACCTCGGCCTGCTGGGCCTTTTCCTCGTCGGTGAGCTCGCGGGCGTAACCCCCTTCGCCCTCGGCGCTCACCCCGGTGTCGATGAACTTGCCGCCCAGCGACTCTACCTGCTCCTTGGTCGCGGCCCGGACATCATAGGCCTCGACGATGGCGCCCAGGCGCTTGGCGGTGGCAATGGCCTGCAGACCGGCCACCCCGGCGCCAACCACCACGACCCGGGCCGGGCGAACGGTGCCGGCTGCGGTGGTGAGCATGGGGAAGAGCTTGGGGCTTAGGTGGGCGGCCATGAGCGCGCATTTGTACCCGGCGATATTGCCCTGCGACGACAGCGCGTCGATGCCCTGGGCGCGGGTGATGCGGGGCACCAGTTCGAGGGCGAAACTCGAGACGCGGCGCTTTTGCAGGTTCTTGATGCGGCTGTCGCCCTCGTGGGGGGTGAGAAACCCCAGAAGCAGGCTGCCTTCCGGCAGTTTGCCGGCTTCTTCGACCGACGGGGGCTGGACGCGAAGGACGATATCCGCCCCGTCATACAGCGCGCTGGTGTCGTCCACCAGCGTGGCGCCTTCGTAGAGGTCGTCCGTAAAGCCGCCCGCCTCGCCGGCGCCGCGTTGCATACGCAGCGTCACACCGAGTTTGTCGAGCTGTTTGATCACGCTGGGTACGATCGCGACCCGACGTTCCCCGCTGGCCGTCTCTCTGGGAACAGCGATGGTGATGCTCATGGGGTTGTCTCCCTTTAGCGATGTCCGCATTTCATACCGCGGATGGGCGATTCTACAGCATCCCGAGGCGGAATCACCCCGGGCCGTGTCCGGTCTTTCGGCCACCGGTGCGTGGTCATCGCCCGGTCATGGTTGCATGGCAGGATGCAACCATGGATGATCCGGATAGGTCGAATGTCGGGCAGACCGACAAACGATGAAAAGGAGCAGGGCGTGACCACCCTTGATCACCCGATCCTGCGAACCGATATCTCGGGCATGCCGCTTGAGTGGATTACCTGCCAGGATGCGGTTCGGCTCTATCACCTCGACCAGGTGGCCTACACCTGCGGCCGCGGTCTCTATCGCCTGCGCGGCGGTATCAACGCCCGCACGGGCCGACGCAGCGTCGTCGAGGTCAATTCGATCATCGCCACCGCCGGCGCCATGCAGGCGAGCCTCAAGGGCAACCCGGACTACGTGCCGCCGCTTAATAACGCCACATTGTTCCGGCGCGATGATCACCTATGCCTTTACTGCGGCGAGCAGCGACGCAGCAAGGATCTCTCGCGCGACCACGTCAAGCCGATCAGCCGCGGCGGCGCCGATGTGTGGACCAATGTGGTCACCGCGTGCAAGCGCTGCAACAACCAGAAGGGCAATCGCACACCGGAACAGGCCGGCCTGCAGCTCCTGGCCGTGCCCTTCGCACCCACCCACGCCGAGTATGTCTATCTCCAGGGACGTCGGATTCTTGCCGATCAGATGGACTTTCTGCGCGCCCACTTCCCGAGGCGCTCGCCGCTGCGTCAGCGACTCGAGCGCCTCGCTGCCGAGGCCGAGACCGCGGCCTGAGTCCGCGCCTAGGGTTGGGTTGAGGTGTCCTCGTCGTCGCCTTCCATGCCCTCGAAGAAATCGCCGTAGGGATCCGCCTCGAGGGGGACATCACCGTCGTGGACCTGGCTTTGTCGATATTGCCGGTAGGCCGACCGGGTAAAGACATAGGGGTCGACCGCCGCATCGTCGCGGAACCGCGCCGTATCGCCGGCCAGTGCCCGGCTGTTCACCACGTTGACTGCGGTCAGTGCGCCGAAGGTCAGGCTATCCAGGGTGATGTAGGTCAGCGCGTTGGTATACCAGCCGACCGGGTACTGGGTGACATCCCGTGCCCCCGACGGCCCGAACAGCGGCAGCACCAGATAGGGGCCGGCCTCGGCGCCCCACACACCAAGGGTCTGGCCAAAATCTTCGCGCCGTCCGGCCAGCCCGAACCAGGCCTGCGCCGGGTCGAACAACCCGACAAGGCCCACCGTGGAGTTGATGGCGAAACGCAGTGTCTCGCGTCCGGCATCAACCGGCTTGCCCTGCAGGAGGTTGTTGACGACAAAACCGGGGGTTTCGAGGTTGGTGAAAAAATTATCCACACTATCGCGGACCCCGGCACTGGTCACCGCGGTCCAGCCCCGGCTGGCCGGTGCCAGCGCATAGGTATCAAGGGTGTCGTTGAAGGTGTAGACACCCCGGTTGACCGGTTCGGCCGGGTCGTTGGCGGTGTCCATCGGGCCGTTGCCGCCGGCACAGCCGGCCAGAAGCAATGCCGCTGCCAGGATTGCCAGCCAGCGTGGTTGGGTCATTCGCCGCACCTCCGTTTTGTGCACCCCGGCCGCGCTACTCGGCCGCGGCCTCGAAGGAGTCATAATACAGACGATCCGCCGGCAGTCCTGCCTGGGTGAAGGCCTCGCGCGCGGCGTTGATCATCGGCGGGGGGCCGCTCATGTAGACATCGAACCCGCTGAGATCGGGATGCTCGCGCACGACCTGCTCGTGGACGAATCCCACCGCCCCCTGCCAGTCATCGTCGGGCTGCGGCTCGGAGAGGACCGGGGTGTATTGAATGCCCTCATGTGTCTCCGCCCAGCGCCGCGGCAGCGCATCGAGATACAGATCCGGCACCGCCCGCGCGCCCCAGTAGATGTGCATGGGACGCGCCACCCCCAGGTGCAGGGCATGCTCGACGATGCCCTTGATCGGGCCGAACCCGGTGCCGCCGCCCATCAGGATCATGGGCCGGTCGCTGTCCTCGCGCAAAAAGAAGTTGCCCAGCGGTCCTTCAAAGCGAAGCAGGGCGCCTTCCTGCATTTCTTCGAAGACATAGCCCGAAAAAACGCCGCCTGGCAGATGGCGGATATGGAGCTCGAGTCGCTCATCATCATGGGGGGCGTTGGCCAGCGAAAAGCTGCGACGTTGCCCGCCGCGCAGCAGAAAATCGATGTACTGACCGGCCAGGAAGGGCAGACGCTTGTCGCGGGGCAGCTTGAGAAAAACCCGCCGGACATCCGGGGCGAGGGTCTCGATGGCATCCACCCGGGCTGGCAGGCGCTGGGGCTGGATATCGCCGGCCTCGCGCACCTCACGGACCCGGATCTCCAGATCACTCGCCGCGCGCGCCTGGCAGAAAAGCGCCTGGCCGGCGGCGTCCTGGTCGGCGCTGATCGCCGGCGGCAGCCCATCCGGATAGGTGATCTCGCCGCTGACCACTTCGCCCATGCAGGTGCCACAGGTGCCGCTGCGGCAGCTGTAGGGCAGCATCAGCCCGGCCCGCAGGGCCGCATCGATAATCGACTCGCCCTCCTCGACGCTGAACGCGTGATCGCTGCCCTGTATATGTACCTGATGGCTCATTGCGCTACCTCATCGATGCCGAGTTCCTGCCAGATGCTGTCCACACGGGCTTTGACCGCCGGGTCCATGGTGATGGCCTCGCCCCACTCCCGGTCGGTCTCGCCGGGCCATTTGTTGGTGGCGTCCAACCCCATCTTCGAGCCCAGCCCACTGACCGGTGAGGCAAAGTCGAGATAATCGATCGGGGTGTTGTCGACCATCACCGTGTCCCGGGACGGATCCATGCGCGTGGTCATCGCCCAGATGACATCCTCCCACTGCCGTGCGTTCACATCGTCGTCGGCGACGATGATGAACTTGGTGTACATGAACTGCCGCAGAAACGACCAGACCCCCATCATCACGCGTTTGGCGTGGCCCGGGTACTGCTTGCGCATGGTCACCACCGCCATGCGGTAGCTGCAGCCCTCGGGTGGCAGATAGAAGTCGACGATCTCGGGGAACTGCCGCTGGAGGATGGGCACGAACACCTCGTTGAGCGCCACCCCCAGGATGGCCGGTTCGTCCGGCGGCCGCCCGGTGTAGGTGCTGTGGTAGATCGGATCATCCCGATGCGTGATCCGGTCGATGGTGAACACCGGAAAGTCGTCCACCTCGTTGTAGTAGCCGGTGTGATCACCAAAGGGGCCTTCCGGCGCCATATCGTCCGGGTGGATATGACCCTCGAGCACGATCTCGGCGGAGGCCGGCACCTGCAGATCCGAGCCGATGCAGTTGACAAGCTCGGTCCGGCTGCCGCGCAGAAGCCCGGCAAAGGCGTACTCCGAGAGGCTGTCGGGCACCGGCGTCACCGCCCCCAGCAAAGTGGCCGGATCGGCGCCCAGCGCCACCGTGACCGGAAAAGGCTCACCGGGATGGGTGTGCTGCCAGTCGCGGAAGTCGAGGGCGCCGCCCCGATGCGAGAGCCAGCGCATGATCACCCGGTTGCGGCCGATGACCTGTTGTCGGTAGATCCCCAGGTTCTGCCGCTTCTGGCCGGGCCCGCGGGTGATGACCAGCGCCCAGGTGATCAGTGGCCCGGCATCCCCGGGCCAGCAGGTCTGAATGGGCAGCCGGCCCAGGTCGACATCGTCGCCCTCGATGATGTTTTTCTGGCAGGGGGCGCTGCGGCGGACCTTGGGCGCCATGTCGAGCACCTTGCGAAACACCGGCAGGTTCTGCCACGCCTCGCGCATGCCGCCGGGCGGTTCCGGTGATTTGAGAAACGCCAGCAGCTCACCGATCTCGCGGAGTGCGGCGACATTATCCGCCCCCATGCCCAGTGCCACCCGCTCGGGGGTGCCGAAGAGGTTGCCCAGCACCGGCATATCGTAGCCGGTGGGGTTTTCGAAAAGCAGCGCCGGTCCTCCGCGGCGCAGGGTCCGGTCGCAGATCTCGGTCATCTCGAGATGGGGATCCACGCCGGTGGCAACGCGCTTTAGCTGGCCGTTGGCCTCGAGCTGGTCGATGAAATCACGCAGATCGCGGTACTGCATGGGGGCTCCTGATCGGGCGCTGGCGTTACGGGGTGGCGAACTCGGCGACCACCGGGGCGTGGTCCGAGGGGCGCTCCCAGGCCCTTGGCCCGGCATCGACGACACTGGCTTTGAGGGCGTGGGTCAGCGCCGGGCTGGTGAGGATCAAATCGATCCGCAGGCCGCGGTTGCGTTTGAAATTGTTCATCCGATAGTCCCACCACGAGAAGGTCTTCTCGGGCTGATCGAATTCACGAAAGCTGTCGGTAAAGCCGAGCGCCAGCAAACCGGCCAGGGCCTCCCGCTCGGGGGTCGAGCAGAGGATCTGTTCGTGCCACTCGGCCGGGTCGTGCACATCGTCATCGCTCGGGGCGATGTTGAAATCCCCCATCACCGCCACTCGCTCGTGGCGGTGGAGTTCGTCCTGCAGCCAACCCCGCAGGTGTTCGAGCCAGGCCAGCTTGTAGTCGTATTTATCGCTGCCCACCGCTTTGCCGTTGGGGACGTAGAGGTTGATCAAGCGCAGCCCGTCGATGGTCGCCGCCACCACCCGCCGCTGCGGATCCTCGAAGCCGGGGATGTCAAAGGCGCAATCGGTGATCGGCGCTTTTGCCAGTACCGCGACGCCGTTGTAGGTCTTCTGCCCGGCATGGACCACCTCGTAGCCGGCCTCGCGGATGGCGTCGGTCGGGAATTTCTCGTCGGTGAGCTTGGTTTCCTGCAGCCCCAGCACGTCCGGCTGCGCCTGGGCCAGCCAGTCGAGGACCTGGGGCAGGCGCACGTTGAGCGAATTGACATTCCAGGAGGCGATTTTCACAAGAACGCTCCAGCCGCGTTGGATGAGCCAGCGGGCATTCTACCCGCTGGCGGGTGGCCGCGCAGCGGCCGAGCCTACGCCGCCAGCCCGCTGGCGCGAAGCAGCGGTTCGATGCTGGGTTCGCGGCCGCGAAAATCGCGAAAGAGCTTGGCTGCATCCTCCGAGCCGCCTTTCTCGAGGATATGTTCGAGAAAGGCGCGGCCGGTGACCGGGTTGAAGATGCCCTCTTCGGTAAACCGTGCAAAGGCATCCGCCGAGAGCACTTCGGCCCACTTGTAGCTGTAATACCCGGCCGCGTAGCCGCCGGCAAAGATATGGGCAAAGCTGTTGGGAAAGCGATTGAAAGCCGGTGGCCGAACCACCGCGACCTGATCGCGGACCTCGTCGAGCAGGGCAAAGATGCGCTCGCCGCGGGCGCGGTCATGCTCGACATGCAGCCGAAGGTCGAAGAGCGAGAACTCCAGCTGCCGGACCATCTGCATGGCCGCCTGAAAGTTGCGCGACGCCACCATGCGCTTGTAGAGATCGTCGGGGATGGGTTCGCCGGTTTCGTGGTGGCGGGCGAAAAGATCCAGTGCCTCGCGCTCCCAGCACCAGTTCTCGAGAAACTGGCTGGGCAGCTCCACCGCGTCCCAGGCCACACCGTTGATCCCCGCCACACTCGCGGCGTCGACCCGGGTGAGCATGTGGTGCAGGCCGTGGCCGAACTCGTGAAAGAGGGTTTCCACCTCGCCGTGGGTGATCAGCGCCGGCTTGCCGGCCACCGGTGGCGTGAAATTGCAGGTCAGAAACGCAACCGGCGTCTGCAGCGCATCGCCCTGACGCATCCGGCCCCGGGCGGTGGCCATCCAGGCGCCGCCGCGTTTTTGCGAGCGCGCGTAAAGATCGGTGTAGAACTGGCCCCGCAGTGTGCCATCGCCGTCGCGGATCTCGTAGAAGCGCACATCCGCATGCCAGGTATCGACGTCATCCCGCTCATGGATGCGAATGCCAAAGAGCCGTTCCACCACGGCGAAAAGCCCGGCCATGACCTGATCGGCCGGAAACCACGGGCGCAGGTCCTCGGGCGAGAGGTTGTAGCGGGACTCGCGCAGCCGCTCGCTGTAGTAGCCCACATCCCAGGCCTGCAGCGTCTCGAGGCCGTCCAGCTCATTGGCAAAGGCCACCAGTTCGGCATGCTCTTTTTCGGCCACCGGCTTGGCGCGACCGGCCAGATCGTCGAGGAAGGCGATGACCTCTTCGGCCGAATCCGCCATCTTTGGCGCCAGCGAGAGCGCTGCATAGTGGCTGTAGCCCAGCAGTTCGGCCTGCTCCTGGCGCAGGTCGAGGATTTCGGCCATGACCGGGTGGTTATCCCATTGGCCGGCCTGTGGGCCGGTATCCGAGGCCCGGGTGGTGAACGCCTCGTAAACCGCGCGGCGCAGTTCGCGATTGCGCGCATGGGCCAGTACCGCCTGGACCACCGGCATATCGAGGCTGATTCGCCATCCTTCGACACCGGCCTGCTCGGCGTTCTGTCGCATCACCCCCAGCGCGGTCTCGGGGATGCCGGCGAGCTCGTCGGCGTCGGTGGTGTCGTAATGCCAGGCATTGGTGGCATCGAGGAGGTTTTCCTGAAACCGTGACGACAGCTCGGCCAGCCTGGCGGCGATATCGGCATAGCGCTGCTTGGCCTCGGATGGCAGCGCCACACCGGCCAGCTCGAAGTCGCGCAGGGCGTTGTCGACGGTCTGACGCTGATCCTGCCTGAGCTGGTCGTAGGCGGCGCTGTCGCGGAGTTGTCGGAAGGCGTCGTAGAGCGCGGTGTTCTGGCCCATCTCGGTGTGGTAGGCCGAGAGCAACGGGATGCAGGCGTTGTAGGCCTCACGCAGGGCGTCGCTGTTCATCACCGCATTGAGATGCGAGACCGGCGACCAGACTTTCTCGAGGCGGTCCTCGAGCCGCTCCAGCGGCGCGACCAGACGCTCCCAGGTCGGCGGTGCCGGATCGGCCGTGATCGCCTCGATGGCGGCGCGGTTGTCTGCCAGTACCTGCTCCACCGCGGGCTGGACGTGCTCGGGGCGGATGTCAGAAAAGCGCGGCAGATCGGTGTCGGTGAGCAGTGGATTGGTCATGACAGGATGTGTTGCTCCATGAACGGATGGGGGCGATGCCCGTTGGCGGATCACCCCAAAGCCTATCGATCGCGACTCGAGAATTCGAGCCAGAAAACCGGCGACAAGTTCAGTGGGTCCGATGCGACTGGGGGGCGTCGACAGGGGCGGTGCATATGCCTGGCACCGCTCGCTCTGCCAGAATGGGGAACATTGACCGAAAGCAGGAGCCCGGCATGAGCGGCGAGCAGCAGGCGTATGATCTCATTTGCATTGGCGGCGGCAGCGGCGGGATCGCCACCGCCCGACGCGCAGCGGCCCACGGCGCGCGGTGTGCGGTGGTCGAGTCCGAGCGCCTTGGCGGGACCTGCGTGAATGTCGGCTGTGTACCCAAAAAAGTCATGTGGCAGGCGGCGGAGACCGCCGAAACCCTGCGGCGGGCCCAGGACTATGCCTTCCAGCCAATCGACCCGACGCTGGATTGGCCCGCGCTGACCCGGGCGCGGGATGCCTACATCGAGCGTCTCAACGGCATCTACGATCGCAACCTCGACCGATCGGGTGTCGATGTCATTCGCGGTCATGCCCGCTTCACCGACCCCCATACAATCGAAGTGGACGGACAGCGCTATCAGGCCGAGCGCTTTGTGATCGCCACCGGGGGTGTGCCGGGCCGGCCGGGCATCCCCGGCGGCGATCTGGGGATCGACTCGGACGGGTTCTTTGCCATGCAGGAGCGCCCACAGCGGGTCGCCGTGGTCGGTGCCGGCTACATCGCCGTCGAGCTGGCCGGTGTGCTCCATGCCCTGGGCAGCGAGGTCAGTCTGGTGGTCCGTCGCGAAAAACCCCTGCGGGATTTTGACGAGGCCATTCAGAACGCCTATGTCGAGGCCATCGGTGCCCACGGCCCGACGCTGGTCAACCACTTTACCCCGGCGGGGCTCGAAGCCGGATGGGGCGGCTACAACCTCTACGCCGAGGATGGTCGCAGCCTCGAGGGGCTCGATCAGGTGATCTGGGCGGTGGGGCGGCTGCCCAATACCGATGAGCTGGGCCTGGAGGCCGCCGGTGTCAGCGCGGACGAGCGCGGTACCATCCCGGTGGACGACTGGCAGGCCACCAATCAGCCGCATATCTTTGCCCTGGGGGATGTCACCGACAATCCCTATCCGCTGACCCCGGTGGCGATCGCCGCCGGCCGACGCCTCGCCGATCGGCTGTGGGGCGGGCAGGGCGACCGTCGGCTGGACTACCGCGACGTGCCCACGGTGGTGTTCACCCACCCGCCCATTGGCACGGTGGGGCTCACCGAGGCCCAGGCGCGGGCGCAGTACGGTGAGGCGGTGCGCATCCACGAAACCGCCTTTGTGCCGATGGACTACGCCCTGGCCCCGGCCGAGGACAAGCAGCGCAGCACCATGAAGCTTGTCTGCGTCGGTGAATCGGAACGCCTGGTGGGTATCCATCTTTTTGGGGTGGGCAGCGATGAGATGCTCCAGGGCTTTGCCGTGGCGCTGCGCATGGGCGCGACCAAGGCGGATCTGGATGACACGGTTGCCATTCATCCGACCAGCGCCGAAGAGCTGGTGACAATGAGCTGATACAGGCCGCTGCGGGGTGGATCGATGATTGAGCAATACAAAGGCGTCATGCCGTCGATCGCGGCGACGGCCTGGGTTCACGACACCGCGGTGGTGATCGGTGATGTCACCCTGGCCGATTCGGTCTCGGTCTGGCCGACGGCGGTGTTGCGGGGGGATGTCCATCGCATCGAGGTGGGGCAGCGCAGCAACATCCAGGACGGGGTGATCGTGCATGTCGCCCACCAGGGGCCCTATCAATCCGGCCACCCGGCGCTGATCGGCGAAGCGGTCACCGTCGGCCATCGTGCGGTGGTCCATGCCTGCACCATTGGCGACCGGGTGCTGGTCGGCATGGGGGCGACGGTGCTCGATGGCGCGGTGGTGGACGACGAGGTCATCATCGGGGCCCACACCCTGGTGCCGCCGGGCAAGCGTCTGGAGCGGGGTTATCTGTATCTGGGCAGTCCGGCCCGGGCCGTTCGGGCGCTCACCGACACCGAAATCGAACAGCTCGCCTACTCCGCCGAGCACTACAGCCGCCTGATGGCCGACTACCGCGACGCCGGTCCGGGTTAATCCAGCGCCCCGCGGCTGGCCAGCAGACGCTGGATGAGCGCCGGGGTGATCGCGCAGGTGGCAAGCACCACCAGCACCATCGCCCCGTAGAGGGTGGCGGGCACCACATCATCGCCGTAGCGCCCTGCCTGGTCGACAATCACCATGGCGATCTCGGCCCGCGGCACCATGCTGAGGCCCAGCGGCAGGGCGGCCCCGGGGGGTGCGGCCCACCGGGCGGGGAGCATGACGCCGACAAGCTTGCCGACGACCGCGGCGACCAACAGCACCGCGCCGGCGCCCAGGGCGCCAACCAGGGCGTCCGGTGAGAGCTTCAGGCCAATGCCGATGAAAAAAAACGGCGAGAGAAAATCGTAGAGCACGATATAGGCCCGGTCCTGCCGCACCCGGCGTGGCGCCTTGCTGAAGATCAGCCCCGCAAACAGTGCCCCCACCGCCAGCGAGAAGCCCAGCATCCCGGCCAGCGCGGCGATCAGGCTGCCCAGGGCGACAACCACCAGCATACGGGCCGGTGGCCGCTCGCGTGAGGCGAGAAAGCGGGCCAGCGGCGGCTCGAGGTAATGCGCAAACAACCAGCAGGCAACGGCAAAGGCCGCGAGGCTGGCCAGCAGCCCGGCACCGGTGAGCCCCAGTGCCGTCCACTCCAGCGCGCCACCGGCGCTGATGGCCGGAATGAGACTGAGCAGCAGCGCCATCAGCACCACACCGGAGATGTCATCCAGCTCGGCCACATCCAGCACCAGCGCGCCGCTGTCGCTGTTCAGGGCGTTCGCCTCTTGCCAGGGCGGCAGTGCCACGCCGATGCTGGTGGCAGTCAGCGCCACACCGGCGACCAGCGACGGCAGGGTGTCAAAGCCCACCCACCGGGCGGCGGCAAAGCCGGCCAGCCCCGAGGTGAATACGCTGACCGCCCAGATCAGACTGGCGCTGGGGAGCTTTTGCAGCAGTCGACGCGGGTCGCTGTTGAGCCCGACCCGAAACAGCAGCGCCACCAGCCCCAGGGCGGCGAGCAGTTCGAAGGCGGCCAGCACCGGCTCGCGGAGGATGGGGATGAGGCGATCCGTGCCGCGCAGCGCCAGTCCGATGGCGATGTACCCCACCAGGGCGGGCAGCGCGAGCCGCTGGCAGAGATGACGAATGACCACCGCGGCCAGTGTGGCGCCGCCGACCAGCAATACCAGCAGCCCATCCGGTGCGGCGCTGGCTTCGATGGGCATGGATCAGGGACGGGTGTCGTGCCGCAGCGCCTCGATGACCGGCTCGGTGCTTGGTCGGATGCGGCGCCACAACTCGAATGAGGCGGCCGCCTGTTCGACCAGCATGCCCAGGCCGTCGCGGGTACGGAATGCGCCATTGGCCTCGGCCCAGCGCAGAAAGGGCGTGGGCTCGGCGCTGTAGAACATGTCGTAGGCGGTGGCACCTTCGGCGACGATGCTCGCCGGCAGCGTCGGGACATCGCCGTCCAGTCCGCTGGAGGTGGCGTTGATGACCACCTCGAAGCGCTCGCCCTCGAGCGCATCCAGCCCGCAGCCATCGACGCTGCCGATGTCATCAAAGGCCTTGGCGAGGACACGCGCCTTGTCGGCGGTGCGATTGGCGATGATCAGGCTCGCCGGCTGTTCGACCAGCAGCGGTCCGAGCACGCCGCGGGCGGCCCCCCCGGCGCCGATGACCAGAAGCCGTTTGCCGGCCAGGCCAACGCCCAGGTTGTTGCGCAGATCGTTGATCAGCCCTTCACCATCGGTGTTATCGCCATAGAGGATGTCCCCGCAGACCAGGGTGTTGACCGCACCCGCCCGCTCGGCGCGTTCGCTGCGCTGCTCGGCCAGTGACCAGGCCTGCTCTTTGAACGGGACGGTGACATTGGCGCCGTGCCCGCCTTCCTCGCGAAAGGCCTGGATGGCATCGGCGAAGCCCTCGAGCGGTGGCTCGCGGCGTTCGTATTCGATCTGCTGGGCGGTTTCCTCGGCAAACAGCCGATGGATCCGGGGAGAGAGTGAGTGGCCAACGGGATGGCCAAAAACGGCATACAAATCCATGAAGCCTCCTGTGGCTGCGCCGGCTCAGGTCTCGGCGAGCCAGCCCGCGACCTCGCGGGCAAAGTAGGTGAGTATGGCGTCGGCGCCGGCGCGTTTGAACCCCAGCAGGGCCTCCATGACGCAGGCCCGACGATCCAGCCAGCCGTTGTCGAAAGCGGCATTGAGCATGGCGTATTCGCCACTGACCTGGTAGGCGAAGGTGGGCACCTCGAAGGCGTCGCGGACCCGCCGGATGATATCCAGATAGGGCATACCGGGTTTGATCATCACCATATCGGCGCCTTCGGCCAGGTCCATGGCCACCTCGCGCAGCGCCTCGGCGCTGTTGCCCGGATCCATCTGGTAGGTGCGCTTGTCGCCGCTGCCCAGATTGCCGGCCGACCCCACCGCGTCGCGGAACGGGCCGTAGAAGGCCGAGGCGTACTTCGCCGCATAGGCGAGGATCCGGGTCTCGGGGTGGCCGTCGGCCTCGAGCGCGGCCCGGATGGCGCCCACCCGGCCATCCATCATGTCCGAAGGCGCGACGATGTCGGCCCCGGCCTCGGCATGGGAGCGGGCCTGGCGGACCAGTGCCTCGAGCGTGACGTCGTTGGCCACATAGCCGCTTTCGTCCAGCAGCCCGTCCTGGCCGTGGCGGGTAAAGGGGTCGAGGGCGACATCGGTGATCACGGCGATGTCCGGCGTGCTGGCCTTGATGGCGCGCACGGCCCGCTGGGCAAGGCCCTGGGGGTTCCAGGCCTCTGCGGCGTCATCGCTTTTGGCCTCGGCCGGCGTGACCGGGAAGATCGCCATGGCCGGTACCCCGAGCGCAGCCAGATGGGCGGCCTCGCGCTGCAGCCGATCGATGGTCAGCCGCTCGACGCCCGGCATCGAGGGCACAGCCTCGCTGCGGTCCTCGCCGTCGATGACAAACACCGGCTGGATGAGGTCATCGACGCTGAGCGCGCTTTCACGCACCAGCCGTCGGGTGGCCGCGTCGCGCCGCAGCCGGCGCGGTCGCTGGGCCGGAAAGCCGGCTTGTTCGGTGGGGTCTTGCTTCAATGGCCTCTCCTGCCAGAACGCCGTGGCGCATCCAGTATGCCCTGCCGGTCAACGCATGCCCAAGCCACTCGCCTAGTCCTCGGGCCGGGCGGGGAGGCGTTCGACGGCCCAGTCCAGGACATGCCGTACCCGCGGTGCGGTGATGGCGTAGGCGGTTGCAAAGTCGACCCAGCGCCATTCGTGATGCTCGGGGGTGCCAAGCTCCGGGGCAATCCCGAGAACGACGGTTTTCTGCTGCGTCTCACCCAGGTAGTAGCGGGCGATCTTGCCCCGGGCGTAGGGGCCGGTCTCGACATAGTCATCGCCCCAGGGAAATGTCAGATCGGTGATCCCGGTCTCCTCGGCGACCTCGCGCAACGCGGCTTGTTTTGGGGTTTCGTCCGGCTCGGTCCGGCCCTTGGGAAAGTCCCAGTACTGATAGGCGCGGAGCAGCAGAAACTGCCAGGTCGCGTTCTCGGGCCGGACCACCACCACGCCGGCGGAGAGGATCCGGGCGCGCCCCTCAGGCATGCCAGTCCGGGCTGAGTTCGTGGACGGCCTCGACCATGGCGGCGACATGCTCCGGCGGGATCTGCGGGTGGACGCCATGCCCGAGGTTGAACACATGTCCGCTGCCCGGGCCATATTCGGCGAGGACGCGCTGGACTTCGCCGCGGATGACATCGGGTTGGGCGTAGAGGGTGCAGGGGTCGAGGTTGCCCTGCAGCGCCACCCGATCGCCGACCCGGCGTCGTGCCTCGGTCAGCGAGATCGTCCAGTCCACCCCCAGGGCGTCGGCGCCGCAGTCGGCGATGGATTCAAGCCACACAGCGCCGCCTTTGGTAAAGAAAACCACCGGGATGCGGCGGCCATCGCGCTCGCGGACCAGTCCATCGATCACCTGACGGGCGAAGGCCAGCGAAAACCGCTGATAGGCGTCGTGGGCGAGGGCGCCGCCCCAGGTGTCGAAGATCATCAGGGCCTGGGCACCGGCTTCGACCTGGGCGTTGAGGTAATCGGTGACGGATCGGGCGGTTTTATCGAGCAGGGTCTCGAGCAGCGTCGGCTGATCGTAGGCGAGGGCCTTGATATGACGGAAATCCTTGCTGCTGCCGCCCTCGACCATGTAGGTGGCCAGTGTCCAGGGGCTGCCGGCAAAACCGATCAACGGGACCGAGCCGGCCAGCGCCTGGCGGATGCGGGTGACCGCGTCGGTGACATAGCGAAGCTCGTCGGCGACATCCGGGATCGGCAGGGCGTTGATTGCCGCGGCGTCGCGCAGGGGGTGCGCGAAACGCGGTCCCTCGCCGGCTTCGAAGTAAAGGCCCAGGCCCATGGCGTCGGGCACGGTGAGGATATCCGAGAACAGAATCGCCGCGTCCAGATCGAAGCGCCGCAGGGGCTGCATGGTGACCTCGCAGGCCAGATCCGGATTGCGGCACAGATCCATGAAGCTGCCGGCCCGGGCGCGGATTTCGCGGTACTCGGGCAGATAGCGGCCGGCCTGGCGCATGATCCAGACCGGGGTCCGGTCCACCGGTTCGCGCAGCAGCGCCCGCAGCAAGCGGTCATTCTGCAATCCGGCCATGGCCGACTAGACCCCGATATGGGCCAGGATGCCCTTGGCGGCCTCGCGACCCTCCCACACCGCGGTGACGACCAGATCCGAGCCGCGGACCATGTCGCCGCCGGCGAAGACCTTGGGGTTGTCGGTCTGGAACGGGAACTTGCCCTGTTTCTTGACCCGGACCCGTTCGCGCTCATCGACGCCGATGCCGTGGTCCTCGAACCACTCCGGCGGGTTGGGCCGAAAGCCAAAGGCGATGATCACCCGGTCGGCGGGGAGGACCTGCTCGCTGCCCGGGACCACCTCGGGCTGTCGCCGTCCGCGCTCGTCCGGCGCACCCAGCCGGGTTTCCACCACTTTGACGCCCTCCACCCGGTCATCGCCAACGATCTCGACCGGCTGGCGGTTGAAGAGAAACTCCACGCCTTCTTCCTTGGCGTTGTAGACCTCGCGGCGCGACCCGGGCATGTTCTGCTCGTCACGCCGGTAGGCACAGGTCACGCTGCTGGCACCCTGGCGCAGCGCCGTGCGGTTGCAGTCCATGGCCGTGTCACCGCCGCCAAGGACCACCACCCGCTGGCCGGCCATGTCGATGAACTCGGACGGATCGTTTTCGAAGTCCATCAGCCGATTGATGTTGGAGACCAGATAGGGGAGGGCCTCGTAGACACCGCGCTTGTCCTCGCCCGGAAAGCCGCCGCGCATGTAGGTGTAGGTGCCCATCCCCAGAAAGACCGCGTCATAGTCCCGCTCCAGCTCTTCGTAGGTGATGTCGGTGCCGACATCCACACCCAGGCGGAACTCCACGCCCATGTATTCCATGATTTCGCGGCGCTTGGCGATGACCTCTTTTTCGAGCTTGAACGGCGGGATGCCGAAGGTCAGC
Organism: uncultured Ectothiorhodospiraceae bacterium; assembly: GCA_913061005.1. GTDB lineage: Bacteria > Pseudomonadota > Gammaproteobacteria > Nitrococcales > Nitrococcaceae > Spiribacter > Spiribacter pallidus. The sequence continues at coordinate 56,994 of CAJXSH010000004.1, read as the reverse complement.
AGACCGCCGATTTCGGGGTAGCGGTCAAAGACCACCGCCTCGACCCCGTTGCGCACCAGGATATCGGCGGCGCCAAGGCCCGCCGGGCCGGCGCCGACCACGGCGACTTTCTTGCCGGTGGCCACCACCCCGGACATGTCCGGGCGCCAGCCCTGTTTGAAGGCCTCGTCGGTGATGTACTTCTCGACCGAGCCGATGGTGACCGCGCCGTAGCCGTCATTGAGCGTACAGGCGCCTTCGCAGAGGCGGTCCTGGGGGCAGACCCGACCACAGACCTCGGGCAGGCTGTTGGTCTTGTGCGAGAGCTCGGCGGCTTCGAAGAGATTGCCTTCGGCGACCAGCTTGAGCCAGTTGGGAATGTAGTTGTGAACCGGGCATTTCCACTCGCAATACGGGTTGCCACATTCCACGCACCGGTCCGCCTGGGCGGCGGCATGCTCGCTGCTGAAGTCACCGTAGATCTCGGAGAACTTCTGCACCCGCGCCCGGGCCGGCTCTTTGTCGGTGTCCTGTCGCGGGACGTCGATGAACTGAAAGTAATTGCCCATAGCTGATCAGGCTGCCTGCCGCAGCGTGTTGAGAACGTCATTGATATCGGCGGCCCGCGGCTTGACCAGCCAGAAGCAGCCGACGTAATCGCGGAAATTGTCCAGGATCTCCTGACCCCAGGCCGAACCGGTCTCGTCGACAAACTCGGTGATGGTGTCGCGCAGGAACTCCCGATGGGCGGTCATGGGCTCGGTCTGGATGCGACGGATATCGATGAGCTCGTGGTTGTAGCGATCGACGAATCGATTCTCCAGATCCAGCACGAAGCCGATGCCGCCGGTCATGCCGGCGCCGAAATTGAGCCCCGTGGGGCCGAGCACGCAGACCACGCCGTCGGTCATGTATTCGCAACCATGGTCCCCGACGCCCTCGACCACCGCATGGGCGCCGGAGTTGCGCACTGCAAAGCGCTCACCGGCCAGGCCGGCGGCAAAGAGCTTGCCGCCGGTGGCGCCGTAGAGGCAGGTATTGCCGATGATGGTGGTGTCCTGGCTGTTGAAGCGGCTGCCCCGCGGCGGACGGACAATGAGTTTGCCGCCGGCCATGCCCTTGCCGACATAGTCGTTGGCATCCCCGTCCAGGCACATTTCCAGGCCGCCGGCGTTCCAGACACCAAAACTCTGACCGGCGCTACCGGTGAGGTTGAGCCGGATCGGGTTGCCGCTCATGCCCAGGTTGCCGTGGCGTGCGGCGATTTCGCCGGAAAGCCGGGCGCCGATGGATCGGTCATCGTTGCGCACGGTGTAGTGGAACTCGCCGCCGCTGGCGGATTCGATGGCGCTGCGGGCGTCACCGACCATGCGCTCGGCGAGCTCGCCGCGGTCAAACGGCACATTGCTCGGTGTCATGCAGTGACGGGGCAGCGACGCGTCGAGCCCGCCATCGGAGAGGATCGGCGAGAGATCCAGCTTGGCCTGGCGGGGCGTCTCGGGCTCACGCTGCTCGAGCAGGTCGAGCCGCCCGATGAGCTCCTCGAGCGAGCGTACGCCCAATCGCGCCAGCCACTCGCGGGTTTCCATCGCCACAAAGGTAAAGTAGTTGGCGACCCGCTCGGGGGTGCCGACAAAATGCTTGGTGCGCAGGACCTTTTCCTGCGTCGCCACCCCGGTGGGGCAGTTGTTGAGATGGCAGACCCGCAGGTACTTGCAGCCCATCGCCACCATCGGCGCGGTGCCAAAGCCAAAGCTCTCCGCCCCCAGGATGGCCGCCTTGATGACATCCAGGCCGGTCTTCAGCCCGCCATCGGTCTGCAGGCGGATCTTGTCGCGCAGGTCGTTGGCCCGCAGCGTCTGATGGGTCTCGGTCAGCCCCAGCTCCCAGGGGGTGCCGGCGTATTTGACCGAGGTCAGCGGGCTGGCACCGGTGCCGCCGTCGTAACCGGCGATGGTGATCAGATCGGCATAGGCCTTGGCCACACCGGCGGCCACGGTGCCGACGCCGGGCTCGGCCACCAGCTTGACCGACACCAGCGCATCGGGGTTGACCTGCTTGAGGTCGTAGATGAGCTGGGCGAGGTCCTCGATGGAGTAGATATCGTGATGGGGCGGCGGCGAGATCAACGCCACGCCGGGCTTGGAATAGCGCAGCCGGGCGATCATCTCGTTGACTTTGTGGCCGGGCAGCTGGCCGCCCTCGCCGGGCTTGGCGCCCTGGGCCACCTTGATCTGCAGCACCTCGGCGTTGCGCAGGTAATGCGGTGTGACGCCAAAGCGGCCGGAGGCCACCTGCTTGATCTTGGACATGCGCTCGTTGCCAAAGCGGTGGGCATCCTCGCCCCCTTCGCCCGAATTGGACCGCCCGCCCAGGCGGTTCATGGCAATCGCCAGCGCCTCATGGGCCTCGGGTGAGAGCGCGCCCAGGCTCATGCCCGCCGAGTCAAAGCGCTGGAGGATGGCGGTGAGCGGCTCGACCTCGTCGAGCGGGATGGCCTCGGTCTCGCGGACCTGCAGCAGGTCCCTCAGGGCGGCCACCGGTCGGGTGTTCACCGTCTCGGCATAGGCTTTGTAACGCTCGTAGTCGCCGGTGTAGGCGGCTTCCTGCAGCGAGGCGACAACATCCGGGTTGTAGGCATGGTACTCGCCGCCATGGACGTACTTGAGCAGGCCGCCCTGGGTGATCGGCTGGCTGCGCCGCCAGGCGGCTTCGTGCAGATCACGCTGATCGGATTCGAGATCCTCGAACCCCGCCCCCTGAATACGCGAGGTGGTGCCGCTGAAGCAAAGGTCCACCACCTCATCGGCAAAGCCGACGATTTCGTAGAGCTGGGCGCCGCGATAACTGGTGATGGTGGAAATCCCCATCTTCGAGAGGATCTTGTACAGCCCCTTGTTCAGGCCCTTGCGGTAGTTGCGCAGCAGATCACCGATCTCTGCGCCCTTGATCTCGCCGGTGCGCAGCTGATCCTGGACGATGTCATAGGCGAGATAGGGGTAGATGGCCGTCGCGCCGTAGCCGATCAGCACGGCGCACTCGTGGCTGTTCCGCGCGGTCGCGGTCTCGACCACCAGGTTGGCATCGCAGCGCAGCCCGGTGCGGACCAGGTGATGGTGGACCGCGCCGGTGGCCAGCAGGGCATGCACGGGGATGCGATCCCTGGCCAGATGGCGATCGCTGAGCACCAGCAGTGTCGCCCCGGCGCGCACCGCCTTTTCGGCTTCATCGCGGATGCCCTCGATGGCGGCTCTCAGATCGCCATCACTGGCATAGCTCAAGTCGATGCGATGGACCGCGTTGTCCGGTTCATGCTCGCCGAGCAGTCCCTGGAACTTGCCATCCGAGAGGATCGGCGAGTCCAGCACCAGTCGCCGGGCATGGTCCTCGACCTCTTCGAAGAGGTTTTTCTCGGGGCCGAAGACGGTCTCCAGCGACATGACGATCTGCTCGCGCAGCGGATCGATGGCCGGGTTGGTCACCTGCGCGAACTGCTGTCGAAAATAATCGAATACCGAGCGCACCTGGCGCGAGAGCACCGGCATGGGGGTGTCATCGCCCATCGAGCCCACCGCCTCCTGGCCGCCCTGGGCCAGGGTGCGGGTGACGATGTCCCGTTCTTCGAAGGTCACGCCAAACTGTTTCTGGTAGACGTCGAGCTGGTCCGGGTCCACCGGCTCGCGCTGACTGCCGGCCTCGAGCGCCGAGGGCACATCCCGCGAGTGCTGGGCCAGCCAGCGCTTGTAGGGGGCGCGGTTCTTGAGCCGCTCGTCGATGGTCTCGGGCAGCAGCAGCTCGCCGGTTTCGGTATCGGCGGCGAGCATCTCGCCCGGGCGCAGGCGGCCTTTCTCGACCACGTCCTCGGGCTGGTAATCCCAGACCCCCACCTCGGAGGCCAGGGTGATATGCCGATCCCGGGTGATCACCCAGCGCGCCGGGCGCAGGCCGTTGCGGTCGAGTGCGCAGGCGGCGTGCCGGCCGTCGGTGAGCACGATGCCCGCCGGCCCGTCCCAGGGCTCGATGTGCTGCGAGTGGAACTCGTAGAAGGCACGCAGATCCGGGTCCATGGTCTCGACGTTCTGCCAGGCCGGCGGAATGAGCAGTCGCAGGGCGCGGAAGATGTCCATGCCACCGGTGATCAGCACATCGAGCATGTTGTCCAGGCTGGAGGAGTCCGAGCCGGTGAGGTTGACCAGCGGCTGGATCGCATCGATGTCGGGCAGTAGCGGTGTCTCGAAGCGACAGGCCCGGGCCAGCGCCCAGTTGCGGTTGCCCTGGATGGTGTTGATCTCGCCGTTGTGGGCGAGATAGCGGAACGGCTGGGCGAGCCGCCACTGCGGCAGGGTGTTGGTGGAGAAACGCTGGTGGAATACCGCCAGCGAGGTCTCCAGGGCCGGGTCCTGCAGATCCAGATAGAAGGCCGCCAGGTTCTCCGGCATGACCAGCCCCTTGTACGAGAGCACCCGCGCCGAGAGGCTTGGCACATAGAATGCCTCGTCGCTGCCGTCGAGGGCCTTCTCGGCCCGCCGCCGGGCCATGAAAAGCCGACGCTCGAACTCCGGCTCTTCCATTGCCTCGGGTCGGTTGACGAAGACCTGGTTGATCGCCGGCAGCGTGGCCAGTGCCTGCTCGCCGCAGGCGGAGCGATCCACGGGGACGTCGCGCCACCCGGCGGCCGGGACCTGGTAGTGCGCCAGCGCCTCTTCGAGGGTTGCCCGCGCCGTCGCAGCGGTGGCCGGGTCGTGGGAGAGGAAGACACAGCCGGCGGCAAAATCGCTGGCAAGGGTCAGACCCTCGGCTTCGGCTGCTTTGCGCAAAAACGCCAGCGGCGGTTTGATCAACAGCCCACAGCCGTCACCGCTTTTGCCATCGGCGGCCACGGCGCCGCGATGGGTGAGCCTGGCCAGCGCCGAGATGGCCGTGTCGAGCAGCCAGTGGCTGGGTTGGCCATCCATGTGCGCAATCAGGCCAAAGCCGCAGTTGTCGCGCTCGAATTCCGGGCGGTAGAGCGTCGGGCGGGTGAACGGTAGCTGGCTCACGCGAACTGCCTCTCTTTTGCTGCGGGGAGCGGGCCGCGGCGTCGGGCCGCCATCCCCTGAGGGGACAGGCGGTTCGATCGGCTGCGGGGATCCCGGGGTCGATCCGTGGATCGCTCCCGTTTCATGGGCAAATGGTCGTCCAATATAGCTTGAGCGACCTGATCCGGCAACTTCGTCGGACCGGGTGGCGCCTTTCAGGTGAGCCGTTTGGGACTGGTCAGCCGCTCGTGCTCGTCAAGGGCATAGCGGTCGGTCATCCCCGCAATATAATCGGCCACCGCCCGGGCCTGGCCCCGTTCGCCGCGGCGCTCGGCGCGGGCGAGGGCCATCTGGCGGTTCTCGGGCGGCAACAGCCTTGTGTCGGCCATGAACAGCTCAAAAAGCGTATGGATGACCCGGGTGGCCTTGGTGGTCATGCGGTGGACGCGGTAGTGGCGGTAGAGGTTGTCGTAGAGGAAGTCCTTGAGCGCACGGTGTTGGGCGTGCATCTCGGCGCCAAAGCCAATGAGCGGCTTCTCGAGCCGGCGAACCGCATCCGGGCCGTCAACATCGGCGGCCGCGATGCGTCGGCGGCTTTCGGCGAGCAGATCCTCGACCTGCTGGGCGATCAACTCGCGGACGATGCGATAGATCAGCCGCCGACCGCCAAGCCCCGGGTGGGCGGCGTTGACGCTTTGACGGATCGCCGCCACCCACTCGACCTGGCAGAGCTGGTCGAGATCCAGCAGACCGGCACGCAGCCCATCATCCACATCGTGGCTGTTGTAGGCGATCTCATCGGCGATATTGGTCAGCTGCGCTTCCAGCGAGGGCTGGGTGCCATCGATAAAACGCCGGCCAATGGCGCCCAGGGATTCGGCCTGATCCAGGGGGCAGCGTTTGACCAGCCCCTCACGGGCCTCGAAGGTCAGGTTGAGGCCATCGAAGTCCGGATAGCGGGTCTCGAGCAAATCCACCACCCGCAGCGACTGCAGGTTGTGCTCGAAGCCACCGTACGGGGCCATGCAGGCATCCAGCGCCTCCTGCCCGGCATGCCCGAAGGGCGTATGCCCCAGGTCGTGGGCCAGGGCGATGGCCTCGGTGAGGTCTTCATTGAGCCCCATGGCCCGGGCGATGGTGCGTGCGATCTGGGCCACCTCGAGGCTGTGGGTCAGCCGAGTGCGAAACAGATCCCCCTCGTGATTGACGAATACCTGGGTTTTGTACTCGAGCCGTCGAAAGGCGGTGCTGTGGATGACCCGGTCGCGGTCGCGCTGGAAGGCGTTGCGCAGATCCGGTCTTTGTTCGGGATGACGTCGCCCCTGGCTGGTCGACGGCCGTGAGGCATAGGCCGCCAGCCCCTGGGGGTCCGGGCCCATCTCAGTCATGGGCCGACTCCGTGAGGGTCGCCTCGAGGGCCTGGTCGTCATAGTCGGTGGTGACAACCGCCTCGCCCAGCGCCTTTAACAGCACCAGGGTCAGTTGTCCGTGGCGGTTTTTCTTATCCCTTGCCATGAACTCGCGGAACTGTTCTGCCGATAGATCCGCTGGCGGCGCGGTGGGCAGGCCGGCGCGCTCGATCAGCGCGGTGGCGCGCGCCTCATCGGCGGGGCTGATCCAGCCCAGCCGACGGGACATGCCGGTGGCCATGCACATGCCGGCGGCGATGGCCTCGCCATGCAGCCAGTCGCCATAGCCGCGGGCCGCCTCGATGGCATGGCCGAAGGTATGCCCCAGGTTGAGCAGGGCGCGCTGGCCGGATTCGCGTTCGTCGGCGCTGACAATGGCCGCTTTGTTGCGACAGCAGCGGGCGACAAGCTCCGCCAGCACGCCCGGCTCGCGGGCCAGGGCCTCGTCCAGGTGGGTCTCGAGCCAGCCAAGAAACGCGGCATCCCCCAGCAAGGCATATTTGATGACCTCGGCCATGCCCGCGCGCATCTCGCGATCGGGGAGGGTGTCGAGCACCGACAGATCGGCCACCACCGCCCGGGGCTGATGGAAGGCGCCGATCATGTTCTTGCCCCGCGGATGATTGACCCCGGTTTTGCCGCCCACCGAGGAGTCGACCATGGCCAACAGGGTGGTGGGGATTTGCACGAACGCCACGCCGCGTTGGTAGGTGGCGGCCACAAAGCCGGCGAGATCGCCGATGACGCCGCCACCCAGGGCGATGACGGCGCTGTCCCGGCCCAGCCCGTTGACCAGCATCTCGTCAAAGACCGGCAGCATGGACTCGAGCCGTTTTTCCTGTTCGCCATCGGGCAGAACCGTGGCGATCACCTGGCGACCCGCCAGTCCGGCTTTGAGCGTATCAAGGTAGAGCGGGGCGACCGCCTCGTTGCTGACCACCATGACCGATTCGGCCGCGGTGGCGTTATCCAAAAGCGCGTAGTCGGCGAGCAGTCCGCGGCCGATGTGGATGGGGTAGCTGCGCTCGCCCAGCTCGACGGTGAGTGTTTGTCGTGGCTCAGGCATGCACCGGCCCCGGCTGCTGCAGTCGATCGGCGAGTCGCTCGGCGACCCGCTCGGGGTTGCCATCTTCCGTGCCGACGATGACATCGGCAAGGGATTCGTAGATGGGCCCACGGGTGGCCATGAGCTCTGTCAGGCGGGTCTCGGGGTCCTCGCCCTGGATGAGGGGGCGGCTGCTGCCCCGGGTGCGTCGAAGCTGGGCGGCGACGCTGGTTTGCAGATAGACCACCACCCCGCGGGCCGCCAGGCGTTCGCGGTTGGCCGGATCAAGGACCGCGCCGCCGCCGGTGGCGAGCACCGTCGCCGGACAGCGGGTGAGCTCGTCGAGCAGCATGGCCTCGCGCCGGCGGAATCCGGCCTCGCCCTCGATGTCGAAAATCCGCGGGATATCGACACCGGTACGCGCTTCCAGCGCCTCGTCCAGATCCATGAAACCCAGCCCCAGGCGCCGCGCCAGCCGGCGGCCGATGGTGGTCTTGCCCGCCCCCATGGGCCCGATGATGAAGACGCGATCGATATGTGTCATGACCCCGATTCTAACGCGTTCGCCCCCCCGGCCGTGCCCTCGAGTATGCGCGGGGTGACAAAGACCAGCAGCTCGCTGCGGTCGTTGACCCGGGTGCGGCGCTCGAAAAGCCCACCGACCACCGGCAGGTCGGCGAGCAGTGGCACGCGTTCGCGGCCCTCGCGCTGGGTTTTCTCGAATACACCGCCCAGCACGACTGTCTCGCCATCGGCGACCAGCACATTGGTCCGGACCGATTGGGTATTGATCGCCGGCCCCTCGGGGGTGTCCTCGCCGCGGCTGTCCTGGTTGACCGCCAGTTCGAGCTGGATCTGGTCATCCGGGGTGATCCGGGGGGTGACCACCAGCCCCAGCACCGCCTCGCGAAAGGCGATGCTGGTGGCGCCGCTGGCAGTGGCCTGCTCGAAGGGGATCTGAACCCCTTGTTTGATCTCGGCCTGTTGATGACTGGCGGTGACCACCCGCGGGCTTGAGATGATCTCGCCGCGGTTTTCGCTCTCCATGGCGGAGAGCTCGAGTTGCAGCAGATAGCTGCCCACCTTGCCGATGGCCAACCCCGCCGACCCGGCGGCGTCGCCCGCCGGCAGATCCACCATCAGTCCCTCGTCGTCCAGCCGCCCGCCGCCGGAGATCACCGTCTCGCCGGCCCGCGTCTCGCGGCGCCAGCCAAACTCGACGCCGATCTCGTCGCTGAACCCCTCCGAGGCGATCACGATCCGCGCCTCGATGAGGACCTGGCGGACCGGGACGTCGAGTCGCTCGACAAGCGAACGGGCCGCGGCGATCTGCGCCGGGGTGGCGTGCAGGATCAACGTGTTGGTGCGGGTGTCGACGCGCACCGATTCGGCCTCGATGAGCTCGGCGAGTGCTTCGGCACGGGCATATTTAACGGCCAGAAAGCGGGTCCGGGCATCGGCGGGTGCATCGCCGGCCGGCTGGGTCGGTGGCTGGTCAGCGCCGCTTTCGATGGCTTCGATTTGCTCGACCAGGGTGTCCACCGGCATGTCGCGGACATCCACACGCAGCGATTCATCGGCCGTCGCCCGCATCGATACGGCACAAATCGTGATAGCCATTACCAGCAGACAGCGCCTTGAAGCGGTGAACACGCGCATGGTCAGCCTCCTTTTGAATGGCGATCGAGGATGGGTAGGCGGACGCGGCGGGGTTTGCCGGCGTTGTCGCGTTGGCGAACGACAGCGGCATCCGGGCGTATGGCCTCCAGCACCCCACCCGCCCCCGGCAGCCGGTGACCGGGCTGGAGCCGGTGGATGCGGCCGCTGCGGTCGCGGAAAAACGCCCACTGTTGCCGGCTGCCGCGGATCGAGCCCAGAAAGACCGGCATTGACCGGTCGGTGGCCGGGCGATGGGCCAGAGCGAAGGGGTCGGCAAGCGGCTCCAGCTCAGGCAGCGGGGCCTTGCCAATGGCCGCGCCCCTCGGCGCAGTCAACGGATGGGCGAGGGAATGGGCAAGAAGCCGCAGTTCAAGGGTGATCGGCGGCCGGCCCGGCGGGGCGTCCGCGCCGGTCTGGTCGGCCCGGATCATCAGCCGCCCCGGCGAGGTGGCAAGCGGTGAATGCAGCCATTGCTCGAGGCTTTTGACAAGCGTTGGCCAGTCGCCGGTGATGGCGATATGCACGGCCCGGTCGACGGGTTGGTCGGCACCGGTGGGGGTAGGGTGCAGGGCATTGATCTCGACCCCGGTGGGCGCGAGCTGGGCGGATATTTGTTCGATGAGCGGGGTGACCGCGGGGCTTTCCGGCAGCTCGAAGCCAAAGCCGTCGACGCGCCGGGCCAGCGCCTGGCGTTGCCGGCGAAGCGCTGCAAGGCGCTTGACCTCATCCTGTCCTGCCTCGAGCCTGGCCGCCAGCCGGGTTCGGGTCTCGCGGGCGTCGACAACCGCCTCTTTGAGCGGGGCGACACCGATCCACCACCCCGGCAGCGCGCCGAGCAATGTGCCCAGCACCACCGCCACGGCGATGGACCGGGACAACCGCCGCTCGACGACCGGCCACCTCATGGCCCGTCCCCGGATCCGCTGGATGCGGCGTTTTCAGGCGCTCGGGTGAGGATCTCGGCGCGCAGCCGGAAGCCGAGTTCTCCGCCGCCGGCGTCAGGGTTGGGCGTGATCTGCACGACATCGGCCTGCTGCAGCGGGTGCTGGCGTTCAAGGCGCCGGGCCATCTTTGCCGCATCGGTGGGCTGTCGGGTGAGGCCCTCGACGCTGAGCTCCCCGGGCGTGATGACAATACGGCGTAGCCGGGCCTTTTGAGGGCGACTCTGCACGGCCGCCGCCAGGCCCGCCTGGATGGCCCGGCGATCCCGCCGGATGGCGGTTTTATGGTCGAGCCGCCGGCGCAGCGTCTCAATATCCTGCTCGAGCGCTTCGACCCTGGCGAGTTTGCCGGCAAGCCCGTCGATTGATTGCTCCAGCTCGGCCACGGCGCGGCGATGGCCATCCAGGGTCTGCGCCACCTGGCCTGCGATGATGCCGATCACGGCAACGGCCAATGCGGCGGCGCCGAGCAGACAGCTGCCGGCGATCCGCCGCCGCCGGCGTCGCTGCCGGTCGCGCCAGTCCAGCAGATTAACGCCAATGGGCATGGCAAGATCCCAGATGCAGTGCCAGTCCAAGGGCAACCGGATAGCGATGCGGCTGCGCGATCCGCGCCGGGTCGCTGTCCTCGGCCGACAGCGCCGAAAACGGCTCGGCGATGCGGGTTGGCAGCCCTGTCCGTTGGGCCAGCGACTCGGCCAGCGGCGGGCAGGCCCGGCCACCGACCAGAAGGATCCGGTCCACTGCCCGGGCATGATCGAGCCCCTGGTAGACGGACAGCGCCAGGCCGATGCGTTGGGCAACCGCATCGGGTGTATCCGGTTGGGGTGGGCCGTGATCCTGGTCGTGGATCAGGCTGTCCCCGTCACAAACGCTGAAACGCAGCCGGTAGCCGGCGTCCACCACGCCGGTGATGCCCTCGTGCCCGTCCGCCGCGGACAGACGCAGTGCCCGGGCAATGGCGTGGGATTCCACATCGACCAGGGGACAACGCCAACCCAGCGCTTTCATGGCCTCGATTCGCCAGGCCACGTGACTGCGCCGCCCGGCAACCACCTGCCAGGGCCGGTTGTCATGCGCATCAAGCGCGCTGTCATCCACTCGATAGTCCACGCAAAAATCGGACACCGACTCGGGCAGCAGCTCGGCCATTGCAAGGCCGATCCGTGTGTCCACCGCGCGATGGGAAATCCCCGGGGGCAGGGACACAGACCGGGTGGCGATCCCCTCGACCGGAACGGCGACCGCGGCGATGGGGTCGTGGATATCGATCTCGGCGGCGGCCTGGTCGAGCGCGGTCAAGAGCCACTCGCGATCCGGCTTTGCCTGCCCATCGCCCGGTTGCTCGGGCCCGGGCTGACTGCTCCAGCCCACCAACCTTGGCGTGGGGCCGGGCGCGAGGGCCACCAGGCGAACCCCGCTGCGGCCGATATCCACCCCCAGGTGGATCGGCGTGCGCCGTCGAATCAGCGGAAGTGACCAACGCATCAGTCACCCGCCGGACAGCGGCCGTCATCCTGGCGGTGATATACTGACCACTGGCAGCATCCATTGCGCATCAAGGCTTCCATGTCACGCATCATCCGGCTCTCCCTGCAGGCAATCGCTGGCCTCGCGGCACTGGCCCTTCTCGCCGGGGCGGGACTGGTGATGGCCTACATCCTGCTGGCGCCGAGCCTGCCCAGTGTCGAGGAGGTGCGCAGCGTCGAGCTTCAGGTGCCGTTGCGCGTCTACACCCGCGATGGCGAGCTCATCGACGAGTTCGGGCAGATGCGACGGACGCCGGTGTCGCTTGCCAACGTCCCGACAACCCTGCAACAGGCGTTTATCGCGGCCGAAGACCAGCGCTTCTATGTGCATCCGGGGGTAGATTATCAAGGCATCATCCGGGCGGTCTGGTACCTGGTTCGCACCGGCGAGAAAGGCCCCGGGGGCAGCACCATTACCATGCAGCTTGCCCGCAACCTGTTTCTCACCGCCGAGCGGACCTATCTACGCAAGCTGCGCGAAATCCTGCTGGCACTGCGCATCGAGCAGGAGCTCGAGAAGGCCACCATCCTCGAGCTCTATCTCAACAAGATCTACCTGGGACAGCGCGCCTACGGCGTCGCCGCCGCCGCCGAGGTCTACTACGGCAAGCCCCTGGCTGAGCTCACCCTCGCGCAGCAGGCAATGATCGCCGGCCTGCCCAAGGCGCCTTCGGCCTGGAATCCGCTGGCCAACCCCGAGCGGGCGCTGCAACGCCGGGCCTATGTGCTCGGGCGGATGCGCGAGAGTGGCTTTATTCAGACCGAACGCTACGAGCAGGCCATGGCGGCACCGATCACCGCCGCCTACCACGGCCGACGCCGGACGGTGGATGCGCCGTTTGTCGCCGAGATGGCCCGGGCCTGGATGGTCGATCGGTACGGCCAGCAGGCCGCCTACACCGGTGGCTACGAGCTCTACACCACCGTGACCCGCGAGCGTCAGCGTGCTGCTCGACAGGCGCTGCGTGACGGGTTGCATGCCTACGACGAGCGCCACGGTTATCGGGGTGTGCTGGATGAGCTCTCCCCCGAGCTGCTCGAGGCCGACCGCGAGCAGCTGCTGGCGCGTCTGGATGACTACAACCGCCCCGGAGATCTGGCCGTGGGCCTGGTCGAGGCGGTGGACGGGCAACAGGCCAGTCTGCTTTTGCATGATGGGCAGCGCATCACCCTGGGCTGGGCGGGACTGTCCTGGGCCCGCGCGCAGCTGGGCCGGAATGCCATGGGGCCGAATCCCGAGGCGGCCGACGATGTTCTGGTGCCGGGGGATGTGGTGTATCTGCGCCAGGCCGAGGGGCAGTGGCGTCTGGCACAGGTCCCCGAGCCGCAGGCGGCGTTGGTGTCGCTGGACCCGGAGACCGGCCGGATGGAGGCGCTGGTGGGGGGGTATGACTTTGCCCGCAGCAAGTTCAACCGCGCCACCCAGGCAGCGCGCCAGCCCGGCTCGTCGTTCAAGCCGCTGATCTATTCCGCCGGCCTGGCCAATGGCCTGACCCCGGCCACGCTGGTCAACGATGCCCCGGTGGTCTTCCCGGATGCCTCGCTCGAGGATGTCTGGCGGCCCGAGAACTACAGTGGCCGGGTGTTCGGGCCCACCCGGCTGCGCGAGGCGCTGACCTTCTCTCGCAATCTGGTCTCGATTCGGGTGCTGCGCCGCATCGGTGTCGATGCGGCGATCGAGCATATCCGCCGCTTTGGCGTGCCGGGCGACCAGCTGCCACGCAACCTCTCGCTGGCGCTCGGCTCGGCGGAGATCACGCCGATGGCGCTGGCCCGGGCCTATGCGGTGTTCGCTAATGGCGGCTATCGGGTCAAACCCTATCTGATCGAGCGGGTGGTGGATAACGACGGGGTCGAGCAGTTCCGGGCCTGGCCGCGCCGGGCCGCCGAGCCGGAGGCCATCCGCCCGGCCGAGCCCGGTCGCACGGGGCCACAGCGGCCGGCGTTCCGGCCCGCCGAACGGGCCATCAGTGCCGAGAATGCCTGGCTGATGCGCTCGATGCTGCGGGATGTGGTCGAACGGGGCACCGCGCGATCGGCCCGGGCGCTGGGCCGAGGGGATATTGCGGGCAAGACCGGGACCACCAATGAGCAACGGGACGCCTGGTTTTCGGGGTTCAATGGTGATCTGGTGACCACCGTGTGGGTGGGGTTCGACGAGCTGCAGACCCTGGGGCGTTACGAGACCGGCGGCCGGGCGGCGTTGCCCATCTGGATGGACTACATGGACGCGGCCCTGCAGGGTATTGATGAGACCGAATGGCCCCGGCCGGAGGGGCTGGTGACGGTGCGAATCGATCCGGAGACCGGCGAGCGTGTTGGTGGCGAGTACGAGGGCGCGGTTTTCGAGACCTTCCGCCGCGAGAATGTCCCGTCCCGGTCGGCCCGGGCGCAGGCCGAGTCCCGCGACGGCGATGACGCCGGATCCGAGGCACCCATTTTCTGACAAGGGGGGGTAGCCAGGCATGGCAAGGGGAAAGGCAAGCCGCGACGCCCGCATGCGCGAGCGCTTGACCCAGGAGGCGGCCCGCATCATGGCCGTGGAGGGGATCCGCGATTTCTCACAGGCCAAACGCAAGGCAGCCCTGCATCTGGGCGCGCCCGCCACGACCAACCTGCCGCAGAATCGCGAGATCCAGGCGGCGTTGCAGGAGTATCAGCGCCTTTTCGGAGGCGCGCGCCAGGTCACGGCGCTGCAGACCCTGCGCGAGGCGGCGCTGGAGGCGATGGATTTCTTTGCCGCGTTCAAGCCACGGCTGGTGGGCTCGGTGCTCGATGGCACCGCCGGCCCGGACAGTGCCGTGGATCTGCACTGCTTTGCCGACACCCCCGAGGATGTCGTGCTGTTTTTAATGGATCAGGGCGTGCCCTTTGACACCGAAGAGCAGCGTCTTCGCTTTGATGATCACTACGATTTCGTGCCGGTCCACCGCTTCGTGGCCGGCGATGTCCCGGTGAACGTCGCGGTCTTTACCGGTCGGGGGCGGGCCCATCCGCCGCGCAGCCCGGTGGATGGCCGACCCATGCAGCGCGCCGGCCGCGGCGAGCTGGAGTCGCTCATCGCGGCCGAGGCCTGAGCCCGGTTCAGTTGCGGCGGTGCAGGGGCGTGTAATCGCGGCGCGCGGCCCCGGTGTAGAGCTGCCGGGGCCGGCTGATGCGCTGCTCCGGGTCCTCGAGCATCTCGATCCACTGCGCGATCCAGCCCGGCGTCCGGCCAATGGCAAACAGCACGGTGAAGAACTCGGTGGGGATCCCCAGCGCCCGGTAGATGATGCCCGAGTAGAAATCGACGTTGGGATAGAGCTTGCGCTCGACAAAGTAGTCGTCCGCCAGGGCGATCTCCTCGAGCTTCATGGCGAGCTCGAGCTGCGGGTCGTTGGCCACCCCCAGCTCGTCGAGGACCTCGTGGCAGGTCTTGCGGATGATCGTCGCCCGCGGGTCGTAGTTTTTGTAGACCCGATGGCCGAAGCCCATCAAGCGGAACGGATCGTTCTTGTCCTTGGCCTTTTCGATGAACCGCGGCACCTGATCGACGGTGCCGATCTCGCTGAGCATGTTCAGCACGGCCTCGTTGGCGCCCCCGTGGGCCGGGCCCCAGAGTGCGGCACACCCCGAGGCGATGGCCGCAAAGGGGTTGGTGCCGGTGCTGCCGGCCATGCGCACCGTCGATGTGCTGGCGTTCTGCTCGTGGTCGGCATGCAGGATCAGCAGCTGATCGAGGGCTTTTTCGGCCACCGGGTTGATCTCGTATTCCTCGCTGGGCCGGGCGAAGAGCATGTTGAGCAGGTTGCCGGTGTAGGACAGCCGGTTCTGCGGATGGACAAACGGCTCGCCCACCATGTGTTTGAACGACGCCGCCGCGATGGTCGGCATCTTGGCAATGATCCGATGGGCGCTGAGCATGCGGCTTTCCGGATCGTTGATATCGATGGTGTCGTGATAGAACGCCGACAGCGACCCCACCACGCCGGTGAGCATGGCCATGGGATGGGCGTCGTGGTGGAAGCCGTTGAAGAAAATCCGCAGGCTTTCGTTGACCAGGGTGTGCCGGGTGATGGTGTCATCGAACTGCTCGAGCTGTTGTTTGTCGGGCAGCTCGCCGTTCAACAGCAGATACGAGACCTCAAGAAACGAGCTCTGTTCGGCGAGTTGTTCGATGGGGTAGCCGCGATAGAGCAGCACGCCCTGGTCGCCATCGATGAAGGTGATGTCACTCTGGCAGCAACCGGTGGAGGAGTAGCCCGGGTCGTAGGTGAAATAGCCCAGATCGCTGTGGAGCGAGCGGATATCGACCAAATCCGGCCCATGCGTGCCGCTGCGCACCGGTGCTTCGCTTTGCTTGCCGGTGGCGTTGTCGGTGATGGTAACGGTCTTGTCGGACATGCTTACTCCTCCGCGTGGCGCCTGGCGCCGCTATGTCATTGATACTCCCGCGTGCCGGCCGGCGGGGGCGCTCAGCCCCGGCCGCCCTTGGCCATCGAGCCGTACCGCTTGCGGAACTGGTCCACTCGGCCGCCGCTCGAGAGCACCCGCTGCTTGCCGGTGTAGAACGGATGACTGGCGCTGGAGATCTCGACCTTGACCAGCGGGTATTCGTTGCCGTCCTCCCACTGAATGGTGTCATCGGTCTGCACCGTCGAGCGGGTCAGAAAGGAGAAATCCGAAGAAATGTCCTGAAACACAACTTCGCGGTATTCGGGGTGGATATCTTTTTTCATGGCGCTTCTCGGGACGCTGGTTTTCGAAGCGCGGTATCTTAGGCCCTCGACGGGACGGGTACAAGAGACCATGCTGCGGTGCATCGACATCCGCCGGCCGGCCGGGACGGCCGATGGGCGCTGTGACAGCGGCGGCGCCAGCAGGTAGCCTACCGCGGCTGGATGCTGTGTCTGTCACCGGGATCGTCAGGAAAACGCTATGCTCTACATCGGCCTCAAACATCTGCACACCACCGTCGTCACGCTGAGTCTTCTGCTCTTTGTGCTGCGTTTTGGACTGGTGACGGCCGGATCGGATCTGGCATCGCGCAAGTGGCTGCGCATCACCCCGCATGTCATCAACACCCTGCTGCTGGTCACCGCCTTTGGGGTCGCCTGGGCGGGCTGGAACTACCCGGCGGTCCTGCACGGCTGGATCAACGCCAAGGTGCTGGGGCTGATCGCCTACATCGCCCTGGGGGTGCTGGCGTTCAAGACCGAGCGGTCGCTGGGTGCCCGGGTGGGGTATTTCATCGGCGCGCTGGTGATCTATGGCTATCTGGTCGCCGTGGCCCTGGCGAAATCGGCCTGGCCGTTCTGAACGGCCCGCGCCGGGTCACTCGTCATCCCGGCGGGTATCGATGACCGGCCCGTCCGGGGTGACGGTCAGCCGGCATTCGATGGGTCGGCAACAGACCTGACAGTCTTCGATGTAGGCCTGATCGCCGGCGCTGCCGTCGGCCAGTGTCGTGAATGACTCACCGCAGTACGGGCAGTGGATGGTGACTTCTTCGATCATGCGCCGGCCCCGTCGGTGTCGAGGAAAAGCCCCAGCAGGTCGTTGAGATAGCGCTGCCCCCGGGGGGTGGCCCGCAGGATGGCCGGGTCGTCGCTTATCCACCCCCGCGCCCGGGCGATGCCCAGTCCCGGTTCAAAATCCTCGCGCCGCAGTCCTGTGCGCGCCAGGGCCTGGTCCATCGGTGTCCCCTCGGTCAGGCGCAGGGCATTCATTAGATATTCAAGCACCCGCTCGCCAGCCTCGACCCGGCGGGATTCCGCCAGACCCTGCGGAGTCCCCGCCACCGCCTGGTACTGGCGCGGAAAGCGCAGCCGGCTGTAGCGCCTGATCCCGCCCTGGCGGTCGGTCAGCTTGCCGTGGGCACCGGCGCCGATCGCCAGGTAGTCGCCGAACGCCCAGTAGTTGAGGTTGTGACGGCATTCCTCGCCGGGCACCGCCCAGGCCGAGACCTCGTAGCGATGCAGGCCGTGTTCGCGGATGCGTTCGGCACAGGCCGCCTCGATATCGGCCAGCGCGTCCTCATCGGGCAGTGCCGGGGGCCGGTTGTGAAAGGGGGTGCCGGGTTCGAGGGTGAGCTGGTAGTGGGAGAGGTGGCGGATGCCCAGATCGAGGATGCGCTCGACATCCTCCAGGGCCTGCGCCGGGGTCTGGTCAGGCAGGCCGTGCATGAGATCGACATTGATGCGCTCGAAGCCGGCGGCACGGGCGCTGTGGATGGCGGCCACCGCCTCGGCGCCGCCATGGATGCGGCCAAGGCGCCGAAGATGCGCATCGTTGAGGCTTTGCACCCCCATGGAGATGCGGTTGACCCCCGCCGCGCGATACCCGGCAAAGCGTTGGGCCTCCACCGTCCCGGGATTGGCCTCGAGGGTGATCTCGGCATCCGCGGCCATGTGGAGTCGCTGGCCCAGGCCATCCAGCAGATCCTGGATGGCCTCGGCACTGAAAAGGCTGGGCGTCCCCCCGCCGATGAAAACCGTCTCGATGGGACGTCCCGACGCCGCTTCGGCCTCGGTGTCGGCGTCCCGAAGCAGCGCGTTGAGGTATTCACGCTCGGGCAGCGTCCCTTTGAGGGCGTGGGAGTTGAAATCGCAGTAGGGGCATTTCTGCACGCACCACGGCAGATGGACATAGAGCCCCAGCGGTGGCGGGGTCAGTTGGCTGTCCACTCCGCCTCCAGACGCCGACGAAGGGCCTGCAGCGCCTGACCCCGATGGCTTTGGCGGTTTTTCTCGGCGGCCGGCAACTCGGCGGCGGTACAGCCCGATGCCGGCAGATAGAAATGCGGGTCATAGCCAAACCCGCCGTCGCCCTGCGCCGTCTCGATCAACTGCCCGCGCCAGCGGCCCTCGGCAATCAGCGGTGCCGGATCGTCGGCGTGGCGCATCAACGCGATCACGCATCGGTAATGGGCAACGCGCTCGTCCGGGCCAAGGTCGAGGAGCGCGTCCACCAGTCGCGCATTATTGGCCCGGTCATCGGCCTCGTCGCCGGCCCAGCGCGCCGAGCGCACCCCGGGTGCCCCGTCCAGGGCCGGTATCTCCAGGCCCGAGTCGTCGGCAAGGGCCGGCAAGCGGGTATGCAACGCGGCATTGCGGGCCTTGATGATGGCGTTTTCGATAAAGGTGGTGCCGGTCTCGGCGGCGGTCGGCACATAGTAAAACGACTGGGGGCGCAGCTCGGTGACCAGCCCGCTTAGCAGTTGCTGGAGTTCGGCCAGCTTGCCGGCGTTGCCACTGGCCACCACGAGCCGTTCGATCATTCCTCAGGCCTCCAGTGCCTTGCGCTGCTCGGCGATCAGCCGGTCGATGCCATCGCTTGCCAGATCGAGCATGCTCTCGAGCTCGGGCCGGCGAAAGGCATGCCCCTCGGCGGTGCCCTGGATTTCGATGAAATGCCCGGCGTCGTTCATGACCACGTTCATGTCGGTCTCGGCGTCCGAGTCTTCGGCGTAGTCGAGATCGAGCACGGCGGTGCCGTTGTGGATGCCCACCGAGATGGCCGCCACCTGACCGTGCAACGGGTTGCGCCGGACCTGGCCGGCTTTCATGAGGGTCTGGACCGCGTCGGCCAGCGCCACATACCCGCCGGTGATCGAGGCGGTCCGCGTCCCACCGTCGGCCTGCAGGACATCGCAGTCAACCACGATGCGGCGCTCGCCCAGGGCCTCCAGATCCACCACCGCCCGCAGCGAGCGGCCGATCAGCCGCTGGATCTCCACCGTCCGGCCCTGCTGACGGCCCCGGGCGGCTTCGCGGTCGGTCCGGCTGCCGGTCGCCCGGGGCAGCATGCCGTATTCGGCCGTGACCCAGCCGCGGTTGCTGTTGCGCAGCCACGGCGGGACGCGCGCTTCGACCGAGGCGGTGCATAGCACCCGGGTGTTGCCAAACTCCACCAGCACCGAGCCCTCGGCGTGCTGGGTAAAGCCCCGGGTGAGGCGGATCGGGCGAAGTTCATCGGCGTTGCGGCCACTGGGGCGCATGGGCGTCTCCTGGTGTTGATCGGACGGTGCGAAAATCAGCCGGTCAGGGTAGCATTCCCGGGATGGAAACGGACATCTCAGGCACGCTTTACATCGTCTCGGCGGCCTCCGGGGCGGGGAAGACCTCGTTGCTGCGGGCGTTGATGGACCGGGATCCGAGGCTGGTGATCTCGGTCTCGCACACCACCCGCGCGCCGCGGCCCGGCGAGGTGGATGGCCGGGACTATCATTTTGTCGATGATGCCGCGTTCAGCGGCCTGGTCGAGGCCGGGGCATTCCTCGAGCATGCCCGGGTGTTCGATCGGCGCTATGGCACCACCCACGCGGCGGTCGAGGCCGATCTGGCGGCGGGGCGGGATGTGCTTGTGGAAATCGACTGGCAGGGGGCGCGGCAGATCCGTGAGCGGCTCGAGGAGACCGTCTCGGTGTTCATCCTGCCGCCGTCCCGCGCGGCGCTCGAGGCACGGCTGCGCGGCCGGGGTCAGGATAGTGAGGCGGTCATTGCCGATCGGATGCGCGCAGCGGTCAGCGAGATGCGCCACTGTGACGAATACGATTATCTGGTCTGGAATGACGATTTCGACACCGCCCTGGCCGATCTCGAGGCGATTGTCCGGGCAAGACGACTGCGCCGGGCGCGGCAATTCCACGATCACGGCGATACGCTCGGGTCGCTGACCGATGGGGCCATCGCCGGCCCCCCTGTCTGATTGCTCGGCATTGCGCTAGACTCGGTGTAAAGGAAAGTTTGTAAGTTCTGGAGGTTGCCGCGATGGCACGAGTGACGGTCGAGGACTGCCTCGATACGATCGATAACCGTTTTGAGCTGGTGCTGGCCGCGACCCGGCGGGCACGGCAGGTCGCCCACGGCCAGGAGCCCTTCGTGGCGTGGGAAAACGACAAGCCCACGGTGGTTGCGCTGCGCGAGATTGCCGACGGGTTTGTCACCTCGGAGATTCTCAACGCCGAGGCCGAAGCCGCCGAGGCGCTGGGTGCCCTGGAAGAGGCCGAGCCGGCGGCAGAAGCCGACGCCGACATGCCGGCCGATGAGGTGGCAGGCGAGGCGGAAGCCGCCGCCGACGAGCCGTCGACCGAAGCCTCCGGGGCAGACGAGGAGGCTGCCGAGCCGGGTGACGAAGAAACCGGGGAAAAGCCGGCCGACTGAACCGGCATCCATGGCAAGCAGCGACGCGGCGGTCAAACGGCAGACAGCGGGTTCCGATGCCGCAACCCGCGCCGCTGACCTTTGCACGCTGCTCGAAGACTATCTCGAACCCCGCCAGGTCCAGCAGGTCTACAAGGCCTACCAATTCGGCGCGGCGGCCCATGAGGGGCAGCGGCGCCTCTCCGGCGAACCCTACATCACCCATCCGCTGGCGGTGGCCAGGACGCTGGCCGAAATGGGCCTGGACGCCGAGAGCCTCTGCGCGGCCATCCTCCATGACGTCATCGAGGATACGCCCACCGCCAAGGCCGAGATCGCCGAGGCCTTCGGCGCCGAGGTGGCGCAGCTTGTCGATGGCGTCTCCAAGCTCACCCAGATCAATTTTCGCAGCAAGGCCGAAGCCCAGGCCGAGAATTTCCGCAAGATGGTCATGGCCATGTCCCATGACATCCGGGTCATCCTGATCAAGCTCGCGGACCGGCTGCACAACATGCGCACGATCTTTGTCATGCCGCCGAGCAAGCGGTCACGCATCGCGCGCGAGACCCTCGAGATCTATGCCCCCATAGCCCAGCGTCTGGGTATCAACAGTGTGCGGATCGAGCTCGAGGACCTGGGGTTTGCCGCGCTCTATCCCATGCGCTACCGCGTCCTCAAAGAGCGGGTCCGACAGCAGCAGGGGTCGCGCCGCGAGATCCTCGATACCGTGCGCCATGCGCTCGAGGAAAGCCTGGCCGAAGGCGGGATCAAGGGGCGCGTGATCGGCCGCCAGAAGCATCTGTGGAGCATCTACCAGAAGATGCGCAGCAAACAGGCGGGTTTTGACGACATCTTTGATGTCTACGGGTTTCGGGTGGTGGTGGCGGATGTGGATACCTGCTACCGCGTCCTGGGCCACTGCCACGGGCTCTACAAGCCCTTGCCGGGCCGTATCAAGGACTACATCGCCATCCCCAAGATCAACGGCTATCAAAGCCTGCACACCACACTGGTCGGGCCGCGCCGGATCCAGGTCGAGGTCCAGATCCGCACCGCCGAGATGGATCGGGTGGCCGAGGCGGGGATCGCCGCCCACTGGCTCTACAAGGACGCCGATACCGCCCACAGCGTCGCCCAGACCCGGGCCCGGGAATGGGTCCACGGCCTGGTGGAGATGCAGGAGAGCGCCGGCAACCCGATCGAATTCATCGAAAACGTCAAAATCGATCTGCTGCCGGATGAAATCTACGTCTTCACCCCCGGCGGCGACATCATGGAATTGCCCAAGGGCGCCACGGTGGTGGACTTCGCCTACATGGTCCACTCGGAAATCGGTGATGCCTGCATTGCCGCGAACATCGATCATCGGCTCGCCCCGCTGCGGACCCCGCTGGAGACCGGGCAGACGGTCGAGATCATCACCGCGCCCATCGCCCGCCCCAACCCGGCCTGGCTGGATTTTGTGGTCACCGCCAAGGCCCGGGCGGCGATCCGTCAGCGGCTCAAGCGCCTGCAGGGCGCCGAGGCGGCCGACCTCGGCCGACGCCTGGTCGAGCAGGCGCTCAATGCCATGGGCCTGACCCTCGGGCAGATCGGCCCGGCCCAGATCGAGGAGGCGCTGGAGGCGCTGGCCGCGGACGATCTGGATGCGGTGCTCGAAGAGGTGGGCCTGGGCCGTCGCATGCCCTGGCTGGTGGCGCGTCATCTCTCGGGTGTGGATGATGGCGCCGCCGAAACCGACCGCTCCGAGGCCGGCGGCGCGTTGATGATCCGTGGCAACGAGGGGGCGGTGATGACCTTCGCCCGCTGCTGTCGACCCATCCCCGGCGACCCCATCGTCGGCTTTGCCAGCGCCGGCCGCGGCGTTGTCATCCACCACCAGGATTGCAACAACATCCGCGAATACCGCAACCACCCCGAAAAATGGGTGGATGTGCAGTGGGACCCTTCAACCGAAGGCGGCTATCCCGTGGCGATCGATCTGGAGGTGATGAACCGACAGGGGGTCCTGGCGAGTGTCGCCGCGGTCATCTCGGATCTCGACTCCAACATCGATGCCGTGCAGATCGAGGAAAAGGAAGGGATGATCGCCACCATCAGGCTGGTCATGGATGTCACCGATCGCGTCCATCTGGCGCGTATCATGCGTCGACTGCGCGGGCTGGCCGCTGTGCTGCGGATCGCCCGCCGGCGTGGATAATCGCATTCTTTTCAACCGCAAGGAGCTGTCATGAGCCGCCGTATCATCCAGACCGATCAGGCCCCGGCGGCCATTGGTCCCTATTCCCAGGCCGTCCAGGTGGGCGATCTGGTGTTCATCTCCGGCCAGATCCCCCTGGATCCGCTGACCATGGAGTTGGTCGAGGCGGATATCGATGTGCAGACCCGGCGGGTGTTCGACAATCTGGCCCAGCTCTGTCTGGCAAGCGGCGGTTCGCTGGCCGATATCTGCAAACTGAGCATCTTTTTGACCGACCTCGGCCACTTCGCCACGGTCAACAGCATCATGGCGGAGTACTTCGAAGAGCCCTATCCCGCCCGCGCAGCCATTGGCGTGGCCGCACTGCCCAAGGACGCCATGGTCGAAGTGGAGGCCATTCTGAGCCTGGCCGACTAGCCCGTGACCGATCACGCCGCCGCCGGCACACCGCTGACGCGCCTGCCCGGAGTCGGCCCCAAGGTGGCGGGCAAGCTCTCGCGCCTGGGGCTGGTGCGCATCGAGGATCTGCCCTTCCATCTGCCGCTGCGCTACGAGGACCGCACCCGGGTCCGACGTCTGGGCGAGCTGGCGAGCGGGGTGGATGCGCTGGTCAGCGGCGAGATCACCGCCAGCGAGGTCACCGGTGGTCGGCGCCGGCGGCTGATCTGCCGCATCAGCGATGGCACCGGCAGCCTCGAGCTGGTGTTCTTCCACTTCTACGCCAATCAGCAACGCCAGCTTGCCCGCGGGGTACATCTGCGGGTTTTTGGTGAGGCCAAGCCCGGGCCGGTGATGTTGCAGATGATCCACCCGGACTGGGAGATCGTCGAGCCCGATGCCCCGCTGCCGGCGGGCGAGTTCAAACCGGTCTATCCGGCCTGCGAGGGGGTGACGCAATCGATGCTCCGCCGGGCCATCGGCGCGGCCCTTGACCGGCCGGAGACCCTGACCGAGTGGCTGCCCGGGGCATTACTGCAAAAGCTCGGCCTGCCCTCGCTGGACCATGCCCTGATTACGGTGCATGCCCCGGGGCCGGAGGCCGATACCCAGGCGTTGATGGATGGCAGCCACCCGGCGGTCCGGCGCCTGGCCTTCGAAGAGTTGCTCGCCCACCGTCTCAGCCTGCTGCGACTACGCCAGGCCCATCAGGCCAGCGCACCGGCGCCGGTTCTCGGCGATGCCCATGGTCCCATCGAGCGCCTGCTCGATGCCCTGGGGTTTGCCCTGACCGCCGCACAGCAGCGGGTACAGCACGAGGTGGCCCGGGACATGGCCCGGGGCGAGCCCATGCTGCGGCTCATCCAGGGCGATGTGGGCTCGGGCAAGACCGTGATTGCGGCCATGGCGGCCTTGATGGCGGTCAGTGATGGTTGGCAGGCGGCCATCATGGCCCCCACCGAGCTGCTTGCCGAGCAGCATGAACGAAGCTTTCGGGCCTGGCTCGAGCCATTGGGCGTGCGGGTGGGCTGGCTCAGTGGGCGGAGCAGTGCCGCCGAGCGCCGCGACTGCCTGGCCGGGCTCGAGCGCGGGGATATCCAGGTGGTGGTGGGCACCCACGCCCTTTTTCAGGCGTCGGTGGCGTTCCACGGCCTTGGTCTGGTGGTGATCGACGAACAGCACCGCTTTGGCGTGCATCAACGTCTCGCCCTTCGGGACAAGGGCCGGGCGGGGCTGCAGCCCCATCAACTGGTCATGACGGCCACCCCCATCCCGCGGACGCTGGCCATGACCGCCTATGCCGATCTGGATGTCTCGGTGATAGACGAGCTGCCGCCGGGCCGGACGCCGGTGAGGACGGTGGCGCTGCCCGAGACCCGGCGTGACGAGGTCATCGAGCGCATTCGCGAGGCCTGCCGTGCCGGGCGACAGGCCTACTGGGTCTGTACCCTGGTGGAGGCCTCCGAGCTGCTCGAGGCCCAGGCGGCCGAAGCCACCGCCGAGCGGCTCGCCGAGCAGCTTGCGGGGCTGCGCGTCGCGCTGGTCCACGGGCGTTTGTCCGCGGCGCAGAAGGAATCGGTGATGCGGCAGTTCGAGGCCGGCGAAGTGGATCTTCTGGTGGCGACCACGGTGATCGAGGTGGGCGTCAATGTGCCCAATGCCTCTTTGATGATCATCGAGAATGCCGAGCGGCTGGGCCTGGCACAGCTGCATCAGCTCCGCGGCCGTGTCGGCCGCGGCGAGACGCAAAGCAGCTGCGTGCTGCTGTATCATCCGCCCCTCGGCGAGGTCGCACGTGCGCGGCTGGGGATCCTGCGCGAGAGCAACGATGGCTTTCGCATCGCGCGCCGTGACCTCGAGATCCGCGGCCCGGGCGAGTTGCTTGGCACCCGGCAGACCGGGGCGCTCAACTATCGCATCGCCGATCTGTTGCGGGACGGGGATCTGCTCGACCCGGTCCAGGCCGCCGCACCGGAGCTGTTGCGCACCCGGCCCCAGGCCTGCAGCGAACTGATACGGCGCTGGGTGGGTGAAGGTGAACGCTACGCGCAGGTTTAGGGACAGACAGGGCATGGGTTTTGATCGGCCAACCGCCATGGGCGCCGGCTGGCGGCCCGGATCAGTGCCGCGGGTCGACGGGCCGCCGGAAAGCCTCCGGCCCTGGCTCGACGAGCCCGGCTCGCTGACCCGGCGGCTGCGGGCGCTGGCCGGCGATGCCTTCGGCGTCGAGCTCCAGCATCAGCACTGGCAGCGGCCATGGCCGACCGAGGCGGTCCGGCTGGGCGCCTCGACGCGGCGTGCTGCCTGGGTGCGCGAGGTCCAGCTGTGCCGGGGCCAGACACCGCTTGTCGCGGCACGCAGCGTCATTCCGGCAAGCAGTCTGCGCGGCCCGCTGCGCCGGCTGCGTCGCCTTGGCAGTCAGCCACTGGGGCAGCTTCTGTTCGGGCGCTATCCGGTGACCCGCGGCGTGATCGATATCGCCCCGGTGCAGCCGGACTCGTCGCTGGCCCGTCGACTGGCGCGCGGTCGGGCAACACCCGCCTGGGCCCGACGCTCGGTCTTTCGGGTGGCCGGGCGGCCGCTTCTGGTCACCGAGGTCTTTCTGCCTGCCCTGATCCATGCACTGGCCACCGGAGAGCGGCCATGAACCGATGGCGCGAGAAACTGCGATGCTATGCCCAGTTGGCGCGGCTGGATCGGCCCATCGGCAATTTCCTGTTGCTCTGGCCGACGCTCTGGGCCTTGTGGCTCGCCGCCGAGGGGCTGCCCCGGCCGGGCGTGCTGGTGGTCTTTGTGCTGGGGGTGGTGGTCATGCGCGCCGCCGGCTGCGTGATCAACGACTACGCCGATCGCGATTTCGACCGTCACGTCAAGCGCACCCGTCACCGGCCCCTGACCACCGGCCGGGTCAGCGAGCGCGAGGCGCTGAGTCTTTTTGTGCTGTTGTGTCTGCTGGCCTTCGGACTGGTGCTTTTGATGAACCGGCTGACCATCCTGCTGTCGCTGGGCGGGGTGGTGCTGGCGGCCACCTATCCGTTCATGAAGCGGCATACCCATCTGCCGCAGATCCATCTGGGGGCCGCGTTCGGTTGGGCCGCCCCCATGGCTTTCGCTGCCCAGACCGGCTCGGTCCCGGCTCTGGCGTGGCTGGTGTTTGTCGCAGCGGTGGTCTGGGCGACCATCTACGACACCGAATACGCGATGGTCGATCGCGACGATGATCTGAAAATCGGCATCCGCTCCACGGCCATTCTGTTTGGTCGGCACGATCGTCTGATCATCGGCTTGCTGCAGGCGGTGATGACGTTCTTGCTGGTACTGATCGGCTGGCAGGCGCAGCTGGGCGCGGTCTATTTTGCCGGCGTCGCGCTGGCAACGCCGCTTTTTGTCTACCAACAGGGGTTGATCCGCCACCGCGACCGGCAGGACTGTTTTCGTGCGTTTCTCAACAACAACATCTACGGCGGGATTGTCTTTGCCGGGCTGGCGCTGGACTACACCGGGGTGATCTAGCCGGAGGCGCGGTCAGACCGCCCGGGCGAGGACCAGAACCCGGATATGTTCGGCGCCGCCCTCGCGCAGGCAATGCGCCAGGGCCCGCAGGCTGGCGCCGGTGGTCATGACATCGTCGACCAGCGTCACCGCCCGCGGGGGCGGCCGCCGCAGCCGAAAGGCCCTGTCCAGATTGGCGCGTCGCTGGCGGGCATCCAGACCCCGCTGATCCGCGGTGTTGCGCGATCGCTCCACCAGATCCTCCAGACAGGGTCCGCCCAGCCAACGGCCGATCAGCACGGACTGGTTGAAGCCGCGTTGACGATAGCGATCGCGATGCAAAGGCATGGGGACCAGCGGCCCGGGCAGCCTGAGCCCGCGCTGCGCCAGCGCCGCCGCCGCCAGGTCGGTCAGCAGCCGTCCCATGGCGATGTCGCCACGATCCTTGAACGCCCGCAGGCAGTCATCGATCCCGTCCCGGTATTGCCACAATGCATGGGTGCGCTGAAAAGGCGGTGGATCGCCGATGCAGCCGGCGCATGTCGCAGCGCCCGAGCTCAAGGGTGCGCCACAGCACCGGCAGGCGGCGGTGATCCAGGGCAGGTCCTCGCGGCAGCCGGGGCAGAGACCGCCGTCGGCGACCGGGCCGTTGCAGAAATGGCAGCGGCCATGGAGCAGTCGGTCGAATCGCAGGCGCCAGTACGGGGGCTGACGCCATCCATTGACAGGATGTCCTGGCATGACCGGTAGGGTGCGCCGGGGCTCGGGCGGCATTCTGTGACACCGCGCACCGCTGGGGCCCGGGGGGTGTCTGTGGCAGCATGGGGGGATGAGCGCGTCTTCAGACAGCAACCCCCTTGCCCTCGACCGGCGTGTGCTCCATCGCCGTGTTGAGGCGGCCGTCCCGCATTTTGACGCCGCCGCGGTCCTGCATCGCGAAGTCGGGGCGCGGCTGCTCGACCGCCTTGCCTACATGCGGCTTGATCCGGCGACGATCCTCGATCTCGGCTGCGGCAGCGGGTTTCATGTGCGCGGGCTGCGCAAGCGCTATCCGCGGGCGCGGTTGGTCCTTGCCGACCTGGCCCCCGGTCTGGTGGCCCGGGCCCGGCGCTCGGCGGGGCGCTGGCGACGCCCGCCGGCGGTGGCCTGCCACGTCGATCAACTGCCGTTTGGCAACGATCAGTTCGATTTGATCTTCTCGAGCCTGGTCCTCCATCGCAGCAGCGATCTGGCCGCCACCGCCCGCGAGTTGCAGCGCCTGCTCCGCCCGGGCGGGGTGTTGCTGTTCGCCACCTACGGGCCGGATACGCTGCATGAACTGCGCAGCGCCTGGGCGCAGGTGGACGCGGCCGTCCATGTGCACGGATTCGTCGACATGCATGATATCGGCGATGCGCTGGTCAATGCCCGTCTGGCCGATCCGGTGATGGACATGGAGCATTTCACGCTTACCTACCCGGATGTGAGCGGGCTGGTGGATGATCTGACCGCACTCGGGTTGCGCAATGCCGCACCGGGGCGGCGCCCGGGGCTGACGACCCCACGGCAGTGGCGGGCGATGCAGTCCGCCTACGACGCCTTCCGCGATGCGGATGGCCGGCTGCCGGCCACCTGGGAGATCGCCTACGGTCATGCCTGGGGCACCGACGCGCAGCCCCAGCTGCGTCAGTCCTCGGGGGTGGTGGAAATCCCGCTGGATACCCTGTCGGTGCCCAAACGATCCCGATAGGCCTGCCAGTGGCATGCCACGCTTTTCTCGGGCGGGCGATTCACCTAAACTTGACGGCAATCAAGTCTTTGGGCGGGCGGTCGCATTGACATGAGCACCACGCAATCCAATTCTGCCGAGGGCGCACGTCGTTTCGTGCTCGCCCCCAATGTCGCGCCCAACTGGGGCCAGACGGTGCGGGTCT
Organism: uncultured Ectothiorhodospiraceae bacterium; assembly: GCA_913061005.1. Taxonomy (GTDB): domain Bacteria; phylum Pseudomonadota; class Gammaproteobacteria; order Nitrococcales; family Nitrococcaceae; genus Spiribacter; species Spiribacter pallidus. The sequence goes on along the minus strand of CAJXSH010000004.1, from coordinate 28,249 downwards.
TCATCGGGCTGAGCGTGGTCTGTCTGGGCGTGGCGCTGGTGCTGACCTCGATGGGGTTCTGGCCGGTGCTGCCCTTTGCCGGGCTCGAGCTGACCGCCCTGGGGGCGGCGCTTTATGTATCGGCGCGGCGATCGCTGGACCGCGAGATCGTCCACGTCGAGGGGGCGGAGATCCGCGTCGAGAAGGGGCGCGGCCGGGTCGAGAAGACCTGGTACCTGGACCGGGCCTGGACCGAGGTCGCACTGCGGCAGCTGCCGCGTCGCTGGGAACATACCCAGCTGGTGCTGCGCTCGCGCGGCCGGGAGGTTATACTTGGCGAGTTTCTGGAGACAGATGAGCGGCGTAGCCTGGCGCGCGAGCTGAGCCACTGCATCGGGCCCATGGCACGCTGCGGCACCGGCGCCTACAGCGCGCTGACCGGGGCGGATGACCCGGCCAAAGCCATCGGTCCCACGCACAGTCTGGGAGAGAGAACGGGATGAGGATGACAACCGCAAACGGGCTGATCGGGTCGATGGCGCTGGCGCTATTCAGCACCACAGCGTCGGCGGATCTCGGGTTGATCAACATGACCCGCGGCGTGACCGAATCGAGCCGGCAGATCTATGACCTGCACATGACCATCTTCTCGATCACGGTGGCCATCGGGTTGCTGGTCTTCGGGGCGATGTTCTATTCCATCTTCCGGCATCGCAAGGCGCGCGGCGTCAAACCGGCGAAGTTCCACCACAGCACCGCGGTCGAGATTGTCTGGACGGTGATCCCGCTGGGCATTCTGGTGGCGATGGCGGTGCCGGCCACCCAGACCCTGATTGATCTGGACGACACCAGCGAGTCCGAGATGACCGTCAAGGTCACCGGCTATCAGTGGTTCTGGGGCTATGAGTACATGGACGAGGATGTCCAGTTCTTAAGCCGTCTGGATGTCGACAGCGATCGGGCCCGGCGGCTGGGCTCGGGCGTCGAGCCGGCCTCGGTGGATAACTACCTGCAGAATGTCGACAAGCGGTTGGTCCTGCCGGTGGATACCAAGATCCGGTTCCAGATCACCGCCGCGGATGTGATCCACTCGTGGTGGATGCCGGACCTGGGATGGAAGAAGGACGCCATCCCCGGGTTTGTGAACGAGACCTGGACCCGCATTGACGAGCCAGGGGTCTATCGCGGCCGGTGTGCTGAGCTCTGCGGCCGTGATCATGGCTTCATGCCGATCGTGGTCGAGGCGGTCGAAAAGGACGAGTTCCAGGCCTGGCTGGCGGAGCAGCGGGGCGAGACCGGAGCGACGGCCGATGCGGCTGAGACGAACGAAGACGAACAAGTCGGTGACGCCCTGGCGTCGCGATAAGCGAAGTATCCTCAAGGGGAGACGTTAGACATGACGGCAACAACCCAAGATCACGCGCATCACGAGGCGGAACCGACCGGTCTCAAGCGCTGGCTGGTGACCACCAACCACAAGGACATCGGCTCGATGTACCTGCTGTTCTCGCTGGCCATGTTCCTGGTCGGCGGGGCCATGGCCCTTGTGATCCGGGCCGAGCTCTTCCAGCCCGGTCTGCAGGTGGTGGATCCGTATTTCTTCAACCAGATGACCACCATGCATGCGCTGGTGATGATCTTCGGTGCGGTCATGCCCGCGTTCACCGGTCTTGCCAACTGGATGATCCCGCTGATGGTCGGGGCGCCGGACATGGCGCTGCCGCGCATGAACAACTGGAGCTTCTGGCTGCTGCCGTTTGGCTTTGCCATTCTGCTGTCGACGCTTTTCATGCCCGGCGGTGGACCGGCCGGCGGCTGGACCATGTATCCGCCGCTGATGCTGCAGACCGGCACGGCGTTCCCCTTCGTGATCTTTGCCATTCACGTGCTGGGCATCAGCTCGATCATGGGCTCGATCAACGTGATCGCCACCATCCTGAACATGCGGGCACCGGGGATGACCCTGATGAAGATGCCGCTTTTCGTCTGGACGTGGCTGATCACTGCCTATCTGATGATCGCCGTGATGCCGGTGCTGGCCGGTGCCATCACCATGCTGCTCACGGACCAGTACTTCGGCACCACGTTCTTCAGTGCCGCCGGTGGCGGTGATCCGGTGCTCTACCAGCATATCTTCTGGTTCTTCGGCCACCCTGAGGTGTACATCCTCATCCTGCCGGCGTTTGGCATCATCTCGACCATCATCCCGGCATTCACGCGCAAGCCGCTGTTCGGCTACAGCTCGATGGTCTACGCCACCGCGTCGATCGCCTTTCTGTCGTTCATCGTCTGGGCGCACCACATGTTTACCGTGGGGATGCCGCTCGCCGGACAGCTGTTTTTCATGTACGCCACCATGCTCATTGCGGTGCCCACCGGGGTGAAGGTGTTCAACTGGGTGGCCACCATGTGGCGGGGGGCGATGACCTTTGAAACGCCCATGCTGTTCGCCCTGGCGTTTGTCTTTCTGTTCACCATCGGTGGCTTCTCCGGGCTGATGCTCGCCATCGCGCCGGCGGACTTCCAGTACCACGACACCTACTTCGTGGTCGCCCATTTCCACTACGTGCTGGTGACCGGGGCGGTGTTCGCGATCCTGGCGGCGGCCTACTACTGGCTGCCCAAGTGGACGGGCCACATGTACAGCGAGCGCCTGGGTCAGTGGCATTTCTGGCTGTCGGTAATCTTTGTGAACGTGCTCTTCTTCCCGCAGCACTTCCTGGGACTGGCCGGCATGCCGCGGCGTATCCCGGACTATTCGGTGCAGTTCGCCGACTGGAACATGATCTCCAGTATCGGTGGCTTTGGCTTTGGCTTCGCCCAGCTGATCTTTGTCTGGCTGCTCTACAAGTGCATTCGCGGCGGTCAGAAGGCCGAGGCGCGGGCCTGGGAAGGGGCCGAAGGCCTGGAGTGGGAAGTGCCCTCGCCGGCACCCCATCACACCTTCGACACACCACCGGTGGTTCGCTAACTGATGATCAATAAAGAGGTCGACCGGCGCACGCGGCGGAACATCCGCTGGACGGTGCTGCTGCTCGCGCTGGTCGTCCTTGGCATATATCTGGGGGTTTTCCTCGACCGTCTATAGGTCGGGGCAGGAGAGAGAGGAAAGCGCATGGCGCAGGCAGAAGGCGGTTACTACGTACCGCACGGCAGTAACTGGCCCATCATTGGCAGCGTCGGCATGACCACCCTGGTCGTGGGCATCGCCATGTATCTCGAAGGAATGGGCATCGGCACCTGGGTGCTTGGCGCCGGGGCGCTGATCACCGCCTGGATGGTCATCGGCTGGTTCGGCGATGTCATCCGCGAGAGCGTCAAGGGGCTTTACTCCGACCAGGTGGACCGGTCGCTGCGCTGGGGGATGATCTGGTTCATTTTCTCCGAGATCATGTTCTTCGCCGCCTTCTTCGGCGCGCTTTTCTATGCCCGGACGCTGTCAGTGCCGTGGCTCTCGGGCGAAGACCCGGCGACCAGCCGGCTGTTGTGGGATTCGATGGCGCTGAACTGGCCAACCGCCGGCCCCGGCAATGCCGCCATGGACTTCCAGCCCATGGGGCCCTGGCCGCTGCCGACCATCAACACCCTGATCCTGCTCACCTCGGGGCTGACCCTGACCGTTGCCCACCACGCACTCAAGGAGGGCAACCGTGCCAAGCTCATCACCTTTATGTGGATGACCGTGGCGCTGGGGGTGATCTTTACCGGTTTTCAGGGCTACGAGTACTACGAAGCCTACGCCCATCTGAACCTCCGCCTGGATACGGGCATCTACGGCTCGACCTTCTTCATGCTGACCGGCTTCCACGGCATGCATGTGGTCATCGGCACGATTTTGCTGCTGGTGATTACCTTGCGCTGCATGAAGGGCCACTTCCGGCCTGACTCGCACTTCGGGTTTGAGGGCGCCGCCTGGTACTGGCACTTCGTCGACGTGGTCTGGCTGGGCCTTTATATCTTTGTCTATATCCTCTAGGGCCGCGCTACGACAGCGGGCTCTGGTTGGGGGCGATCACCCCGGTGAAGTAACCCAGCAGGATCAGGATAAAGAGTGCGATGGACAGCCCGATACGCAGCTTGAGCGCGTTGAGGGTGCGGCGGGATTCTCCGCGGTCGCGGATTAGATAGAACAGCCCCGAGCCCAGACTGGCAACGATGGCAAAAAGCGCCGCGACGATGGCGATGCGAATGGTGAGGTCCATGGGGCCCTCCTTGTGAGTATCGGCCAAGTATAAAGCATCAAGGAGGCGCTGACCCCCGTGTCGGGAATCTCCAAAGGCCTGCGGATGGGCGATTGGGTGTTCGCACCGCGCGTGCTTCCGACCCTCGCCTATGTCGTGCTGCTGGTGCTCTTGATCAGCCTGGGGCTCTGGCAGCTGGACCGTGCCGAGCAGAAACATCAGGCGCTTGCCGAGCGGGCGGCGGCCTCCCGTGCGCCGGTGGTCGATCTCAACGACACGCCCACCCGGCTGGCCAGCCACGAGTATCGCCGCGCCCGGGGCAGCGGCCGGTTCGATGCCAGCCGGCAGTTTCTGCTGGATAACCGCATCCAGGATGGCCAGGTCGGGTACCGGTTGCTCACCCCGTTACGGCTCGCCGGCCAGGATCGGGCGGTGCTGGTGGACCGGGGGTTTGTGCCGATTGTCGGTAACCGGCAGACGCTCCCCGACCTGCCGCCGGTGCCGCCCGAGGCCGAGGTGGCCGGCCGCATCCGGCGCGGCCCGTCGGTGGGTATCCGGCTGGGCGAGCCCGCTGATAATGCCGGCGAGTGGCCGAGGCGGGTACAATATCTCGATTTTGATTACATGGCCGAGGAACTTGGCTACCCCATTGCGGACTATCTTCTGATTGAGGGGTCATTGAGTAACGACCCGGTGGTGCGCCGCAGTGGCCGGGATGCCTGGCGCTTCGGGCCCGAGCGCCACGAGGGCTACGCCGTGCAATGGTTCTCGCTGGCCGCGGCCCTGACGGTGATCTGGCTGGTGGTCAATACAAAACGCAAACACAAGAGGGCGACCGGCGAATGAACTGGTTGAAAGGCCGCTGGCAATTAATCGCGCTTCTGGCGCTTTTCATACTGCCCACGGCAGCGGCAATGATCATGGTATTCAGTGACTGGCGGCCGGGGACATTCACCAACAATGGTGATCTGGTCCAACCCGCGGTTCAGTTGGACCCGTCGACCTGGCAGAACCTGGATGGCGAGACCCCGGCGCTGGCCGGTGACTGGCTGCTGGTCATGCCGCAGCAAAGCGACTGTGGTGAAGACTGCCGGGGGCGGCTGGATGTGCTCAACCGCATTCGCGTGGCGCTGGACAAGGACATCGACCGGGTGCGGATCATCGTGCTCCAGCCCGATACCCGGGCCGAGCCCGTGACCGAAGTGCAGGCCGGCTTTCTGCGCATGAGCGCGCCGGCTGAGACACTCGAGCGCCTGGCCCGGCACGAGGGCAACGCCATGGCCGCCCATATCGTCGACTACCGCGGCTATCACGTCATGCGCTACGCCCAGCCGCTGGATGCCTCGGGGCTGCTGGATGATCTGGACAAACTGCTGCGCCTCGCCAAGGAAGAGGCCGAGCGCCGCGCCGCTGAGGAGGCCATGAGCCGATGAAAACCCATCCGTGGTTCTACCGCATGAGTCTGATCACCACCGTGCTGACCTTCGCGCTGGTGGTCCTGGGCGCGTGGGTGCGACTGACCGATGCCGGGCTGGGCTGCCCGGACTGGCCGGGCTGCTATGGCCAATGGGATGTACCCAACACCCCGGCCGCCATCGAGCGCGCCAACGAGGCGTTCCCGGACACCCCCGTGCATGTGGGCAAGGGCTGGCGCGAGATGGTCCATCGCTACCTGGCCGGGATCGTGGGGCCGCTCATCTACGGGCTGGCGTTCTTTGCCTGGCGGCAGCGCAAGCGGCCGGGTCAGCCCTGGAAGGTGCCGTTGTTCCTGGCCGGTCTTGTGACCTTCCAGGCCATCCTCGGCGCCTGGACCGTGACCTGGCAGCTCAAGCCGGCGGTGGTGACCGCGCATCTGCTCGGCGGGTTGACCACGCTGTCACTGCTTTGGTGGTTGACCCTGCGCTGCAACTACCTGGGCGGGAGCGGACGGCTTTTTGCCCAACGGGGGCTGGGTGCCATGCTGGCCGCCGGGATTGTCGTGGCCATCGCCCAGATCACCCTGGGCGGGTGGACGAGCACCAACTATGCGGCCCTGGCCTGCAACGAGTTTCCGACCTGCAGTCTGGGTGAATACTGGCCGGATCGGGCCGATTTCGGTGAAGGCTTCGTCCTCTGGCGGGGACTGGGGGTCAACTATGAATTTGGTGTACTGGACCATCCCGCCCGCATGGCCATCCATCTGGTGCACCGGGCCGGGGCGATTGTCGCGGCACTGGTGCTGGGGGCGCTGGCCTGGTGGCTGTGGCGGGCCGGTGGCATCGGCCGGGGACTGGGAATCGCCCTTGGCGGGGCGCTTGCGCTGCAGATTCTGATCGGCATTGGCAATGTGATCTACAACTTGCCTCTCGCCCTGGCGGTCGCGCACAATGCGGGTGCAGCGTTGCTGGCACTCGTGCTGGTGACCATCATCCACGTCAGGCGACCCCTCGCAGCATCATGAGCCGTACCCTGGAAGCCACATCACCGCGGACCGGAGACCAGGCGCCGCCGCTGCAGCACCTGCTCCAGCACTGGCGGGACTACTACGAGCTGACCAAACCCGGGGTCGTGGCGCTGATGGTATTCACGGCCGTGGTCGGCAACCTGCTGGCAAGCCCGGGGACCATCCCCTGGAATGCGCTGATCGTGGGCAACATTGGCATCGCACTGGCCGCGGGTTCGGCCGCCGCCATCAACCACCTGGTCGACCGCCGGGTCGATGCGCGGATGAAGCGCACCGAGGGCCGCCCGTTGCCCACCGGTCATCTGCGTACCGGTCATGCGATCTTCTTCGCCGGCGCCCTCGGGGTCAGTGGGCTTAGTCTTTTGTACTTTGCGGTCAACCCGCTCACCGCCTGGCTGACCTTCGGCTCGCTGATCGGTTATGCCTTTATCTACACCCTCTTTCTCAAGCGCGCGACGCCACAGAATATCGTCATTGGCGGCGCCGCCGGCGCGGCCCCCCCGGTGCTCGGCTGGGTCGCGGTCACCGGCACCATCGACCCCCACGCGCTTTTGCTGTTTCTGATCATCTTCACCTGGACGCCGCCCCATTTCTGGGCGCTGGCCATCCATCGTCGCGAAGAGTACGCGAGCGTCGATATCCCCATGTTGCCGGTCACCCATGGCGACCGGTTCACGCGCTGGCAGATCCTGTTCTATACCGTGCTGCTGGTGGGCGTGACCATGCTGCCTTTTGTCACCGGCATGAGCGGGCTGCTCTACCTCGCCGGTGCCACGGTACTGGGGGCACGGTATCTGTGGTTTGGCGTCGAGATGCTCCGCCGCAACGAGGATCGCTCGCTGCCGATGCGTTCCTTCGGCTACAGCATCGTCTATTTAATGGCGCTTTTCGCGTTTCTACTACTGGATGCCTACCTGCCGATCGCCCTGGCGCCGCTGCTCGGTTAGCCGGGCATCGGCGGCGAGGCCAGCACCGTCACAGAACCATGACATCCATCGGGGCGCTATTGAGTAGCTGAACGGTGACGCTCTCGCGCAGGAACGACTCCAGTCCCTGGGATTCACTGGGCGAGACGGCAATCAGATCCGCGCCCTCGTGTCGGGCCGCTTCCACGATGGCGGCGGCGGTGGGCTGGGTCGTCGCCTCGACGCGGGGGGTCACCACGCCCATCCGCGCGCGTTCGATAAAACGCTCGAGCGCGGCCTCGGCGCGGGCCGCCATGCCGGCCAGCCATTCCTCCCGGGCCGGGTCACTCATCCGGTTGGCGGCCACCGGGCTTTGCTCGAGGCTGCCGGCGACGGTGAGCACGATCTTTGCCAATGGACCGGTCACCGGATGGTCGGCGATTCGCCTGGCCACCGCCATGGACGCATCAGAGAGATCCGTTGCAAACAGCATGCGCCGATAGGCCTCGACCGGCGGTTGGCGGACCACCAGTACGGGTACCTGGCGCTGGGCGACAAGACGCTCGGGTGTGCCGCCCAGAAAAAGATCCCGGACGGGCCGGCGTCGGTGGCTGCCGAGGATCAGCAATGATGCCGACGATGGCACGCAGGCGGTGATCGCCTCGGCGATCCCGTCGCCGCTGGCGACCTCGGCCGAGCAGTCGATGCCATCGAAGCGCTCGACGGTGTCGGCCAGCCGCTGCAGGCTGATCCACGCCTGATCGGATTGTGCCTTGACCAGGTTGGCGGGCTGGTCGTTGTCGATGCCATAGACGAACCGCAGACGGGCACCGGACTGACGGGCCAGCAGTACGCCCATGCGATGGGCCCGCTCGGCCCGGCTACTGAGATCGGTGGCGATGACGATGGTATCCATGTGCGTATGCCTTGGCGCAGGGTGAGGCCAGTCGTTGAAACCCAGTAGACTATGGTCATGGAGATTGTATTCCACTCTGCCTTTGCCGAGGTTGCAACGCTGCTCATGCTTGCCGCGGCGGTCGGCTTTGTCGGCATCCTGGCCCGCCAGCCACTGATTGTCAGTTTCATTGCTGTGGGGATACTGGCCGGTCCGTCGGTCCTTGACGTGGTCCACGCCGAGGCGCAGATCGAGCTGCTCTCGGAGCTCGGCATCGCCGTTTTGCTGTTTCTGGTGGGGATCAAGCTCGATATCAAGCTGGTCCGTTCGCTCGGGGCCGTGGCCCTTGTCACCGGTCTGGGGCAGGTGGTGTTTACCGCCGCCATCGGGTTCGTGCTAGGACTTGCTATGGGGCTCGATCCGGTCACGGCCATCTATGTGGCCGTGGCACTGACCTTCTCGAGCACCATCATTATCGTCAAGCTGCTGTCGGATAAGCGCGAGATCGATGCCCTCCATGGTCAGATCGCGCTGGGTTTTCTCATCGTCCAGGACCTGGTGGTGGTGCTGGCGATGATCGTGCTCTCGACCGTTGGAATCGGTGCCCGGGCGGATGGTGGCGGCGCCGGAGATATCGCTGTGGTGATCGCCGCCGGCGTTGCCCTGGTGGGCCTGGTCGGCCTTTTTGTGCGGTATGTGGCCAATCCCTTGAGTGCGCGGCTGGCCCACGCGCCGGAACTGCTCGTGATCTTTGCCATCGCCCAGGCGACGGTTTTTGCCACGGTGGCCGATCTGATCGGCCTGGGCAAAGAGCTGGGCGGTTTGCTGGCCGGTGTCTCGCTGGCTTCCACCCCCTATCGAGAGACCATTTCGGCGCGGCTTGCCCCGTTGCGCGATTTTCTGCTGCTGTTTTTCTTCATCTCCCTTGGCTCGACCCTGGACCTGGCGCTGTTGGGGCAGAGTCTGGTCGAGGCCGGGGTGTTTTCGGCGTTCGTGCTCATTGGCAATCCATTGATCGTCCTGGCGATCATGGGCGCGATGGGCTATCGCCGGCGGACCGGCTTTCTGGCCGGACTGACGGTGGCGCAGATATCGGAGTTTTCGTTGATCTTCATCGGCATGGGCCTGGCACTGGGGCATGTGGGCGAAGCCGCCCTCGGGCTGGTGACGCTGGTGGGGCTGATCACCATTGCGGTGTCGGTCTACATGATCACCTACTCGCACTGGCTCTACGACCGCTTCAAGCCCTGGCTCGGGGTTTTCGAGCGGGCGGACACCCCCCGCGAGCCGCGGGCGTCGTCGCAGACCGGGGTGCGCGGGGTGGACGTGCTGATTTTCGGGATGGGGCGCTTTGGGACCGCCATGGCTTTGCGGCTGCAGAACCGCGGCCTGGGTGTGCTGGGTGTCGACTTCAACCCCAGCGCGGTGCGGCGGGCCAGGGATCTTGGGCTGAATGCGCAGTATGGTGACGCCACCGACCCGGAGTTTATCGCCGCTTTGCCACTGGACGGCGCCCAATGGGTGGTCAGCACCGTGCCAAGGCATCCGACCGGCCTGAGCCACGAAGACAGCCGGCATACGCTGATGCAACTGATCCAGGGCCACCCGTTCAGCGGCCGCATCGCGGTGGCATCCCATAGCGCCCGCGAGACCGAGGAGCTTCGACGTCGCGGCGCAGATACGGTCATGGAGCCTTTCCAGGATGCGGCCGACCGCGCGGTTGAGCTGATCTGCGGTGCCCGCCAGGTCCGTCGCACGCCGATTCCGCGCATGACCTCGGAACCGGGGGCCGAGGGGGGTGACTAGGCCGGCCGCAGCCGGCCCGTCGGTTGGGCGCTAGCCGCTGGCCGCGGTGTCGAGGCCGACGTTGTTCTTCTCAAGAACCCGGTCGGCCCGGTAGCTCGAGCGCACCAACGGCCCGGAGACCACCTCGAGAAAGCCCTTGGCCAGGCCGATGTCGCGGTAGCGGTCGAACTGCGCCGGCGTGACGTAGCGATCCACGGGCAGGTGGTTGATGGTGGGGCGCAGATACTGGCCAAAGGTGACAATATCAACACCGATGGCGCGCAGATCATCCATGGTCTGGATGATTTCCTCATCCGTCTCGCCCAGCCCGAGCATGAGAGAGGTCTTGGTCAACACCTCGGGCCGCCGCGCCTTGGCATGGGCGAGCACATCCAGGGTCTTCTGGTAGCCCGCGCGGGGATCGCGGACCGGATGGGTGAGTCGCTCGACGGTCTCGACGTTCTGGGCAAAGACCTCGAGGCCGGTGTCCACGACCGTATTGATCGCCTCGTGGCGTCCGTCAAAGTCGGGGGTCAGCGCCTCGACGGCGGTGTTGGGGTTGCGGCGCTGGATTTCGCGGATGCAGGCCGCGTAGTGGCTCGCCCCACCATCCGGCAGGTCATCCCGGTCCACCGAGGTGAGCACCACGTACTTCAGTCCCATCAGCTCGACGGTCTCCGCCGCACCGGCGGGCTCGTTGTCGTCCAGCCAGCCACGGGGGTTGCCGGTGTCCACCGCGCAAAAACGGCAGGCCCGGGTGCAGACATCGCCCATGAGCATGATGGTGGCGGTGCCGGCGCTCCAGCACTCGCCCATGTTGGGGCACATGGATTCTTCGCAGACAGTGGCCAGCTTGTGCTCGCGCACCGTCTGGCGGACCTTCTGGTAGGTCTCGCCGGTGGGGATTTTCACCCGCAGCCAGTCGGGCTTGTCGCCACGGTTGACCGGTGCGCTGTCCCGCTGGGTCTTGATGCCGTTTTTAATGGCCCGAACGCCGTTGGGTTTGCTGACCTTCTGGCCGCTGACGACGACCGGTATGCCCTTGAGTTCGCTCATGGTCATGCTCCTTGGGCGGGACGCTCAGTCCTTGCCGTAGGGGTTGTTCATCACCGAAAACCAGTTCTGATGGGCTTGATCGGCCTGGCGTTGATAATCCTGGGCCTGCTCACGCGATACCTCCTCGCGCAGCTCGGCATCGCTGACCGGCCGCGGGTCGAAGTCGGATGCCGCGGCGTCGGACTGGCGGGTCGCGCCCTGGCGGTCGGATTGTTTTTTCTCGTCACTCATGAGGCGGTGGCGTTACTCGTTCCGTATACTTGGACGCCAAGTATACGCACTGGTTCGGGGCTTGCTCCATGGCTTTGCCGTCACAAGTCGATTTCCACCGCGATCTGGATGTCCGCGGCCTCAACTGTCCACTGCCGATCCTGCGGACCAAGCAGGCGCTGCGGGATATGGCGGCGGGCGAGCGGTTGCGGGTGCGCGCCACCGACCCCCATTCGGTGATCGATTTTCGTGGGTTCTGCGATACCACCGAGCACCGATTGCTGGCCCACGACGAAGCGGACGGGGTGTTTACCTTCTGGCTCGAGAAGGGTTGACCCGCCGCTGCGGGTGGGCAGGGAAGGCGCCGGCGGCGGCTAGACCCGGCTCGGGGCCAGCCCCAGCCGCGCCAGCAGCGACTCGACCACCACCGAGAGACGCCGCTTGAGCGAGGGCGCGGGCTGGTAGTCCAGCTTGACCAGCTCCATGCGCTCGCGCCGCTCGAGCAGCAGATCATCGCTGGTGCCCAGGTCATCCACCAGACCCAGCTCCAGGGCCTTTTCGCCCATCCAGTGCTCGCCGGTCGCCACCCGGTCGAGATCCACCCGGGGCCGGTGCCGGGCGATATGCTCTTTGAAAAGGTCGTGGACTTCCTGGAGCGATTCGCGGAACTTGGCCCGACCCTCGTCGGTGTTGTGGCCAAAGACGGTGAGGTCGCGCTTGTTCTCGCCGGCGGTATGCAGCTCGAAGTCGATATCGTGCCGTTTGAGCAGGCGGTTGAAGTTGGGCAGCTGACCGACCACACCGATCGAGCCGATGACCGCAAACGGGGCGGCGACGATGCGATCGGCGACACAGGCCATTAAATAGCCACCGCTGGCGGCTACCCGGTCCACCGATACGGTCAGGCGGATCCCTTTTTCGCGAAGCCGCGCCAGTTGACTGGCCGCCAGGCCATAGCCGGGCACCATGCCGCCGGGGCTCTCCAGCCGCAGCAGCACCTCGTCATCGCTCCTGGCACTTGCCAGTACCGCGCTGATCTCTTCGCGCAGGGTCTCGGTGGCGCTGGCGCGCAGGTCGCCCTCGAAATCCAGCACAAAGAGCCTCGGCAGTCGCCCCTCACCGCTTTTGGACTTTTTCTGCCGGCGCGCCTTGAGGCGCTTGACCAGTCCGGGCCGTTCCTTGCCGGTGCCCTGTTCGATCCGCCGGGTCATGGCTTCGTAGCGGCGGTTGAGCGGTTCCACCTCGAGCTGTTCCCGCTGCCGGCCCCGGCGCTTGCCGGCGGCGCCGATCAGGCTGATCACCACCCCGATGGCCACCACCAGGGTCACGACCCGGGCCAGAAACAGGGCATAATCCTGGATGAACTCCATGCTGGGCTCCTTGTTGGATGGAACAACGCCAAATCGATCATTCTACGCCACCGACGCCGCCGGGTAAGCCTTGGGTGGCGAGGCCACCGAGGTGTCGGCGGTGAGTGAGCAGCCGCTGACATGGCAGGGCGTTGCGGTGTTGTCGCTGCGACAGATCGACCGGCTCAATGCCGCACCCAAGGGGACCGCCTTTCGGGCGTTCAAACGGGTTCGCGACACCCTTGTCGAGGGGCAGGATTTTTTTGTCATCGATCCGGCGGCGGCCGACGACGACGCGCAGGTTGCCGCGCTGATCGAATCGCTCGACCGGCAGGATGGCCGCTATGCCAGCAGCCGGGTGGTGGTGTTGCTCAGCGAAAGGGCCTATGCGCACATGAGCGCGGTTGCTAATCTCTCAGCCCGATGAACACGCTTTTTGAGTGGCTGCGGCCCTGGGAGCCTTCTGCCCCGGTTTTTCTCGCCTGCATCCTGGCCGTGGTGCTCTATGCCGCGGGTCTGCTGCGCGGCGCCCGTCCCGGGTTCTGGCCGGCGCTGTCGTATTTTGCCGGCGTGACGCTGATCTATCTGGTCACCCAGACCCACTACGACTACTACTCGCAGTATCTTTTCTCGGCGCATCGCCTGCAGCATCTCATCCTGCATCACCTGGGCCCCTTTCTGATCGCCCTGGCCATGCCCACGGCGGTCCTCGCCGCGGGGTTGCCGGCGGTGGTGCGGCGTTGGCCCCAGGGGCCGGCGGCCCCGGTGTTCACCCTCCTGCGCGGGGGCTATCGCATCCTCCAGCAACCGTTCATCGCCGGTTTTCTGTTTGTCGGGCTGATCTATTTCTGGCTGACCCCGGAAATCCACTTCGACGCCATGCTCAGTATCGATCTCTACTGGTTGATGAACTGGACCATGGTGCTCGATGGACTGTTGTTCTGGTGGCTGATTTTCGAGCGCGGTGATCGTGGTGTGACGCCCCGGCTGTCGCCGGGTAAGCGAATCCTGGTGCTTGCGCTGGTCATGCCGCCGCAGATTGCCCTCGGGGCGTTCATCACCTTCAGTGATCAGAACCTTTTCGAGATCTATGATGTCTGCGGGCGGGCCTTTCCCATCGATCCGCTGCTGGATCAGCAAATCGGTGGGCTGATCACCTGGATTCCGGCCTCGATGATGAGTGTGGCGGCGGCGATCATCGTCCTGGCCTTTCGACTGGAGAAGCCTGATGGTCAAAAAGCTTCGCAATAGGGCGGCGCGCATCGCACTGCTGGGGGTGATGCTGGCTGTGCTGGTTGGCTGCGGCGGGCGAGATTACCAGACCAAGGGCATCGAAAACCTGCTGCCGCCGCTTCGCTTCGAGCTGACCGCCGAATCCGGCGAGCCCATCACCGAGGCGGCGTTCCGCGGCGCCCCGGCGGTGGTGTTCTTTGGCTTTACCCACTGCCCGGATGTCTGCCCCACCGCCATGGCCCGGATCGCCGCGGCCATGGAGGCGGCCGGGGCGCCGGCCTCGGATCTGCGGGTGCTGTTTGTCTCGGTGGATCCAGGACGCGATGATCCGGCCACGCTCAAGCGCTATACGGATTTTTTCAGTGACCGGGTGACCGGTGCCACGGCCGATGTCGAGACACTGCGCGAGATGACCAAGCGCTACCGGGCGACCTTTGGCTACGGCGAGCCCAACGAGTTTGGTGACTACAGCGTCTCCCACTCCAGCGCCATGTACCTGTTTGACGCCAAAGGCGAGGCCCGGGCGCTGTTCAGCCCGGATGACAGTGTGGCGGCCATGGCCGCCGACCTGCGGCGGGTGGCGAGCGAGGGGTAGGCCCGTGCGCCGTTCGACGCACGGGTGAGGGGCCGTCAGTCGTCGAAAAGGTCCTTGTCGGTCACCGCCCCGTGGGACGCCGAGCTCACCAGCTTGGCGAACTTGCCCAGGATGCCGCGGCGATAGTTGGGCGGCCGGGGCTGCCAACGCCGCCGTCGCTCGGCCAGGGTCTCGTCGTCAATGCGGATCTCGAGCAGGTTCTTATCGGCGTCGATCACCACCGTGTCGCCTTCTTCGACCAGGGCGATATTGCCACCGACGGCGGCCTCGGGGGCCACGTGACCGACCACCATGCCGTAGGTCCCGCCCGAGAAGCGGCCATCGGTGATCAGCCCCACGGCATCCCCCAGGCCCCGGCCGATGATCGCCGAGGTGGGGGCGAGCATCTCGCGCATCCCCGGTCCCCCCTTGGGCCCTTCATAGCGGATGATCAGCACATCACCGGCCTGGATCCGGTCGGCGAGGATCGCCTCCATGGCCAGCTCTTCGGAGTCAAAGACCCGGGCCGGCCCCTCGATGCGGCGATGCTTGATGCCGCTGACCTTGGCCACGGCGCCTTCCTCGGCCAGGTTGCCACGCAGAATGGCCAGATGCCCTTCGGCGTAGACCGGGTTGTCGAAATTGCGGATGATTTCCTGCTCGGCCGGCGGATCCGACGGCACATCGGCCAGCAGCGCTTCGATGGTCTGGCCGGTGATGGTCATGCAGTCGCCGTGCAGCAGCCCCCGGGCCAGCAGCATCTTCATCACCTGCGGGGTGCCGCCGACCTCGTGGAACTCGCTAGTGACGTAACGCCCCGAGGGCTTGAGGTCGCAGAGCACCGGCACCTTGCGGCGAATGGCCTCGATATCGTCGATGGAAAAATCCACCTCGCAGGCGTTGGCGATGGCCATGAGGTGCAGCACCGCGTTGGTCGACCCGCCCACCGCCATGAGCAGGGTGGCGGCATTCTCGAACGCCTTGCGGGTCATGATATCGCGCGGCAGGCGCTGATGATGGATAGCGTCCACCAGCACCTCGGCCGCCCGGGCGGCAACGGTGTGGGCCTCTTCATCCACCGCCGAGACCGTGCTCGAGCCCATCAGGCTCATGCCCATGGCCTCGAAGGCGCTGGACATGGTGTTGGCGGTATACATGCCACCGCAGGAACCTGCCCCGGGGCAGGCGTTCATCTCGACGCCCTTTAGGTCCTCGTCGGAGAGCCGTCCGGCGGCGGCCTCGCCCACCGCCTCGAAGGCGCTCACGATGGTCAGGTCCTTGCCCTTGTAGTTACCCGGCTTGATGGTGCCACCGTAGACAAAGATCGACGGGATATTGAGCCGGGCGATACCGATCATCGCCCCGGGCATGTTCTTGTCGCAGCCGCCGGTGGCGAGCACGCCATCCAGGCTCTGGCCGTTGCAGACGGTCTCGATGGAATCGGCGATGACCTCGCGCGAGACCAGCGAGTATTTCATCCCCTCGGTGCCCATCGAGATGCCATCCGAGATGGTGATGGTGCCGAACATCACCGGCATGGCGCCGGCGCTTTTCAATGCCTCGCTGGCCCGCTCGGCCTGGGCGCCGATGCCCAGGTTGCAGGGCGTGATGGTGCTGTGGGCGTTGCCGACACCGACGATGGGTTTGTCGAAGTCTTCATCCCCGAACCCGGCGGCGCGCATCATCGCGCGGTTGGGCGTGCGGGCGAGCCCCTGGGTGACGACGCGGCTGCGGCGGTTATCGGCCATGTTGAATCCTCGGTTCGGTGATTTCGCTTATGTTCCACCGGGCAAAATACGAAACTGCCGGGGCGCTGGCAATCTTCGCGGCCCCGATGCCGTGGCATAATCGCCACTGGCAAGGGAATGAGAACGAGTCAGCGCCTTGACGACGCCGGGTCAACGATATCAGCAGGATCTGACAGAAAGCGGGTTTCAGCCGGATGAGGCGCAGCGCCAGGCGGTCGTGGCACTGGAGGCGTTGTACGAACAGCTGCTCGAGACCCCTGAACCCGCCGGGGGGCTGCGGGGCTGGTGGCAACGCCGGCGTCAGGACCCGACGGGGATCCCGGGGCTCTACCTCTGGGGTGGGGTCGGCCGCGGCAAGACCTATCTCATGGATATGTTCTACGAGTGCCTGCCGGCGGCGGTGGGCAAGCGCCGGGCGCATTTCCATCGCTTCATGCAGTCGGCCCACGAGCGGCTGCGGGTATTGCGCGCCCAGCAGGATCCCCTGCGCCGGCTCGCCGCCGAGTGGGCCGCGGACACGCGGGTGCTGTGCTTCGATGAGTTCTTCGTCAGTGATATCGCCGATGCCATGGTCCTCTCGGGGCTGCTGCACGGGCTGGTCGAGGAAGGCGTCACCCTGGTTGCCACCTCCAACGTCCCCCCCGAATCGCTCTACCGTGACGGCCTGCAGCGCGACCGGTTTCTGCCGGCCATCGATCTGCTTGAATCGCACACCCGGGTGCTCAACGTCGATGGTGGGGTGGATTACCGCCTGCGGCTGCTCTCGCGGGCGCCGGTTTATCATGTGCCGGCGGACGAGCACGCTCACCGTCGACTGGCCGAGACCTTCGAGGCCATCTGCCCGGAGCGGGAGCACGGCGAGCCGATGCTGACCATCAACCAGCGGCGCATCACCGCCCGGGCCGTGGGTGACGGGGTGTTGTGGTGCGATTTTGACGCGCTCTGCAAAGGGCCGCGCAGCCCCGATGACTACGTCGAGATTGCCCGGCAGTTCCACACGGTGCTGCTATGGCGGGTGCCCATCCTGGATCGGGATCTCGAGGATGCGGCGCGTCGCTTTATCGCGCTGGTGGACGAGTTCTATGACCGGGGGGTGAAGTTGATCATCGCCGCCGATGCCGAGATCGACTGGCTCTATCGGGGCGCGCGTTTGCGATTCGAGTTTCGTCGCACCGTCTCGAGGTTGCGCGAGATGCAGTCCCATGAGTACCTGGGGCTCGCCCACCGGCCCTGAGGAGTTGTCCCCAGAAGCTGTGGATAAGTCTGTGGAGGAAATGGCCGATCGGCGTTGCAAGCGGCATGGCATGGGAGTTTGTGTTAGATCGGTGAAATCTTCACCAATTCAAAAATATTAATATAAACAATAGCTTGCGATTTATCTTGGCTGATCAGGCATTTAGCGTAGACAGTGAAGAAACGCCGCGCACTCCCGTGTGTATAACCGCATCTGTCAACCCCTGTCAGCGCATCAGACCGGCGACATGGGCGGCCACGCCCCGGCCCAGTGCCCCCAGGTCATAACCGCCCTCGAGCACCGAGCAGATATGGCCACCGCAGCAGTAGTTGGCCACCGCCACCAGCTCATCGGTGATCCAGGCAAAATCATCGCGGGTCAGCGTCAATCCGGCGAGTGGATCCTCGGCGGCGGCATCAAACCCGGCCGAGACGATGAGCAATTCCGGGTCGAATTCGATCAGCGCCGAGATGGCCTCGCCATGGAACTGCTGCCGATAGGCCGCCGAGCCCGTGCCCTCGGCAAGAGGCAGGTTGAGGATATTGCCGGGGCGGTTGTCGCGCCGGGTGCCGGTGCCCGGGAACAGCGGATGTTGATGCAGCGAGAGGTAGAAAAGCCCCTCGCGACCGCTAAAAAGCGTCTGCGTGCCGTTGCCGTGGTGGACATCGAAATCCACCACGGCGACCCGCTGGACGCCGTGCACCGCCTGGGCATGGAAAGCGGCGATGGCGGCATTGTTGAAAAGGCAAAAGCCCATGGACTCATCGGGCTCGGCGTGGTGGCCCGGCGGGCGGGTGGCGCAGAAGACCCGCCGGGCCAGGCCCGCCTGGATGGCATCCACGGCCTGGGTGGCGGCGCCCACGCCGCGCATCGCGGCCGCCGCGGAGCCGGGGGATACCACGGTGTCGGCGTTGAAATGCCGGCGCCCGCGGGTCGGGATGGCCGCAAAGACCGAATCGATATAGGCCGCGTCATGGGCCCGGGCGATGGCCTGACGGGTGCCGTATTCCGCCGGCTGGCGGATCAGATCGGCAAAGGCGGGGTCGGCCAGCGCCTGGTTGATGGCCTCGAGGCGCTCGATGCGCTCGGGGTGATCGCTGCCGGTGTCGTGGTGCTCGCAGTCGCTGTGGGTGATCAGCCAGGTCGACACCGGCTACTTCCCGGGATAGAAGGTCTGTTTGAAGGCCATCTCGAACGGCCCGCCACCCTCGTGCGGGTTGACCGTCACCTCGAAGATCAGCGAGTCCCCTTCGTCCACGGGAAAGGTGCCCACATAGGAGACCCACTGGTCGTCCTTGACCTGTCGAGCCGGGATTTCGGTGAGTTCATCGTCGACATCCCGTGCCAGGACATCCACCCGGCCGGTGACCGGTTCGCCGTTGCGCAGGATGGTGATCATGAGCATCCCGCGGGTGCGGCTTCTTAAAATGTCGTAGCTCTCGGCGACCTGGGCGTTGAGCATGCCGGTGGGCAGGGCGCTGTAGTGGATTTCGTAATCACCAAAGCGCTCGGCCTGCTGGCCCAGGGCGATCATGGGCAGCAGCATGGCGGCCGCGGCCACCGCCCGGGTCAATGCGCGGGCCGGGGAAGAAAACGAAAAACATCTCATGGCATGCCTCCATCAGGCGCGACAGATACGATACAGCGCCACCTCGCCGAAGAGGTTGGGCATCACCCGGGCGAGTACCGGCCGCTTTAGGTCATGGGATAACACGCGCCGCTCCAGAATGTGAATACCCAGCTCGTCGCAGAGCACCTCAAAGTCGCGGATGGTGCAGAAATGGATATTGGGTGTCTCGTACCAGGCGTAGGACAGGGCGTCGCTCATGGGCATCCGGCCGCGGACCGCCAGATGGTAGCGCAGTCGGTAGTAGGCAAAGTTGGGAAAGGTGACGATGCCGGTGCGACCCACCCGCAGCATCTCCTGGAGCAGCGCATCGGGCCTTTGCACCGCCTGGATGGTCTGGGTGAGGATGACCTGATCGAAGGCATCGTCCTCGAAATCGGAAAGCCCCTGATCGAGATCGCTTTCGATGACGTTAATGCCATTGGCGATGCTCTGGGTAATGCCCTCGGGGTCGATCTCGAGGCCGTATCCGGTGGCCTGGCGGCTGTCGAACAAATGCCGCAACAGCATGCCGTCGCCACAGCCCAGATCGAGGACGCGCTGTCCCGGTGCCACCCAGTCGGCGACGATCTGCAGGTCTTCGCGCAACGGGCTCATGCCCCCACCTCGGCGGCGACCCGCTGCATATACGTGGTAAAGACCGAGCGGTAGCGCGGCACCGGCATCAAAAAGGCGTCGTGGCCGTGGTCGGCGCGGATCTCGGCGTAGCTCACCGGTTTGTTGGTATCCAGAAGGGCCCGGACGATTTCGCGGCTGGCCGAGGGCGGGAACCGCCAGTCGCTGGTAAACGAGGTCACCATAAAGCGGGCCTTTGCACCGGCCAGGGCCGCGGCCAGATCGCCGCCGGTCGCCGCCGCCGGGTCAAAATAATCGAGCGCCTTGGTCATGAGCAGGTAGGTGTTAGCGTCAAACCGGTCGACGAACGACTGGCCCTGGTGGCGCAGGTAGCTTTCGACCTCGAACTCCACATCGTAGTGAAAGCCATAGTCGTTGGGCTCGCCACGTCGCTCGCGGCCGAATTTCGCCCCCATGGCGGCCTCGGAGAGATAGGTGATGTGGCCGAGCATGCGCGCGAGCATCAGCCCGGTGGCGGGCTGGTCACCGGCGGCGGCGTAGCGGCCTTCGTGAAAGGCCGGGTCAGAGCGGATGGCCTGGCGGGCCACCTCGTTGAAGGCGATGTTCTGTGCCGAGAGCCGCGGCGCGGCGGCGATCACGATGGCATGGGCGAGCCGCTCGGGCAGATCGATGGCCCACTGCAGCGCCTGCATGCCCCCCAGGCTGCCGCCGGCGACCGCCGCCCAGGTCTCGATGCCCAGGTGATCCGCCAGCCGGGCCTGGGTCTTGACCCAGTCACGCACGGTCACCATCGGGAAGTCGGCCCCGTAGGCTTCGCCGGTGGTGGGGTTGATGCTGGTCGGGCCGGTCGAGCCGTGGCAGCCACCGATATTGTTGCTGCAGACGACAAAAAAGCGGTTGGTATCAAGCGGCTTGCCCGGACCGATGCAGGCCTCCCACCAGCCCGGCTTGCGCTCGCCCTCGCGGTAGCCGGCGGCGTGGTGATCGCCCGATAAGGCATGGCAGACCAGCACGGCGTTGCTGCGATCGGCATTAAGCGTGCCGTAGGTTTCGTAGGCCAGGGTATAGCCGGACAGGGTGTGGCCCGACTCCAGCGACAGGGCCTCATCGAAGTGCACCGACGCCGGCTCCACATAGCCAACCGAATCACTGGGCAAGGACTGGGGCGTGTTCACATCATCAACCCGGGGGCAATGCGATCGAGGGGTGGGAGGATGAGCATCTTGGCCACCTGGATCAGGATGATGGCCACCAGCGGCGAGAGATCGACCCCGCCGAGCGGCGGGATCACCGAGCGCAACGGCCGGATGACCGGCTCGGTGAGGCTGAGCAGCACGGTGGTGGCGGGGTTGTAGTCATGGGGGTTGATCCACGAGAGCACCGCCCGGACCACAATGGCCACCAGATAGACATTCAAAAGCAGGCTGATGAGCTCGGCGGGTGTGCGCAGCAGCAGATAATCCATCCGCGGCGTGACCCCGGCGATCATCATCAAAAGCGCCAGGGCGATCATCTGCAGGATGATCATCAACACCAGCGCCGAGAGATCGATGCCCCCCCAGCCGGGAATCAACCGCCGAAAGGGGTGCAACAATGGTTGGGTGATGCGCACCAGAAACTGCGAGAGCGGGTTGTAGAAATCGGCCCGCGCCCACTGCAGCAGAAACCGCAGCATGACCGCCATGATGTAGAGGCTGAAGAGTGTATCCACTAAAAAGGCCAGTGGATTGGCAAGATACCCCGGCCCCATGGCTATTGTGCTCCCAGTTCGTCGCCCAGTTCGTGGGCGCGCCCCGCGGCCGCCCGCAGGGCCCGCTCGTAGAGCCCGGCCAGGTCACCGCCCTCGAGCTCGGCGAGCGCCGCCGCGGTGGTGCCGCCGGGTGATGTCACACGCCGGCGCAACAAGGCGGGTTCTTCGCTCGCCTCGAGCGCCATTCGCGCCGCGCCCAGGGCGGTCTCGAGGGTGAGCAGTCGGGCCGTGTCGCTGTCGAGGCCCAGCCGCTCGGCGGCTGCCTGCATCGCCTCCATGGTCAGGAAGAAATACGCCGGCCCGCTGCCGGAGAGCGCCGTGACCGCGTCCATCTGTGTCTCTTCGGGCAGCCATACCACCATGCCGGCGGCCCGCAGGGTGGTCTCGGCAAGATCCCGCTGCTCGGGGCGAACCGAAGGGTTGGCAAAGAGCGCAGTGGCACCGGTCTGGATGAGCGCCGGGGTGTTGGGCATGGCCCGGACCACAGGCACATCGCCGCCCAGCCACTCGGCAATGTCCGGGCTGCGCACCCCGGCGGCGATGGAAATCACCAGGCTTTGCTGATCGCGGATCTGCCCGCCCAGCTGGCGGGCGACGCCCGCCAGCTCGCCCGGCTTGACCGCCAGGATGACCGCATCCGCGCCCCGCGCGGCGGTGGCGTTGTCCTCGAAGCCCTGGATGCCGTAGTCACTGATCAGCGCCTCACGCCGCTCGGCATCGGGCTCGGCGGCCCGCAGCGCCGCCGGCGGATGACCGTCGGCCACCAGCCCGCCGATCAGGCTGCGTGCCATGTTGCCGCCTCCGATAAAGGCGATGGTTTTCTCGCTCACGTTGTCTTCTCCGGTCGAGGTCCGAATACCGCGGTCCCCAGGCGCACCAGGGTACTGCCTTCGGCGACCGCGGCCTCAAGATCATTGGACATGCCCATCGACAGGGTATCCAGTGCCAGGCCCTCGGCGATCAGCGCCTGCTGAATTGCCCGCAGCCGCGCGAAAGCCGCCCGTTGCGCGGCAAAATCCATGACCGCTTCGGGCAGTGTCATCAGCCCGCGCAGGGCAAGGCCCGGCAGTTCGGCCACCGAGCGGGCCAGCTCGGCGGCATCCGCCGGCGCCACCCCCGCCTTGCTCGCCTCGCCACTGACGTTGACCTGTATACAGCAATTCAGTGGTGGCATGGCCGGCGGGCGCTGTTGCGAGAGCCGCCGCGCGATCTTGAGCCGGTCGATGGTATGCACCCAGTCGAAGCCCTCGGCCACCGGCCGGGTCTTGTTGGATTGCAGCGCCCCGATGAAATGCCACTCGATGGGTGCATCGGCAAGCGCCTCACGCTTGTCGGCGGCCTCCTGGAGGTAGTTCTCGCCGAACGCCTGTTGGCCTTGTGCCTGGGCCGCGCGGATCGCCGCCACCGGCTGACGCTTGCTCACCGCCAGCAGCTGCACGCTGCCCGGCGACCGGCCGTAGTCACGCTCGGCCTTTGCGATGCGCTCACGCACTGCGGCGAGGCGATCGGCAATATCCATGCTGGCGGTGGCTTCCATGCCGGGAATCATACGGCGGGCGGCAGAGTCTCGTCGAATCCTTGCCCCGGCGCGGCCCGGCCGCCTCGCGGCCGCGGCCCGGGGGATCCGAAACGGCGCCGCTACGGCGACGGCAACTCGACAAGCTGCAGAGCGCCGATGCTCGCCGCCAGCCCGGCCTGCCGGCCATGCAGGCTGCCCCAGGGGACGATGGCGACCACCGTGAGTGCCTGGCGCTGATCGGCCGAGAGGTCGCTGAGATAACGGCCCAACAGGTCCACGGGACTGCCTTCGTAGACGCCCGGTCGCTCATCGGTGAGGGCGATGCGTGATGGCACCGCCAATGACTCGAGGGTGCCCACCCCGGCAATGGCACAGTCGACCAGCGCCGGGATGTAGAACCGGGAAGGCGCCAGCCGGGCCGGCACACCGTGCTGGCCGCCGAGCACCACCAGTCGGGTGGACTCGGGACAGCGCTCGGCAAGGGCCATGGCCGGGCCAATCCCCAGATCCTGGCCCAGGATGATCAGCCCCTGCCCGTCGGGCGCGAAAAGCGGCTCGCCTTGCAGCGCCGAGAGGCTGACGGCATGGCCGGGGCCGGGATTGCCGGGCAAGAGCGCGCTGGGGATAACGCCGGCGATCCAGCCTTCGCCGCTGTCGCCATCGCGAAAGGGCAGACACAGCCGCCGGCCATCGATGTCCATCCACAGCCACTGCCCGGGCCCGGGCAGCGGGTCGTGCCATTGCAGCCGGATCAGACGCCAGTCGTCGGATACGGCGCTCGCATCCAGCAGGCGGGCCGGCGTCATGAGCGGTCGATGGAATGGACCAGGCGGCCCTCGACCAGGGTATGACGGACACGGGCGCTGAACTCCCACCCCAGAAAGGGCGAGTTCTTGCCGCGGCTTTGCAGGGTGTCGGGGCGACAGAACCAGGGATCGGCCGGGTCGACCACGGCGATATCGGCGGCCGCCCCTTCGGCCAGGCGGCCGCCTTCGAGGCCCAGCAGACGGGCCGGTTCGATGGTCGCGGCGGCAAGCGCCTTGCGCAGCGGCAGGACCTCATCCTCGACCAGCCGCAGCAGCAGCGGCAGCAGGGTATCGATGCCGCTGGCGCCGGGGGCCGTGCTGGCAAACGGCCCCTCTTTGGCATCGGCGTCATGCGGCTGGTGATCGGAGCAGATGATCCGGAGCACGCCGTCGGCAAAGGCCTGGCGCAGGGCTTCGCGGTCGATGATATCGCGCAGCGG
Organism: uncultured Ectothiorhodospiraceae bacterium; assembly: GCA_913061005.1. Classification (GTDB taxonomy): domain Bacteria; phylum Pseudomonadota; class Gammaproteobacteria; order Nitrococcales; family Nitrococcaceae; genus Spiribacter; species Spiribacter pallidus. The sequence goes on along the minus strand of CAJXSH010000004.1, from coordinate 3,939 downwards.
CGGGTTCAGATGGAACCGCGGGTCATAGTCCATCGCATCCTGATCGGTGAGAAAGAGCTGATGGATGGCGACATCGGCCGAGAGCTTGCGGTTGTCGCCCAGGGCATGGGTCAGGGCCCGGACCCCCTCGGCGCTCGAGAGCCGGCCAAAATGGACCCGGGCACCGGTGGCGCCTGCCACTGCCAGCTGCCGGCCCAGCGCCGCTGTCTCGGCGGCGGCGGGAATGCCGGGCAGACCCAGCCGGGTGGCCGTTGCCCCTTCGTTCAGGCAGCCCCCGGCAAGCGTCGGCTCGACCGGGGTCAGCAACCCGGGCAGCGCAAAGGTCGCGGCATAGTCCAGTGCCCGCCGCAGCACCAGCGCATCGGTGACCGGCTGCCCGCCGTCCGAGACCGCTGGGCAGCCAGCCGCCGCCAACCCGGCCATGCCCGGCAAGGCCTCGCCTGCCAGTCCCCGGGTCAGGGCCCCCAGAGGGACCACCCGGGCACCGGCGGCCGACTCGGCGCGGTGGTGGATCAGCTCGACCACCGAGGGGGTGTCGATGACCGGGTCGGTGTCCGGCGGCATGACCAGCGTGGTGATACCGCCGGCGGCCGCGGCACGGGCCTCGCTGGCGATATCCGCCTTGCGGGTGGCACCGGGCTCGCGAAGCCGTGCACACAGATCGACAAGTCCGGGGATGACCCACTGGCCTTCGGCGTCAATCACCCGGTCGGGGGTAAAGTCATCGATGTCGCCGCCAAGCCGGATGATGCGGCCATCACCAATCGCCACATCCCCGATGGTATCCAGGTCGTCCGCCGGATCGATCAGACGGCCATTGCGGATGAGGATGCGGCTCATGTCGTCTCCCGTGGCGTATCCGGCTGGATGCCCAGCACCATGGTCATCACCGCCATGCGCACGGCGATGCCGTTGGTGACCTGATCGAGGATCACCGAGCGCGGCCCGTCCGCCAGCGCCGAGTCGATCTCGACGCCGCGGTTGATGGGGCCGGGGTGCATGACGATGGCCTCGGGGTGGGCGTTGCCAAGCCGGCTTTCGGTCAGCCCGTAGTGCCGGAAGTACTCGGCCTCGCCGGGCAGCAACGCGCCCTGCATACGCTCTCGCTGCAGCCGCAGCGCAATGACCACGTCCACATCGCGCAGGCCGGCGCCCAGATCGTTGTAGACCTGCACACCCAGGCTGTCGATATCCGACGGCAGCAGGGTGTTGGGCGCGACCACCCGCAACTCGCCCGCGCCCAGGCCGTTGAAGGCATGGATCTGCGAGCGCGCCACCCGCGAGTGGCGGATATCGCCGACGATGGCGATGCGCAGGTTCTCGAACCCGCCCTTGTGCCGGCGGATGGTAAACGCATCCAGCATCGCCTGGGTGGGGTGGGCATGCCAGCCATCGCCGGCGTTCAGCACCGCCACGCCGGGGTCGACATGCCGGGCGAAGTATTCGGCGGCACCGCTTTCGCTGTGACGGACCACGAACATGTCCGCCTGCATGGCCTGGAGGTTGCGCATCATATCCAGCAGGCTCTCGCCCTTGGTGGTGGTGGTATCCACGCTGACGTTGAGCACATCCGCCGACAGCCGCTTGGCGGCCAGCTCGAAGGTGGTGCGGGTGCGGGTGCTGCTTTCGAAAAACAGGTTGATCACGGTCCGACCGCGCAGCAATGGGACCTTTTTGACCGATTTGCCGATCACCCCCGAGAAGGACTCGGCGGTATCGAGGATGCGGGCAAGCAGCTGCGGGTCGAGTCCCTCGGTGGTGAGGAAGTGGCGCAGCTGACCGTTTTCATCGAGCTGGACGCTCATGCCCGGGCCTCCTCGATGACCAGATGGAGCGGATCCGGCCCCCGGAGCTTGACCCGCTGGCGCGGTGCAAGCTCGATGCGATCGGCGCTGATATCGGCGGCGATGGGCAGGTCCCGGCCCGGGCGCTCGAGCAGCACCGCCAGTCGGATGGCGGCCGGACGGCCATAGTCGAACAACTCGTTCATCGCCGCGCGAATGGTACGACCGGTATAGAGGATATCGTCCACCAGGATGATCACCCGGTCGTCGATATCAAGGGGCAGACGGGTGGGTCGGACTTCGCTCTGCAGGCCGGCGCGGTCCAGGTCATCGCGGTAGAAGGCGATATCCAGGGCGCCGGGCTCGCCATCGAGCCCCAGCCGCTTTTGCAATGCCCCGGCAAGCCAGAACCCGCCCTGATGGATGCCCACCAGCGAACAGCGGGCGCGCCCCTCGGATTCGATAAGGGCATCGACACGCTGGGTCAGGGTCTCCAGCAGGGGGTCGATTTCGGGCAAATGATCGGTCACGTCAACTGCTCGCCAAACCAGGTCTCGAGGATGATACGCGCTGCTTCGGCATCCAGCACGTCCGCGGTTGCCCCGCGCTCGCGCAGCGACTCGGCGGCGGCGTGGCTGGAGAGGTGTTCGTCGATGCGATAGACCCCAAGCCCGCTGCGACGGGCGAGTTCACCGGCAAACCGCTCGGCCAGCCGGGTGCTCGCCGATGCGCTGCCATCGGCATGGCGGGGCATGCCAACCACCAGCCCCACCGGACGCCATTCGTCGACCAGGGCATCGACCCGTGCCCAGTCGGGGACACCCGCGCGGCAGGGGACCACCATCAGCGCGCGGGCCTGGCCGGTCACGGTCTGGCCGACGGCGACACCGAGGCGTTTTTCGCCGGCGTCAAAGCCCAGATAGGTGCCGTCGGCGCTCATTGCCGCCCGAGCAGTCGATGCTCGATGACCGTGAAAAGCTCACCGGCCAGGTTGGTGTCCTTTTGGGCGTCGATTTCGCGCACACAGGTGGGGCTGGTGACATTGATTTCGGTGAGATAGCCGCCGATGACATCCAGCCCGGCAAAGAGGATGCCCTGCTCGGCGAGCAGCGGCTGGACCTGCTCGACGATCCAGTGTTCGCGGTCGGTGAGCGGACGGGCAAGACCGCGGCCGCCGGCGGCCAGGTTGCCACGGCTCTCGCCGGCGGCGGGCAGACGGGCCAGGGCGAAGGGCGCCGGCCGGCCGTCGATGACCAGAATCCGGCGGTCTCCCTCGGTGATCTCGGGTAGATAGCGCTGGGCCATGACATAACGGGTGCCACGCTCGGAGAGCTGCTCGATGATGACACTGGTGTTGGGGTCACCGGCGTGGACCACAAAAATGGCCTCACCGCCCATGCCGTGCAGGGGCTTGAGCACGGCGCGTTCCTGGGCGTTGATAAAGGCCTTGAGCGGTTCGGCCTTCATCTCGACCACGGTGGGGGTGCAGCACTGCGGAAACTGCGCGATCGAGAGCTTTTCCTGGACGTTGCGCAGCCCCGATGGTCGATTGACGACCAGCAGCCCGGCCCGTTCGGCCACCTCGAGGATCTGGGTGGCGTAGACATAGGCGCTGTCCACCGGTGGGTCCTTTCGCATCAACACCGCGTCCAGGTTGGTCAGTGGCTCCTCGTCGCGCTCGCCCAGGGTGTACCAGTCGTGGTTGTCGTCGCGGACCTCGAGCAATGCCCCGTCGCCATAGGCCACGCCATCGCGCAGCGACAGATCAGCGAGGGTCAGATAGCGGATTTCCCAGCCCCGGCGCTGCGCCTCGAGCAGCATCGCAAGCGTGGTGTCCTTGTACGGGGTGATTCCCTCGATCGGGTCCATGACAACCCCGAGGCGATAGGGCATGGGTGACTCCTTGTATCGATTGGCGATGGCGAGAGTGTATCGAAGCTAGCCCGGCCCTGGCGTCAATGACCATCTCCGTGGCGGGCAACGGCGCGGGCGAAGGCGCGAAAGTCGTCAAGCCCCTCCATCGTCAACCCGTCCAGCGTTTGCGCCTCTGTCGCATTGAACGCTCAAGATAGGGGAGAAAATCCTCGGCATCGATGACCATGCGACTTAACTCGTCGCCATGGACATGCGGATTGCGCGCGACTAACCGCTTGCC